>CAMEDC010000004.1 GCA_945913255.1 uncultured Lachnospiraceae bacterium
ATAATCGGTAGCTGTTTTTTTATGACCTGAGCCCGGTTGTTCGCGTATGAATTTATTTCACAATACCCATCAGCATACAGGCCCAGTATCCCAGTCCCAGCAGCCAGCTTGCAAAGATGCCATAGAGAATCACTGGTCCTGCAATGGTGAATATCTTACAGCCGATACCGAAAACCTGCCCCTCTGCCTTATACTCAATCGCCGGAGCGGCTACACTGTTGGCAAAACCCGTAATGGGAACCAGGGCACCCGCACCGCCCCACTTTACAATCTTAGGGTAGATACCGAAACCTGTCAAAATCACGGATATCAATACCAAAATCAGAGAGCACCAGCTGCCCGCTGTCTGCTTATCCAGTCCCATGCCGCCAGCATAATTCAGGATAAACTGTCCGATACAGCAAATGATACCGCCCACCAAAAAGGCTTTCAGCATTTGCAGCCACAGGTTATGAGTGGGCGTTACCTCCTTTACATACTGTTCATATTCCTTTTGTTTTTGCTGTTTTTCCTGATTTGTTTCTTCCATGAATAGCTCCTTTCCGCACATCTGACATTCGTTTTCAGTATGCGCAGCTAAAAATCCTTCTATGCAAAAATCAAAAAAATACTTGCACCATTTTGCTTTTCATTGCTATAATGAATACGGACGCGACCGTTTACAGTGCAGTGTGAATGTGCAAACCTTTATTAGGCTTGCACTTTTTTTATGGAGGTTTTTATGCTGAAATATTTGAAAAAATACTGGTTTTTCGCACTTCTTGCCCCCATCTTCATGATTGGTGAGGTAAGTATGGATTTGATTCAGCCAAGGTTGATGAGTACCATCGTGGATGAAGGTGTTCTGGGACTCTCCAACGGCGGTGTGGGAGATTTAAGCCTGATTATCACCACAGGGCTGAAAATGGTAGGGTTTGTGATACTCGGCGGTTCCTTTGGTATTCTGTCCGGTGTCTTTGCCAATCTCTGCAGCCAGAATTTCGGAAATGATGTACGAAAAGATGCCTTCGGAAAAATCATGTCCCTCTCCTTCGAGCAAACTGACCGTTTTACCACAGGTTCCCTGATTACACGAGTTACCAATGACATTACCCAGATTCAAAACCTAGTCATGCAGTGCATTCGTGGATTTGTCCGTACAGGTATGCTTTTTGCGGGTGGAATTGCAAGCCTTCTTTTTCTGGATTTAAGCTTCGGTGTGGTAGTGGCCTGTGCCCTTCCCTTTATCATCCTCTGTGCGGTTTATTTTCTCTCGAAAGCAAACCCCAAATTCTATGTCTTACAGGAAAAACTGGACAGAGTCAACAACGTTATGCAGGAAAATGTATCAGGCTCCAGAGCCGTGAAAGCCTATATCCGCGAAGATTACGAACAGAACCGTTTTGAAAGTGCCAACGGTGAACTGGTGGGAACACAGCTGGACATTCTGCTGCTGTTCTCCTATATGACGCCCATCATGAATATCATACTAAATGTGTCCATCGTGGCAATTATCAAGATTGGTGCCATACAGGTATCCGCGGGCAGTGTCACCCCGGGTCAGGTTATGGCAGCCATTACCTACATATCTCAGATTCTGAATGCCGTCATGCGTATGACCATGATTTTCCAGACCGTTTCTCGGGGCGTTGCTTCCGGCAGACGTGTAAATGAAGTATTGAATTGCGAACCTTCCATTCAAGACGGCAGCTTCTCCCAGAGCGCAGGCTCCTCTCCGGACGGCAGCTTCTCTCAGGAATCGGGTTCTGTAAAAGAATATCCCTGCCGCGGGCAGGTGGAGTTTCAAAATGTTTCCTTTGCCTATCCCGGAACCGGTGGCCGCAAAATTCTGGATGATATCTCCTTCACCGTCCATCCCGGAGAGACCTTCGCCATCCTGGGTTCCACCGGCTGCGGCAAATCCAGTCTGGTCAATCTGATCCCCAGATTTTACGATACCACACAGGGAAAGGTGCTGGTGGATGGCATCGACGTCAAAGACTATCCCCTGCACGACCTGCGGGGAAAAATTGCCATTGCCCTGCAAAAGAGTGAGATATTCTCTACTACAATTGCAGAGAATATCCTCTGGGGAAAACCGGATGCAACAGAAGCCGAGCTGCAGAAAGCTGCCAAAACCGCACAGGCAATGGAGTTTATCTCTGCCAGACCGGAAGGTATGCAGACACCTGTCACACAGGGCGGTACCAGCCTCTCCGGCGGTCAGAAGCAACGCCTTGCCATCAGCCGTGCTGTGTTAAAAAATGCCGAGATTCTGATTTTTGACGACACCACAAGCGCCCTCGATCTGAAGACAGAGGCAAAGCTCTACGCAGCGTTGAAAAAGGATTACCCTCACATCACCAAGATAATCATCGCCCAGCGTATCGCTTCCGTAAAAGATGCCGACCGTATCGCCATTCTGGAAAACGGCAGGATTGCCGCCTGCGGTTCCCATCAGGAGCTTTTGCGCACCAGTGATATTTACCGTGATATTTATAACTCTCAGGCGAAAGGAAGTGAAAACTGATGGCAGAAACAAAAGAACAGAACTTGAGCAACTATAAACTGCCCGGAAACAGAGGTCCCAGAAACCGTCAGACGGTGGAAAAGGCCAAAGACAAAAAGGGAACGCTTCGCAAACTAATCCACTATTTCAAAGCAGAAAAAAAGAGGATTATCCTTCTCATGGGCTGCGTCATCGTCACCGCAGTTGCCTCTGTTTATGCCCCCAGACTTCAGAGCCAGGCAATCGACAGCATCTCAGAAAGCCGCTACGAGGATTTGAACTTTTATCTCCTTATGATGCTTGCTTTTTACGGATTCCAGAGCCTGTTTACCCTGTTTCAGGGACGTTTCAGCGCAACTTTAAGCCAGGCAATTGTCAAGAGAATGCGGAACGACTTATTCGAGAAAATCGTCAATCTCCCTATCCGCTATCTGGACAGCCATCCCCACGGCGACATCATGAGCCGCATGACGAATGATATCGAAAACGTGTCAAACACTGTCTCCCAGTCCTTAAGTTCCCTGGTATCAGGCACTTTGACTCTTCTGGGTACCGTGTTTATGATGTTTTACTTATGCCCCAGTCTGGCACTGCTCTCCTGTGCTACTGTGATTCTGACTGTCACGGCAACCAAGTTCCTGTCAGGTGCCATGCGGAAGTTTTACAGAAAGCGTCAGGTGCTTCTGGGCAGCTTAAACAGTACGGTGGAAGAAATGGTGGGTGGCTACAAAACCGTTGTCGCTTACAGCAGGGAAGAATCCGTTATCCGTGAATTTACAGCCACTTCCAATGAACTGACTAAGGTAGGCATCATTGCAGAAATTCTGGGCGGTTCCATGGGACCTGTCATGAATGCCATCAACAATATCAGCTTCGTCATCATCGCAGCCTTCGGCGGATATTTTGCCATCCGGGGAACGATTTCCATCGGCGTCATCTCCGCCTTTATTATCTACGCGAAACAATTCGGACGCCCCATCGACGAACTGGCGCAGATATACGGTCAGATACAGACAGCCATCGCCGGTGCGGAACGTGTATTCGCCATCATGGACGAACCCGGTGAAGACAAATCCGGGAATAAAAGTATGGCACAGACAAAAGGCTGCATTACTTTCAAGGATGTAAACTTCTCCTATATAGAGGGGCATCCCGTCCTCCATGATTTCAATCTGGAAGTGTCTTCCGGTCAGAAAATTGCTCTGGTAGGCTCTACCGGAAGCGGAAAAACTACCGTCGTCAATCTGCTCATGCGTTTCTATGAAATTGACAGTGGTGAAATTCTCATTGACGGGACGAACATTAAGGACATCAACTGTGACGATTTGCGGCACAACACTGCCATCGTGCTTCAGGATACCGTTCTGTTCGCAGACACGGTGGAAAACAACCTGAAATATTCCCGGGAAGGAATTACGGATGAGGAAATGGAAGAGGCAGCGGCTATGTGCCACTGCCACAAAATGATTCAACGCCTACCCGAAGGGTACAAGACCCAGCTTGCCCAGGCAGGCTATAATCTGTCCCAGGGACAGAGGCAGCTTCTCTCCATAGCAAGAGCTTTTCTGGCAAAGCCGAAAATTCTGATTCTGGACGAAGCAACCTCCTCGGTGGATACCAGAACCGAAAAGCACATTCAGGATGCCATGGTCAAACTGATGGAAAACCGCACCAGCCTGATTATTGCCCACCGGCTCTCTACCATTCAGGATGCAGACTGCATCGTGGTAATGGATCAGGGCCGTATTGTGGAAACCGGCAATCATGAGCAGCTGCTGGCTGCAAAGGGCCGCTACTACGATTTGTACATGACCCAGTTCGCAGGGCAGGCGACCTGATGCATTTACCCGTCTGCCGGTGCAATTCACGCTTCTTCAAATAACCCGCACAGAGCTCCTTCCTCGAAGGGGCTCTTTAATTTTGCTCCCTTTACAAGCTCCGGAAAACTCATCATGCCGGAGTTTTCACAGAACCAGAGGTAAGACTGCCATGCCGCCTGAGAATCCTTTTTTCTCATTTTCCAGTACTCCAGTGCAATCACCTGGGCAAGACCGTAATCAATGGCATAAAAAGGCCAGTAAAACGTGTGGGGAATTCTCTGCCATGCACGACCTTCTCTAAGGTTCTCATTCTCTCCATGGTCACGCCCGGGGAAATAATCCTGTTCCAGCTTCTTCCACAGCCGGTTTCTCTCTTCCTTACTCATTCCGGGATTCTCGTAGACGAGCTGCTGAAACTCATCCTGTTCACACTGGTACAGAATGCGATTGACAGCTCCCTCCAGATGCATGGTGACATAATCCCCTGCGCGCTCCCCGAAATACGTATCCATATAGGGCAGTACAAAGAATTCCATTGCCATGGCATGGCTCTCCGCCACTTCAGAGGTCACCTGGGAATGCTCGCTGATTTCCGCATTCCGCTTTAAGTAGCCCTGGAACGCATGTCCACCCTCATGTGCCATCACATAGGCATTTTCCGTAGTTCCATCAAAATTCGCAAAGATGAAGGGCATTTTGTACTTCGGTAGCATGGTCATGAAACCGCCCCCTGCCTTGCCGTCCCGCATCTCCACATCGTAAACTTCATCTTCCATAAATTTCCCGATAAACTCCGCTGTTTCCGGTGAAAGCTTCGTAAACACCTCCCGGGCATACTCCATACAGCGTTTTGTATCGCCATTCGGCACGGGATTTCCTTCCAGGAAATTGATAGCGTTATCGTAGGAATACAGATGCTCCTGCTGCAGGCGCTTTCTCTTTTCCTCCTGCATCCGTACATAGACAGGCACAAGCTCTCTCTTTGCTTCCTCCCGGAACCGTTCCACTTGTTTTTTATCATAGCCGATACGATACATTCTGACATAGGATAAATCCACAAAGTTTTCGTACCCCAGAGCACTTGCCTGGCTGTCACGGTTTTTCACCAGCCTGTCATAGATTTCCTCAATTTCTTCCCGCTGTTCCTCCCAGGAAGCCGAAATGGCAAGCGTTGCCTTTCTGCGGGTTTCCCTGTCGGTCGACTGGACATACGGACTCATCAGAGCACGATTTATTTTCTCACCCTCCCACAGTACCGTCGCATTGGAAACCAGTTTTCTGTATTGCTCCGTCAGACTGTTCTCCTCCTGCATCAGGGATACCACTTCTCCGTTGATTCCTTTGCGGTCGCATTCCAACATGGCTGCTGCCTGCGGACCAATCATTTTTTTATAAGCATCTGCCACAGGAGAAGCCAGCATTTTCTCCGTAAAATGATTGCTCAGTTCACAAATCCGCGGATTGATTTCATCATAGTAATTCTGCTCCCCGGCATAAAACGCATCATTCACATTCATCTGATGGCGTATGTAACAAAGCTCCATGGCTGTCATGGCTTCCTTCAGCCGATGGTTTAACTCCATGATTTTTTTCAAATCCGCTTCTGTTTCCGCGCACTCTGCCAGATGCTCCATTTCTGCGTAGGCTGCCTGTATCTCTTCCAGTGTCAGCCTTTCATAAGGCATATCACAAAATTTCATATATTGGGTTCCTTTCTTATATGTACCATTCATGTTGATACTTTTCCAGCTTAAGTTCTATTGCCAATCCCACATTTCGGGAAAGTGTTCCCAAAGAATCGCTGGTTTATATCCACAGTTTTGGTCATACAAACTTACAGGGATGATCGTATTACGCCTCCACAATCTGCAGTTCCTTCGGGTAATGATTTAACACCTTTACGCCATCCTCCGTCACCAGGACAAGGTCTTCGATGCGCACCCCAACCTTGCCGGGCAGATAGATACCGGGCTCAATAGAAAAAGTCATGCCGGGCTTTGCTATGATGTCCGATACACCGGACACATCCCCTGCCTCATGTACCTCATAGCCGATAAAATGACCCAGCCTGTGGGTAAAATACGGCCCGTAACCTGCGGCTGTGATAATGTCCCTTGCCACCTTATCTATCTCACACAAAGGCACACCCGGTCTGATGGCAGCCTCCGCCGCCAGCTGGGCTTCCAGTACCGTATTGTAAACCTTCTCACATTCTTCATCCGCTTTGCCGAAAAAGAAGGTTCTGGTCATGTCGGAGCAGAAGCCGTCTTTCTTGCATCCCACATCAAACAGGACGCAGTCCCCCTCCTTCAGCACTGTCTTGTCGGGGCTGTGATGCCCGTTGGCGGCATTCCCGCCAAAGCCCACGAGCGGTGCAAAGGAATAATCATCCGCTCCCAGTTCCTTATAAATATCCAGCATGCGGTCAGCCATATCCTGTTCCGTCATACCGGCATGAATCAGCCCTTTGAAGCGCTCCATGGCTTTGTCGTTGATCAGAGACGCCTCTATCATTTTCTGCTGCTCAAAGGCATCCTTGCAGGCACGAACCTGCTTCATCACCTCCGAGGCATCCACATAATCCGACGCAGCTTGGGCTTTCATCAGTTCCAGCAAAAATCTGGCCTGCATACCGCCGTCCACGCCGAGCTTTTTTGATCTATTCAGGAAAGGCAGGAGCTTACCTGCACCGCTCTCCCCATCCTCATACCACAAAATGTCAATCCCGCTTACCTCCGGCAGCGTAAATAACCGGTTGGACACCAGTTTGTGATTCCCGTTTTTTTCCAGATACAGAGCCCAGAAACGCTCCCAGGGTTCCTCATAATGCCCCGTCAGATAAAAGATGGAAGCAGGGTCCGTCACCAGAAGCTGCGGAATCTCCATTTCCTCCATTTTCTGCAACACCTTTTCCACTCTTTGTTCGTTCATAGATATTTCCTCCGTCGATACCGGCATTCCACTTCTGCCAAATAGAATCATATCAAAATAGGAGTGCATTTTCAAGCTTATTGTGCTATACTCTTCGTGGTGTATCGCACTAAATAAATTTGCTGGGTGCCGCCTGAAATAAGGCAGTGGATGCCCACGCTTTCCGGGAGGAGAAACAATTCATCATGCAAACCGATAAAATGAAGATACACAATATTATCCGGGAGTATCTCATGTTGACCGCAGCAACTCTGATTCTCGTAATCGGAGTCTATCTCTTTAAGTTTCCCAATCACTTTTCCTTTGGGGGCGTCACCGGTATTGCCATTGTCCTGAGTGCCGCCATGCCTGCTACGCCGGGTAACATTACCTTTATCATCAACATGCTGCTGTTGCTCCTCGGCTTTCTCTTTCTGGGCAAAGACGCCGGATGGAAAACCGTTTATGTAAGTGTGCTGACCTCTGTCGGACTCTCCGCGGCAGAAATCCTGTTTCCCATGAGCCATCCTCTGACAAATGAGCCCGTGCTGGAACTGATTTTTGCCATTGTTCTTCCCGCCTTCAGTGCAGCCATTTTCTTTAACATGGGAGCCTCCGGCGGCGGAACTGACATTGTTGCCATGATTTTGAAAAAATATACGAAACTGAATATCGGTACCGCTCTGTTCTTCGTGGATATGGGCATCGTCATCGCCGCCTGCTTTGTATTCGACGCACAGACCGGACTCTGTTCCCTCTGCGGCCTCCTCGCAAAATCCCTGGTGGTTGACGGTGTCATCGAGAACATCAACCTCTGTAAATACTTTACCATTATCTGCGACAATCCGGAACCCATCTGCGATTTCATCATGCAAAAGCTGAACCGTAGTGCCACCGTCTACCATGCGGAGGGAGCCTACGGGCACAAAGAGAAAACCGTCATTATCACCATCATGAAACGCAGCCAGGCTGTGGAACTTCGTAACTTCATCCGGGAAACGCAGCCCGGCTCCTTTATCGCTATCACCAACAGCAGCGAAATCATAGGAAAAGGATTCAGAGGCTTTAATTAAACATCCTCTTCCTTTCCTTCTCTGCCCGCCTGGGCAATCAGCGCCCTGTCCACATCCTCCTCGTACTTCCGCATTGCCACTTCAATTGGCGTAGGATCCTTGGTAAGTCTTCTTCCGCCGATGTGGTTAAAGAACACAATGATTCCCAGCGCAAGACCGATGGAATAGGAAACCTCCAGCGTATTGAGACCGGAGGGCTCCCGGTTCATCACTATCCTGTAAACCTCCGTAAACACCTCATTGATTCCCACGTCGTTGTGATACGCCATGATGGTAAAGGCTGTTCCGAAAAAGCTCACCAGACAAACCAGTGCAGCCTTTAAGCCCTGCTGCCAGCCCTTGTGCTTATTCACGCTGACCCATTCCACCAGAACATCCGGTTCTCCCACAATCTGGACGCTGATACCCGGACACGCCTCCTCCATCAACTCCACCATTTTTAAACTGCTGATGACACAGCGTTTGATATCTTCTTTCCTGAAATGATGAATTTTCAGTGCCTTACATTTGGCGCTGACATTGGCATCCGCGCATTGAAGACTTGCCACATCGGACACAAATACATCCGGAGACTGTACCTCCACATCCCTGTCACATTTCAAATAAACCGTCACGTTCTGCATACTTATCCTCCATTCTGCAGATATTTCCAGCGCCGTGGAATGAGTTTCGACACTACTTCACTACTCTGTGCAATTCCGTATAAAAATAAAGCAGTGACCCGGTAAACTTTCCCAATGCGATTCCCAAAACTGCAAACCCAAGCCCATGCCGAAAAGAAACACGCCTGCTAAGAATGGGAATACTGTCAAGCATCTCTGCGATTGCCAGGGCCAGGCACCCGATAAACATCCCCGCGAACAAACCGAAAACCGCCTGTACTACAGTTCCCATTCCCAGCCAAAAAGAAAGCTTCTCCGGAAAACGGCTCTGCCACCAGGCCCCGAACTGACAATACCTGTTAAAAACCGTCAGAACGCAGCCCATTATGGTACCGGAGATTACCATATTCTCAAACAAAATCACTTTTCTGGATGTATGGGTTTTTCCCGCAAATCTCGGCACCAGCCCAACCGCCACCAAAACAGTAAAAACGCCAGCCGAGGATAACATCCCATAGCTGGCGCCCACAAGTATCAAAAATAAGGTTTTCAACATTCCTTTATCCGCCTTTCCCAGCCTGTTGCATATGTAAAACAGTATGGGCGGATATAAAAATTTTATTCTAAAACAACTGCTTTTCTTCCATAACGCTCATATAAGCCGGTCTGATGATTCTGTCCGTGCATATGAGTTCTTCGATGCGGTGGGCACTCCACCCGACGATTCTCGCCACAGCAAACATTGCTGTATACAGTTCCTGCGGAATCCCCAGCATGTCGTACACAAATCCACTGTAAAAATCCACATTCGGACTCACGCCCTTGAAAATATGCCTTTTCTCTGCGATTACCACCGGGGCGAGCTCTTCTATGTTCTGATAGAGATGCAAATCATTTTCCCTGCCCTTTTCCGCAGCTAACTGCTCCACATATTTTTTCAGCACTTTTTCCCGCGGATCCGACAAAGAATAAACTGCATGTCCCATTCCGTAAATCAAGCCCTTTTTGTCAAAGGCTTCTTTATCCATAATCTTTTTCAGATAGGCCGATACCTCATCCTTATCATCGTAATCGCTGACATGTTCTCGGATGTCCTCCATCATCTCCATAACCTTGATGTTGGCACCTCCATGCTTCGGACCCTTCAGAGAAGACATGGCAGCTGCCATGGTTGAATAGGTGTCCGAACCCGAAGAGGTGACAACTCTGGTCGTAAATGTGGAATTATTGCCTCCTCCGTGCTCCATATGCAGAATCAGTGCTGTATCCAATACCTTGGCTTCCGTTTTTGTGTACTTCTGATCCGGACGCATCATCATTAACAGATTTTCAGCTGTCGAAAGTTCCGTGTTCGGATGATGAATAAACATGCTTCCGCCTTTTTCATAGTGCACATAGGCATTATACCCATAGACTGCCAGCAGTGGGAATTCACTGATCAGCTGTATACACTGACGCAGGGAATTGCTCACACTTGTATCCTTTGAATTTTTATCATAGGAAGCCAGAGTCAGTATGCTTTTCGTCATGGAATTCATTATGTCCTCTGTCGGCGCTTTCATAATCACATCTCTGGTAAAGTTTGTGGGAAGGGTGCGGCATTGTCCTATATATCGGAAAAACTCCTCTTCCTGCTCTCTGTCCGGCAGTTCCCCCAGCAAAAGCAGGTAAGCGATTTTCTCGAACCCCAGCTTGTCCTCCCCGACAGAGCGAATCAGTTCTTCCACCCTGTAGCCGCGGTACCACAGTTCACCGTCACAAGGAAGCTTTTTTCCATTCACCACTTTGGATGCCACAATCTTCGATATATTGGTCAGCCCGGTCAGTACACCATTTCCCTTATCGTCGCGCAATCCGCTGTTGACACCGTATTCCTCATACAATCTCGGCGCGATGTTATCATTTTTTCTGCAAATCCGTTCCTGTTTTTCTGTGTATTCATTCAATCGGTTCTCCTGCATCATCCACCGCCTCCATTTCTTCCATCGTACTGCACATCACCGTTTCCAGCTGTTTCAGCAGCTGCAAAAGCTGAACCATGTTGTCTTTTCCGTACTTTTCGATTACTTTCCCGTAATAATTTTTCAGAACCTCTTCCTGTTCCCGAAGCAGCTTCTGCCCGTTTTCCGTAATCGTGACATAGGTTCCCTCGCTGCCATTGCCATCGTGGGACCACAGCACCAATCCACGGTCTCTCAATTCTCCAATCAGATTGGAAGTCTGGCGGATGGTCAGCTGCATTTTCTCCGCCAATTCCTTTAAATAAGTCCTTCCCATATAGATTTCGGAGACTTCACTTTCCAGAGCGATGATATGTAACGCAATATACTCCGGAATGCTCAGTTTCACAAAATACTCATGTATCTGTCCCTTATTCATAAGGTATCTGTGATATGTCAACTCATTCGACAGTTTTGCAATATCAATCTTTTCCGCTATCTCGTTCTTCCCATCCATACCTGTGTCCCTCCCTTTCCGGATAAATCTCCTGTAATATAAAAAGTGGGAGCAACACCGGTTCTGTTACTCCCAGTCTTTTTTCCTGTTTTCTTTTAGTAATCCATATCCTGTCCCGGTACAGGCGTTGCGGTCTTCTCTTTGATCTCGCCTACAGCCGCCTCCGTCGTCAGAAGCGTGGAAGAAACGCTGACCGCATTTGCCAGAGCATTTCTGGTCACCTTCACGGGGTCGATGACACCTGCCTGTATCATATCGACGTACTCCTCCGTCACAGCCTGATATCCGGTTCCCACCGGTGACTCCTTCACTCTGTTCACCACAACCGCACCTTCTGCGCCTGCGTTCTCCGCAATGGTATAGAGAGGTGCTTCCAAAGCCTTGGCAACAATCGCTACGCCGGTCCGCTCATCCCCCTCCAGGTCATTCATAAGTGCCAGAACCGGTTTCTGCGCATGGATATAAGCGGAACCGCCGCCTGCAATGATGCCTTCGGAGACAGCTGCCTTCGTCGCATTCAACGCATCTTCCATTCTGTATTTTGCTTCCTTCATTTCCGTTTCGGTTGCCGCGCCGATGCGGATGACAGCAATACCGCCGCTCATTTTTGCCATCCGCTCCACCAGTTTTTCCTTATCAAAATCAGAAGTGCATTCTGCCGCCTGACGTCTGAGGCTTTCCACCCGCGCATCGATATCTGCTTTGGAACCGGCACCGTCTACGATTGTGGTATTTTCCTTTGTCACCTTCACAGACTTTGCGCATCCCAGCATATCCATGGTAACCTCTTTCAGCTGCATTCCCAGATCCTCCAGAACAGCCTGTCCGCCGGTAAGCACTGCAATGTCCTGAAGCATTTCCTTTCTGCTGTCGCCGTAACCAGGTGCTTTCACCGCAACTACCTTCAGCGTTCCTCTCAGCCTGTTCACAATCAGGGTAGTAAGTGCTTCCCCTTCCACATCATCCGCAATAATCAGAAGCTGTCTGCCGCTCTTCATTGTCTGCTCCAGAAGCGGCAGGATATCCTGGATATTTGAAATCTTCTTATCGGTAATCAGGATATAGGGGTTCTCCATGTTGGCAACCATCTTATCCTTATCATCACACATATATCCGGACAGGTAGCCTTTGTCAAACTGCATTCCTTCCACCACATCGATTTCGGTCTGCATCGTCTTGGATTCTTCAATTGTGATGACGCCGTTTTCTCCTACCTTCTCCATTGCATCCGCAATCATCTGCCCCACTTCGTCATTTCCTGCAGATATGGCAGCAACCTTTGCAATGTGGTCTTTTCCGGTAACAGGACGGCTCATTTCCTCCAACGCCTTCGTTGCCGCCTCACACGCTTTTTTCATTCCCTTTCTCAGGATAATGGGATTTGCACCGGCCTCGATATTTCTCATGCCTTCTCTGACAATCGCCTGCGCCAGAACAGTAGCCGTTGTGGTTCCGTCGCCCGCAACATCATTTGTCTTAGTCGCTACCTCTTTCACAAGCTGTGCACCCATGTTCTCAAAACGGTCTTCCAGCTCGATTTCCTTTGCGATTGTCACACCGTCGTTTGTAATCAGCGGCGTACCATAGGACTGGTCAAGGACAACATTTCTTCCTTTCGGTCCCAACGTCACTTTCACTGTATCTGCCAGCTTGTTGACGCCGCTTTCCATTTTCTTTCTTGCATCCATATAAAAACTGATTTCTTTTGCCATAATTTTTCCCTTCTTTCCCAATTTGCCCTGATTACTCTACAATGGCAATGATATCCTTCTGGTCTGCGATGATGTATTCTTCCTCATCCAGCTTGACTTCCGTTCCGGCATATTTGGAATAGATTACCTTGTCGCCTTCCTTTACCAGCATTTTGGCATCATCCGTTCCCTGGCCAACTGCAACGACGACCGCAATCTGTGGTTTTTCCTTCGCACTGTCCGGCAGGATAATTCCGGATGGAGATTTCTCCTCCATCTCCTGATACTTAAGAACGACTCTGTTTCCCAATGGTTTCAGTTTCATACAAATTACCTTCCTTTCTTTTGTTAGCATTCCTTTTTGTCGAGTGCTAATCAGTTTGAAAAAAAATTACTTCTTTCGAAGCTGTTTAAATTTAAACTGTTTGTTTTTAAAAAATTATACCACGCACTTTTGCTCTGTCAATAGAGTTTATCCTTTTTTTATTTTAAGTTAACTTTTTGATATTATTTCTGATTTTTGCAGAAACTTCCGCAAATACCTTCAGTTCTTCCTCTGATATACCCTCAAAAATCTTCCGGTTCGTTTCTTCCCTTCTCTTTGCCATTTCCCCCACAATTTCCTGTGCAGAATCCAATATTTCATAATGGATATAGCGTCTGTCCTCTTTATCCGGGATTGCCATAATAAAATTACGCCTGCACAAGCTGTCCACCGCCTGGGAGATATGCCCTTTGTTCATCATCAGCTGATAATGGATATCCGTTGAGGTATTATGCTCTCCGCAGCGTGACAGAAAATACAGAATTTCAAGCTCCGCCTTTTTCAAATCATATTTTCGGCGCAGTTCCGCACTTTGTTCATCCAACAGTTTCTTAAACTGACCACCCTGTAAAATGGATTCTACCTGTCTGTCCATATTATTCCTCATTTCTGAGCAGCTTTGCCGCGAAGATGCTTTTTCAATCACTTGCTTTCATGCCACATTTTTATAAAATAGTAGCACACCAAACAGAAGAAGTCAAAGCAACACCGGGTCAGGCTTTCACAGAAAATGATTCCTAAACAAAAAAATAGGATTGCCAAGCAAAATAATACATGGAATAATTTTGCAAAATGCTGTATGATAGTAATATATGATTTGGAAAACGTTTTTCTAAAGGAGGTATTTATTTTATGGCAAAATGGCTTGACAATGCAGTTTTTTATGAAATTTATCCCCAATCCTTCCAGGACACCAACGGCGACGGTATCGGCGATTTTCAGGGTATCATCAAACGCCTGGATTATATTAAGGAACTAGGCTGCAACGCGATATGGATGAATCCCTGCTTCCTGTCTCCCTTCGGAGATGCCGGCTATGATGTTGCCGACTACTACACTGCTGCTCCCAGATATGGTACAAATGAGGATTTACGCCGGCTTTTTGAAGAAGCGCACAAGCGGGGCATGCATGTGCTGCTTGACCTGGTTCCCGGGCATACTTCTGTGGAGCACAGATGGTTTCAGGAATCCATGAAGCCGGAAAAAAATGAATTTACAGACCGGTATATCTGGACGGATAACATCTGGGAATCACCGGAAAACATGGGCTGTCTGCGGGCAATTTCGGATCGCGACGGCGCGGTTGCCCTGAATTTCTTTTCCTGCCAGCCTGCGCTGAATTACGGTTTCTACAAGATTACCAAACCCTGGCAGCAATCCCCCGAAGATGAAGGGCCGAAAGCTACCCTGAATGCCATGATGGATGTCATGCGATTCTGGCTGGGTCTTGGATGCGACGGCTTCCGTGTGGATATGGCAGGTTCCCTCGTAAAGAACGATGAAGACGGCAAGGGAACCATTGCACTCTGGAATAAGGTTCGCGCCTTCCTGGACAAAGAATTCCCGGAAGCAGCTCTTGTTTCCGAATGGGGAGAACCGGACAAGTCCCTGCAGGGCGGTTTCCATATGGATTTCCTGCTGCACTTCGGGCCGTCCCATTATAATGACCTGTTCCGGTGTGAGCATCCCTTCTTCTCCGGGGAAGGAAAGGGCGATGTCTCCGCATTTGTTCAGAAATATAAGGAAAATTATGAGAAATCCGAGCATAAGGGATTGATTTGCATTCCCTCCGGCAATCACGATATGGACAGACTGGCACGCATTTTGAGTCCGGAAGAAATCAAGATTGTGTTCGGATTCCTGCTCTCCATGCCCGGAGCACCCTTCATTTATTACGGAGACGAGATCGGAATGCGCTACATCGAGGGACTGACCTCTGTGGAAGGCGGCTTCAATCGTACCGGTTCCCGTTCTCCCATGCAGTGGGACAGCACCACCAACGCCGGCTTCAGCAGCGCTGCACCGGAAAAGTTGTATATCAAAATGGATGCATCTGCGGACAGGCCTACCGTGGAAAATCAGATGGCCGACGAAAGTTCTCTGTACCACGAGGTGCAGAAGCTCATTGCCGTCAGACAGGCTCATCCCGCCCTTTTGAGCAAGGGCGAAATCGAATTTGTTTATGCGGAAGAAAACGAGTATCCTCTTGCCTACATAAGAAGCTGTGAACAGGAAAAGATTCTGGTGATTGTCAATCCGGCAGACCGGGAAGCAAGCTTCACAAGCAAGCTCACAACCGACCTCCCCGATACTTCAGCGACAGAAGTAATCTACTCCTACCAGGCAGTTTCCTCCCGTATCGGCTCTCCTTCCTGTGCAAGAAAAGAAGGCGACGCCTTTGTGGCACCGCCCTGCTCTGTTAGCTTTATTAAACTCCCTTTTTAGAATTGTGTTCCTTCACCTTAAGACCTGCATGTCTGATTGCAGACGCGCTTTCGCTTGGGATTTCCCTCACACTTGCCAGCCCTTGCAGACATCAACCCAGTCTGCGGGGGCGGCATATTTTTCCAGCTCCTCTATCGTCAGTTCAATGGCACTGTTACTGCTACCGCAGGCAGGAAAAACTGTCTGAAATCTCTTCAGGGACTCGTCCAGATAAACAGTGACTCCCTCCTTTATTACAAAGGGACAGACACCGCCCACGGCATGTCCAATCAGTTCTTCCACTTCTTCACGGCCAAGCATTTTTGCCTTCGTTCCGAACTGCGCTTTATACCTTGCGTTATCAATTTTTGCATCTCCCGCAGCTACAATCAGAATCGGTCTGTCGTTTACCATGAAGGAAAGTGTTTTTGCAATCCGACAGGGTTCGCAGTGCAATGCCTCCGCAGCAAGCTCTACCGTTGCGCTGGACACATCAAACTCATGGATACGATCCTCCATACCATTGTTTCTGAAATATTCTCTTACTTTTTCGATTGCCATTTTGATACCCTCTTCCGTTTTTCTGCCATTACAGATAATTTTAAAAACTGCTATAGACACTTAATATGCTCCAAAGTAATATTCTCACAATACTGCAGGGAAATTGTCTGCCGATGGCTTTTTCTTTTACTGCCGATTGTAACGTCGCGGAGCATAATATTCTTTAACTCATGTCCGGGTTCATCAAACCCTATGAGTTCCAGCGCTTCACATTCTACCCATTCTGACTCATGTCCGAAATACTCTCCCAATATCCTTACTCTTTCAAAGCTGCAGTTTTCAAATACAGGAGGTTTTTCAGCACCGATACCGTCGTCATTGTATCCCACAGAATGGAACAGCACTCTGGCTGCGGTACAATCGCGTACTCGTATGTTCCGCACATACCCGCCACGCTTTTTCGTTGCCTTGATTTCAATACCGCACATAGACTTCCCCATATCACAATCCCAGATGTCTACATCATTGATTCCACCGGACATTTCACTTCCGATTGTTATGCCATGTCCAAAGGCACACTTACAATCAAACACCCAGATATGTTCTGTAGGACGTGCTACCAGATTACCTTCCGGATTTTTGCCCGACTTAATAGATACCGAATCATCACCGGTATAGAACATACAGCCAAAAATAGCGCAATTTGTTGATGAATCGGGATCCCAACCATCTCCGTTCCACACGTCTGTAGAATAAAAAGTACAATTTTCCGTTACCACATTGTCGGAGTATATCATGTGAATATTCCAGCAGGCTCCATCCCGGAAAGTTACCCCGGTCATCACCACGTTCCTGCTGTTGCTCACATTGACAAGCCGCGGTCTGACACGGCCCGGAATGGTTTCCGGTTTCTCACATTCCAGGATTTTATCTCCCAGAGATGTCAGATAGTCCTTCAGCCTTTCTTTCTCAGAGGCAATCACATTTTCCGCAAGCCTTCTTCCGCCACTGGCGATTGTTCCTTTGCCGCGAATCATTACATTACAGCAGTTATAGCCATCTTCATGATTCAGTTCACCCATATTTAACAGACTACTGTAGCATTCCTGCTCAATTCCTTCAAATCTGCTCGGTATTCTCGGCAGATAATCCTCCGGCTTGTCAGTTCCCTGTAAAACCGCACCGTCCTCCAGATACAGTTCCATATCGCTGTGCAACCGCAGTGCCCCAGTCAGAAATACTCCTTCCGGTATGTAAACTGTCTCTCCGGCATTGCAGTCAGCGATTGCTTTCTGCAATGCCAAAGTGTTCATGGTTCTGCCATCTCCCACGGCACAATAAGGTTCCTGCGTTACATCAATCTTTTTTACGGCTGTCTTTGTGGTACATACCAATTCTGCCTTTGCTTCCATGCAGCGGATTTCCAGGCGGTATTCGGTTCCGGGCTCCAACCCCTCATAGGTAAAATGTGTCATCTCTGAAGTGCCTACCGGACTATCATTTATCAAAAATTCATATACTCCGGCTTCATAATCAGGTTTTCTCCAGAATACGGTAATAGATTCCTCTGTCACAAAGCTTCTGATTTCCTGTAATTCCTTCATCTGCTTCCATTCCCACTTTCCTATTTGCCCAGTCCGAACGCAATTCCTGCATTCTCGTATATATTCGCGGCATTTCCGGTGACTACCAGCTTAATCTCGTTGTCGCCCTCCTGCAGGAAGCTGCCGATTGTAAAACGATGCGTACCCCAAAGGCTGACATCAACAAATTTGCCGTTGCAATAGCACTCTACCATCTCTTCCCCTCTCACAGAGAAACATTCTTCTCCGGTCGGGCAGGAAACTGTCTCATGGCATACATAGGTAATCTCGTTTTCACCCTTCTGCTCCACCGCAAACCGCTCCGTCCAGTCGGGATATTCTTTTTGATACCAGTCAGCTCCGCGCCGTTCCACGGCAAAGCCGGTACCGGTGTTCTCAACCGATAAGTAAGCTTCGCACCCTTCCGCAGCACAACCAGCACCACACTTCCCGACAGCCACTGCTCCCCCGTTTATCACAAGGAGCGTCTCACTGGGTTCCAGATATAAGGTAAAGGATTCCTCCACCCCTTCCACGATGTAAGCCTTCCCACTCCACAAATCCATAAACAGAGGCTCCCTCATGCCTGGCAGCGTCACCTTTGTGCAGACAGTATTATTTCCTTCATTGCCAAAGAGATACATATCGCTGTTCCATTTCCGCAAATGTACTTTGCGAAGCTTCTTTGCAGGCTCAGCCAACACAATATCTTTTCCGAAAACAGAGTTCGCATGAAATCCGGTGAGTACTTTGTCCACATCAGTCAACAGTATTTCACCCAGTTTGCCCGCAAACCTCCTCTGGTACTCTTCTCCCAACACATTGAGCACAGCCTCATAGGAAAGTCCCTGAATCTGCACATGACCGTCCTTTACTTCTGCCTTGTCAAGCAGAGCCGCAGGAAGATAATTAAACTCAATCTGATTTTCGTACAGGCAGGCTATCTCCATATAGGGTACTTTATTGTTATCACAGAGTACCGCCACCTTCGCACCGTTCACCGAATCGGTCATCAGGAAGGACAGTCTCTTGATGTAATCGGAAATCTTGCGGTAATGCTTCCACCAGATATTATTGGGACCAACATCGGGGGGTCTTTCTCCCTTTCTTTCCCTTGTCACGCTATAGTAGAATGCGTGAGGAATAAAGAAGTTCACGCCACGTAAACCAAGCCAGTCAATATACCATTTCATATCCCCGCCGGTAAAGTACCAGGGAATATTTTCTCTGCAGCAGACGCCGAAGCATTCGTTGGCATTTCTTCTTCTGCCCAGATGTCGCGCCAAATCGGCAGTAATCTTTGCCTGAATAGAATCAAATTCACAAAGTCCGCCTGTCTCCGGTGCCACACGGCGCATAATCAAATCCTGACCGGGTATGTGAAAATACAGTTCCTCCTCAATATCATCGCTCTCCGCAGGATGCCCGATAAAGGAGATGCCGTGCTTTTCACACCAGGATGAAAGCCTTGCATAAAAGACCTCTCTCAGTTTCTTTTTAATCAACTGATGATACAACACTACGGTGGAATTCTCTTCTACCTGGACGATATCCTCTCTTCCGGCTATTGCCTTTCCCGTCTTTGCAAACAGTGCAGCCAGTTCTTCTACCTTTCCGCCCGCTGCCGTAAGCTCCTTTTCCAGTCCGGGTGTCCACTCGCGATACCGTCCCGCATTTCTGCCCAATGCACAGGGCTCATCCGTAAAGAACGCAATCACTGTCGTTCCGAAATATTTCTTCAGATGCGCATAATAAGCGTCATGGGTCAACCGAATAAATTCATCCACCGCATCGGGATTCAAAATATCGGCAGATTTCGGTGCTCCCGCTTCTCCGTCATCCTCACCAAAGTGAATACCGCGGATGTTACCACCGGTAAACCCATATGCAATCGCTGTTCCGTCCTCCAGTCTGGCAATTATCTGTTCCCTTCCCTTTTTCGTGTAGAACACGCCGTTCTCATCCGCACGGTCGATTTCATACGCCTCCACAAGATGAATTCCCTTGGAAGCATATTCGGGATTCGCCTCCACTACCTTGCCATGCGCGGATCCGGACGGGTACATACCTTCATCATACAGTACCACCTTCATATCCAGCTCTGCCGCTGTCTTTACAATAAATTTTACCGCATCAAAATAACTTTCCGACAAATACGGCATATCTTCCGGCACACCGATTCTCGGGTGCAAAACAAATCCGTTGACACCTTTTTCCACATAATCTTCCAGCTGCTTTCTCACGCGCTCTTCGTTAAACGCGTCGTTGAAAAACCAGAAGGGAATCGGTGAAAATTCCGCTCCGGGATGCAGCAGTTCCTGAATCAAATCCTGTTCGTTCATATCGTTCCTCGCTTCTGTACAAACTCAACAATGCATTATTTTAACACAATTACCGCTTCCTTACCAGCACTTCTGCATTTCTGCGCACATAATCAGGAAAGCGCCCACTCCGTGCAAATCGTTGATGGAGGTAGGTCTGTCACAATAATGCTTATAATCTCCCACACCGGTACCGATGCAGACATCTCCCACGAGCAGGTCTTCGCCGTCCCAGCCCAGAGAACTGATGACGCCCTCGTAGCCCTTCTTTGCATACTGCATATAATCTTCAGGCAAAATGCCCGTTCTGACGGCCTTACAAATTGCGGCAACATACAGGCTGGAGCAGGAAGTTTCCAGCCAGTTGCCTTCCTGTCCGCCCTTGTCCACAACCTGATACCATCTACCCTGCTCCGACTGGTACTTACAAACCGCCTCCAGCAATTCTCTCACAAGTCTCTGCAATTCACCGTACTTCGGATGCTCCTTCGGAATAAAATCAAGATCGTCCAGAACGGCCACAGGTACCCATCCGATGCTTCTGCCCCAGAATTCATGGGAAAGTCCCGTCACCGGATCCGCCCAGTCTTTCTGCTTCGCACAGTCCCAGGCATGATACCAGAGTCCCGTTCTTTCATCCCTTGTTTTCTTCTCCATGAGCAGTGCCTGTTCCGCAGTAGTATCAATAAATTCCGGTGCATGGTAACGCGCTCCGTACTCTGCGGCAAGAGGTCCCGCCATGTACAGGCCGTCCAGCCACATCTGCTCCTGACAAGTGGTTTTATGCCAGAAACCACCCTCTTCGTTTCTGGGGAAATCCTTCAAAATCCCAAGCAGGGTATCCAGAGCCTTCTTATATCTTGCATCTCCGGTTCTGTCAATCAAAGGGTAAAGCAGAATACCCGGCTGCAAATCGTCCAACTGCCCTCTGTTGAATTCAATGATATTGCCTTCTTCATCCATGCAGGAGTCAACCCAGTCCTTCATATACTGAAAATATCTCTCATCGCCACATTCCTGATAGGTCTTGTAGACTCCGGACAAAAACACACCCTGATGATAATGGAATCTTCCCTTCGGGGGTAAATCCGCCGCCGCAAATTTCCGCATCATGGTTTCCACCGATGCCTTTGCATAATAAACGGGTTCTTTGATTTCGCTCATAGATAACCTCTTTCCGCGCTCCCGGCGCCTTATTGCTCCATTTTCTTCCATCCTACAACAAATGGAGGAAGAAAACCACAATTTAATCATTTTTATGGCATGAAAAATATGAAAAAATTATCATTCTTCAGGCAAAAGAAAAGCCCCTGTATGTTATTCCCATACAGGAGCAAAGCTGATATTCATATCTACTGCGGACTTGATTCCCTGTACACTTCCCTTGTCGGAGTACTGCCATATTTTGTATTCATAGGGATAAAACATCTGGTCACTGTAAGAGGCATACCACTTGTCGTAATCTTCCAGTGCCGCCAGGTCTATCATCAATGCACCCATCTCCGTATTGTGATAAATCATTGGCTTGTAACCCGCGTTTGCAATCGTTTCGCAGAAAAGCCGTGTCAGATTGGTTCTTTCTTCCACCGTCAGTTCGTTCATTCGCCCGTTTCCGCTGACTTTCTCCACATCAAACACGACAGGACAGTCCAGTTCATAGGGAGCAATCTTCTCCAATACGAGATTCGCTTCCTCCAGCAATTCTTCCTCATTGACTGCCTGACTGAAGAAATAGACGCCAACCTTTACACCCGCTGCTTTTGCACCCCTGATATTATCCTCAAACTTTTCGTCTTCCACCAGTTTTCCTGTGCCATATCCCCTGAAACCTGCTCTGACAAAGGCAAACTCCACTCCGTCCTGCGCAACCAGATTCCAGTCGATATTCCCCTGATGGCTGGAAACATCAATTCCCTTATGGGATGTCACCTGCCCGTCCGTCAGATACTGATATTCCCCTGTCTCCAGTATATTCAGATTGGCAGCATCCAGCTGATTCTGTTTTAAAGAATCATTAATGGGAACAAAATGAAAGCGCCCACCGCTGACAACCACAATTTCATTCGGATAATATGGACGCAGTGTTTCCACCGTTGTCGTGCCTTCGGACAGCGCTTCCTTGATTCCCTCCAGGACGCGGTCTGCCTCAGCATTCTGCGCTGCCGCTACCGCTTCCGCAATTTTTGCGTCCAATTCTTCCTGCGTATAGCTCACAGCATCCGCACTTGCAGGAGTCTGAATCTGTGCATCCGCAGATGTCTGATCGATTTTGTCCTGTTCCGCTTGTACCTGTTCCGTCATATTTACCGCACTCTGCGTCTCCTCACGCTGCTGCAGCTGCGTATATAGCATGATTCCTCCATACATAATCACAACCAGAATTATCAGGATGCCGATTAAGGTTACAACTGCCCTGATATTGCTCCGCCGTCTTCGCCTTTTTCTGGCTGCCGCCGCTTTCAGCTTTTCTTCTCTTGACATTTCCGTTCCGCTGTCTATATTCATCCGTACTTCCTCTCCGTTTTACCCTCTGCTTATATCATAAGCGAAAATCAGCCTCCGGGGAAGCGGTAAATCTTACATTTTATAAAAATTTAAACAATTACCCCACTGCCTTCTCACGAAGCCGCAGCAAAATCCTTTTTTCCATTCTGCTGACCTGAACCTGACTGACTCCCAGAACTGCAGCGACCTCCATCTGAGTCTTGTCCTGAAAATAACGCATATCAATCAACTCCCGCTCTGAAGGCTCCAGGCTGTCCAGTAACTGCTTTAAAAGCATGCGGTTTAAGAATTCCTCCTTTTCCGTGTCTTCGCTGTCTGACACGCCCACCATGCTGCTGCCGACACTGCCTCTTGCTCCCCTGACCACCTTGTCCACCAGATAGACTTCGCTTCCGTCATCCTGGTACACAGCACTGTAAATGGATTCTACAGATGCGGTTGCCTCCATTGCTATGACTATTTCTTCCGAAGACAGCGCCGTCTCCGCCATGATTTCCTGCAGTGTCGGCTCTCTTCCCTCCGCTGCCTGCAATTTCTGTCTTGCGCAGCTTACCTTTAAGCCATTTTCCTTGATGGTACGCGACACCTTCACCAATCCGTCATCCCTCAGGAAACGCTTAATTTCTCCCGTAATCATGGGTACCGCATAGGTGGAAAATTTTACCCCCAGTTTTAAATCAAATTTGTCTATGGCTTTTATCAGCCCGATGGTTCCTATCTGAAACAGGTCCTCCAGATCATACCCCCTTCCTGCAAAGCGCCTGACAATGTGATGCACTAACCCCAGATTTTTTTCTATCAGTACTTCTCTTGCTGCTTTATCTCCCGCCTGTGACTTTGCAATCAGTACTGACGTCTCCTCCATGAGCTACTCCTCACCGCCAATCCAGTCACCGACTCCCATTTTCTTCTTCATCCGCACGATTGTGCCCTCTCCCGGCCTGCTCTCCACCTCCAAATCATCCATAAAGGCCTCCATGAAAGCGAATCCCATGCCGGAGCGTTCCAGTTCCGGTTTCGTTGTAAACAAAGGTTCCATAGCGCGCTCCACATTATCAATTCCCTTCCCCTTATCCCTTACTTCAATATGTAACATATCCTCCTCCAGCGTACAGTGGAGCCACACCTTCCCCGAATTTGTCCCGCTTCTCTCCTTATAGGTCATCTCTCCAGGTCTGATATAACCGTATAGATTTTCGTAGCCGTGAATGATAGCATTTGTCACCGCTTCGGACACTGCTGTTTTGATGTCGGAAATCTCCTCCAGTGTGGGATTTAAGTGTGAGACAAAGGCTGCTACAGCCACCCTGGCAAACCCCTCGTTATCAGAGACAGCGTCAAAGATAAGCTCCATTTCGTTTTTCATGATTCCAGTACCTCCACAATTTTATTTAAACCGGACAGTCTCAGGATTCTCTGAATCTGCCTGTCCGCATGAATCGCATAAACCTTGCCGCCAAAGCAGGATATTTTTCGATAACGCCCCATGATAATACCGATTCCGGAAGAATCCATAAAGCGCGTATTTTCAAAGTCAAACACCACATTGCAAACATCTTCCCGAAGAAGCAGTCTGTCCGCACTCTCACAAATTAATCCCGCCCCATGATGGTCAATCTCCTCGGGCAGCCGGATCATCAGACAATTATCAATCACCTGGAAGTCTTCTCTCGTAACCTGTTCCATATCGTTTCCGTCCTTTCCATATGCAGTTTTGCTTATAAGCACAAAAAAGAACCTGTAGGTTTTCCTACCGGTTCTTTCCTTCGTATCTCTCATTCCTTTGTGCCTTAAGTCCGCTTCCGCACAGCCGGACATTTAGGATTTTTGTTTATTGATTTTCGGAAGTCAGCTTATTGATATATTCCTGCGCATTCCTCGCTCTGCTGCTGTCAGGAAATAATTCAATCACTTTATTGTAAGTCGCAATGGCGTTCTCATTGTCACCGCTCCTGCGGTATGCCTGTCCCAGATAATACAGGGCATCCTCCGAAGAAGAATCATAATAAACCGCCTTGTTGAACCCTTCGATTGCAGCCGCAAAATCCTCCTGGGTATAAGCCTGCTGAGCTTCCGTATAATAGGTCTGCGCCAGTTCCGGACCTATCGTAGAAAGCAAAGTCTGGTACAATCTCCGGAAACTCTCAGAAGTCTCATCTATATTCACAGACTGCGCGATTGACTCCAGATCTGCTGCAGTTGCTTGAATGTCCTGATTCTCAAGATAGACAGATGCTGCGGTCAGCAGACTGTCAAACGCCTGCAGTGTGCCGTCGGCTCCGACGAAGCCTTCCACTTCCTGCTGCAGCTTTGTAATTTCCGCATTCAGTTTTTCCGTCTCCGTTTCCAGTTCCTGAATCCGGGCGGTTTTTACATCCGACTCATTGCTGATTGTCGTAATTGTCTTCTGTGCCTCATTCTTTGCGTTGGACTGTGCTGCCGGAACCATCAGGAAATAGGTTGCCGCAAGACCGATAACCAGACCGATTCCGATATTCACCAGAGTGGATACTCCGCCTCCCTTGGGTTCCTTTACATTCAGAGGCTGAATAATAATCTCGTTATCACTCTGATAACGAACTGCCTCATCCTTTTTCCGCTTCGGCAGCTGTTTCGCAGACTCATCGGGAACCAGCATCAGTTCCACTTCCTTCAGATAACGGAGCGTCTGTGTATTATTCCGGTCAATGTCCATGCACTTTCGAAGTTCTCTCTCTGCGCGCTCCCATTCCTCACTGTCCATATAGAGCAATGCCAGCAACTGATGTGCGCGGATAAATCTTGGGTTCAACGAAAGCACTTTTTTTAGCTGTATGACTGCCAGGTCTTTGCTGTCCTGCATGCAGTAAACAAGTGCCTGATTATATTTTTTAATCGTCTGATTGATGGAATCCAGTCGGGCGGAGTTGGATTGCAGCCTGCTGATATAGTCATCCGCAATATTTTTTTCAGGCCGCAGATTTTTACTGATAACCCACTCACTGAGCGCCGCAACTACCTCTCCCATTTCAAAATAAACAAGCCCCAGCAGATTTCTGGCTTCAATATGATTCTTATTAAATTTCAAACTCTGGCGCAGGCTGGTGACAGCCCCCGTCAAATCTCGTACACTTGCCTTTTCCAGTCCCTCATTATAGTACATGTTGGAGACATACATGATTTTCTTGTATAGGGAAACATCCGCTCCGCAGGCGGTGCAAAAATCATGTTCTGACAATTGACATCCACAATTATAGCAAAACATTACTGCACCTCTTCAGATTTCTGTTCCGATTCTTTAATCATTTTTACAAGTAAATCCGCCATATCCGTCAAATCCTGATTATAGATGGCATCCTCTGCATCCTCCACCTCAAGGCTGGGATGAAATTTTTTCAATTCTTCCTCAAAGTTTATCATGTTCCAAAAGCTCCTTTATCTCACCTACCAGATAAAGGCTTCCCGCCGCATAAATGCGTTCGCCCTCTTTCCGGCTGTGCAGCAATCCTTGAAAAGCTGCAGTCACGTTATCGTACAATTCATATTGACAGTGTGGAAATTTTGCAAAAAGCTGTTCCAGTCTGGAAAGAGCTACTGCTCTCCCTGTCTGCATATGTGCAATGGCAAACCTGTCAAACAGACCGGAACCGACAAGTTCCTCTGCCATCTGCTCATAGTCCTTATCCTTTACCACACTGAACAGGAGGCTCCTTGCCCCCTCATGACCATCCTTCTGAACCGTCTCAAGGAAAGCCCTGATGCCGTCTTCGTTATGGGCACCGTCCACATAGACCTCAGGAAGTACTTCCTCCATTCTTCCTGCCCAAAAGCATGTTTCCACACCCTGTTTTATCTGGGCTTCGGTAATCCTCTTCTCTTTGTCCAGTACCTGAATGGCACGCACCGCAAGCGCTGCATTTTCCATCTGATACGCTGCTATGGTGTGCAGAGTAAGAGGAATAAGGTCGCCACTTCCATAATACCCAGTGTACAGGGAAAAATCAATGCTTTTATTCTTAAAATTTGAGAATTGATAGTCGTTTTTCGACACAGGATATGCCGTAATTCCAAGTTCTGCGGCTTTGGTTTCAAACACTTCGGATGTCTCCTTGCAGGTATCCCAATAGACCACCGGTGCACCTGAATGCATGATGCCCGCCTTTTCTCCTGCAATCTTTTCCACCGTATCCCCGAGATATTCCACATGATCCAAACTGATATGGGTAATCACAGCAAGTTCTTTTCCGGCCACGGAGTTGGTTGCATCCAGACGCCCTCCCAGCCCTGTCTCCAGGATACAGAAATCAGGGGCTTTCTCTGAAAACAACACCATGGCAATGAAGAAAAGATACTCAAAATAGGTGGGATGATATGCGGGATGTTCTGCCTCCGGTACCTTCCTGACCAGCTCTTTTGACTCTTTATTTTGCTCCGGTATATTCTGATTCGGCTCCGGTGTCTCCCAGTCCAGCATATTATAAATATACAAAAAAGCCCTCAGAAAGTCTTCTTTGGAAATCATCTCTCCGTCCACGACAAAGCGCTCCCGGATATCCACCAGGTGGGGGGAGGTAAATAATGCCACATGATAGCCTGCTGCTCTCAAAATACTGCACATATAGGCGCATACAGACCCTTTTCCGTTTGTCCCCGCCACATGAATAATCTTCATTTTCCTGTCAGGATCGCCCAGACGGTGCAGAAATGCCTTTGTGTCCTCCATAGTATTTTTGGTTGTAAAGCGGGGGGTATCGTTTATATACCGCTCCGCCTCCTCAAACGTGTCTATCTGTTGCTTTCTCAAGCCAATCGCCTCTGTTTCTTTCTTCTCAATATTGTTTCTGTCTTGTTTTTTTCATATTACTCACATTGTATCTTGTACATTTCGTTTTGTTCATCGTGCTCATTTCATTTTGTTCATTTCGTTTTGTTCATATTGCTCATTTCATATTGTTCATTCCATTTTGTTCATTGTGTCTAGATTTATTTAGATTCTTCTGCATCTTGTCTGGGATGCTTAATTACCATAACCATAATAGTCGAAACCGCCGCGTGCGTCAACCGAATTCAAGGATAGGAACTGGAGCAAAAATTGAGGATGGTAATATGACTGGAAATAGAATTCACTGCATAAATTGAAGGTTAGACGTAAATTGAAGTATTTGTGCATATTGAAGTTTAGAGAGGTGTCAGTTCGGGAAGCACCCCCAAGTTAGTAGAGAATCAAAAAATGTAGGTAAAAATTTCCGACGAAATTTCGCTGTTAATCACTGATCTTGTTGTTGAACTGGAAGACGGTTCCCTGGCTATCATTCTTAAGCTGACAAAGGCTCTGTCTGTTCAAAAAGCGGATTGTCTTTTGCAAAAAAACACTTTGCAGGACAATCCGCTTTTCTTATAAACATTCGATAAAATGTCAAATCAAATTACTTAACTCTTATCTTCTGTCCGGGATAAATATATTTCTGCTTTACAATCTCCGGATTCAGGGCACCCAGCCGCTCCAGTGTCAATCCATTCTTCCGTGCGATTCTGTACAGGAAATCTCCTTTTTGTACCGTATAATAGGATGCACTCGTATTAGAAGTTACTGTATTCTGGGCTGTTGTATTCTGGGAAGTGACTGTCTTGGTTATATAGCCAACAACTATCTTCTGGCCCGGATAAATCAGATTGGGATTCTTAATCTGAGGGTTCAAAGCCAGTAGTGCTGACAGTGTCAGATTG
The DNA here is from genome assembly GCA_945913255.1 of uncultured Lachnospiraceae bacterium. Classification (GTDB taxonomy): domain Bacteria; phylum Bacillota; class Clostridia; order Lachnospirales; family Lachnospiraceae; genus Acetatifactor. The sequence continues at coordinate 28,407 of CAMEDC010000004.1, forward strand.
TTCTTACGCGCAATTCTTCCCAGTGTGTCTCCCTTTACAACAATATATTCAACCGGTACTGTTACCTTTTCTTCTTTGCCAGAAGTCTCTGCAGAACTATCGTTATCTGAAGAACTACCGGAATTGCTCTCGTTGCTAACTGTTTCACCACCTGTGTTTCCACCGCCTTCAGATACAGCCTTTTCCGCAAAAGCAAAATTGGAGAAATGAGTTACGGTAAAGGTTACATGGCTTCCCGCACGATAATAAGGTACTGTTTCATCACTGGTTCCGTCGCCATCCTTATCATGGAGAATCACCAGTCTGGAAGCATCGATTCCCGTAGGAACAGGCATGGTAATCGTCACAGGCATACGTAATGCTCCCGCTACTGCTGTCGCATTCGAGAGACCTGAAGCCGTCTTCATCAGGCTGATATCCAGCTGAACCGACTTGCTGTAGGACTTTCCAACCGTTATACCGCTTCCTGCCTTATCACCAATCACCAGTTGTACGCTGCTGTGATCGTCTACATTGAATGCTGCGCCTGTCACTTTCACCGTACCGCTTATGCTTCCTGAAACAGCTGATGCAATTGTCGGATTATTAACTGTAATAGTTTTTTCCGATGCATAATCGTTTTCCAAAGCGGAAAGCTTATCCAACAATGTAGTACTTACCGTACCGTCGGAAGTCTGCACTACGCCCGCAATACCTGGCGCACCATAGGTACTTACCAATGCATTTACTGTGTCCGTTGCACTGCTGGCAGCACCATCGCTCCAATTACTATTAATTGTTCCGAGGACATCTGCTGCCGTTACTACGGTGCCGACTGCGTAGTCTGAAAACTTATCGGATTCAAAAGTTAAGGTACCTGCTGCCTTATCATAAGTTGCAGGAATTCTTTCATATATCCCATTATGCTCACGCACTACCACATACTCTTTTGTTTCATCCAAATCAGTGCCGACCGTAAGCGTTACCTTTATTTTCTGAGGCAGTTCATCCTTAGAAGTTTCCCAGTAGTTGTCACTGGATCCCTGTTTTACAATCTGCTTCAAGTCTACTTCCAGCCACTGGGATACCTGCAATCCCGAAGCAGCATCACTTGACTGCAGACTGCTCTTTTTGCTTTCATCGGTGAAATCCTTTACCGTCAGTTCCAGATTACCGGAATCAATAACGTTCTCTCCGCCTGTAATCGCCGCACCGGAAACACCGGCAGCGGAAATTACCATCTTATCCTCCGTATAAGTAAATAGCGCACTCAGGTGCAGATTTGTAGACGGCATGGTAAAGGTAAACGTACTCACATTATTCACATCCGGCGCTAAGGTGGTATCATTTAATTTTCCCGCTGTAAACTGATACTTGTAGTCCGGTACAATCTTTACCGTCACCGTACTGCCCGGGATAATGGCTACACGACCGCCTCTGTCATCCTGCTGGTTGTTATTTGCACCGGGTAAATCCGTCGGTTCAATTCCCGACCAGTCTTCCGTTTTACCGGCAGCGACCGCATTTACTATTTCAACCTTTCCGTGCTCCACAAAAGCATCGTCACCCTGACTGTTATCATACGCCCAGATAACCGTACAGACCTTCTTATCTATCTGAATATGATATTGTCCCTTTCCTGTTACAGAATAAGGAGTATCACTCTTCATTACAGATGCACCCGGTATGTCGGGTGATTGAAGATTCCATGCCCCGGTGCTGTCCGTTACCTTGATTTGAGCACTTGCTACACTGGGATCCAGACTAACCGAAGCAGAAGTAACTGTAGTCCAGCTGTTTCCTCCATCTGTAGAATATTCCACTGCTCCCGCCTTGATTGCATCGCCAGCACGATCTCCTTCCACTCTAAAGGAAATAGCATCCGCGGGCACAGAATCGTCGCCGTTTCCACCAGAAACAGCAACAAATTCCACCTGCACCTGATATTCCTTAGAAGTATCCGAAACCGGAATTGTGTTTCCGTCTGTTCCGGTTGCAGCATCCTTACTCGCCTCAGATACCTGTTTGCCATCCAGATTCACACCGTAATTACCCACCTGAGAGTTTGCACCCGGTATTACTTTGATATTTACTTTTGTCGTACCCTCGGGGAATGCAATATTGCTGGTTGTACTTGTTGATACTGTACCAGCACCCAGAGATCCGCCGCTTGCATTCAAAAAAGTATAGGTTACATCTCCGGTTGCAGAATCCCCATTACTAATATCCAGCCTTAATCCTCCATTGCTCGGAGACGGATTGGTTTGGGTTCCGCCGTTATTGTTTACGAACTTAACATTCAGTGTATAGGATACTCCGTTATCTAGAGTAAAAGTTCCACCAGCCTCACCGGTAATTCCGCCAAAATCGGTTTCCTCCGCAAATCCTCCACCGGATGAGGTCTCCGCTCTTGCGCCTTCGCCTGCTGTTGCTTTAACTGTAATATTCGACGCATCCTTAATATCGATGGCATCACCCGATGACACAGATGTCCATCCGCTGGCGGAACCTAACTTGTACGACACACCGTTACCTGTAACACCGGATTCATCGGTAACGTTGACCGTAAATGTTGTTCCGTCGCCTTGCGCTTCTGCCTTCAGATAATTGTTTCCGACTACCGAAGAAACAATCAGGACAAAGCAGAGCAGCCATGCAATTTTTTTCAAAGTTTTCATGTTGCTTCCTCCTCGCTTTATTTTGGTATTTCTATATTCATGCATTCCGGCTAATTCTTTACCCATCCTGCATAAAGCGTAACTTGTTTCATGGTACTCCAGTCAAATTCGTCACCCTTTTTCTCATAAAACTCCGTACCATGCAGTCTCGTTTCAAGGCTTCCGCCGTCCGGCTCGGTGTACCAGCCGGTAAAGGTATACCCATCCCGCACCGGGACAGGATATGCACATAAGTAAACATAACAGCCCGAACCCATGGGCCCTGCCGCATCATACGTCACGGTCTCTTCCCCTTCAATACTGCCGCCGTTTGCATCCAGGGTCAGAAGATACGGCCATTCACTGACGCCGTCACGACGCCATGCCGCATGCACTTCAATATAGCGGCTCCCGTTTTCCGGTTTGATAAAGCAGACATTGCCTGCATTTAAACTTTCCCCGACCATCCCCATACTCGGAGCAGATTTACTGGTTTTATCATAGTAAACAACCCAACCCAGAAACAAATATCCATCTGCCGGTTCGTATTCCGGCAAAGTGAATTCTATCCCTTGCGCCAGTTGAGATTCGAAGACAAAGCCTTCCTCCAGAATCCGTTCAAAAAACTCATTATCGGTTCCGTAGGTATCGTTATACACCACATAGTAAGAGGTCCCGTCCTCAACCGGGTAAATCGGCAGTGATTCGTAGCTGCTGTTTTCCGACGCATCAGCCAAATTGCTTTCCGAAGAGGCCGATACCTCCGCTTCCGCGTCTTTTACTCCCTGACCATCCGCAGGTTTTGGTTCTTTTATTGCTTCCGGTTCTCCAGCCGGAGAAGTATCATCCTTTTCCCACAGAACTGTTTCCGCAGATACAGGTATGCGGAAGTCATATGCCCCGGCAGCCACATAGGCTGCAACGGTAAACACCGCCGCCAAGTATAACATCTTTTTCCGGGATGCCTTATCCTTCCTTTTTCCACTATCTGCATCCTTACCACCGCCCTGCAGGTACTCATCGGGAAGTGCCTCAAATTCCTGTCCTGTATTGTATTCCATATCCTTTTTCATAGGCAGAATACCTACTTATTATGTACATCGAGCTGCGGGAACGGGCATTCCACGCCAAGCTTTCTGAATCCCAACAGCAAGTCACGGTTAAGCGTTCTGGCTGCCGAGAAAATATTCTTCTCCGAGACCTCTACCACGAAACGCAGCAGGATACCGGAAGCCTCCAAAGCCTGTACTCCGAGGTATTTCGGCGCATTCTGCATCACATCCGTATGCGCCTGATAGATTTCTTCCAATAGTTTCGGAAGCGCCTCCTCCAGCCTTTCGATATCTGTCTCATAGGGAATGGAAATATCACTCACTGCCCTGGACAGATTGTCGGAGCGGTTTAATATATTTTTCATTTCAGAATTATTAATGATTTTGACATTGTCTCCTGTATCTGTAATGCAGGTGGTTCTGATACCGATTGAAGTAACCGTTCCCCGGAAACCGTTTACTTCCACGATATCTCCCACATTATATTGATTTTCCAACAGCATAAAAGTTCCCGTCACCACATCTGCAATCAGGCTCTCCGCACTGAATCCTACAATCAACGCCAAAATGCCGACACTGGCAACAATTGTTCCGATATTCACCCCGAGAATGGTAAGTCCCCAGCACAAAATCACGATAAAAGCCACATATTTTGCCAGACTGGATGCCAGGGACAAGACGGAACGCGCCCTGTGGCTCTTGGGCTTTCTCGCGTTCATCACAAACACGACCGCATTCTCCACCAGAAGCACTCCGCTTACCATCACCACCAGCTTTACAAACGATGCACCGTTGATGGAAAACTGAGCTGCCACATCTTCCATATGAAACAGTCCGGTGGCAAATCCCAGTATGACAGCCACCACAAGCACTACCCCATATATCACTATTTTTTTCATGCCTTTTTTCTCTTCCGTGCTCTTCTCCATTCCTTCATTCTCCTCCCTGTTGTACCCTTATTTTTTGGTACCTGTACCTCCGCAGGCTTTTATTTTTTAACTCCTGTACCTCCGCAAGCCGTACAAGCCTTTCCTCCATGACACAAAATACAATCATCCGACACAACACCCTTGCCGTTGCAGATACTGCAGGCTTTTCCTCCCGCTCCGCCGCATACTTCACAGGACATGCCGCCTGCTCCGCCACAGTGTCTGCAGGTTTCTCCGCTGGTGGCATCCTTTCCGCTGCCATGACAGCCGGGACAGCTCTGCCGCCCGCTTCCGCCGCATACACCGCAGCTTTCCCAAAGGCTGCCGCCACACATCTTGCAGGGAAGTGTTCCTCCTCCGCACTCGGGACAAATTCCTGTTCCTCCGCAATCGGGGCAAGGTTGCTTATCTTCCTGCGTCCCAGTTGCTTCCGACACTTTGCCATTCCCGGTTTGTCCGGAAGAAGACGATGTCTCCTCAGATGGTTTCTGTTCACCAGGTTCCAGAACAAAACTGTCCTGCACCTCACCTCCTGCTTCTATCTGCAGCGTGACTGTCAGCTGCTTTTCTGATAGTTCCTCCTTCACAGCGGCTTGCACCATCTCCATTTTTTCCGGCAGTTCTGATTTCTCATCCTGTTCCACAAAATCAACCGTTATGGTTTTCCCCTCTGTCAGATATCCCTCGTCAACAGATACCGTCACAATCTGCCTGACAGCATCTTCCAGACTTAAGTCCGTCATCGAAAGCTTGGAAAATGCATCTTCTGCATCCTGATTTAAACAGGAAACACCTACAACCCTGTCTTCCCCATCCAAATACAATTCCAACTGAGGATTGATGGTGATTCTGACAACTGATACATACTCAGGATCAGGGCTGACAGCCGATGTATCCTCAGGCAGTTCTTCCATACCCTCTGTCCCATTTGAGCTGCTTTCGTCTTTGACCGCACCATTCGATATTTCCTTCCCCTCCGGCTCTTCCGAAATATTCTGTTTTTCTTCAGCGACACTTCCTGTAATTTCCTCTTTTCCGCAGCCCACCATTAACAGCATCAGGCAAATCATCAACAGAAATACACGAAACACAGGAAAACTCAAATTACATCGTTCTGACAATTTTTTTATTCTTCTCAAGCTGCCTCACCTTCTGTCATCCTCTGATAATGTACCAACTTTATCATAAATAGCACCTGTTTTGGAGTTTACAAATGTCTCATTTCCACACACAAATGTATCATTCCGATTTTTTCCAGCCATAATAAAACTGCATCAGTCCGATTCTTGACTTGGTCCCCGTCTTTTCATTCAGGTTGGCAATATATCGGTATAATGCCGCTCTTGACAAAAAGAGTTTGTCTGCAATGTCCTGGACATTTTCATCTGAGGACAACAGAATTTTGAGAATTCCCTGCTCTCTTGGTGTCAACGAAAAAGCCTCTGAGAAGCTTGCGAATTTTTCTTCATCGCTCTCTTGCTCTTTTTGCACCATTGCCTCGTCCAGTTCTTCTGAAAGCTTTATCTGACCGGAATAGATGAAGATGGCAAGACTGATTAATACAAACAGAATCAGCGCAGTCACAATTAACACCAGTTCATTCCGGGATACCAGCAATGTTACCGAAGGAATGCTTGTTATCACAGAAAACAAATTGTTTGTCGCACGTCCGATTCCCGCCCAAAATGCGGGAATTTTCATATATCCGGCCAAATCCATAAACACTGTGGTAAAATATACCACAAAAAACCCTGCTGAGAGATAAAACACAGTCAAACCGGCCAGGTACGGTCCTCCCAGTTCTATCACCACCACACAGGCAGTGGACAAGAGCGTAATCGAATACATAATCATATTCATATAACGCCTGTTTTTTATATCAAACAAAACGCCGGCCGTAAGACCGCTGACCGCAAGGAGCAATCTGGGCCATTGCCCGATATCTATATTTCCCTCTGCATGGACAAGTGTCACCGCATTATCCAACGAAGCAAAAATACATGTCATAAGTGCTACAATGATTAACATGGTAATTCCCGCAATGACCGGCTTTTTAAACGGGCACTTCTGCTTCTCTTCTTTCTGTTTCTCTTCTTTCTCCTCTTCCTGCAGATTATCCAGAATAGTTAAATCTCTATTTATTTTTCCACAGGCAAAAACCAGCATTGCAAATCCAAGAGAAAGAATGACTGATTCAGTCATGTCATTGTCAACCAAATTATTATTGAGAAACTGCAGAAAAATACCCAGTGCATAGGCTGTTCCCGCTATTTTCGCCAAATGTCTGCTCTGCCCAAAGGCAACAGCAGCAAGATAGTGTATACAGCTTCCCAATATTCCCAACTGGACAAAAGCGATGCTTCCGGCTGCCAGGATCGAAGCATAAGAGCTATGCTGCTGTATCACAAAAATACTGATAGGTCCCGAAACCACAAACACAAACAGCAAAATTTCCATGGCCTGTTTACTCAGGAATCGATTCAAAACCGGATACAACAGGAATCCAATCACGCTGATTCCCAGAATGTACCCTTGTGCAATCACGACACCATCCGCATTTGTTACATAGGACATCATATTGTCAAACAGATATTCTGTCCCTAAAAAAACAAAAGAGAAGAACGCCAGTGCAACAACAGCACTTATTGTTTTTCCATTCATCCATTCCTTTTTCATTCGTCAGTCATTCCTCGCCAGTATTGTCACAGTACTTTTTTCCTGCATAAATCAAGTATAAACAAATGTCTCAGAGAATCAAGTTGACAAATGTCTCATTCTCCTGACATTTTTTGGCAAAACACAAAAAAGCCATCCCTGTAGTGCTATGCTACAATCAGATAACACTGCATATCGCGGATGGCTTTCTCTTATTCTTTAATTTCTTTTATAATTTCTCTTTCATAACCTTCACAATGATTCTATTGCAGCTGTGCAAGTCTCTCGTTTACCTGCTCCATCATCTGCGTGTACTTCGCCAGCTTCTCCTTTTCCTCGGCAATCTTTGTCTCAGGTGCCTTGGAAATGAATTTCTCATTGGACAGCATACCGTTGACACGTGCAAGTTCTCCCTCCAGCCTCTTCTGCTCTTTCTTCAGACGCTCGATTTCCTGTGCAATGTCAACTAGTTCTGCAAAAGGAATGTACAGAGTTGCACCGGGGATTACCACTGATACCGCATCCTGTGCAATACCACTCTTGTCCTTCTGCATGGTTACATCACTTGCATAGGCAAGGGAAGCAAAAAACAGGCGGCCCTCTGTAAAGGTATCCAGAATTGCCTGATCCTCACTGACAACGAATACGCTTGCCTTACGGCTGGGAGCTACGTTCATCTCCGTTCTGATATTGCGGATACCGCGAACTGCCTCCTTGATGATTTCAATGTCCTTCTCTTCCTTTGCGAAGCAACGTGACTCATCATACTCGGGCCACTTGCTGATCATGATGGACTCTTCCTCGCTCTGCAGCGTACAGAAAATTTCCTCCGTAATAAAAGGCATATAGGGATGAAGCAATTTCAAAGCATCAATCAGCACAGTCTTTAAGGTCCAGAGTGCCGCATTCTGGCTCACCGCATCATCGGAATTGTACAGACGGGGTTTTACCATCTCAATGTACCAGTCACAGAACTCATCCCAGATAAAGTCATAAACCTTTTGAACTGCGATACCCAGTTCAAAGTTCTCCATGTTTTCAGTGGCATCCTTTACCAGCGTATTCAATTTTGACAGAATCCATTTGTCTACCGGCTGCAAGTCACCATCCGCCGGAACGGTTACCTCCTTGCCTTCCATATTCATCATGATAAAGCGGGAAGCATTCCAAACCTTATTCGCAAAATTACGGCTGTTTTCCACTCTCTCATAGTAGAAACGCATATCATTTCCGGGTGCATTTCCGGTAATCAGAGTCAGTCTCAACGCATCTGCACCATACTGGTCGATAATCTCCAGCGGGTCGATACCGTTGCCCAGAGACTTGGACATCTTGCGTCCCTGGCTGTCGCGTACAAGCCCATGGAACAATACTGTCTTAAAAGGTTTTTCTCCCATCTGCTCATAGCCGGAGAAAATCATTCTGATGACCCAGAAGAAAATGATATCATAACCGGTTACCAGTACATCCGTAGGATAGAAGTATTTCAAATCCTCTGTCTGTTCAGGCCATCCAAGGGTTTCAAAGGGCCATAATGCGGAAGAAAACCAGGTATCCAGTGTATCGGGATCCTGCGTCAGATGCTCGCAGCCGCACTTCGGACATTTGCCCGGCATCTCTTTTGCAACAACCACTTCACCGCACTTGTCGCAATAATATGCCGGAATTCTGTGTCCCCACCAGAGCTGACGGCTGATACACCAGTCACGGATATTATCCGTCCAGTTGAAATAAGTCTTCTCCATGCGCTCGGGAATCAGTTTAATTTCACCTTTTTTTACTGCTTCCACAGCGGGCTTAATCAGCTCATCCATTTTCACGAACCACTGTTCCTTCACAAGCGGCTCAATGGTTGTCTTACAGCGGTCATGGGTTCCTACGTTATGCGTATAATCCTCAATCTTGACAAGCAGCCCCAGTTCCTCCAGCTCCACAACGATTGCCTTTCTGGCTTCATAACGATCCATTCCGGCAAACTTTCCGCCATTTTCATTGATGGTGGCGTCATCATTCATTACATTGATAATAGGAAGGTTGTGACGCTTTCCAACCTCGAAATCGTTCGGGTCATGGGCAGGCGTAATTTTTACGACACCTGTGCCAAACTCTCTGTCAACATACGTGTCAGTTACAATGGGTATCACACGATTCATAATCGGGAGCATTACGCTTCTTCCAATCAAATGCTGATACCTCTCGTCATCCGGATGGATTGCAACAGCAGTATCTCCCAGCATGGTCTCGGGACGTGTGGTCGCAAAAGTCAGGAATTCCGTTGTGCTCGGCGTTCCGTCCTCGTTCATCAGAGGATACTTGATATGCCAGAAATGTCCGGCCTGTTCCTGATACTCTACCTCTGCATCGGAAATAGAGGTATTACATACAGGGCACCAGTTGATAATGCGGGAACCCTTGTATATATATCCTTTCTCATGCATTTTTACAAAGACTTCGGTAACTGCCTTATTACAGCCCTCGTCCATGGTAAAGCGCTCTCTGTCCCAGTCACAGGAAGAGCCCATCTTTTTCAGCTGGCTGGTAATACGTCCGCCGTACTCCTTCTTCCACTCCCAGGCTCTCTCCAGAAACTTCTCACGACCCAGGTCATGCTTGTCAATTCCTTCTTCCTTCAGCTTCTCAATAATCTTGACTTCAGTTGCAATGGAAGCATGATCGGTTCCCGGCTGCCATAAGGCATTATAGCCCTGCATTCTCTTGAAACGAATCAGGATATCCTGCATGGTATTGTCAAGCGCATGCCCCATATGCAGCTGTCCCGTGATATTTGGGGGTGGAATCACAATGGTGAAAGGTTTCTTGGATGGATCCACCTCCGCATGAAAATACTTCTTGTCAAGCCACTTCTGATACAGTCTGTCTTCTATGCCCTTCGGGTCATAGGTTTTTGCTAGTTCTTTGCTCATAGATACTCCTTTCTTTTCCTCGCTGCACGCTGCCGCCTCGAAGCGAAGCTTCTCGGTGCCGCGGCGCTCGTCAAATTGTGCTGTGCGTAAACGCCCGCACAGCTTTCCTCGCTGCACGCACAAACGCCCTCTGCGAATCTTTCGATTCGCAAAGGGCGTCTAATTTACGCGGTACCACCTTTGTTCACAGATAGCCTTACGACTACTGCCTCAAGCGACTTCCATCAAAGTCCTATCCGATAACGGGGATAAAGCGTGAAGCCCTACTTCGGTTCAGGCTCCCGGCTTGGAAGCTACCTTCTGTATTCCTTCCTTCAAGCAGCCTCTCAGCACCCTCCACAGGCAGCCGCTCTCTCTTTTAAGGGGTGATACATACTCCTCTTCGTCACAGCCTTATGTCTTTTGATATTTGAAATATAGTCTATTGTACGCAATTTGTCAAGAGATTATTATATTTCTGAATCAACAAATCGTACCAATTTGATTATACAGACACTTTTATTGGTTCACTAAGGTGAATTTCACGGTCTTCTTTCCGGTCAGTTCCTCTGTCCTCTTATCCGGCTGTCCGAAACCGACGCTGACTGCATACCTGCTGCCACCGGATACTTTTTCGCCTTCCTCATTGATTACGGTAAACGCATCCTTATCCATCGGCACTGAAATCTCAGTGCGTTCGCCTGCCTTTACTGCCACACGTGCAAAACCGCAAAGTTTACCATGCGGAGTCGCATCCTCGGAGTCCAAAGCTCTGATATACACCTGTACGACTTCCTGAATATCCTTGTCGCCTGTATTTTCAATCACTGCTTTCAGCTGGGACAATTCCCCTTCAGACAACTTTACTTCCGCATCCCGGCATACTTCCTGCCCATTCAGTGTCACGCTCTCCAGTTCGGCATTTCCGTAAGTCAGTCCGTATCCGAAAGGATACAGAGGCTCCGTATTCAGATAACGATAAGTCCTCCCCTTCATGGAATAGTCTTCAAAATTAGGCAGGTCTTTCGTATCATGATAAAATGTCACCGGTAATTTACCGGAAGGAGACAGTTCACCCAAAAGTATATCTGCAATCACTCTGCCGCCCCTCGCACCCGGATACCACGCCTGCAAAATTGCGGCACAGTGTTCTTCTGCATAACGTAAATCCATGGCACTGCCGGTCATGTTAATCAGAACAACAGGCTTTCCTGTCTCTACCATGGTCTCCAGAAGTCTTCTCTGCGGTTCAGGAAGAAGTAAATCAACCTTATCACCGGAGGCATAACTGTTTCCGGTATCTCCTTCTTCTCCTTCCAATGTCTCATCCAGTCCGAGACATACAATCACCACATCGCTGTATTCAGCCACCACCTGTGCCTCGCTGATGCGGTCAGGACCGGCCGACAAGCTTTCCACCTTATCCTTGTAGAGATGGCAGCCTTCAGAATAGTACACTCTCACATCGTCTCCAAGGGCATCCTGAATTCCCTCAAGAACCGTAATATATCTGGAAGAAGTACCATGATAATTTCCGATCAGAGCAGCTCTGCTGTTCGCGTTCGGTCCCACCACGCCTACGCTCTTCAGCTGTTTTTTATGTAACGGCAGGATACCGTCATTCTTCAGAAGCACAACAGACTCTGCAGTTGCCCTGTCAGCCAGTCGAAGATGCTCTTTGCATTCTACCTTATCCAGACCGATTTTATCGTATTCGGTTTCATCAAACATACCCAGCAGAATTCTCGTGGTAAACAGTCTTTCTGCTGCTCTGGTCAGATCGTCCTCTGTAATCAGCCCCTGTTCCAATGCCTTGAGCAGGTGCAGATAGGTATTACCGCAGTTTACATCACAACCGTTCTTTATTGCAAGGGCTGCCGATTCTTCCGCTGTATCCGTCACCATATGCTGTGTATGGAAATCCCGGAGTGCCCAGCAGTCAGATACAAAATGTCCTTCAAATCCCCAGTCTTCCCTCAAAATCTTCTGCAATGTCTCGCTGCCGCAGCAGGGTTCGCCGTTGGTTCTGTTGTATGCGCCCATGACAGCTTCCACTTCCGCATCCTTTACCAGCTTTTCGAAAGCCGGCAGGTATGTCTCAGCCATATCCTTTTTTGTAGCTCTCGCATCAAACTTATGCCGCAGAGCCTCAGGACCTGAATGAACCGCAAAATGCTTGGCACAGGCAGCTGCCTTCAGATACTCGCCGTCACCCTGCAGTCCTTCCACATATGACTTGCCTAATTCCCCTGTCAGATAAGGGTCTTCTCCATATGTCTCATGACCTCTTCCCCATCTGGGATCACGGAAAATATTCACATTGGGTGACCAGAAAGTCAGCCCCTTGTATATGTCTCTGTCTCCGTGCTTGCTGTACTCATTGTATTTAGCGCGGCCCTCGGTAGCAATGACATCTCCAATCTCATGCATCATCTCAGTATCAAATGCTGCTGCCATACCGATTGCCTGGGGAAATACAGTTGCCACACCGGCTCTTGCCACGCCATGCAATGCCTCATTCCACCAGTTGTACGCCGGAACTCCCAGTCTTTCAATCGCAGAAGCCCCATACTTCAGCTGCTCCGCTTTTTCCTCTACCGTCATCTGAGCGACCAGCTCTTTCGCCCTTTTTCTCGCCGTCTCTCTGTCCCTCATGCCTAACCCTCCGAACTTCACCATTTTTCGATAGTCTTTCTTATGGTTCAGCATAACACAGTCTTTTACCGAATTCTTCTCATTTCATGCGAATCTGCTGTCAACTATTGCTTTTTGGAATTTTCCTTTCCCTTTCTTCTTAATGTATACCCGGTGCCAAGTAAAATCAGTATCACCGTCGGAATCATCCACATATACCCATGACCGCCCTCCGGCTCTTTTACCAGATTCTGTGTGATGACATCCGTTCCTCCCTGGGCGTAGGAATCTACCAGAAGAACCGCACCCTTTTCCACAACGAGGGCATATTCCGAACTGCTGTCGACAAACATGCTGACAACGTTTTCCTCCATTGTGAACTCAACCTGTTCCGTACATACATTTCCCGCTTCATCGGTATACACACGCACAATCTGATATTCAATCGGCTCCCCATCCACAGAACGGTATTCTGCCGGAATCTCGAAGGATACCTTAATGGGTGAATCTATACCGACCTTTACCTCTTCACTGTCACCAATTTTCTTAAACAGGCTCATTTGCAGGAAAGAAATTGTTCTCTTATCTTCCGGTATCGCATCAAGTACAGCCTGTTGATACTTCACCGAAACCTTCTCATCCTCTATCCTTGCCACTTCAGCACGCAGGCTCACGGTTTCTCCGTCAAGTACAGCCTGCTTCTCCTTGTCTGTTAAGACAGCCTTCACAATCGATGCCATCTCTTCTTCGGCGATAACCGTATTCATAACACCTGTTTCAGAAAATCCCGATACACTTTGAGATGGAAGCTTGTTTTCAGCAATAGTCTCTCCAAAGGAATCCGTTCCGGCCACCACAATATTACCTGTTTCAAGTGCCTGATGAATAAGCTCCTCTATACGGTTTTCACTGGAAGGCTCCTCTTCTCCGGTTGTTTCTTCTGCTTTCTTCTCATCCGCTTCTGTTCCGGCTGACGGTTTTTTCGTCACTGTCACAGTATCTGTATTCACAGGTTTTACAACTGTCTCTTCCACTGCCGGAACATCATCTTCCTCCTCATCGTCGGTATTATTCGTGTTTGTGCTTTCCGGATCTTTTTTCACATAGCTGCTTCCGGGCAGATTCTGAATGACAGCACTTGATGTATCTGCATCATGGCTCATCTCTATTCTCCCCTCATTTGTAATGTCACCGCTCAATTTATGAATTCCGGAAATTGTACCTGCTTTACCGTTCTCAAGAGGTCCCGCTACATTACCGCCGCTGATTGCTCCATTATTGACCGTACTGCCGTCCGCATCAGAAGCACCGTTTAAGCTGCCGTTGTTATTGTCAATCGTTCCGTTGTTCGCCAAGAAACCGGGCGCCTTACTGGAAATATCACCTGCATTGATAATCTTTCCGCCTTTATTATTTTCCAGAGTTCCGCCATTGACAATATTACCTTGATTTTGCAGGATTCCGCCTTCCTCGTTTGTCAGGGTTCCACCTTCTTCAATGCGGATATTTCCCTTGTTCTCCAGACTTCCGCCGTCACCAATTACCACTTTGCTTCCCTCAGGAACCTCCAGTGTTACTCCCTCAGGTACGCTTACAGGACTGTTAATCACCACCGGTGATGTCACAGGGGTCACCGTAACAGGCTTTTCACCCTCCGCATTCTTCTCCTGTGCCGCCTCCAGTGCCTCCTCCAGTGTAGAATAATACTCTGTCTTAGGATTGCCGTTTTCGTCCTCATAGGTAATGGATGACTCTGCTCCGGGAAGCCCTGCTTCCGGAAGTTTACCGGTGTAACCGTTCAGATTCGAAACTTCCGCACGGTCTACCTGACCTTCATTATTGGTGCTGCCGCCGGTCTGGTTCAAATCACCAATGGTACCGTTTTCGCCATTGTTCATTTCACCGCCGCTCTGCTCCACATCATGAATGTTTCCGCTGTTGTCAATAGTGGCATTGTCTTTATTCTCGAGCTTGCCCGTTACATCTCCATCGTTGTCAAAACTTCCGTTTTCACGGTTTACCACATTCGTTAAATCACCCGTGTTATTTAAATTGCCTGTGTTGTCCACATTGCCCTCGACTCTGCCCTCGTTGGACATATCTCCGGCATTTTCCACATCACCCTCAATATAGCTGTTCTCACCCTTGTTGGTCAGGCTGCCGCCTTCTTCATTCTTCAGGCTTCCGCCTTCCTCGTTCTTCAGACTGCCGCTGTTGGTCAGGTTTCCGCCTGTCTTATTGGTCAGACTGCCACCCTCTTCATTTGTCAGACTTCCGCCTTCCTCAATCTTCAGATTGCCCCCATTGCCAAGATTGCCGCTGTTTGTCAGCTTTCCACCGGACTGAATATCCAGTTCACCATCCTCCTCAATTTGGATGTTACCCTTATTGTCCAGGCTGCCGCCCTCGCCGATTGTTATCTGATTATCCGAGGGAATAGTCAATGTCACTCCCTCAGGTACACTTACAGGACTGTTAATCACCACCGGTGTTGTCACAGGGGTCACCGTAACAGGCTTTTCACCCTCCGCATTCTTCTCCTGTGCCGCCTCCAGTGCCTCCTCCAGTGTAGAATAATACTCTGTCTTAGGATTGCCGTTTTCGTCCTCATAGGTAATGGATGACTCTGCTCCGGGAAGCCCTGCTTCCGGAAGTTTACCGGTGTAACCGTTCAGGTCAGACACCTCCGCACGGTCTACACGTCCTTCATTATTAGTCTTTCCACCGGTCTGGTTCAAATCACCAATGGTTCCGTTTTCACCATTGTTCAACTTACCGCCGCTCTGATTCACTTCTTCGATGGTTCCGTTTTCACCGTTGTTCAGCTCACCACCACTCTGATTTACTTCTTCGATGCTTCCGCCTTCAACATTGTTCAGCTCACCGCCGCTCTGATTTACCTCTTCGATGCTTCCGCCTTCAACATTGTTCAGCTTACCGCCGCTCTGCTCCACATCATGAATGTTTCCGCTGTTGTCAGTAGTGGCATTGTCTTTATTCTCGAGCTTGCCCGTTACATCTCCATCATTGTCAAAACTTCCGTTTTCACGGTTTACCACATTCGTTAAATCACCTGTGTTATTTAAATTGCCGGTATTGTCCACATCTCCTTCGATTCTGCCCTCATTTGACATGTCTCCGGCATTTTCCACATCACCCTCAATATAGCTGTTCTCACCCTTATTGGTCAGGCTGCCGCCCTCTTCATTCTTCAGGCTTCCGCCTTCTTCATTGGTCAGACTGCCGCTGTTGGTCAGGTTTCCGCCTGTCTTGTTGGTCAGGCTGCCACCTTCTTCATTTGTCAGGCTTCCTTCATTGTCCAGATTGCCGCTGTTTGACAGCTTTCCACCGGACTGAATATCCAGTTCACCGCCCTCATCAATATGAATGTTACCCCGGTTATCCAGATCTCCGTTCTCACCGATTACAATCTTATTTCCTTCGGGAACCTCCAATGTCACGCCTTCCGGTATGGTTACAGGACTGTCAATCACAAAAGGCGACTCAGTCAGTGTCACTGTCACAGGACTATTTCCATCAGAATTTTTCTCTCTTGCAGCTTCAAGCGCTTCCTCCAGCGAAGAGAAATATTCTGTCTTAGGATTGCCGTTTTCATCCGAATAAGTTATGGATGCCTCCACTCCGTCAAGACCACTCTCAGGCTGCTTTCCGGAGTAATTATTCAAATCAGATATGGATGCATCGTCAATTCTGCCTTCATTGTTTGTCTTACCGCCGGTCTGCGTCAAATCACTGATTTTTCCGTCACTACCGTTATTTAAATCTCCACCGGTCTGCAGATACTCGCTGATCTCTCCACCCTGATCATTGTCAAGTTCACCGCCGCTCTGCTTCACCTGGTTGATTTTCCCGCAGTTATCGGTCTTTGCGTTATCCTTATTCTCCAGCTGACCGTTGACATTTCCATCATTGTCGAAAGTGCCGTTCCCACGGTTCGTCACATTGTTATCAATGTTGCCGCTGTTATTCAGGTCGCCGGTATTATCCACTTCACCGCTGATAATACCCTGATTTTCCATATCGCCCTGATTTTCTACATCGCCGCCGATATAACTGTTTTCTCCCTCATTTCGGAAGCTGCCGCTTTCATCATTGGTCACATCACCCAGGATATCTCCGGTATTTTCCATCTCCCCGGCATTCTCCACATCACCGTCAATTTCGCCGTTGTTCTTAAAGTCACCGCCCTCTTTATTACTGACATTACCGGCAATATTTCCCTTGTTTTCCGTGGTTCCCTTGTTCTCAATGTCGCCTTCCACCGTTGTACCTTCATCAATCATCAGGTTTGCGCCGGAATCTACCTTCATATCCGTCTGCAGAGCACCAATGCCGTCAGTTGAACTATCCGTTATCTCTGTTGTGCCGGGAGCCTTTACCTCCACAGGCCCGCCGCTCACCTTGTTACCGCCCAGATCGAGGGTTATCTTCTTTCCGTTCTCATTTCCAATCTCCGTCACAGGCGTATCGGGATTTGCGGCATCGGGAAGAGAGGTATCCTTCAATACCTCAATTGTGACATCCTCCGGTGATTGATTTGCATCCTTGATGGCGCTCGCAAGATCTCCGTAAAGCTTATCGCCGATTTTGGCCACAGCATCCCCTTCCATCGTGGTCGGATTCTTGCCTTCATAGCTTCCGCCGTCAAACTCTACGGAAGTGATGTTTCCGTCTTCGCTGTTCTTAACACTGCCTGATTCCTGCTTTAGGGAGCCAATGGTTCCACCGTTTGTGGTATCCCCATTGTTGATCAGTTCAGTAATCTCACCCTCATTGTTCAATTTTCCGCTGTTCTCCACCTTGGAAGCCTCGACGCCTTCCTCAATGGTCAAATCACCCTTGTTGTCAATGGGTACGGTTACAGAACCACTCTTTCCTTCCGAGGAATCTGTCAGTTTTGTATCTGTTGCATTCTCGGTAATCTCCATATCGGAAGGTTCCCCAATTTCATGACCGTTCAAATCAATAGTGATTCCGGGCTTGTCCACTACGATGGTTTCGCCGTTTTCACCCTTTATGTCATCCAGAAGCTTCAGTGTCGCATTGCCCTCAGTATCGTTCAAAGCCTCTTCCAGAGAAGGATAATATGTCGTATTTGTGCTTCCGTCAGGATTCTGTGTAATAACCGCCACTTTTGCACCGGAATATTCCATATCATCAGCAGGCTGTCCCTTAAATTCACCACCGCTGACATCTGCGGAATCGATTCCGCCGTTGGGGTTCTGATTATCCAGGGTACCGCCCGTCTGCTCCACATCACCAACGGTACCTGTTTCTCCGTTGGTAAAGGTACCGTTTTCCTGCTTTAATTGTCCACCAATGTCCCCGTTATTCTCCATGTCACCCGTATTGGTCACATTGCCGGGAGCAATCGTGCCGTTGTTGGTTGTCTTTCCGGCATTATCCAGATCGCCTGTCGCCGTCACGTCTTCTCCGAGAGTCAGATCACCATCCTTCTTCACATCAATATCACTGCCGATTTTACCTTTTTCTCCGGTTTCCGGGCTGCCGGTATCCGTAAAGGTAACTTTGGAATCAGCAGGCGTACTTCCGCCTTCTCCTGTATCGGAACCGATCTGAATCTTTCCGCCGGTAATATCATTACCCTTTAAGTCAATATTGATCTCCTTGCCATTCGTATTGTCAATGACAAGAGCAGGTGTCTCAGGCAGTGTTACATCCTTCAAAAGTTCGATGTTCACATCTTCCTCTGATTGATTGGCATCCTCAATGGCGCTCTGTAAATCTCCGTAAAGCTTATCCCCTATTTTCGCCACAGCATTATCAATCGGGGTAGACGGCTCGTCTCCCTCATAGCTTCCACGCTGTAAATCTACGTCGCCGATTCCGCCGGGTGCCGTTTCAGAATCATCCTGATTGACCGTTTTTCCACCGGTCTGAACAATCTGATTGGTAGTTGCACCCTCTTCATTGGTATAGGTTCCGTCCTTTTGTTCCACTGTTCCGGTTACTTCGCCCGCATTGTCAAAATCACCGGTATTTTCCACATCCCCGGTCACAGTTCCGTCGTTGTCAATGTCACCGGCATTGTTCACATCTCCGGAAATGTTGCCTTTATTGTTCAGCTTACCCTTATCGCTGTTTGTCACATCACCACTGACGGAAATTCCCTCATCAATGGTAAGGTCGCCGTCATTGGTCACAGGGGCAGACACCGTTCCCTTCTCACCATCCGGTTTGCTGTCCGTAATGGTCAGACTGGTCCCTTCTCCGGTATGAATCGTAGAAGGTGTTGTCACATTATGTCCGTTCAAGTCAAGGATAACAGGCGTTACAGGATTCTTAGCCGTAGTAAAATCAATCTCTTCCTCTGTAATATCCTTCAGCAGTTCAACAGTTACCGGACCATTCTCCATTCCTGCTGCATACTCCAGGGCATCATCCAGACTTACAAAGTAAACAGGTTCTCCGCCTCCGGGAGGTGTAATTTTAGCAACCTTTCCATCGGTTTCGTCCGCAGGAGTTGCACCATTTATCTTTTCGGGTGCTTTTCCCGTATATCCGCCTTTATCAATATCAGCATCCTCAATTGTACCGCCTTCCTGATTTTCCGTATTACCTCCGGTCTGAGTCAGCTTCTCAATCTTTCCGGCATTATTCGTATCGCCGCCCTCCTGATTCAGATTCTGAATATTACCATCCTCGCCATTGGACAGACTGCCGCCCTTCTGATCCACATCCTTCAGATTACCGTTGTTTTCCGTATCTCCCCGGTTGGTCAGTTTCTCAATGTTACCGTCCTTCTCGACTTTCAGTTTGCCGTCATTGTCCACATCTTTAGCGGTAATATCCTTTCCTACATCAAGAGAACCATCCTCTTCTACCTTCAACGGGGTCTTTACGATGCCCTTTCCCGTGTCAGCATCTTCACCGTTTTCAGGTTCATTTTTCAGAGTAACTCCCGAATCGGAACCGGCGGGAGTTTCCCCTCCGTCCTGACCAATCTGAATTCCCTTCTCAGGGTCTGATCCATCCCCCAACTCATGGTTATTCAGGTTGATAACAACAGGTACATCCGGATCAAGCACAACAGGTGTATCATCGCCCAGTCTGTCATCCGGAATATCCTTCAGAATCGTAATTTCAAAGGGACTCGGCACATCAGGGTCTGAAGGATCCTGCTCATTGGCATCCTTCACCGCATCTTCAAATTTTCCATAATAGGTCACAGGAGTGGTATTGCTCTTTGCCACTGCGCCGTCCGGAATCTGCGGAGCAGCCTCTTCTGCGGGAGTATAGCTTCCACCCTCCATCTCTACCTTCGTCTTTACTTCATTATTATTGTGGAAGTCGCCGTCCTTCTGAATCACATTGTTCATGGTTCCATCATTGGTCGTATCGCCTTCATTGGTAAAGACACCGGTAACGTTGCCGTCATTGTCAAAAGTACCTTTATTATTGACCGGTCCACTGACAACTGCATTGGGTTCTACCTGCACCTTTCCATCCTCTTCATTGGTAAGTTCACCGCTTACCTTGACGTATTCGCCAATGGTGAGTTCGCCGTTATTATCAATCGAGGCAGAAATTTCACTGATACAGGTAGCAGAACCCTTGCCGTTGACAAAGGAAACCTTACCGCTTGTTGTCACTGTACCGCTGGAAAGATTGCAGCCGTTCAAATCTACCGTTATGGCATATCCATTCTGATTGTTCAAGTCTATGGTAGTATTACGGTTATCCACAGTGGAAAGAACCAAGATCGTCGCATCACCCTCAGACGCATTGGCAATATCCACTGCGTCTCTGAAATCTACATAGTACTCGTTTCCGTTCATAATGGTATTATAGCCGGTCAGTCCTTCCGGCGCATTCTCCAGTACATGCTCCACAAAGTAGCCGTGCTCCAACTTTGCAGTTCCGATGGAACCATAGTTTTCAAATTTACTCTTCTCATAGGTCTCACTGTCCTGCTGTGTCATAGCAAGAACAGTCCCATGGTTATTTGTTATACCGAGATTTAACAATTCGCCCACAACAATCTCGTTCGTGAGTTCACCACGGTTCTCTATAGACAGCTTATTTGCTCCATTCGGTGTTCCCTGGGAATCCAGCAAGGTTACCACTGCACCATCCTCAATCAACAGCGTGGAATCACCGTCCTCCGCAGAGCTGCCTACAGTGTGACCATTCAGGTCAATGCTGTATGCTGTAATTCCTTTGAGAGCATCTATCTCAATATCTTCAAAATCCTTCTGCAACTGAATCACAGAATTATTTCCATAGTTAGCCGCATATTCAATAGCAGCTGCTATCGATTCAAAATAACCGATTGTACCATCATCCAGTTTAATTGTGGCTGCTGCATCGGACACTTCCGTTTCCGTGGTGGATACCAGTTTTTCCGTGCCGACCGTAACGATAATATCATCCGTCACAGCTGCAATGGTAAATACACCGTCCTCTCCCACAAGTAATTTACCGTTTGCCTTCACTGCCTTCAGTTTATACGCAGGTTTTACCGCCACAGTAAATTGGTATTCTTTTCCGTCATAGATATTGTTGACTGCATAATACGAGCCATCCTCATCCTCGCCCGGAACAAAGTCAAAATTCTCATCCGGTGTGATGGTGTACTTTTCGTCATCTACTCGCAGTGTAACAGTATGCGCCGGAAGAAGCTCCCAGCCTGCATAGTAAGTCACGCGACCCACCTGAGCAGTATCTACCTCCGTGACAGCATCACCCAAAAGTTCTTCCTTGTCGAACCAGCCAAGGAAAGTATAGTTTTCCCTTGTAATCCGGGTACTGTCGGGCAGGGTAACATTGCTGCCACCGTGCTGATACTGTTCCGCAGGTGCAAAGTTCTCTGCATAGCTGCCGCCGTTTGTCTTCAGCGTAATTGTATATTTATTGGCAATCCATTTTGCATATACCACAACCTCATCAGCCGTATTGGAAGCTGAAATCTCCGTAACGGCTCTTCCGGTTCCGCGAGGTGCCGTATACCAGCCGCCGAAGGTATAACCCGTTTTCTCCGCTTCCGGCAGCGTAGTTGCAACTCCCTTGACACCCTTTTCGGGAGCAGTTGTCACAAAGGTTCCCGTAAACGCAGTACCTGTGGTAGAACCATTTACCTCTTTGTATGTGATGGTATAATTCAGATTTGCAGCCTGTTCCTCTGCTTCTGTCTCAATCTCTTCCGGTGTCTTCCCGGCTCCCTCCTCTGTAGTAGAACTTACATAACCCAATACAAAGGTGATGGAACCGCCGCCAACCTCACTGGGAATCAGCGTAAAGGTATACTGGTTATTTTCATCAAACACAGCATTTGTTAAGGTACGTTTTAATATTCCATCGGAATAAATAGAAACAACATTGGCTTCCTTTCCTGTGCGATTGGTAATTGTCACCTCATAAGAGGTATCTGCACTGTACTCGGAATCTTCCCCGCCGGTTCCGGGATCATCGGGATCGGTTCCCTCGCCGGGCGTATCCGGGTCAGTGGGTTTTACGGAAACCTGAACATCGGCATCCGGTTCCGTACCCGGTGTATCTCCGCCGGATGTACCTCCGTCCGGGTCATTCACGTCGGGAAGGACATTAAAGTCAACCGGCTTCGCTTCCCAGTGGGCATACAATGTAGCAGCATCCAGGTACCGGGTTGCACTCATATTCTCGGAGAGACAGCCATCTGCACAAATCATCTGTATACCGCCATCTGCTTCCGTATAATATCCCAGGAAATTGTAGCCTTCCTTCTGCGGAATTGTAATTCCCGAAACGCCATTTACCGGGTTCGTGCAATCTTCCTCTGCATAAAATCCTGCAGAGTACTTTTCATAAATTACAGCTGTTCCTGACGTTGTTGCTTCCTGATTGTCCAAAGTGATTTCGTAAATGCCGTATGTATATACCGCATTTACGGTTGTGTTTTCTGTAATGCCGTTAATCACCGCAGGATTCCACCCGGCGAAGGTATATCCCGTTCTGGCAGGATTCTGAACCGTTTCTCCTGCAACCTGGCTTGCAGTTCCTGCCGTTACCGTGCTGCCATATGACACATGCTTATACTGCGTGCGCAGCGAAGTATCATCACAGCCGGGTGCACGATAAGTTACAATAATATATCTGCCGTTTTCAACCTCTACGTTGATTGAATCACTCTCTGTATGGTTTTCATCTGCAGCATATTTGAATTCATAGGTTCCGGCAGTAAGTCCGGTAATTTCGCCTGCTTCCAGCTGTGCATCAGTCACCGTATTCCACGCAATCTGCCCGCTCTTTCGATATTTCAGAGTCGGACGGTTTGCCTGTGCAGTAAGGATAATGGAACCATCCGTTCCGCCATAATAAGTTGTCGCGGAACCTTCAATTCCGCTGGGAGGCGCATACTGTGCCGTAGTTACCTTTAATTCTGCCACATTGGATACAGCCACGATTTCCTGCCCGGTAATATTTCTGGTGGAAGTCACCACACAATATACATGATAACCACCATACTGAAGTCCCTCCATGCTCTCTCCCTGTCTGATTTCGAAGGGATTCACATCCAAGCCGCTGATTCTCAGGGTTGCCTTGTTGGCACCGGAAATGGTAATGGGCGTTCCGGAAGGCGCAAAGGGTGTATCGCTCTCCGCCTTAATCTTGCCGTACAATGCATCATATACAGTATCGCCTCTGCCGAAGGTACCGTTCTGCAGTGCCACACCATCCTGGTTCTGATAGGTCCAGGAAAGTTCATTGTCCAGCTCAATCTCATAATAAGGTGCAATGTACCACTGATAGCTTGCTACATGGTTCTTGCTGGTTTCCGCGTGCGCCGTAAACACAGCTCTCTCACCATAGGAAATGGTATCCTGAGGAACCGTAATGGAAACGGAGGTCGCCGTCACAGGCGGCAGTTCATACCCTATCGCCGTGATGGTGATATCACCGTTAATATACCGTCTGTTGATTTCCAAAAAAGCCTTTTTCCTGTTGTCATAAACACTGTAGGAATAACCCGTATCCTTGGTGAGCTTTGTAACAGCACCACTCTCCGCATCCGTAACCGTCACCTCAATGTCATCCGGTAGCAGATACCGGTCATCCTCACCTTCCATAGACAAAGTACACGCAAATCCGCTGGCATAACCTGCCGCTTCCTGCGCAGTATCACCCTGTTTAATCCTTTCCGTCGTAGCTCCCGGTGTATTGTTGATAATCACAATGTTTCCCAGTGCCTCCGGCACCAACAGATTACTACTGCCGTTTACCTTCTGCACGGAACAGTTATTGGTCACCGATTTATCCGGCTGAGGAATCCAGTTGGCATAGAGTGTAACACTCTCCGTAAATTCTTTTCCTGTACTTCCCGCACAGTTTTTATTCTCATCTTCTGCACCCACAGACCAATGCTTAAATTTATAACCGGAACGGGTAGGAGGCTGAATCGTTTCATTCCCGGTAGACTTCTTTATAGTAATGGTTCCGTCAGTATTCACCGTAATACTCTTCTGATCACTTGTCTTCTTCATCGACGACGTACCGTCTGAAAAACACCCTGAACCTGCTTCCAGCGTAGCAATAATATTATTCATAGTGTTGACATCTGACAAACCCATTTTTGTGGTTCTGGTGATATATTGGCCCACTGGGATATCCTCTGTAATTTCCCATGAAAAGGACAAACCTGAATCACCTTTAAATTTTTTATCATATGTGGTTGGTGCAAAAATATGGGCATCTCTGTATGAATACCCACCATACCAAAACGAGAAAAGTTTATCAACACCAAATGCAAAGCCGTCTGTATATAGACGAAACTGTTGATCCGGCACTGCATTCGGATAAGCCCTATCCGCATTTGTCTTACAATCTGATCTCGATGTCATATTTAAGTAGGACACTCCGCCGGCCGTATCTTTGGGCTCTACTGTTGCCCAGTCATCCCCGGCAATCATGACATCTGCACTGGCGCCAAAATACAGTTTATCCGTATACGCCGAAGTTCCCCGGTTTTCAAAAATATAGGTCACATCTACAAGACTGTCTTCCAAAGTGCAGACCAATGCTACATAGATATTGGTACCGGACAGCTGTTTAAAGATATCATCGCCTTCAGTGGATACCATGCTGGCAAAGTTATTCGTAGTAGGTGAAAAACTGCCACTTCTTTCTGAGGGACTTAGTTCTCCCGTCTTAAACAGGTGACCAAAACCACTGTACCCAAATGTAACCATACAACCGGGGTCACTATACGGATAACCTTGCATTTCCAGGTTTCCGTTTTTATATTGATAATACACGTTATCACTATGGCTGCTCGTCTTGTCCAGCACCCACTTCGCGTAGTAAGTCTTTGTACCGCCTTCCGTATAAGTATGTACAGTAACAGGGGAACCCGTACAATTCATATTCGTATACCACCCCGCAAACCGAATGGCATCACTTCCCTTGTAGGTGGTTATTTCTGCTGGCAAGGCAACATTTTCATATACAGCCTGTGTATAAACTCCTGTTGCTGTTTTCTCCCACAAAGGATCTATAATATCTCCGCCCCTGGTCTTCAGGATTATCGTATTGGGCGGATTATCCTCCAGGGAATCTGCCTTCACCGTCACGGAAATAGGACCGGTAATTTTCTCTCTGCTAATCCGGATGCTTCCCAACTTATTATCTGCATCATAGGTATAGCTGTAATTGAAATTTTCATTCTCCGGCTCGTTCAACAACTTGATTATAACATTCGTCCCTCTGGTCGGTATCTCGTAGCCTTCCGCCGCCATTACTACCGCTCTGTAGTCTTCCTGTGCTTCATAAGTACCGTTCTCCAATACATCTACCCGAATGGATGCCATCACATTCTCGGAAAGCTCTCCATCCACGCCAACGTCATAGATATTATTTTCATTGCTGTCAGCATAACTGTAGGTATTGGCTCCCTCCAGATCATAGTGGACCGAAACATAATTCAGTTCTGCCTCGTAGTTTTCTTTGGTAATCTCCGCTGCAGAGATGGTTTCATTTTCATCCTCGTACACATAGTATACGGTATATACTTTCCCGGCATCTGCAGGATCTGCATCTTCGGAAAGGTCATACAGATTCTCCAGAGGAGTACGGTACACGGCAAGGTCATCTGCCCGCTCCAGTGTGATATAGTTCACACCATCACAGGATGCAGCCAGTGCCTCGGCACCGGTAATCGCTTCTCCGATTTCCGCCTTTTCTCCATCCACTCTCACGGTGACGGTTGCATACAAGCCGGATTCCGGTTCCTCGAGTTCGGATATGGTATAACTCTTATCAGAATGCCGAAGTGTTATACGCTTCAAGGTGCCATCGTTGCTTTGAATCAACACATCGGCGTTCGTTCCGTCGAAGGTAATACCGGAGGCAAGACCGGTAAAGGTAATCGTATGTCCTGCTCCGTCAAAAACAAGACCGGCAGGAAGCTTTTTAACAGGAGACCATTCACTCTGCACCGTAATGTCATCCATGATTTTCACACTGAAATTCAAATCCGCTACGGTCATATCGGCCGCCTGTCCCATTCCGGTAATGCCGTCCATGGGGTTCGCATCATCACTGTTGACCAGAATGGTAGAAATGGTATTTTCATCTAAAACACTTCCGTCAACATAGTAACCGTTCATCAAATCACGATAACGTAACAGCTGTTCTTCATTGTAAACGGTAAAGTAGGATACTGCCCTGGAAGTGCCCTGATAATAATGCAGAATGGTATCCTTTTTTTCACCGGAAGTAATTACAACGGTATAGATGGAAAAGTGCTCCGCCGTAATGGCCGCACTGTCTTCTGCGGCATCTGCTTCATGGTTAATCTCTTCCGCCTCAGTGTGATCATCTGACACGTAAAAGACAGTCAGTTCCTTGTCCTCCTGTTGTTCCACCTCCGTCACGCCAACATTCTTGAAAGTCACGGAAACCTGTCCACAGGTGGTATCGGGCTCGATTTCATTTCCTTCCTCATCCACGATTGTAATATCAAAGGAGTAGGACTGTTCCACAACGGTTACCACATCATCCGCAGTGGTTTCCTCTTTCTTTTCCGTGACAAGCTGTTCAATTTCGGAAACCTCTGCTTCATCGGTAATCATTTCCACATGCAGCAAAGCGCCGGCAGGGAACACTCCGGCGGGTGCAGAAACCGTTATTTCAATTCCGTTTCTCACAACAGTCTGTTCAAAAGCCACCTCCGCAGGCAACACCGTCGGGGTGGGCGAAGGAACAACTGTGGGGGACACTGTGGGCGTTGCCTCAGGGGATGCAGAGGGAGTTGCCTCAGGAGTTGCAGAGGTCGATACCCCGGGTGTTGTCCCGGGAGTTGCAGTCGGTGATACCTCGGGCGTTGTCCCGGGAGTTGCAGTTGGTGATACCTCGGGCGTTGTCCCGGGAGCTGCAGTCGGTAATACCTCGGGCGTTGTCCCGGGAGCTACAGAGGGAACTGCTTCCGCTGATGCTGTAGGAGTTGCTTCCGGCGTCACCTCAGGCACTTCCTCCCCGCTTCCATCACATGCTGAACAGCTATGTGTACAGGGCTGTCCCTCTACCGCTTCCCGGTAGCCGCAAGTCTCATCATGTGTATGCTGGCAATTCAGTTCACGTGTCACACAGCCACTTTCCTCGGAACAGGAATGGGAACATACCAGATTCTGAACCTCGCTGTAGCACTCTTCCGTATGGACATGCCCTTCAGCGACAGCTTCAGTACCTTCTTCCGTTTCGACAGCCTCAGTGCTTCCCTCTTCCAAACCGCACACCAATACGGATTCTGTTTCATAGCAGCTGTCATCATGGACATGAACGCATACTGTGTTAGTAATATAGCACTCATCCCCATGGACATGCTGACAAGGCTGTGCCTCCACAGCCTCAACATATCCGCAGCTCGCATCATGGCAGGTATGGTTTTCACAGACTGCTTCCGTCTGAGTCCCACTGCCGGACGCCAGTGCAGGAACATATACGCAGTTCACCACCAGGCAGACTACCATCAGCCCCGAAAGAATCCTTGCCGGTTTCTCATGTACCTGAAAGTGAATCAGCGTATAAAGAATTGCATTGTACACAAACAGGAAAACAAACAGAAAAGCAAGTATCGGATAGCGCAGCACCCGATATTTTTTTCCAACCCCCGCCAATGCATGAATCGTTGTGCTCTTCGCATTTCTCAGAGGCTCTAATGCTTCATACACCTGATTGAATTTTTCTCTTTTGTTTCCCTTCATTTTCATAATTTCCACTCTCTCATTCCTTAGTTGGTAGTCGAGGCGACAGCCGCTTGTTTTTTTGTACTACTATATCATAAGTACCGTAACCAAACCGTAACCGAAAGTGGCTAAAAAGACCTTTTTAAAGGAATTTAAGAGAAAAAATTATAAAATTTTACAAATTTTTACATTTTAAGACAGAACGAATGCAATCTAATGAAGAGCTAAGTTCCGGGCCCAGATATGACTCCGGCAGTTCTGAGGATGCTTTGTGTATACGAATCCGCTCCAAAACAGCACCGGCCTCAAGTGCACCGATTGTCAGGCTCTGTACGCCTTCTTCAAAGGACAGTTCCGCTGAGGTTACCCGAATCTGATCCAGAACGCCTCTGCACCAACGCCCATCCCTATGATCTCCGGCATGAAAGTCGGATGGAATCAGCGTAAGTACTTTCGTTTCCCCACAGGAAGTCTCCACTCTCATCCGCATTGCACGGCAGTTTACCGCAGAATTGGTCGGTGCCGTCAGGAACTCCACCCGATACCTTCCAGACTCCGGGATGAAGAACCGGTACGTCAGTTCCGGGGCGTCCTCGCCTTCCGCAAAATCTGCTGTCGAAGGGAATACCTTCACAGCATTTTCATACTTTCCGTATCCGTCAAGCACCCGGAATGCTCCCTTTTCCGTATCCTTCCGGTTGCAGAAGCCTGTCGCTGCAATCACAATGCCATCTTTTGCAGGCAGCCAGACGCTTTCCGTCAAGACATCATCATCCGATTGTTCCCTGTTTTGCATCTGTTCCGCCCCAAACTCCGACGCTCCTGCCTGTATTTTCAATCTCGCGGCTTTCACCTCCACAGCGACACTGGTTTCTCCATCCGTCACAAGAAGTCTGACTGACTGCGCCTTAGCAGGCAGCTTTTCTCTGTTGCAGCTGATTTCTATCCGCTGTATATCTTTAATAACACCTGTTTTTGGGTTGACTTCCAACCATTCAGGCCACTCGCCGTCTTCCGGCTCTACCCGGAATTCCAGCGTTCCGATTCCGTCATTGCAGGCCTCAAGCAAAACCTTTCCGCAGCCTTCGAACAGAAAGTCACTGACCTCTATCACTTCCGGACTTCCGTAGTTTTTCACATATACCTGCTCCTCGTCAGCCCTGGATACACTGAGTCTCGGTTTTCCCACAGGTTCCACGCTACAGACAACGGGATATCTGCTGCCATCCTCATTCCATTTCGTAAAGCCGATGTGTGGAGCCAGCTGCATTCCACTCCATTTTCCTGACTTGAAAGCAGCGAAATCTTCTGCAAGTTTTCTGTCCTTTTCGATACATTCCCTCACCAGGGCACCGTATCTGTTTGCTGCCTGCCTTCCCTGCTTTGCATAGTGGTGATTTTTCGCCGCATAGAGATGCATTTTCAACAGATTCAGGAATGCCGTTGCCGAAAAGTGAACCATGCTGTAGTAGCCATCCCTTTCCTCGTCCGGAAGCTCCTCCATCACTTTCTCCGACAGTCCTTCCACTTCCAGCGCCTTTTCCAGCATCCTGTCTGCTTCCAGATAATGGCAGGGATGATAGATAGTCTCATTCAGGGACTCCGGGCGGCGCAAATGTGCCAGATCAATATAATCTGTGAACACTGCCGCCGCAGCCTGCTGTACCTCCATCGCCGCCTCCGGGAAATTCGTCTCTGCCCACTTTTCCGTAAACTCCCTGTAGCTATCCGGATTGCTGCTGCCCCACTTGTCGAAATCGTAGGCAAGTGCCATGAAATAAGTCAATGGCACTTCGTGCAGCTTCAAATCCCCCACATTCACAATCCACAGATCGCGGATTCCATACTCGTAGGCAGTGCACATCTGCTCCCAGGTCTTCGACAAAGGAGTAGAATCCAGCCACTCGTAAGAAATCGGGCCGCCATGATAGTCAAAGTGATAGTACATGCCGAAGCCACCCTTATGATTTCGTATTTCCTCTGTGGGCAGCGTTCTCATATGACCGAAGTTGTCTTCACAGAGCATACAGATTACCCCGTCAAGCTCCTCCCAGTCCTTCAGACCGGCTGTATTCTCATCCCCGTAAAAGTAAGCTTCCACCTCTTTGTAGAGGGCAAGCATCCGGGGAACCTTTGTCAAATCCTCATTCACATACTTTTTGATCAGTCCGTTCTGTTTTCTGATAATGTCTTTTAAGAGATTCACGTTCTCCTCGACCGTGGCATTATCTCCCAGCATGGAGCTGTCCCTCTCACCCCTCATGCCGATGGTGATTACATTTTCATAACGCCCGCTACGTTTCAGGGAATCTTCCCAGTAATTCAGTAATCCCTGCTCATTTGTGTAAAAATTCCACTCGTTACCGTAACGTGTTCCCTCGCCTCGCACCTTATCCCATTCCTCGCTGGCACGCAGGCAGGGCTCATGGTGGGAATATCCCATGACGACACCGTATAAATCCGCAAGTTCTTCGTTCGCACTGCCCGGTCCATCCAGCGGAAAGGAAGCGGTCCACATGGCAGGCCACATATAATTTCCCTTCATGCGAAGCAGAAATTCAAAAACGTATTTATAAGCATTGGCATTAAAATCACCGAAATGGGAAGTCACCCAGGTACCGAAGCAGGGCCACTCATCATTGATGAAAAATCCGCGGTACCTGACAGACGGCTCTTTGGAAACCATCTCGATATCACTTTTGATTTCCACATCGGGACGCTTCGCAGGCGCCGCATCTCCCCAGTAGACAAGGGGAGTCACACCGAGATATTCCGAGAGAGTAAACATGCCGTAAATGGTTCCCCTCTTGTCACTGCCGCAAATCACAAGAGCCTGCTTCACACCGTCAAAAGGATTTTCCACCAGTCTAAGGCAGAACACTTCTCTCTTTCCCCGGATTTTGTCTACATCAATCAAGCCCCGGGCTGTCAGTGCTTCCAAAAGCGCACTATGTCCCAGAGTGGCACAGAAAATCATTCTGTCAAAGACTGTTCCATCTTGAAATGCCATCTCCGACAAAAGCTTTGGCTTTTCTCCTGTTACCAGACAGATGTCCTCCGCTACCGTGTCCGCAATTCTCTTTACGCCTTCAAAGGCACTGCCTTCCACCAGAATCGGTGCCACCATTCCGTTTTTCAAAAGCTTCATTCCTCTGCTCCTCCTGCCCCTGTATCCATGCTGTTTTTCCGATATTTCCCCTGCCTGTATGAATCATCCGGTTATCTTCCCTTACTCTACATACCCGAAGCCCAGGATGGTAAATTCTTTGTCCTCATCTCCGGGTCTCATGGCAATTTCCACATGATGCCGTTTTTTCTCAAGTCCTCTGAAACAAATCAGGGCATTACAGTGATTCCACCCAACTTCATGGGGGTCAAAGGTTCTCGTCTTTTCACCGTCCACAAACACCTCTGCGCACCCCACCGCAGGGGAACCGGAGTCCTTTTCCACAATCAGAAGTGCACTGCAGGTAAGTTCCATCACAAAGGGTCTGTCACCCTTCACATGCATCCAGTTTTCCGTAAACTCCGGTGTGCAGAAGGAGTTTCTGTCACGCTCCACCGACTGCAAATTCGTATCTTTTTCAGAGAAATCACCGCAGTCAATGAAAATATCTTCCCTCACACAGCTTCTGTCAAAGACCTGTAAATCTGTGAATTCATCTCCGTAGGGTGCCTTGATCTTTCGAATATCCGGTTCCTCCTCATCCGGTTTGTCACTATCAAGAGTCCGGAACAGATGAACCAGACAATCTGCCATCACACGGTGTCCGTTCGTGTTCGGATGATAAATATCATAAAAGAACTGCCCCTTGCTGATGACGCGTCCCTGTCCGGGCTTCTGATAAAACTGCTCAACTACACAATCCTTTATACTTACCATGGGAAGATTGTATGCTTCTCCTACCTTGCGCAGCCGATCCTGCAGATTCATATCATTGGTAAAAACAGAAAACAGCAATACCACTGCCGGTTTCTTCTCTTCCTGAAGCATTCTGCGAACCAGGCAGTCGTAGCTCTCTCCCCCGGTCTCGTCCCCTTCGTCATTTACGGCAAATTCCACAATGCACACATCCGGTATCACAGTACCTTCCTGACACACTTCTTTTTTGTATCTGACCATGCCGAGTTCGGAAGAAGTTCCTCCCACACCAGCCTTGACATAATGTATATTCTCGTCTGTTCCTTTTCCCGCCAGTGCACAGAATCCCTCGAACGCCTTATAAGCATAACACATGGTATTGATAGGAATTGCCCACGCTCCCTGCGTAATGGAGCCGCCGATAAAAGCAACCGTTACATCCTCTCCGCGTCTTGCTTTCTCAAGTGCTCTTTTCAGGCGCAAATTATTTCCTTTCTGCATCAGAGACTTTTCCAGCATTTTTTCATATTCGGGACAGTCAAAATTTACCTCACCGTCTTCCTCAGGTTCCGGTGCATCAAACCCATCCTGGAGATACAGTCTGACGGAAACTACCGCAAGGCTGTCTGCCTTCTGAAATTCAAACCGCATCTGCCCCGGTACTGCGTCAGCATCCTTCCACTCAATATCGGAAAGCTTCACCATATATTCCATACCGTCAGCCCGAATCGGTACACGATGGCAGGTTCCGGGGATTCCCTCCATCCTGCCGTACATCTGCAGGACAAAGTCCACGGTTTCCTTGGGATTTTCGCTCTCTACGGATACCCCGATGGAATAAACCAGTTTGCGGAAACCGGACGCACTCGTCAGCAGTTCCAGTATCTGCTCATCCGAAATTGCTCCCGTAATTCTGGCAAAGCTGCTCAATCTGCCGTCATTCAGATAAATGGTCTGCACGCCTGTTCCATCCGGCTGCGGAGAACCAGCCACCTGCTTTTTTCTCATAATATAAAAACTTTTCCTCTTTTCTTCCGGGTCCCTTGGTGCCTTTGGTCCAATCATCACTGCAATACCTCCCACCTGTTCTATTCTGCCACACCAGTACGAAACAACAACTTCAGTTTAACTCACTTTGTTTCTCCGAATCTTCCTAAAACTTGTGGATTCCTTTGCAATTATTGCTAATTGAATGTTGTACACCAAAGTGGCATGGTGTATAAGTTCTATTCTGGTACTTTTTATCGTGCCAGTTTTGCTATACACTGTCACTAACGCTGACACAAAAGACAACAGCGCTGTTCCACAACGGAAGGAATGAAATATACTTTTCTGTGGAAATATGAAAATGAAAAAGAGGAGAATCATTATGGAAAAGAAAAAAAGCTATGGCCTATTGATTGTAGGCGCAATCTTATTAATCGCAGGTGTTATTTTTTCAGTATATGCGTATAACACCAGCTATCAGGAGTCTGTTGCCATTGGCACAAAGCTCACTGAAGTGAAAGAACAGGTGAAAGCCGTTGAGGGCGATACCGCTACCGGTGACCTGGAAGCCTTAAAAGCACAACAATCTGATTTATCCGCTGATAAGCTCTCCCATGAGCGTCCCTATTCCTATGGTCTGACGATTGTCTTTCTTGCCATTCTGCTGACTGCAAAGGGAATCTACAATGCAGTTGTGGGTGTTTACAAAGAATCAAAAACCGATATCACACGTCTGGCACAGGCAGGTCTTTTAGCTGCTCTCTGCTATATTGGTTTTGCTTTCTTTAAAATTGATATTCCCGTGGGTACCGAAAAAACCGCTTTCCACTTCGGAAATGTCTTCTGCGTACTGGCTGCCCTTCTTCTTGGCGGTTACTGGGGAGGTCTTGCCGGTGCCATCGGCATGACAATCGGCGATCTGACAACCTCCTATGTCACCAGCGCTCCCAAGACCTTTTTGCTGAAGCTGTGCATTGGCCTGATTGTCGGATTTGTGGCTCACAAAATTTTCAAACTCAGCCGTGACCACTCCGCCAAATATGTAACAGGTGTTACGATTCTTTCCTGTGTCTGCGGGATGGCTTTCAACATTGTTGCTGATCCTCTTGTAGGATACTTCTACAAAATGTATCTTCTGGGCGTGCCTCAGGATTTGTCGAAAGCACTGGCAAAAATCAGTGCACTCACTACAAGCGTCAACGCCGTTGTTGCCGTAATCGCAGCATCCATCTTCTATCTGGCTCTTCGTCCCGCTTTAAAGAAAGCCGGGTTATTTGTAAATGTGACATCTGCTCCCGAGGCAAAACAGGATTAAACTGAAGGAAAACCATCAAGCGAGGAAATTATGCATCAGATTCAGACTTCAAATACAAGGCGGGGGAATATCCCCCGCCTTGCCATGATTAACGATATTGCCGGATTCGGCCGCTGCTCCACCACGGTCTCTCTGCCGGTCATCAGTACTCTCGGGGTTCAGGTGTGCCCTGTTCCCACTTCCATCCTCTCCAATCATCTCGGCTTCCCACTCTGCCATTTTGACGACTATACGCCGCATATGCGGGATTATATCAATGTATGGAAGCAGCTGGGGATTTCTTTTGACGGTTTGTACTGCGGATTTCTGGGAAGCGTTGAACAACTTTCTATCGTAGAAGAATTTCTGACTCTGTTTCAGCCTGGTCTGTTTCTGCTGGATCCTGTCATGGGCGACCACGGGAAAACCTATTCCACTGTGACAGAAGCACACTGCAAGGGTCTGAAAGCACTGGCAGCAAAAGCAGATATTCTGACACCGAATCTCACGGAAGCCTGCCTTCTGACAGATACTACCTATCAGGACAGCTGGACGGTGGAAGAACTGGACTGTCTTTTACGTAAACTGACTGCACTCTGCCCCGGAAGTAAGATTGTTATCACCGGAATTTTACAGGGGGAATCTTTTTTGAATCTGATTTCAGACAATGAAAAAAAGACCACCTGCCAGACTCCCCGGACAGGTGCTTCCCGCCCGGGTACAGGTGATCTTTTCGCCTCTATTCTGGCTGCCGATGCCTTATGCGGCAGAAATTTCTCATCCTCCGTCAGACATGCTTCTGATTTTGTTGCACTCTGCATTCAAAACAGCGAAGAAGCCGGCACTCCCATTCAGGAGGGCGTTCTCTTTGAAAACTGTCTGCGGGAACTTATTCTGTAAACTCCAGACTGATATTTCCCATAGAACCGGTGATATCTATCACTTTATCCGCATCGTTGTCAATGGTTCTCTCACTGGCAAAACCACCATAGCTGTCCTTACCGATGCTGATATTTCCCATGGCTCCTTCCACCTCATAATTAAACTCTTTCTGGCTGCCCTCGATCTCCATCTCAATATTTCCCATGGCACATTCAATCATGGCCTCCTTCCGAATGTTACCATCCGCAATCAGCTCTCCCATGCCTACCTCAGCCTCCAGCTTCTCTGCGTCAAACTCCTTCAACTCCATCTGTCCCATGCCAACAGATACGTTCAGACGTTTCGCATAAATGCTGCTTACGGTAATCTTTCCTGCGCCGGCCGAAAGGTTTGCCTCATCTGCGTACAGATTCTTCAGTTTCATGCTGCCTGCGCCAAGTTCAATATCCACCTTTTGAAACTCTTTCCCTTCCGGAATATAAAATGTAATCACACATTCTCCAATGTCGTTTAAACGCCGCGAAGACGGGGTCTCGAGTACATAAAGCACCTTATCTTCCACATACGCCTGAAATTTTCCGGCCTTTTCCACTTCAATATAAAAGCAGTCATCCCCGGAAGCAACCGTTTCAAAGGTACATCCGCCCACTTCGATATCCAGACTGTCGATATCGTTTCCAAGGCTGTACTTCTCCACGTTTCCCTTCAGAATATCATATTTATTGTTAAAGCTTATGGCATCTTCAATGACATAATTTGCGTTGCCTATGTTATTTTTCAGTTCATCGGCAACGGTGACTCCCCAGTCATTCCATCCGTTCAGTTTCACATTTACTTTTCCATTCGTCACATTCTCAACCACTTCATTGATGGCTTCCCTTCCTTTTATACTGCCCGCCAGGGATGCCAGTACAATACCCAGCACACACATGATCAATGCCGTAATGGCACAGATTTTCATAAATTTTTTCATGCTTTGTTCTCCAATCTATGATTCGTTTTCCGCGCTCTCGTTCAAGGCAAATTGCTGCTTTGAACAATCCGGTTTTGTCTCTCTATGCTATCGCCTTTTTGTGCGGGTGAAACAACCAGCAGATTCCCCGGAAAACAGCAGGAGTAACAATTCCCGCCATGGCTACTGTCAACATCAGGAACAATACTCCCAGTCCGCCGCAGATGAGTCCGCCTCCCATCAGTGCGACACTGACAAGCGGCTCCACCACAAAACACATACAGCCCAAAACCACCAGGAACACAAGAACTGCAAACAAAGCCACTGCCGCCACGCCAAAACCGAAAATCACTGCAAACCAGGCTACGATCACGCCGAACAGGGTTCCGATGATTCCCAATGCCACCGGTACGATAACAGGCGCTGCACACACACACGCCAGGACAATCAATACAATTGCCCATGCAGGCATACCGCTCTTTGAAGTGCTTTTTTCCCTGCTTTCCTCAACCCGGCTCTGCTGTCTTGTCTCCACTCTTGTCTCCACAATACCGCTCTCAAACAGACCGCTCTTAATATTCTCCGCAACCCTTGCGGGACTCCCCAGCGCACGAATTACCTCCTGCTCATTCTCCGCTCCCGCGTCGTCGAAATAACTATTGTAATACTGCAGGGCTTCTTCCCTTTCAGTAGGAGAAATACCCTGGAGCAGCCTTTCCAGCTGCCTCATAA
Organism: uncultured Lachnospiraceae bacterium; assembly: GCA_945913255.1. GTDB lineage: Bacteria > Bacillota > Clostridia > Lachnospirales > Lachnospiraceae > Acetatifactor. Next base: position 65,125 of record CAMEDC010000004.1, read on the forward strand.
ATTCTGCTCTATCCATGTGATTCCTTCGCTTTCCTTTCCCTCATTCTCAAATAACCTGTTTCTCTTTTTGGCCTTCAAACAACCCTGTTATCTTTTCTGAATACTGTCGCCACTCATGTTCATACATGCTAAGCTGTACCGTTCCTCTCTCGGTAAGCTTATAGTAACGTCTGTTTCTTCCGGCGCATTCCCTGTCATAGACTTCCAGGCATTCATCCTTCTGCAGCCTTCTCAGCACAGGGTAAAGCGTTGATTCCGACAACTCGATTACCTGTCGGACGTCCTGTGTAATTTTATACCCATAGGTTCCCTCCGGTTCCTTTGCAACAACCGCCAGAACAATAGCATCCAGAAGAGCTGCTCCTGTATTAAAAACCATGCAATCGCTCCCTTCTTCCTATAATATTATACGGCGTATAATATCATTTGTTGTAGATACTATACGCCATATAATATTGTATGTCAATATATTATTTGTCTTTTATCAATCTTTTTACAAAATTTCCGTTTTTCTGACATGCCTTTTCTGCTGCCGGAGCATTTTTCCCATCGCGGCTCAGCACTCTGTTTTCCAGAAGAAGGCACTATAGGCAGGCAGAACAGAACCACCGCCGAAATCATGCTTTTCACCTGTGATCAAGTCTGTCGCCGTACCGCATCCCGCATCGAAATGTGCCGTAAAGTCGGAAGCGTCCGCATTGACTGCCACAAGCACTCTCTCATGCTCCGATTTTCTCTCGAATATGCACTGCCTGTTTGTCAGAAGTACCGAACGAAAAGCACCGTAGTTTAATGCCTCGGAAGCTTTCTTTGCAGTACTCAATGCCGCAATCCAGTCCGTCAGTTCATTCCACTTCGGACTTTCAAAGCAGGGACGCAGAGCCGGATCTCCCTGACCTTTCTCTGCCTTCTCTCCCCATTCACTTCCGTAATAGATGCAGGGAATACCGGGTATGCCAAAAGCAAGTGCATATATCAGCGGAAGATGCTTTTCATTGGCAAGAATGCTCGCCACTCTGGTTACATCATGATTATCCACAAAGGACAGCAGGTGCTTTCCTTTATATAATGTCCAGTTTTCAGGTCCGAACTGCCGCATCAGCGAGTGATTGATTTCAAATAGATTCATACTGTTAAAACTGCTGTACAAACCCTTGTAGCACTCATAATTGGTGGCGGAATGCAGCATGTTGTCATTCATCAGGCGGTTGTAATCCCCGTGCAGCATCTCTCCCAACAGGAAGAAATCTTCCTTCAGTCCCTCCGTAAAGCCGCGAAGTCTGCGCACGAAATCCTCATCCAGACTATACGCCACATCCAGGCGAAGACCGTCTATATCAAAGGCTTCCACCCAATATTTTACACTCTCCAACAGGTATTTCACTACTTCTTCATTGCGAAGATTCAGCTTCACAAGATCATAATTTCCTTCCCATCCTTCATACCACAAGCCGTCATTATAGTTGGAATTGCCATCAAAGGCAATGCGGTAAAACCAGTTGACGTACGGAGAATTTTCTCTGTTCCTTAATACATCCTGAAAAGGTCCGAACCCTCTTCCCACGTGATTGAATACACCATCCAGCACAACACGAATTCCGTTCTCATGCAAAGCTTTACACACCTGTGCAAAATCCTCATTGGTTCCGAGCCTTACATCCACATTCCGGTAATCCCTTGTGTTATAGCCATGGGTGTCCGATTCGAACAACGGTGAAAAATACACTGCGTTCACTCCCAGCTTACGCATATGCGGAATCCAGTCCATCACCTTCAAAATCCTGTGCTCAGGCTTCCCGTCGTTTTCAAAGGGTGCCCCACAGAATCCCAGCGGATAAATCTGATAAAATACACTTTCATATGCCCACATTTTCGTTTCCTCCTGTTTCTTCAGTCATTGACCAGTTCAGTACCATGAACCTGTTCTTGCATTTTTTCTCTGTGGATAAGTTGGATACGCTTGTCGCTTTCTTCGTGGAAAAGCACGAAAAATCCACCAAATCCACAGAGTTATCCACATATACACACATGTCATTTTCCCTTTTCCACGATGTCATTTCCTTCAAATCAAAGCCATTCATTCCAAAAACGTTCCACCCGTTTTCCTACGGTATCCAAAGTCACCGTCTCAAAGTTCTCCCATTCTCTGGGAAACATCCTGCGATAAGCAAACTGTAGAAATCTCTCATCCAGCAGAGCAATGACTCCTACATCCTCCACGGTCCGTATTACACGCCCCGCTGCCTGCAATACTTTATTCATACCGGGATACCGATAAGAATAGTCAAATCCGTTATCTCCCGTATCGTCAAAATATGCCTTCAGGATTTCTCTCTCGCTGCATACCTGCGGAAGTCCGGTGCCTACGATAATGGCCCCAATCAGGCTGTCGTTTTTCAGGTCGATTCCTTCTCCAAAGATACCTCCCAGTACGCAGAACCCAATCAGAATACTCTCTTCCTCCTCCACTTCCATGGCAATACCGGCACTCCAGTCGATTTCCTCATTTCCCCTGAATCTGCTCAGGAATTCTTCTCTGTCCGCTTCACTCATGTACTCACTCTGCAGGATGCACTCTCTGCCTTCTCCCGCAAAATTCTCCGTGTATTTCTCGTAAATAATACGCAAAAACGCGTAGGAGGGACAGAAAACCATATAATTTCCGTGGCGGTTCTTTACAATTTCCTCAATATATTTTGCTATGTTTATATACTCATCCTCAGAGCGCCTGGTATACTTGCTTGTTACATCGTTTGCAATCAGCAGAGCTCGCTTTTCAGGGCGAAAAACAGACTGTGCATAGACCTCATAATCCTCTTCCTCGCCTCCCAATAGTTTTTTATAATATTGTATCGGCAGAAAAGTAGCGGAAAACAAGATAGTGCTCCGGCCCCGCATCATACAGCTTTTCAGATTCTCCCCCGGATTGACACAAAACAATTTGACAAAAAAGCTTCCATCTTCACATACCTGCGTATATTTCACATAGTTTTCATCCAGAAGCTCATACATATCCAGGAAATGGCTCACTTCAAAATAGAAGTCCAGTAATTGTTCCCGCACAGGCGGCTGTTCTTCCTCCTGTTCCGTCAGATATTCATCCATGGCTCCATGAAGCCGCATCAAAGGCTGCATCAAATCATCAATACTCTCAACCAGGCAGTACTCCGTGCATTCTCTCTTCATGGCAAGCATTTCCTGATTACACTTTTCCAGATGGTAAATGATTTTGTCCGCATAACCTTCCCGCACCAGAATACTTCTCCCATCACGCCGATTTTTGCGTTCTCCGGTGTTTCTTTTCCTTTTTCCGGTCTCTTCCGCTCTGGAAAAATAAGCAGTACTGGTTTGGTCAATATCATTGATCCCATGGTAGTCCAAGGACATCCCATAGGAATCCAAGGACATTCCCTGCGACGTCTCCGTCATTCCCAGCGTCATATCCAAAGAGATTTGTCCCGAAATATCATCATTCTTCCCCTTCTCCGATATTTCTGACAGCACTGTCTGTTTCAGCTCTTTTCTCAGTTCCAAAAACTGTTCCTTCCAGAGAACGGCACTGTACATTTTCCGACCACGTTCCAAAAGATTATGAGCCTCATCAATCAGGAAAATATAGTTGCCTCCGGTTCCATCACCAAAAAAACGTTTCAGGTAGATGTGAGGGTCGAAGAGATAATTATAATCACAGATAATACCGTCTGCAAAAAGGGACATATCCAGACACATTTCAAACGGACAAACCTGATGCTTTTCGGCATATTCCTCTATCTTCTCACGACTGAAGCTCTCTTCGGAGGTCAGCAAATCATACACCGCACCGTTAATTCGGTCATAATGCCCCTTTGCATAAGGGCAGGCATCCGGATTACATTCCGTCTCTCCCGTAAAGCATATTTTTTCCTTTGCTGTAAGGATTACGCTTCGAAATCGAAGCCCCTTATTTCGCAAAATGCCAAGCGTATCCTCCGCCACTGTCCTCGTAATCGTTTTTGCAGTCAGGTAAAAAAGTTTTTCTCCCATTCCCCTGCCCATGGCCTGAATAGCAGGATAGATTGTGGATATGGTCTTACCCACTCCGGTAGGAGCTTCCAGAAAAAGTTTGCGTTTATGATAAATGGTTCTATAGACATCCGTGACAAGCTCTTTTTGTCCTTCTCTGTAAGGGAATGGAAATTCCAACCCGTCAATGGATGCCTGTCTGATTCCACGCCATCGCCAGGAATCATCCGCCCATTTTCGATACATACCAATCAGCTCCTGAAACCATTCTTCCAATTCCTGAAAGGTATAGTCCTCATAAAAATAGCGCAGTTCTTCATTCAGGATATTACAATAAGTAAGCCTCACCCGTACTTCTGCCAGTTCTTCCTTTAAACTGTACATATAGGCATAGCACTTTGCCTGCGCTATGTGAAGCGGCATCGGCCCCCTCATCCTGGCAAGTTCCCGATAAGTTCCTTTGATTTCATCAATCATGACCTGGCCTTCATGATGTATGATTCCATCTGCTCTGCCCTCCACAGTCAGAAGATATCCTTCTGTCTGCAGGGAATACTTAAGCGGAACTTCCGCCTGATATTCCGAACCCATACGGCGCTGAATCATACGATGAATCTTTCCACCCTCCTGCATCGCATTATCCGGGGCAGCCTGATGACGGTTGTCAATATCACCGTGTCTTAATATAAATTCAACCAGATTTCTGACCGAGATACGGATTTCACCAAGAGGTAAGTCCACCCGGGTATCCGTATTATCCGCAGCGTGATGTTCCGTCTGACTGACATTTTTCTCCATCCCGTCGTCTGTTTTTTTCGAAGTATTACTCTTATTATTCATAACTCTCTCCGGATGATTTCTGCTTTTATATATCCATCTCTGCCATCTTCTCAAGACTTTTCAACAAAAGACTCCCTATGAAGATAGTACTCTATCTCACATAGGGAGTCAATTTTGTTTTTATTTTCTTACCCGTGTACTAGGAAGCAATCGCGTACTTTTTCAGCAATTCCTCAAACTCGGCATTATAGCCGTTGTAGGAAACAGTCAGCGGCTTTCCGAAATCAAGACCATAAACGCCCAGGAAAGACTTTGCATCCACTACATATCTGTTATAGGAAATATCAATGTCAAAATCGCATCTGGAGGTTATGTCAACAAAATGCTGGACTTCATCGGGAGTCAAACGAATTGTCTTAATCATTTTAAACCATCCTTTCTCAAAGAAAAAAGGCCCAAAAGCTACCTTTAATCTACTATTATATGCAGATTACGCCAAATGTAAAGCATTTTACAACGACGAACTTTTTACCTTTTTTTCTCCTGAAAAATGTCTTTCTTACATTTTGTGCATACATATTTTTCCAGCAGGCTGTTTTTTGTCTGTTTTATACAAATGGTACTTTAGTACGCTATCGTGAAGCACTGCGAATTTATGGTTTTTGCTGAAATTCTACCATATATTCTTGGAACCTGAGAGGCAGCATATTTCTCTGTAAGGTAAGATTTTTCCTCTCCTTTATCGCTATCGTACGGCAAAACTGTCTGAATAGTTCCTGATATGCTTTCTCCTCTTCCGACACTTGAAGTTCCGATGGCTCTCCTGCTTCCTCCCCACGAAGCAGGTACCACTGTCTTCCTGCCGGATGAATTCCGAAAAAATTTCTCCTTTCATCATATATCACAAAGTTTTCCAGTGGAAGCCTGTCCGCAAAATGCGGCATCAGAAAAGTTACCATATTATTCTTCGGTCCGATTTTCGAGTACAGTACTCGATTCTCCAGCTCCTGAAATCTCACGAATCCCTGCAGATGAGCACACTCCCTGCCTGCATTCCGAGCCAGTGCAAAAGCTTTGTGTACATAATCATTTGTCAGATTGTCAAAAAGATGCCCACGGTCACAGTTCCGCGCCAGTCCGTCTGCCACCGTCCGGTAAACCGCCTGCGCCTTTTCCATATCCTCCGATGCAAGCGCCATACAAAGTTCTTTATAGTCATCCTCCCCAAATCTTCGCTTCAGAGTCTTTATTACTTTCAAAACTTTATCCGTACACGAAACAACCGGTACATCCTCGGCAAAAAGAATAGGATCATCCGACAGGGACAGCATGGTTTCCGCATGATTCCTCTTTTCCTCATAGGCCAGATAAATCGCCGTAAATATACTTTCCAATGAATCCTCACATCTGTAGACTATCATCTCCCGCTCCTTATATCTGCCCCACCGCAGTCTGTAACCGCTCCATGGGCTTCACCTCTCCCGTAAAGCTCCCGTCGTCAAAAAGGGACATCTGCCTGTAGGTCATGCCGTCGCTTCCGAACTGCACCCTCTCCTTTTCCTCCGTAAGATTTCTGACTATATAATCCTCGTCCAGCTTGACCGGGTACATCATTCTGCCGTTACAGGTGATGAAAAATAAGGCTCTCTTCAGCACAACTCCAATTTTCTTTAAATCGGAAAAGGTCAGTTTCGCGCTTCTCCTTGCCGCTGCAATTCTCTGGGCACTCTTTACACCGATACCCGGCACACGTAGCAGCTGTTCCATCGGGGCGCGGTTTATCTCTACCGGAAAGCACTCCAGGTGCCGTACTGCCCAGTCCTCCTTAGGATCCAGCAGGACATTAAAAAAAGGATGTTTTTCGTCGAGCAGTTCCTCCGCCCGAAATCCATAAAACCGCAGCAGCCAATCCGCCTGATAAAGACGGTGTTCCCTGAGAAGAGGCGGTCCTCCCGGCAATGCCGGCAGATTCTTATCCCCCGTAACATTAACAAAGGCTGAATAGAACACTCTTTTCAAATCAAACTTCTTATAAAGTCCCTCGGCAACATTGAGAATCTGATAGTCCGTTTCGGGTGTGGCACCGATAATCATCTGCGTAGACTGCCCTCCTGACACAAAGCGCGGCGCATTCCGATACAATACAATATCGTTTTTATTTTCTTTTATTCCGTTCTGAATCTGCCTCATAGGCGTCAGAATCGTCTTTCTATGCTTATTGGGTGCGAGTGCTTTCAGCCCCTCCGCCGTAGGCAGTTCCAGATTGATGCTCATCCTGTCCACCAGAAAACCTGTCTGCGCAATCAGCTCCGGCGCTGCCCCGGGAATCGCTTTCACATGAATATATCCGTTAAAATGGTATTTGTTCCGTAGCAGCCATATTGTCCGGAAAATCATCTCCATTGTAAAGGAAGGACTCTGAAGAATACCGGAGCTCAAGAATAAACCTTCAATATAGTTTCTCCGGTAGAACTCCATTGTCAGCGTACAGATTTCTTCCGGAGAAAAAGTTGCCCTCGGAATATCATTCGAGCAACGGTTCTGGCAGTACTTGCAGTCATAAATGCACTCGTTCGTCATCAGAATTTTCAACAGGGAAATACAGCGTCCGTCGCTGGCAAAGCTGTGACAAATACCCGCAGCCACACAGTTTCCGATACTTTTACCATCGCCTTTTCTCTCTACACCGCTGGATGTGCATGCTACGTCATATTTTGCCGCATTCGTAAGCACAGTAAGTTTATCCATTATAGATTGTTGATTTCCTGTTGCAAGATATTCCATCTTCCATGCTCCTCTTCAGAACATTTGTTCTATGTTTAGAATAGCACATATGTTCTCTTAATGCAAGCAAAAAAACTATTGCAAAATCTCACAAAAAGCGGTTAAATGGTATAGGATGTTATACGAATCAGTATCAATAGAAAGCAGGTAACTTATGTCAAACATTACATTACCGAAAAATTACAAATCCGAATTGAACCTTTACGATACACAGATTGCCATCAAAACGGTAAAGGATTTTTTCCAGACGCTGCTTGCAGAGCGACTTCATCTGCTTCGCGTTTCCGCACCGCTTTTTGTCTCACCGGAGTCCGGTCTGAATGACAACTTAAACGGCGTGGAGCGACCCGTTACCTTCGACATCAAATGCGAAAATGACAGAGAAGCTGAAATTGTGCAGTCTCTGGCAAAGTGGAAGCGTTATGCACTGAAGAAATACGGCTTTTCCGTCGGCGAAGGTCTTTATACCGATATGAGTGCCATCCGTCGGGATGAGGAGGTCGACAATATCCACTCCATCTACGTGGATCAGTGGGACTGGGAGAAAATTATCTCCAAAGAAGACCGCAACCTGGATACTTTGAAGGACACTGTGCGCACTGTATATAAAGTTCTGCGCAAAACGGAAAAATACATGTCCATTCATTACGACTATATTGAGGAGATTCTGCCTCACGACATTTTCTTCATCACAACCTCGGAGCTGGCGGAAATGTTCCCGGACTATACTCCGAAGGAGCGTGAGTATTACATAGCCAAGGCAAAGGGTGCTGTCTGCATCATGCAGATTGGAGATTGTCTGGAAAACGGAGAACCCCATGACGGACGTGCCCCGGATTATGATGACTGGTCCCTGAACGCAGATATTATTGTATATTATCCTGTTCTTGATATTGCGTTGGAGCTGTCCAGCATGGGTATCCGTGTGGATGCAAAAGCACTGAAAGAACAGTTGGATAAGGCAGGATGTCCCGAAAGAGCAGAGCTGGATTTCCATAAAGCAATTCTGAACGACGAGTTGCCCTTCACCATCGGCGGTGGTATCGGACAGTCCCGTATCTGCATGTTCTTCCTCAGAAAAGCTCATATTGGAGAGGTGCAATGCTCCCTGTGGCCGGAAAATGTCATGAAGGAAGCAAAAGAAAAGGGCCTGCAACTATTATAAGCTGCAAGGCCTTTTTTAGTACTCTCATTGTCTTTTTCTTACTTTTCGTACTTTTTCCCCATAACAGACATGGGAATAAACAATCCTCCCAGAACTACCAGAAGTTCCACAAACAATCCGATTAATCTCCATATCTCATAAGGCACAAAAAGTCTCACCGCAAAATAAACAGCCGGCCATAGAATCGGAGTCAAAAAGCAGAATGCTCTGCCGGCTTTTAGAATATGCGGCCAGTTTTTATTATTAAAATGCACTCCCGCCATATTCATCCGAAAAAAACCGTCGCTGTAATAATTAATTTTCTCCGTATCATAATAGGAAGGTAACTTCTCCCGAATGAGGAAGAAAAACCAGATGCCGAAAATGAGCGGTAAAATAGCAATCAAAAGCACATCCAGAGAAATTTGTTCATCTGTAATTCCCACACGCTCTCCCTGCAAATAAAGCAGTAACACTTCAATCCAGGCAACCGAAGCACCCACCGCATATAATAGCGCATGTTTCTTTTTATTTTTCTGATGTATACTGCAATTTTCAACGACTGCATCCGTCGTCTCCGCAACCAGACATTTGATTTCTTCTTCTGTCATATCATTAGAAGCTGGCTGCACTGCATCCCTTTCCCCGTGCAACAATTCTGTCACAGTTACCGAAAGCGCATCTGCCAATGGTTCCAATACTGCAATATCCGGCATACTAAGCCCTCTTTCCCACTTGCTTACCGCCTTATTGGAAAGGTACAGTTTTTCCGCCAGTTGTTTCTGCGTCATCCCCTTTTCGCGGCGCATTGCAGCAATAAAATTACCAAATTTCTCAGCATCAATTCCCGTTTTTTCCGTTCTGTCGTTCTCAGTCATACATTGGCTCTCTCCTTCTCCCTCGTCTAATCAAAAAGGATATACTTTTCTGTTTTAAAATGCAATCCACCATCAGTAGACTTCAGAAGCAAAGCAATTTGGAACATACATCCGGCTGTCGATTTACCGGTACACCGCAAATTTTTCATTTCGAAAAGTCTGTTCATATCCATGTTCTTCCATAAAGGATGCCAACAGCTCCCATTTTCCATCCGACAGAATTGCCTGCTGCTCCTTTTCGGAAACATTCCACTTTTTCAGTGCTTCCTCACCGCCCTCTTCGTACAGTGCATAACTGTTTCCCAAAATAATAACGGGTGTTTCCTCATTCAGATTCTGCAATTCCTGCTCCATGGTGTCCCTGCTGTAAGAATCCAAATCGCTCCAGGGATTAAAAGCAGACGGCATTTGCAGATAATAAGACAGAGCCGGAACTTTTCCGTACAGGATAACTTCCTCCCCCTGCAGATTATTTTCCGCTGCATAGGCACTGAGTTCTGTCATGCATTCCGCCTTGTCGGAACTCATCCTGATATTTTTCAAAACCGCATTATTCGTGACATAAGCATTTGCATCCTGAACCCCTGTGGCTTCCGCAAAGACAAAATGAATGCCAAAACCGCCAAACTGTACGACACACAAAAGCAAGAACGCCGCCAGAGCCGTCTTTGCCGGGAAAGCAGATATTGTAACACGTGCTATTTTTTTCTCTTTTACCTGTCTGAAAAACTTTCCAATCTCCCACAGAGTATAAGGTGCAGCTACAAACAGATTATTCATACTGGGATAAACACCATTGTTGCTGCCCAGGGAGGTCAGAAGAATCACCAGAATCAGCATACCGCTGATTAACTTCTCTTCTTTTGCACCGTTTCTGTCAAAAATCCGAATCACGGCAATCATCATGGTCAGCATCAAAAACAGTATTCCGGGGCGAAGCATGGAATCATAGCTGTAAAAATCGAAGGAACAGAAATTCCGGGCATAGAGCCAGACAACCATGGCAACACTAATCGCAATCATCAGAATCCGTACCGTTACATGAATAACGTTTCCCGCGATTCCGGCAGCCACAGAAATTTTTGTCGAAAACCGATTGTTTTCTTTCCGGCTATCTTCCGTTGCTTTCAGCCTCATCAGACCGCTCTCCAGTAATTCCGAAACAACAAACAAAAGCATTCCGCATACCACTATGATACCGATACGCAGAAACCAATAGAGGTTTTCCACATAAGTGCCAATCACTCCCATCACCATGGAAGTTGCCTTATAGTCCGTGGCATTGTCCGTCATGGCAAACAGCCTTGTGATGCCCGTCACATATTCACCCAGTCCGTAACGAATCGCAATATAGCCAAGTAATACCGCCAGAGCCGACAGGTAACCCAGCAGACACCATCCCGTATGGCTCAGGGTTCTGCGCCAGAAGCCTGTATGCTGCAGCGCCTCTGCTGCTTTTCCCTTCTCTGTTTTCCCTTCTGTCGTGTTTTCTTCCGCTTCTTTTCTTCCCCCTATGGGTTTCTTCCTGTCTTCCAGCCAGATGATAATATCATACGCCCAGACTGCCACAATCATTGCTGCCTCGGACAGATTGGGGAAACGCACCAGCACATTTGCGCCCAGGCACAGTCCCGCCGCAACAAGGTATCCATTTCGCTCCTTCGTCAAACCGGTATACAAAAAGATTACCGCCCCCAGGAACAGCAGATATGTCAGATAATTATACAAAAGTGCAGTAGGGCACCAGCACAGGCTGATGGCAATCATCTCTCCGATAAAAGCTGTCCATACGGACATATGAAGCCGCCTGGTGCAGAACCAGTAGCTAAGCAGCGCCAGCGCACTGACGAAAAGACCGGTATATAAATTCATTCCGAAAAGACTGCCCGCCCCCGGAAGCTTTGTCAGTAGATTTCCAACCGCATTCGACAGGTATGTGGAAAACAACCACATGGGATCCATATGTTCCATTCCCATATACGTGAAATTGGCATAGTTATACCCCGTGTCCCAAAGATCCAACCCCCAGTTGATATGACGCAGCGGATAGAATGCCAGTATCACTATCATGAAGTTTTCTATTACACCTGTTCTCTTTTTCTCCATCCGTTTCCGTATCTATCCTTTCCCATACGAATTTCCGCACTTTACCGCATTGCATTCTCCTATGCAATTCCTTCGGGCTCTGATGTTTGCACTCTTCCTACTTCAGTTTTCATGAACGAAAACAGCGTCTGCCTTTGCAATACTTTCCTTAAGCTTCCGATAAATCCCCAGTTTTCCCAGTATTCCGTCTGTCAGTTTGAAAATCCCTGCTCTCAACATGTCCACCAGAATCCCGCAGACAAACACCGCAACTACCGCAATCAAAACCCAAAGCAACAGTTGTAGAACATTTGAAATGCAATCCGCTCCGAGCCATTTCTGCCAGGAATACCGGAGCCCTATATTCTCATGTAGCAGATACACTCCCAGTGCATGAGATGCCACCTTGCTGATTATGGCTGCAACTCTTTGATTCACCTTCAGTCCGATAAATGCAGCTGCCAGACCTATTGCTGCCAGGAAAGGTAAAATGTGATTATACTCCATACACATCTTCAGCATTGTATCAAACCTGCCCGTATGAAGATAGACCTGTCGCAGTCCCATGGTAACGCCAAATATGCCCAAACATCCAATCACATACAAAAGAACACATCTTTCCTTTTTCTCCAGAAAAGGCACGCCGAATTTTCTGACATAAGCCGCCGACACAAATACGCACAGATACCATAAACAGTCATAGCCCTGCCCGTCCATCTCAAAGCGAACCGGCATGACACTCTTTATGACACTGAACACAGTCAATAGAGACAGAATTGTCACCTGCATCTGCGCCTTTGTCATTTTCTGTATTGCCAGGCTTATAAAGGGCAAAAGAAGGTATAGGAAAACATACGCCGTCATGAACCAGTAATGTCCCATAGAAACAGGAAACAGCAGTGTCAGAAAATAGTGCGTATCCACTGTCACTCCTGAGACAACTCCGGTTAACGCCCCAATCAGACCGAATACCACCGAGTAAAACCACACCTGCAACCATAAATTGAGCAATCTGCTCAGTTTAAAAGAAGAGGTACTTAAGAAGTATCCGCTGATAAACATGTAGACATTCACGGCTACAATGCAGAACGCTTCCAACAGCCAGGCAGCGATCCCGACACTTCCCAACTGCTCCCCTGACAAATCTGCCAGCAGTCCGCCCTTGCCTAAATAATGCAGTACCCCAACCATCATCATCGCCACACAGCGCAGCAAATCCAAACCAGATAACCGTTTCGCTTTATCCAAAATGAGTCTCCTTTAAATACTTGGTTTTATGTCGCCTTTTCTCTTGTATTCTCTCATTATATTTCATTCCTTTCAATTTTGCTATACAATTTTATAAAAAGGAACTGCACATCACTGTGCAGTTCCCCTGAGTTTAACATTTCTTCCTCATTACTTACAATTCACACTGACATCGCCGCTTCCGGTGCTCACCTTTACCTTACAGGAAGCATCTCCGTAAGCATAAGAGCTTTCTCTTCCTCCACACTGATTTACGCCGCTTCCATAGATTTCAATATCGCCGCTCCCGGTAGTAACGTGAATCTCTGCTCCGGGTACTGCCGTTATCCCCAGCTCCACATCGCCGCTTCCGGTTCCCAATCTGATTGCCTTCGCTTTTGCCGCTCCCGCAATTGATATATCACCGCTTCCGGTTTTCACTGTATACTCCTCTGCCTCTGCATGCAGCTCCACATCGCCGCTTCCGGTTCCCACTGACACTGACTTCCCCTTCAGCAATCCGGCACAGACGTCACCGCTACCGGTTTTGATAACACAGCTTTCCGCATCTACTTTTTCCAGTTCTACATCACCGCTGCTTGTCTGTATATTCAGCCTGCCTGCCTTTGCTACTCTGAGCAAAAAATCACCGCTTGTTGTCCCTGCCTCAAGCGCATCTGTCTCCAAATTTTCCGCTTCCAGATCACCACTGTTTGTATTCAGTTGAAGTTCTCCCACATGAAGGCTACGCACTTCAATATCTCCGCTTAATGTGCGTACCTGCACGGACGGAATTCCTTTGGGGACTTCCAATGTCATGCTGATATCTCCCCCGCGCATTCTTGCATTCTGAAAGGATAAAATGGTTCTACCAAACAGAACCAATCGTTTTGACCCTGCTGTCTCCGTTTCCTCTTTTCTCTTTACTCCCACATAGAAGATACCATCCCTTTCATACTGGTAAAAGCGGTAAATTTGTTTCAGCGTTTCATCATCGTTCTCATAATGCACATATAGTCTGCCGTCCTCAGATTCCTTCACTGCAACATCCGCTACCATGCCATCCAGAACAATCGCCTTGTAAGCACCGCTATAAACCTGCTCCGATGCCGTTTCCTGTTCTGCTCCCGCAGGAATCATCTCCTGTTTATAATCTTCCTCGGAAAACTCCTGAATCATCTCTTCAATATTGCCCAGTTCCTCAATGATTTCCTCCTCGGACTTTCCCATCGCCAGGCCTTCCGCAAAATGTTGCTCATAATCCTCCAAAATCTCTTCCTGAAGTCCCTGGTTAAACTGCTCCAGCTTTTCCTGCAACTTTTTCATATATTCTTCCTTCTTCATCATTCTCTCCTGTTCTGCTGTTGGGTAACAGCTGTTATTCATTTATGAGTCTGCTCACTGCGTTGCTGAAATCTTCCCATTCCTGTTTGATTGCTTCCTGATACTGCCTGCCCTTATCTGTCAGTTTGTAATACTTTCTGGCAGGACCGGATTCCGATTCCACCAGATAAGTCGTCACATAATCCTCTTCTTTCAGTTTCCGCAGAATCGGATACAACGTTCCCCCCGCAATTGACATTTCCAGGGAGATACGTTCTGTCAGTTCATATCCGTACTTATCTCCGTTTACAAGCTGAGAGAGAACACACAGTTCAAGCGCCCCTTTCTTAAATTGCGTATTCATGCGCATTCTCCTTTCTCTTGATTTCCTCTTCTACCAGTAAAGTTTCCCAAAACCACCAGTCACGCTCCTTGTACTGTACACTCATTTTACGTATCCTCCTCTCCTGTTTCCTGTTGATTTCTTTTCCGGGCTTATTCTTTTCCGACCTTGTACCCAATCCTCTTTTTTCTATATGGCTTTTGATCAATATCTTTCTTTGTTGAGTTGATTGTATCACATGCTATTATATATTGCAATATACTATTTTAAAAAAGGTACCTTTTACTTGCATCACATACACCAACTTCTATATTCTCTTCCAATTTCTCACCGTATTTTACAAAGTACTGTCTAGAATTATTTTTTCTATTCTTGACCAGCATATTTTCCCAATTTTCCAAGAAGAATAACAAAATAAATTCCGAAATGCTGGTCATATTCCAAAAATAAATGAACCAGCCAGTATGTATTACATACATCCGTACTTTCCTGAGCTTACGAGGGCAGAAACATACATGCAAGATTTCCTTTCAGGAACAACTCACCAGTATTTTGCCCCAAAATGTATGTCTTCCTTTATCTAAATATGCAAAATATACTGGCTGCTCCTATAGAAATAGCAAATTCACCAGCATTTATAAAATTGATGACTTAACATGCGCCGCAGGGCACAACAAAAAATACCCCTGCCTGCTCACCCGGAACAGACAGGGGTATTTTATAGACAGGGGGATATTATATAGAATTACTGGAAAATGTTTATTCTCGAATCATCCTCAACGCGTATCTTCATCACGCATCCTCAACATGGCTCCGACTTATTGCACCACCAGATTCGAATATCCCATCAGGCTCTCGTCGACTTCTCTTGCCGCTTCTCTGCCCTCACGGATTGCCCATACAACTAATGACTGGCCTCTGTGCATATCTCCGGTGACAAAAACATTTTCCCTGCTGGTACGGTACTTTCCTGCTTCCGTCTTTACATTGGTGCGCTCATTCAGTTCCACACCGAATGCGTCCGAAATATACTTCTGTGTTCCCAGGAATCCCGCTGCAATCAGAACGATGTCTGCCGGGAGTTCCTGTTCGCTTCCGGGTATCTCCTTCATGTTCATACGCCCTGTTGACGCATCCTTTTCCCAAGCCAGCTTCACAATCTTTACAGCCTTCAGATTGCCGTTCTTATCCTTGACAAATTCCTTCACCGTAGACTCATAGATGCGGGGATCGTGTCCGTATACCGCGATGGCTTCCTCCTGGCCATAATCTGTCTTGCAGATTTTGGGCCACTCGGGCCAGGGATTGTTTTCCGCACGCTTGTCAGGTGCCTTGGGCATCATTTCAATCTGTGTTACGCTCTTTGCACCATGGCGGATAGAGGTACCCACACAGTCATTCCCCGTATCGCCGCCGCCGATGATTACCACATGCTTATCCTTCGTGTCCACATATTGTTTATCCTCAAAACCGGAATCCAGCAGGCTCTTTGTATTTGCTTTCAGGAAATCCACTGCAAAGTAGATACCCTTTGCTTCCCTGCCGGGCGCTTTGATATCTCTGGGATTGGACGCACCGCAGGCCAGGATAACACGGTCAAAATCATGCAGAAGCTTTTCCGCCTTGATATCTTTTCCGATGTCTGCACCGGTCACAAAGGTCACGCCCTCTTCTTCCATGATTTTGCGTTTTCTATCCACTATCTGCTTTTCCAGCTTCATATTTGGAATGCCGTACATGAGCAGTCCGCCGATGCGGTCAGAACGCTCAAATACAGTGACGGAATGCCCTCTTTTATTCAGCTGGTCCGCCGCTGCCAGCCCGGAAGGACCGCTTCCTACAATGGCAATGGTCTTACCCGTGCGTACCTTGGGCGGATTTGCCGCTGCAAAGCCTTCTTTATAGGCATTCTCAATAATGGCATACTCATTCTCTTTGGTGGATACCGGATCCCCATTCAAGCCGCAGGTACATGCCGCCTCACACAAAGCAGGGCAGACTCTGGAAGTGAACTCCGGGAAATTGTTGGTCTTTTTCAGGCGGTTATATGCCTGCTCCCAGTTACCTGTAAACACCAGGTCATTCCATTCCGGAACAAGGTTATGCAGCGGACATCCGCTGGCCATGCCGCAAAGCATCATGCCCGACTGGCAAAAAGGCACACCGCACTCCATACACCTTGCGCCCTGCAGCTGCTGCTCTTCTTTCGGCAGATGCTCATGAAATTCGTTAAAATGCTTTATCCGCTTCTTAGGATCCTCGGCCTCGCTGACTACTCTTTTATATTCCATAAAACCGGTTGGTTTTCCCATGCTTTCAATCCTCCTTACTTCCTTGTATTTGCATAAAACGCTTCAATCTGTGCCTGTTCTGCGCTTAAGCCCTTTTCTTCCATCTGTACGATGGTCTTTAAGACTCTCTCGTAATCATGAGGAATAATCTTTTTGAATTTCGGCAGATACTCTCCGAAATGCTCCAAAATCTCTTTCCCCTTCTCAGAGTTTGTCAGCGCAACATGTTCCTGAATCATGCTCTTCAGTTCCAGCACATCATATTTGGAGGTAAGTTCGCTGGAGGATACCATCTCCTTGTTCAACCGCTTGTACAAATCATTTTCTTCATCCAGCACATAAGCTACACCGCCGCTCATACCTGCTGCGAAGTTCTTACCGGTGCGTCCCAGCACTACCACACGTCCGCCCGTCATATACTCACAGCCATGATCGCCGACACCTTCCACAACCGCACTGGCACCGGAATTTCGTACGCAGAATCTCTCACCGGCCACACCGTTGATATAGGCCTTACCGCTGGTAGCACCGTAAAGTGCCACATTTCCGATAATAATATTCTCGGAAGCCTTAAAGGTACTTCCCGCAGGGGGGTACACAATCAGCTTTCCGCCGGAAAGTCCTTTTCCGAAATAATCGTTGGAATCGCCGACCAGTTCCAGCGTTAATCCCTTTGGAATAAATGCGCCGAAGGACTGTCCTCCTGCTCCCTTACAGAGTACGCGGTAGGTATCTTCCTCCACATTGTCACCCAGCTTTCTGGTAATCTCACTTCCCAGGATGGTGCCGAAAGCACGGTCCGTATTGGAAACATCCACCTCAATGCTCCGTTTCTGTCCGCTCTCTATTGCCTTCTTCAGCTGCTTTAACAGCACTTTTTCATCCAGTGTCTTCTCCAGTTCAAAATCATACACCTGTTTGGGATCAAAAGTCATTTTCTGCTTGGAGCCTTCATAAGGATTTGAAAGAATCTGGGTCAGGTCAATCTGTTTCTGGCTCTCTGACAGGTTTTCCTTTACCTTCAGAAGGTCGGTACGACCAACTAACTCGTCAACCGTCCTGACACCCAGCGCTGCCATATACTCCCGCAGTTCTTCCGCGATAAACTTCATAAAGTTTTCCACGTATTCCGGCTTTCCCTTGAAATTCTTGCGAAGCTCGGGGTTCTGTGTCGCGACACCCACAGGGCAGGTATCCAGGTTGCAGACTCTCATCATAACACATCCCATGGTAACAAGCGGAGCCGTTGCAAAACCGAATTCCTCAGCCCCCAGGATAGCGGCAATTGCCACATCCCGACCACTCATGAGCTTTCCGTCCGTCTCAATGCGCACCTTGTTGCGCAGCCCATTCATAATCAGAGTCTGATGCGTCTCTGCAAGTCCCAACTCCCAGGGAAGTCCCGCATTATGGATGGAGTTTCTCGGTGCCGCACCGGTTCCGCCGTCATATCCGGACACCAGAATGACCTGCGCTCCGGCCTTGGCAACACCTGCCGCAACCGTTCCGACACCTGCCTCAGACACCAGCTTCACGGAAATGCGGGCATCTGTATTGGCATTCTTCAAATCATAAATCAGCTGTGCCAGATCCTCAATGGAATAAATATCATGATGAGGGGGCGGGGAAATCAAAGACACGCCGGGGGTTGAGTGACGGGTCTTCGCAATCCAGGGATAAACCTTTCCTCCGGGCAGATGACCACCCTCACCGGGTTTTGCACCCTGCGCCATCTTAATCTGAATTTCCTTTGCACTGACAAGGTACCGGCTTGTGACACCGAAACGTCCGCTGGCCACCTGCTTGATGGCAGAGCAGCGGTCCAGACCGTCCGGACCTACCGTCAGTCTCTCCAGGTCTTCTCCACCTTCACCGGAATTGCTCTTACCGTGAAGTCTGTTCATGGCAATTGCCATTGTCTCGTGAGCTTCCTTGGAAATGGAACCGTAGGACATGGCTCCTGTCTTAAATCTGGTAACAATGGATTCTACCGGCTCCACCTCTTCCAGAGGCACACCTTTTTTCGGATAGTTGAAATCCATCAGGCCTCGCAAATTTTTGATAGAAGTCTCATCGTTCACCATGGCGGTATACTGCTTAAACATCTGATAGTCACCGCGCTTTGTGGACTCCTGCAACATATGGATAGTAGCAGGATTGTAGAGATGCTCGTCACCACCGCTTCGCATCTTATGATGTCCCGGACTGTCGAGCGTCAAATCGTTGCCCAGTCCCAGGGGATCAAAGGCCATGGAATGCAGCTGGTCTACCTGCTTTTCAATATCCTTTAACGTAATACCACCCACGCGGCATACCGTATTGCTGAAATATTTGCTGATGACATCCTTATCAATACCGATTGCCTCAAAAATCTGAGCACCCTGATAAGACTGTATAGTACTGATACCCATCTTGGATGCAATCTTGACGATACCATGCAATACAGCATGATTGTAGTCGTTCACTGCCGCATAATAATCCTTATCCAGCATATGATTGTCAATCAGTTCCTTAATGGATTCCTGCGCCAGATAAGGATTGATTGCACAGGCTCCGTAACCCAGCAGCGTCGCAAAATGATGCACCTCTCTCGGTTCACCGGACTCCAGAATCAGCGCAACTCTGGTTCTCTTCTTGGTGCGCACAAGATATTGGTTCAAGGCGGATACTGCAAGCAGAGACGGAATGGGTACATGGTTTTCATCCACGCCTCTGTCGGAAAGAATCAGTATATTGACGCCGTCCCTGTAGGCACGGTCTACTTCCACGAACAGTCTGTCGATGGCACGCTCCAGGCTGGTGTTCTTATAGTAAGTAATGGGAACTACCTCAACCTTGAAGCCTTCCGCTTTCATATTCTTGATTTTCAGCAAGTCCGTATTTGTCAGAATCGGATTGTTGACCCGCAGCACATTACAGTTCTTGGGGGTCTCCTGCAGGATATTACCTTCCGTTCCGATATAAACGGTTGTGGATGTGACAATCTCTTCACGAATCGCATCGATAGGCGGGTTGGTAACCTGCGCGAACAGCTGCTTAAAATAATGGAACAGCGGATGATAAGTCTTGCTCAGTACGGGTAACGGCGTATCCACACCCATTGCGGCAATCGCCTCTCCACCGTTTTTCGCCATGGGAAGAATGCTCTGCTTCAATTCATCATAGGTGTAGCCGAAGGCCTTCTGCATTCTCTGACGCTCCTCATAGGTGTACTCCGGCACACGCTGGTTGGGAATTGTCAAATCCTTCAGGAACACAAGATTGCTGTCCAGCCACTCGCCGTAAGGCTGTCTGGAAGCATACCTCTCCTTCAGCTCTTCATCATCAATCACCTTGCCCTGTACCGTGTCTACCAAAAGCATCTTGCCGGGGCGCAGTCTCTCTTTCACCTTGATCTTCGTGGGGTCAATATCCAGAACGCCCACCTCGGAGGAAAGAATCAGGGTATTGTCTTCCGTAATCATATAGCGGGAAGGGCGAAGGCCGTTTCTGTCAAGCACCGCACCCATAATATCACCATC
This sequence comes from uncultured Lachnospiraceae bacterium, assembly GCA_945913255.1. Classification (GTDB taxonomy): domain Bacteria; phylum Bacillota; class Clostridia; order Lachnospirales; family Lachnospiraceae; genus Acetatifactor. Next base: position 85,503 of record CAMEDC010000004.1, read on the forward strand.
GGAAAACAGAATGGAGGCGGGACCGTCCCAGGGCTCCATCATGGTCGCATAATATTGGTAAAAATCTCGCTTGGTCTGAGACATGGCCTTATCATTTGCCCAGGGCTCCGGAATGGCAATCATCACTGCCAGAGGCAGCTCCATACCGCTCATCACCAGAAATTCCAGCGTATTATCCAGCATCGCAGAGTCGGAACCGGTCTTACTGATAGCCGGAAGTACTTTGTGCATCTGCCCTTTCAGATACTCGGATTCCATATTTTCCTCACGTGCCAGCATCTTGTCGGCATTGCCGCGGATTGTGTTAATCTCTCCGTTGTGTACCATAAGACGGTTGGGATGCGCTCTCTCCCAGCTGGGATTTGTGTTGGTAGAGAAACGGGAATGCACCATAGCGATGGCAGACTCAAAATCTTTACTCTGTAAATCCGCATAGAAGGTTCTCAACTGTCCCACCAGAAACATACCCTTATAGACAATGGTACGGCTGGAAAAGGATACTACATAGGTATCTTCCGTAGACTGCTCAAAAAGCCGTCGCGCAATGTAAAGTTTACGGTCGAAGGCAAGTCCCTTTTCCACACCGGCAGGCTTCTTGACAAAGCCCTGCATGATATGCGGCATACATTCAACAGCCTTATGTCCCAGGACATTCGGGAAGGTGGGCACTTCACGCCAGCCGAGGAACTCCAGTCCTTCCTTCTCCACAATAATCTCAAACATCTTTTTTGCCTGATTACGACGAAGTTCTTCCTGAGGGAAGAAAAACATTCCCACACCATACTCTCTCTCTTTCCCGATCTCAATGCCGAGAGGTTTCGTTACTCTTTCAAAAAATTTGTGGGGAATCTGAGTAAGAATACCGACACCGTCTCCGGTCTTTCCCTCTGCATCCTTACCAGCTCTATGCTCCAGATTCTCAACGATTTTCAGCGCATTTTCCACGGTAGCGCGGCTCTTCTCACCATGAATATTCACACATGCACCTATGCCGCAGTTATCGTGCTCAAACGCTTCTCTGTAGAGAGGTGCCTGTGGAACGTCCTTCTTTACATCAAACATATCTGTACTCCTTTCACGTAATCCGCTTCCCTGTCTTATGCAGACTTCCTATGCTGCCTGTTCGTACATAATCTCCTATCTGTACAAAAAAAGGACGCAACGAGGCTTTCCTGCGCCTCATTGCGTCCTTTTTCTGTACTATACACCATTTGTTTCTATTTGTAAATAACTAATTTTTGGTAAATTGTCAGATTATTTGTCAATTCGATGTATTGCATTATATTTTCAGAATATATCAGAAATTATTTCTTATAGAGTCTTCCCTTTACCCAGTGATAAATTCCGGTAAAGGCCTTGTTTTCCGCCATTTTACGCCGCATAGGTGCCAGTGTAAGTGCCATAATCATCTTATACTTTAAGAGTTCTTTTTTCGGAATATAAGTCGCCGTGATTCTTTTGTGTTCCTGCTTATCTCTCAGTAGATTTGCTTTGCTCTCGGAATATCCGCCGCCCTCATAAACAGCAACCGGAAAATCAAGATATACCATCTTTGCACCAGCCTCATAAAAGCACCAGAGAAAATGCTCATAATCCGCACGAATCTTATATTGCAGCTCATAGGGTTTTTCTTTGCAAAGTACCGCACTGTAAAAACAGGACTGATGGCAGGGAATGTTGCGATAACAGGTAAAACCGGTAATTTCCGGGGGCGCTGCAATTACTACACTGTTTTTCTCACTGAGGGTATCCCCATACAGCACCAAATTCTCTTTACGCTCCTGTTTTCCACCGGCTTCTTTGCTTTCAATCGTTTCACATGCTCCGACCTTTTGCGCCTTATATGCCCCGCTTTTTTGTACCGCTCGCTCCCCGTCAATGACTGCGGCAGTCCTCTCCAGCACCTTTTCATCCGCGAATAAATCTCCGCAGTTTAAAAACAGGATGTACTCTCCTTTGGCGTGGGAGACCGCCTGGTTCATGGCATCATAGATTCCCTTGTCCGGCTCGCAGAAAAAGCGTACTCGTGCAAAAGCACTTTCATATTCTGACTCCGACTGGCTACGTGGTTTGCATTCCTGAACTACCACCTCCGGCTGCCCATGCACTGTATTTTTCTGCGTGACAAAAGAACCGTCCCCCTGGCTCCACATCTCCACCGAGCCGTCCGTGCTGCCGCCGTCCTTTAGGATTACCTCATAGTCCGTATACGACTGGGCAAAGATGCTGTCCAGCGTTTTTTTCAGTTTTTCTCCCGGATTTAAAGATACTACAATAATAGAAAATTTCATTTTACCCCGTTTTCCCGCAAACGCTTCTCTTTCTACAAAGTTTTTTTCTACTAAATTTTCTTTAGAAAAATCTTCTCTCCCTATAAAATCCTCTTCTCTCTATTCATCAGAAACAGTCCTGCCACCCCCAGGCAAAGGAATACTACGCACACAGGCCAGCACATAAAGCCGGACACTGCAATCTGCGTATAATTCAGGCAATATACGAGAATATTGGCAAGCATATGAATCGCGATGGGAACCCTGAGGTCACCATAATATTCATAGGCATATCCAATCATGCAACCGATTATGAGCGCATAAATACCTTGAATTGCATTCATATGATACATGCCGAAAATCATTCCCGAGAGAAAAATTGACATCTTCACAGGCATACTTCTTCTCATGCAATTGTAGATTACCCCACGGAACAGCACCTCTTCCGCAAAGGGCGTTACAAGGCCATAGCACAACACCCCCATCAGCAGATTTGCGGAATACTGTTCCTCTGCCACCGATTGATAAGACTCGGAAAGACTAATCAGCCCGGACAGACTCATAAACAGGTTCAGCCCAATTACAGCACCCACTATGGCAACTGCCAGAAAGGCATAGGTTTTCACCGGATCACCCTTGATATGCAGCAGCTTCATGCTGTCATTTGCCTTACTGATGGTACGCTTTGCAATGTTTTTGATTGCCAGAGTACCTGCGATAAACCCGATAATCTGCATAACGGTTCCCGCATTTCCCGTCAAAGCCACCAGGTTTCCGGCTTCATCATGTACAAACAAAAATGACCCCACCGGGAAAGTATTTCCCAGGGTTTGAAGCATCAGTCCCGCAAGATTTACAGCCAGATTTTTGACAAAGATAAACAAAAGAAGCGGTAAAAACAGCTGCAGGATTCTCTGGGTGGGCGTAAGCTTCTGCTTTTCTTCCGTCCCACGAAGCAGGAACTTCTGAAGTTCCTCCACGGAACGCACAATATAATCCGCTTTCGCCTCTTTCAGTTCCTCCATGCTGCCGTAGCCGTAGGCAACGCCGACGCTTTCCACTCCGGCCTTTCTGGCACCTTCTACATCAAAGCTGCGGTCACCGATCATGTACACCTGGCTTCTGTCCACAGGCTTGTCGCCAAACAGCTGTCTCAGTGCCTCTTCCACAACTTCGTCCTTGTTAACGCGGGTACCGTCCAATTCACTTCCCACAACCACCCGGAAATACCGGGCAATATTGAAGTGCTCCAGAATTCTTTCCACAAAAACACGGGGCTTGCTGGAAGCCACTGCAAGGTGCATTCCCTTGGAATTCAGCGCAATCAGCATAGGGACAATTCCGTCATACAGCTTATTTTCAAAAATACCCGTATCTTTGAAACGCTCCCTGTATTTCTCCACGGCGGCTTCTGCCTGCTCTTCGGAGAAATTGTAAAATTTCATAAAGCTGTCCTTCAGGGGCGGACCGATAAAGGGCTCCAGCTTGTCCAAATCCGGCTCCTCAATGCCGAAAGATGCCAAAGCATACTGTACACAGGTACAGATACCCTCTTTGGGGTCAGTCAGGGTGCCATCCAAATCAAACAGTAGATATTGCTTCATTCTAAAAACTCCTTATCTTGTCGCTGCCATCGTCGACTGTATTCTCGATTTTGATGATTTTCACATCATAGCCCACGGTATCATTCACCTGTACATGAGCCATGTCTCCCTCTCTCTTCCCAAGCAATGCCTTTCCCAGCGGGCTTTCATTGCTGATTAAGTTCTCAAGCGAATTTCCACGCACCGTCGTCACAATCTTATAGGTTTCCACTGAAGCATCATCCGTAAATTCAACCGTCACTGTATTGTTAATCCCCACCTCGTCCTCCGCGGAGTCCTCGGAAATTACCTTCGCTGTTTTTATCATTCTCTCCAGATACCGAATACGACTCTCGTTCTGATTCTTATATTTTTTCGCAGCATGGTACTCAAAGTTCTCGCTCAAATCGCCGTGTGCCCTGGTTTCCTTCACATCCTCCAATGCCTTCGGACGCACTACCAGCTTTCGGTACTCTATCTCTTCTTCCATTTTTTTGATATCGCTGGGTGTCAATTCATCATACATTTTTCCTTCTCCCTCATTCACTCACAACTGTTTGTTTCAGCACACTTAAGCGCTGCATTTCGCGCAGTCTATCTGCTTTACAGACTTACTCAGCCGAAAAACAAACCTGCCTTTTGCAGTCGGATTTCCACTTATATCCGGATTCCGTACACCACTGCCACAGCCAGAATAATCTGAATGATGGCAAAGCGGAACACCGTCTGAGTATTCGACCAGCCCCACACCTTTCGCACATGGTCGTGAAGCGGCGTTCTGGTGTTCTTCAGAATTCTGATCTTCAGAAAACGCAGCAGCGCGACCTTAATCAAGCCAAGGCCTCCGTCCAGAATCAACACCAGCGCAATGGGTATATACAGCAGCGGACAACCCGTCTTCAAAATGGCAATGCTGATAAAGAGTCCCATGGAGCGGGAGCCTGCATCTCCCATCATCAGCTTGCTGGGCGTCGCATTGTACCAGAGATACCCCAGGATGCAGACCGCGAACAAGAGAATCAGGAATGAAAAGTCCTCGCCTCGCTTCAGTATCTCGTCTACCAGATAAATTGTCATAATGGAAACAATTGTCAGCGTACCGGACAATCCGTCCACGCCGTCTGCACAATTCGTGACATTGACAGAAGTCCACACCAGAATCACAATCAGGATTGCAAAAACAACAGGAGGAATGGTCAGCTGAAGCCGCCCGCCGTCCACTGTATGAAACAGTGCCAGTTCTATGGTATTGGAATTGTATTTCAGGTAAGTCATCGCCACCATGGCAGCAACACATAAATCCAGAAATCCCTTCTTATATTCCCCCCAGGGCATCTTGGACGCATCATCCAGAAAGCCTGTCATCATGCAGATTACTGTCAGGATTAAATAAATCAGGATTTCCGCGTCTATGGGCGCAAACAAAACTGCCGATGCCACAAAAGCCAGTACAAAAATAATTCCTGCTCCTCTCGGTTTTCCGGCGGAAAGTTTTCCGTCATGGGCAAATTCCCGTCCCGCATCCTTTGGCAGAAATTCCTGCAGCTTCGCAGTAGCAATCACAGTTGCCGCAAAGGCAAAAATAATACCTGCAAGAGCCAGCAGGGAATCATAAGTATCCGATATGAAAAGATGTAGCATACTCTCTCTCCTGTTTTGATAAAGATAGTACAAGCATACCACAAAAGCAGTGCAGATGCAAACACAGAAAACAGTCTGTGCAACATAAAAGCAACGAAAAACAGCCTGCACAGCTTTCTGTGCAGGCCGAATTTTTCGTGTCGTCTTTTTTATCCATTCACTGTTTGTTCCAAAATTTCTTTCAAAACCGGATAGATTCTCTCTGCCATTCGCATGAAACCCAATGCATTCGGGTGTGTCCCATCCACGGTACATTCCTCTCTGCCTTCCTTGCCAAATAGGATCCCGCCGTCCAGAAACCATACTTTTGTGTCACCCTTTGCTCTTGCATTCTCGTAGGTAGCTCGAATCACTTCTCTTCGTTTTCTGCTGTCTTCCGGATTCTTATCCACATCCGGCCTGGAAATCAACAAAATCGGCAATTTCGGATGTGCCTCTCTGATGATGCGAAAAAATGTTTCATGCGTCTCTTTCAAATGCTCCGGAGAAGGAGAGTTATGATCATAATCCATAACAAACATACTCATATCATCAAACGAAGCCAGATATTTTGCAAATCCCGACTCTCCCTTGGCTTTCCCCGAAAAGCCCATGTTCCTGTAATCGGCATCCAGCCATCGACACACGATGCTTGTATATGCAGTTCCCGGACGAGGTGCACAGCCGCCCTCTGTGATAGAGGAGCCGTAGAAGACAATGGGCTTTTGCACCGTGTATTCCACTGGAGGAAGAACTTCCGCACCCTCTTCTGCTCCGACTTCCATTGCCAATAAATAATCATTTCTCGGTAAATTGATTGTGACAAGCTCCATATTCCCTGTCAGTTGAAAGGTTTTCTCCACTGTAATCCGATTGTCTGTATGTACATTAGGCGAAATATACCCCAAATAGACAGATTCTTTTCCCCGGCCGAGATAAATATCGGCTCCTGCCGAGCCGGAAAGCGGTATATTGATATCCTCCTTCGTTTCCTTCCATGTCATCCGAACAAAGAGTGTTTTTGAATCAGTTTGAAAACGCACTCTTCCCCCCGTCGTTCTCTTTCCGAGATAATCATATTGAGGAAACTCTTCCATAATCTCAGCGGGCAGTTTCCAGAACTGCTCTTTTTCCTGATTCGCCACTGCCAATCCATATATTTTCAGTGGTTCTTCCGTTATGTTATAAAATTTCATTCCAACCTCCAGCCTCCTTTGTCCTTTAGTACATTCCTGCGTGTAACCTGTCTTTATAATTGCCAGGCGTCATATTCTCATACTTTTTGAAAACCCGTATAAATGAATTACTGCTGATAAAACCAACTTTATGGCCGATTTCATCAATACTGATATCTTCATCGGCAAGAAGCTTCTTGGCTTTTTCAACACGTACCAGATTTAAATCATAACTCTCTAATCGGATTAACATTCGTTCGGAAAAAGAAAAGGAAAGCCACAGCGGATGCAATCGTGGCAGCCGTAAAACAAATTCCCAGGACAATCAATGTACTTCCGCCATACAACCCGACTCCTTTTTGCGAAATATATGCCGTATAAACCCATCCTGTCAGCGCAGATTTATGCGAAACATTTCTTGCCGATTGCTTATACTCAAAATCTCCCGCCTCAACAATCTGCTGTTCCGATTCATTTTGAATTGTCACTACAGCAAATCTGTCCTGTCGGAATCGCTCTGTTAAGTCCTGAAAATACGATTCCTTAAATTTTACTGCAATCGTGATATCTTCATTATCAGAACCAACCCAGGAATGCAGAACGTACAACGTTTGTGACGAAGAACTGTTTTCCCACAGTACATCCTTTTTATAATATTTTTGCGTCAGTGCCTCTTCCCACTCCTCACATGACATAGTCACATCCCCATATATCTCATAGAACAATTCAAGATCTGCCACGGTATTGGATGAAATAATTTTTCGGGTATCTCCAAAATAAATCAAAATATCATCGATAAATGCATGCTGTATTCTGTAAGACATCAGCTGACGCCTGACCAGTTCATTTTGATAGGGAAGACTTCGTTCCGTATTCGATATAAGATTGCATCTTCTTTTAATATCCTCATTCAATGCCATAATATCCAGCATGGAGTAAACCGAGTTTAAATCATTATCACAGGAAGAGGCCAGCACACTGAGAGAATTCTGATAGGCTTCTTCAGTCTGAATCCGCATAGTACTGCTAACCGATTCCGTAGCCCAAAACCAGCAGAATAGCTGCACAACAACCGTTTTGTGTCAGCCTTTAGCAACTATTCTTTATTGCATATAATTAAAATTTCACCAAATCCTTAATATTAACAGGTTCACCCGATGCAATGGATTTATTTGCCGCAACTCCTGTCAGAATGGACATTGCACCGTCAATATGGGAAGCCGCACGCTGAAATCTGTCCGGTTCCGGCGTTCCGAAAATATCATTCAGCAGAACGGTGTCTCCTCCGCCATGGCTTCCGACTCCCTCTTCCGTATCCACTCGGTACGGCTCGCCGAACATCGGGAATACCATGATGGATTTTCCCTCCTGTGCTCCCTCGTCCGCCTTATCTCCGCCGCCGTTGATATAAGCCTTCTCGCAAACTTTGTACTCAATTCTTCCCTTGGAGCCGTTGAAAGATACAATAAATCCCTCCCAGGGCATATAGGAATTCAGTGAATAGCTCAGCTGTGCACCACTCGCATACTTTACCAGAACGCTCATGGTATCTTCGATCGTTATGTCATCTCCGAAAACACTCCGATCTCTGATGTAGCCGCTGTCTGCCTCTGCATCCAGATATAATGCCTTCAGAACCGGATTGGCTTCAAGATCAATGGCAAACGGGTCATTTTTTGCTGCCTCACTTCCATGACATCTGTAATAAAATTCCTTCACCCCGCGGCGTTCTGCATTTTCCTTTCCATAGAAATTTCTTGCACCGAAGGCAAACACCTTTTCCGGCTGTGTCCCCAGCCAGAAATTCACAAGGTCAAAATGATGGGTAGACTTATGCACCAGAAGACCTCCGCTGTTCGTCTTGCTTCTGTGCCATCTTCTGTAATAATCGGCACCATGCTTTGTATTCAACAGCCATTCAAAATGAACGGAGAACACTTCGCCAATGGTATCATCCATGATAAGCTCCCGAATTTTTGTATTGGTCGGCGCATATCGGTAGTTGAAGGTAACACGCAAATGTTTTCCGGTCTCCTTCTGCACATCAATAATCTGCTGTGCTTTCTCCTCGTCAATTGTCATGGGTTTTTCCGTAATGACATCGCAACCCTTTCTCATGGCACGGATAATGTATTCATGATGCGTTCTGTCCACGGATGTCACAATCACAACATCCGGCTTTGTCTCATCAATCATTTTGTCAAAATCCGTATAGTTGTAGGTCGGTACCGGTTCATGTCCGAACTGCTCGCTGATTACTTGATTGGCGTAATTCATTCTCGTCTGGCTCAAATCGCAGAACCCCACAATATCGCAAGTATCCTTAAAGGTTGTGCATATCGCCTCATAATACATTCTGGCTCTGCTTCCCGTTCCCACCTGTGCATAACGTTTTTTTCCCATAATTCCTCCTATCCGACTGCATATTATCAGCAAACATTTTAATTATCAGGAGAATTTTTCCTCTCCGGCTAAAACTGTAACACATCCTGATTTTCCCTTCTATAACAAACTTTGTTCATTAAATAAAAAAACACGGAAAATTTTGTTTTCTCCGGGAATTTCTCGCCTTGTTTTCGATAGGTACACACACATGTAAAAAGGAGAGTGCCGAAGCACCCTCCTCTCTGAAATCATTGATTTATTTACTTAAGGCAGCATATCAGTTCCGGGGAAGTACTGATCCCACTTCGCAGTACGCTCATCGATAATTGCCTGACCGCCTGCGCTCAGATAATCGGCAATCAACTCATCCCAAACCTTATCGAAATCAGCTTCCTTTGCAATAACCGCATTGTCATATACCTGGTCACGCTTTGCGCTTAAGGTATCACCGACACCTGTCTCTGCATCGATGGAACCAACGTTAACATTCTTTGCAGGAACAATGTCAGTCTGTGCAATCTTATTTGCCTGCTGAACCAGTTCAGGATCAATTTCAGCATAGCTGTAAGCCTTGGAAAGGTCTGTCAGTTCCTTGGTTGACAGGTTCAGTCCGTTACAGGTTATGGTATAGTCGATGTTCATACCGGAATTCTGGATTGCATCACCGGTTGCTGCAACAGTCTGGATTGCACCGCTCTCCAGCTTGTTATGAGTTACGCCCTCATCACCAATCTGCAGATATTCAATATGTTCAGGCTGGCTGATCCAGTCAAGGTACAGAAGACATGCCAGCGGCTCATCATTGGTGGTAGGGAAGAAAATCTTACGGTCACCTGCTGTGCTGGATACGTACTTTGTATGAGTTCCCTTGGAATCCTCAAAAGGATCAATTGCTACAAATTTAGCATCTGCGCCAACATTTCTCTGCAGGTTTGCATTGATACTGTCGGTACCGTTACGGAAAGGATAATCCCAGTTATGTGTGAATGCGCCTACATAACCTGCCTTCATATTGTCATCCTCGGTGGTATCGCCGCTGCCGTACAGAGCGAAGTTATCCCACATAAGGCCCGCATTGTACCACTTGTTCAGCAGTCTGACAGCTTCCTTGGTGCCGTTCTGGGTCAGCTTTCTGTCATCGAAGCCGTTTACATAGTACTCTTTGTCGGTAATATCAGGATCGATAAAGGACTCAATCAGGGTTGCTGCTCTCCAGCCCACATCGTAGCTTACGGAGTAGGGAACCATCTTGTCGGCATCTGCGCCAAGCAGAAGATCCGCATTGTCCTTGAAAGCAACCAGCATTGCTTCAAACTCAGCCTTTGTGGTAGGTGCCTTCATGTTCAGCTTATCCAGCCAGTCCTGACGAACGAAGGTATTGATACGATTCGTAGTAGCAAGTTTTCCCTCAATTGCCCACAAAGTTCCGTCAACAGGATCCTTGTCCCAGTACATATTGGTCTCGCCCAGCCAGCTCCACAGGTTAGGAAGATCATTCTTGTAATCCTCCACATAACTGCTTAAATCAAGCACACCGCCCATATCGGCATAGGTTTTAATGGTTGGATAGCTGTATGTAACGCAGATATCGGGAGCAGTTCCTGCTGCAAGCAGGTTGTTAATCTCCTCTACCTCTGTCCAACGGGGCACCTTTACAAATTCCACTTCAACGTTGTGTTCCTCCAGCATACCCTTCTTGATATACTCGGTATACATGTTGTTTGTGGGGTCTGAACCGCCATCGTTTCCACGATCATAAACTTCAACTGTAATGTGTCTTGTCTCTGCAAACTTTCCGTCAGTCAGTTCGCTTGTGCTCGCCTGTCCCTCATCAGAAGAAGCTGCCTGCGAGGAGCTCTCTTTTGAAGTGGTACCTGCATTTGCAGCAGATGACGGCGCATCATTGCTGTTTCCGCATGCTGCCATGGACAAAACCATGGTACCTGCAAGTAAGATGGATAATAATTTCTTTTTCATCTTTCATTTACCTCCCATAATACATTATATATTGTATAGTTTGAATGAACGAATCAGCTTACAGCCAATCCGATTATTCCTTTACCGCACCCAGGGTTACTCCGTGAATAAAGTACTTCTGTAACCAGGGGTAGATGCACAGGATCGGCACCGTGGAAAACATAACAATCGCCGCTTTCAGGGATGCGGAAAGTCCCGGTGTGGAAAAGCCTTCCTGTGTTGCAATCTCAACAGAATTAATATTATTCAGAATATTGTATAAAAGCAGCTGTAACGGATAGAACTCCGTCTTCTTTACATACAGCAGTGCATCCGAATAGCCGTTCCATCTTCCTACCGCATAGAACAGTGCCAGCGTTGCCATAACAGGCTTGGAAAGCGGCACATAAATTTTCACCAGAATCTGAAAAAATGTTGCGCCGTCTATTTCCGCCGACTCCCTCAAACTGTCCGGTATGCCATAGAAGAAGCTTCTCATGATAATCATGTTGTAAACGCTCAGACAGCTTGGAATGATAAGTACCAGCGGATTATCCAAAAGTCCCAGATTTTTCATCAGCAGGTAGTTTGGGATGGTTCCTGCATTGAAAAACATGGTAATCGTAATGTACACATTGACAATTCCTCTTCCTTTCAACTTATCGAAAATCAGAGGATACGCACAAAGGATTGTCATTGTAAGAGAAACCAATGTGCACACTATTGTCAGAAATACTGTCCAAAAAAATGCTCTGATGTACTTTGGGTCCTTTAAGACAGTTGCATACGCATCTACATTAAGGCCCTTCGGCCAGAGATAAATTTCGTTTCTCACCAGGTATTCCGTCGAGCTTAAGGACTTTGCCAGCAGGTTCAGCATAGGAACCAGGCAAATCACGCCAACCAGAACACAGATCAGAACAAAAATCCAGTCGCCGATTTTAGCGGATGTTGACTTTACTTTCATTACCAAATCCCCCTCTCTCCGAGTCTTCTGGATAACCAGTTAGCCATCAGCAGGAAGAACACGCCGACTACCGACTGGAACAGTCCTACTGCCGTTGTCAACGAGAACTGAAGTCCCTTAATACCGGTTCGATATACATAAGTAGAGATTACGTCTGCCACTTTCATAACCAGATTGTTCTGGAATGCAAACGGTCTGTCAAAACCGCTGCCCAGAATATTACCAAGATTCATAATCAGCAATACCACAATGGTAGGCTTGATGCCCGGCAAAGTGATATGCCACATCTTGCGGAAACGCCCTGCGCCGTCTACAGAAGCCGCTTCATAAAGTTCCGGGTTGATACCGGCAATTGCCGCAAGGTAAACAATGGAACCCCATCCGAAATTCTGCCATACCCCGACTCCTATGTAAGTGGCAATCCAGTGAGCCGCATCATTCAGGAAAGGAATGGATTCTCCTCCCAGACCTTCAATCACCATATTTACAAGGCCTTCATGCGGTGCAAACAATTGAAGTGCCAGGCTGTAAATAATAACCCAGGAAAGGAAATGGGGCATATAGGCGATTGTCTGGATCACCTTTTTGAACCTCTTGAAACACAGTTCATTTAAAATCAGTGCAAAGATAATCGGTGCCGGGAAGCCAACCACCAGGTCAAGCAAATTCAGTGTCACCGTATTTCTCAGTGCCAGCAAAAAGTCCTTGCTCTTAAAGGCCTTGATGAAATACTCAAATCCATGGTTTGCCGCCAGCGGCATCTTCCAGACGCTCTCCACAATGCTGTATTTCTTAAAAGCAATCTGTATGTACACCATCGGTACATATTTAAAAACCAACAGATACAGTAACGGCAACGCCAACAGTGCATATAACTGCCAGTATCGTTTCATATACACGCCAAAACTGACTTTTCTCTGCGGAACAACTTGTTTTTTGTTTTTCACAGTTTATCCTCCCAATACCAAATCATTTTTCACTCCCCTGTTACTAAATTCATTATAGCATTGCATGCTTTATATGCTTATCAAAAATTGCTGATTATTGTTTCAGATATTGCTTTCTTGATTGGGTTTTTTTTATTTTTCTCAACATATTGCCTTCCATTTCATCCTATGATATTATTATTGGCAAGCATTTTGTTAAGTTTTTACTAGTTTTAAACCATTTTATTGGTTGTTTTGTCTTTTTGGGGTTTTCATTTGCTTAGCAATTATTGCACACCTGAATTATTCAAGTCTTTCCGAGAGGAGTTTACCGGCATGAGCAATACGAATTTATTATCATTAGATGAAGAAATTTTGAATCAATACAAAAAATTACAGACAGAAAACACATATCACAGAACAGTGGATGGCAATTCGGAATATGTTACTTTCCTGCCCGGTTCCTCTGTTCGTTTCTGGCTCAATGACGAGCCGTCGGAATATGCACTGCACTGGCATCCTGCCATTGAGATGATAATCCCCCTTGAGAACGGTTATACCGTCATTGCAGGTCAGGAAACATACAATCTGTCTCCCGGCGACATTTTTATCATTCCCGGTGGAGAACTGCATCATCTGATAGCACCTCCCGCAGGTCAGCGGCTTATTTACCTGTTTGAGTTTAATGCTCTGTCCCGTATCAGAGGATATTCCTTCCTGACCTCTTATATGACGCAGCCGATTCTCATCAATCAAACTACCTGCAGCCCTATTTATGCAGAAGAAGCCGACATCATTGCCCAGCTGTGCCGGGATTATTTCCAGAATGACAGTTTGCGTGAGATGATGATTTACTCCAAACTGCTGGCTTTTTTTGTAAATTATGTGCGATATCGTATGTCTCTGGAAGACGAAAATACCTATATGCTTTCCAAAGCAGAAAAACAAAATGACCTGATAGAAAAATTCAATACGGTATTCGATTACCTGGATGAACACTTTACCGAGGATTTAACTCTGGAGACAGTAGCCGATGTGGCGGGTTTTTCCAAGTTCCACTTTTCCAGACTTTTCAAGCAGTGTTCCGGTTACAATTTCTATGATTATCTCTGTTTCAAAAGAATCAAATCTGCCGAAACACTGCTTTTGAAACCCGGAATCTCCATCACAGAGGTTGCACTGCAGTCCGGTTTCTCCAGTCTTTCCACTTTCAACAGAACCTTTAAAAAGCTAAAAGGCTGCACTCCGTCGGAATACCGCAGCCTCTACAGCGCCCTGTCCCATACAGTTAAATAAAAAATACAATCACTCATCAAAAAGCCTCCGGAGCACGATGCACCGAAGGCTTTTTCTTTCTTGATACAGTTTCCTTTTTTCTCCTATCCTCTGTGAAACTGTATGGACTCCAGATCAAAATTGCTGCCCGGCAGGAAAATCAGTTCAATCTTTCCTCTGCCTTTCAGTCTTTCTATCCGGAAGGTCTGCTCGCAGGATGTCTGCTTATCCGAACCTGCAAATTCCACAATGCGGTTTACTGTCTCACCGCTTTCATCCGTAAAATGAATATGAATGGTATTTCCGGCCAGTGGCGTATATCCCGTGAAGCTGACTCTATCCGCACCGGTATCGCCAAAGTCCATATTGTTGTATTCCAGCGTCACATTGTTGCCGATGCCACGCACCGCAGCGCCCTCTCTGCGGAAGGCATCTCCGTAGACCTTATCCGCATCCCCTCCGGACAGGCATTCATATGCTTTCTGCAGCTTCCTGAAAGAAAATCCCTTCAGATGCAGCTTTGTATGCATCACGAATCCAATGGTTGCAACACCTTTTATTCTCTCCGGCAACCGGTATGTCTCCTCCTGATACTCATTCCAGCGGGAAGGCTTCTGATAGCGCAGCGTTGCCAGCTGTCTGCTGCTCTCCCCATAAGGCACACCGAGCCAAAAGTCAATAAAGCATTCATCGTCCGACAGCGCAAATACCGGCAGTGTGATTTCATCCGAACCAAAATCCCCAAAATCAATGTTTTCATAGATTACGCCGCTCTCGCCATCGCGCGCCGTTGCAATCCCTTTTTCATTGCCGTTCGTAATCTCACCGATTGTCCCCGTGAACAGACCGGCCGACACCAATTCATAGGGATTTAAGAATGCCTGCCCAAGTCCTTTTGCCTCACATTCCAGCTGGGAAATCAGGCGCACACCTTCTCCCTGTTTTGCCATGCAGCGTACAAAGAACTGTCCGTCCCCGAGAGCGGTCACAAATGCCCCTTCTCTTCCGTCAGGCTGCTTTCCCGCTTCTATTTTTGCAAAACCGATATCGATTCCGGCGGCATTTACCACTTTCCACACAAGCTTTCTGTCCGTGGTATCCGCAGGATACAGATTCGCTTCCACGAAAACCGTCTGCCTTTCCGGTCCAAACTGCAGACCTTCCGGTGCGGACAGCTCCAGCTTTCTGACAGGAACTCTCTCAGGCAACGCTGCGCGGATGCGACTGCAATCCTCCAGATAACGATGCTCTCCGGTATTCACCTTTGCTGCTTCCCTGCCTGTATGTTCGTTCTCCCCGGCATTTCGTCCCGAATCCGCTTCCTCCGCCCTCAGCACAAGGTTTCCGCTCTCCAGCCCTCTGCCGGAAAGAGTCAGCGTAATCTCTCCTGCCTCCTGTCTGCTGCCCACAACCACAAGCAGTTTTCCGGAAAACAGCTTTCTCACTGTAGTTTTGTAATTGTCGTAATCTGTGCTGTCGCCATTATCCATGCCGAGAATGCGACCCGGACCGGAAACCTGAGCCTGCACATAATCTGCAGCATTTTCCACCGGATTTCCGTTTTCGTCCCTTGTTTCCACCGTCACAAAGCACATATCCTCGCCATCGGCCCGGAGAACTGTCTTATCTGCTTTCAGCACAATTCGTTTGCTGTCTCCAAAGGAGGTATGGCTGTCTCTTGCAATTTCTCTTCCCGCAGCGTCATAAGCAACCGCCGTAATGGTTCCCGGCTCATAGGCAACCTTCCATCCGGCAATCAGCTTCAGTCCATGTTCGTGGTCGATTTCCTGTCTGCCCATAGAAACCCCATTGACAAACAACTCCACTGCCGTACCGTTGGTGCAGGCTCTCACGTCAACCTGCTGCCCGGGATTAAAATCCCAGTAGGGGAACAGGTGCACCATGGGCGCTTTCTCCCCATCCGTCCACTCTGCCTGAAAAGCATAGTAGGAATCCTTGGGGAAGCCCGCCGTGTCTATCTGTCCGAAATAACTGTTCTTGGTATGATAGGGGGTCGGTTCTCCGATGTAGTCAAAGCCGCTCCACGCAAACTGTCCGCAGATAAATTCCGCATCCCTGTCGTCAGTGATGCATTTTTCCCAGCTTCTGGCTCCCCAGCTGGTAGTCGCGTTTCCCAGGGAAGAGCACTGCTCATCCTCGTCTGCAAGCACAGGCTGTTCCAGCGGGAAACGGTAAATGCCGCGGCTCTGCACTGTTGAGGCCGTCTCACTGCCGTACATAATCCAGTCGGGATGCTCCTTATGGTGCGCTTCATAGTATTTCTCCGCATAATTATAGCCCGCCACTTTCACAATATCCGCGCACTTCTGTGCATTTTCCCAGGGCATATAGTTGGATCCGATGGTAATCAGTGCATTCTCCTTCGGGTCATGCTCCCTGACGCAGCGTATCAATTCCCTTGTGATATCCTGTCCATGTTCATCCACATGGGTATCGTAAATCTCATTGCCGATTGACCAGAGCAGAAGACTGGGATGATTTCTGTCCCGGCGAATCCAGCTTCTCACATCTCTTTCATGCCACTCCTTGAAAAAGCGCGCATAGTCATAGGTCGTCTTGGATCTTTCCCACATATCAAAGGCTTCATCCACCACCAGGAAGCCCATTTTGTCCGCCAGCTCCATCAGTTCCTGTGCCGGCATATTGTGACTGGTGCGGATGGCATTACATCCCATCGCCTTCAGGGTCTTCAGCTTTCTCTCCATAGCGGGCACATGAAAGGCTGCGCCCAGGCACCCCAGATCATGATGCTCACACATGCCGTGAAGCTTTACATGTTTCCCGTTCAGGAAAAATCCCTTATCCGTGGTAAATTTCATGGTGCGGAATCCCACTGTCAGATTCTGACTGTCGATTGCTTCCTCCCGCCCTGCTCTGCATAATTCTACGCTCAGTTGATAGCACTGCGGATTCTCAATATCCCATTTTAAAGGATCCGGTACAAGTGCAGAAATGCAGGCTGTTGCCATATTCTCCGGCTCCTGATTTCCGTCCTTTATCCTGCCTGCCGCACGAGATACAACCCCATCAGAGCCGTCGGTACTGTAAGGCTCCGGCATCACGCATCCCATCTCCTGCACCATTTTCCCGTCTTTCCACAGACGATATCTGCACCGGATGCTCTCATCCAGTTTTCCTGCCACTTCTGTCTTCGCTTCCAGCAAAAATCCGCCTTCCGTCTCCGTAATGTGCGTATAGGTACCGTCCAAGGGCAGATAAACCGCAGGACAAACCTTCAGCCAAACCTTCCTGTAAATTCCCGCGCCGGAATACCAGCGGCTGTTGGGCGACTGAAACCGTACCTGTACCATCACGCAGTTCCGTCCCTGATGCAAAGCCGGAGTAATATCCATATCAAAGGCAGAATACCCATATTTCCAGTCTCCGATTCTGGTGCCGTTCACATATACCGTGGAATCCATATATACGCCGTCAAAGCGCAGCAGAACCTTCTCGCCGCGTCCGATACGGGCAAACACTTTCCCGTCTGCACCCTTTCCCCGGTCTCTCCTGCCGAGACTACCGCCCAGGTCATCAATTTCTCCCGTTTCCAGTTCAAATTGCTTCCGATACCAGCCACAGCCGTCCTCATAAAGTTTTTTTGCATTGTAAATCAGCCAGTCATGCGGCAGTTCCACCGGCGAAAAACGTGTCTTTGCACTCTCCGCCTCCGCCAGAGTAGCTGTGAGCTCCGTTCGCAGGAACCCCCATCCGTCACTGAATACCTGCAGGTTTCCGTCCATACTACCCCCCGTTTCCGCGCCGTACGCGCTTTTTAGTATATTGTTCTTCCCTTCTCGTCTCCGATTCCGCTCTTCCTGTAAAAATAAGAATTGACCTGATCGCGCCACTCCCTGGCGTTGTACAGCTGCCTTTCAAACCGTTCCCGCACATTTTCCCAGGCTTCTTTTACAATTCTGCCTTCCAGCTTCTGCCAGCACCTGATCATCTCTTCCACCTCTTCCACGCCCTCGAAGTGTGTGTCGTAAATGTGCTGTATCAGTGTTTTCCCGGTCTTTAACCGATAGGTATACGGTACATGGTGGAAAAACAGCAGCAATTCCTCCGGGCAGGTTTCCATCTTGTCATACATGGACGCATTGGGCTCGTGATACTGCCCTGCATACCCTGTTCCCTTATGGCTTCTGTCCACCCCGATGCCCAGATGATCCGCCCGGTGATAGGTTCCCCACCTGGAGTATTCATAGCCGTCCACGCTGCAGCCATAATGGGTATTCGGCGTTACCATCCAGCCGATGCCCAGTGGACTGGTATATTTTTCATAGGTACTCCTGGAGGTCAGCAGAATCTTTTTGATGGTTTCCACCACATCCTCCTCATTGGAAAGGCTCAGGCGTATCCACTCCTCCGCAATCTCCTCCGCAGAAAGCGAGGTCACAAACGCCAGTCTGCCGAAGCCGTAGAAGTTTGCCGCCGCCAGTTCACTGCCCGTCCAGTTGGTATCATTCCCCGTGTTGCATACCGCTGCGATTCCCGTGTTGGTGTTTCCAAGCGTCCTGCCGCTGATAATGTCTGCCACCGTGTCGGCACCTTCCTTACAGTATGTATGGAAGTCCAGTACCTCCTTAAACAGGGGAATCAGATAGCACACATCAATCTGGTGTCCCGTGTATTCCTGCGCCACCTGAACCTCCAGCATCTGATTGGTTTTCCGCAGGCCTCCCAGGAGCGGAGAAACCGGTTCCCTGATCTGGAAATCCATGGGGCCGTTCTTAATCTGCAGAATCACATTGTCGTGATAATCCCCATCCATCACTATAAAGTTGTCATACCCCGCTCTGGCTCTGTCGGTCTTGTAATCCCGCCAGTCCTGGGTACAATTGTATACAAAACAGCGCCAGATAATGATACCGCCGTAGGGCTTCACCAGGTCAGCCAGCATATTGGCTCCGTCTGCCTGGGTTCTTCCGTAAGTAAAGGGGCCCGGTCTGCCTTCGGAATCCGCCTTCACCAGGAATCCTCCCAGCAGAGGAACCTCACGGAACACCTCTGCCATCTTCTCCTGCCACCAGTCCCGCACCCTCGCATCCAGCGGGTCTGCACTGTCGGGTCCGCCAAGCTCCAGCGGTGCCGCAAAGTTCAGGCTTAAGTAAAGTTTGATACCGTATCCCGCAAAAACCTCCGAAAGCTCGCGCACCTTGTCAAAATACCTGTCTGTAATCAGCCAGGTAGCCGCATTTTTCACGTTCACGTTGTTGATGACCACACCGTTGATGCCGATACTCGCGGCAAATCTGGCATAATCCACCGTGCGTTCATCCACAACCACTTCATTGTCCACAAAGAAAAAGGATTCTCCGGAATACCCTCTCTCAATACTGCCGTCCATGTTATCCCAGTGGTTGTACATTCTTAAGGGATTGTCCGGTGCCTCAGACTTATCCAGTCCGGTAAGCGGTTTTTCCGTGGCAATCAGGCGGAGAAGTCCGTAGATTCCGTAGAGCAGACCATTCTCATCCGCCGCCTCCAGAAGCAGATTTTCTCCCTTTTGCACAAGATGCCAGCTTTCCTTCTTCAATACAGGATTCCTTCTGATGAGAAGACCATTTCCTGCCCGATTCTCATCTGCAGCAAAAGAGGGTGCCATGCCAAGCATGCCCTGAACCCCCTTTTGAAGCTCTGCCAGCCCGTTTCTGACAATCTTCTTTTCGGTGTCAAACCCTTCCAGTGCGATGTTCCCCAGAAATTTTCCGTTTCCGCAATCTTTCTTTTTTCCGTAGTTCAGCCATAGCTGTGTCCACATCATAGATACCCCCATATCTGTTCTTTTCTCCACTTTAGCACGGCTCACAGTTTTATTCTATTTATTCCTTGCTTTCCGGTAGGCAGATATTGCTCCCGCATCTGTGCCGAAGCGGCTTCCACCGCATCGCGGAAGCCCTGCGCCGACAATCTTACCGCCCCGTCTCCCCAGATAATCATCTGTTCCAGACCATCGGAGGTTGCCACCGTCACATGATGCTTTCTGCCGATTTCATGCACCGTCTTCTCAATATACTGGTCAGCTGTTTCCGCCTCTTTCGTATACACCACGTAAATATTGTGATATTTCTGCACGGAACCGGGATTTCCCTTCACTTTGTAGGCATCAAAGACCAGAATCAGCGTACATCCCTGATATCCCTGATAATTGCAGCAGATATCCATCAGCTTATCCCTGGCACTGTCGATATTGACCGCTGCAAGGCTGCGTAAGTCCTCCCAGGCAAAAATGATGTTGTAGCCGTCCACCAGAAGATATTCCTCTTTCCGGGCTGTCTGCGCAATGCTTCTTTTGCTGTTGCTCCTGCTGCCGTTGCCTTTCGCCGCTTCACCACCTATTCTGTTTCCGTTTGCTCCGTTTTCACTTGTTATATTACCGTCTGTTCCGCTTCCGTCTGTCTCCGGCTTTACAGCACTCCCGAGATTCCTCCCGTGATAACGATACGGCTCGTAATCCTGAACGCTCTTTCCGTAAGTTCGCTGAAAGATTTCTGCGATTTCCTCCTGTGTGATATAATCCGACCTTCCGTTGCCGGTCTGTCCGTTGCCGTGTGTTCCCGGCTTTCCCGCACGAAAACCATTCCCGTTCGCAACATTCTGTCCACCTGTCACTGCCGCAGAACCTGTCATAAAGTCCGTACCATCTTCCACTTCTCCATCCGAATCCTGCCAGTCGTTTTCCAGGTGGGCATATTCCGGTACCTGCTCCCAACCCACCAAAAAACCTGCTCCATGAGCACAGAATACGGAGGAAGACGGGTTTTCCAAATCGCTCTCCGGGTCATAGCCGATTTTTTCTATCACCTCTTCCGCATTATGGCAGGGTTCATATCCTTTCAGAACACAGGACAACCTTCCCTGTCCTCTGGAATACGCATTCACTTCTCTCTGATAATCCTGCATGCAGGCTGCTGGTGCCGTCCCCGTGAGAATGCTTCTGTCTCCCTCCGTCACCGGATTGTCGAAGCTGCCGTATCTCTTCTGAATATCCGACATAGCACGTCCCAGCTGTTCCGTCGGTACTTCCAGAGTGAAGGCATACACCGGCTCCAGCAGCACATTCTCCGCCTGCATCAGACCCTGGCGCAGTGCCCGGTAGGTTGCCTGCCTGAAATCGCCGCCCTCCGTATGCTTCAGATGTGCCCGACCGGTCAGCAGGGTAATTTTCATGTCTGTCACCGGAGAACCCGTCAAAACACCGAGATGGGTTTTCTCTTCCGGATGGGTCAGAATCAGCCTCTGCCAGTTTCTGTCCAGCTTGTCCGTGCTGCACACGGAAGCAAACTGCAAGCCGCTCCCCGGCTCACCCGGCTCCAGCAGCAAATGAACCTCCGCGTAATGTCTGAGCGGCTCAAAATGACCGATGCCCACTACCGGCGCAGCGATACTCTCTTTATAAACAATACTGCCGTCCCCGAACTCTGCTTCCAGGTTAAAACGCTCCAAAAGCAGCCGTTTCAAAATTTCCGTCTGTACTTCTCCCATCACCTGTACATGAATTTCTTTTGATGCCTCCCGCCATACCACGTGAAGTTCCGGTTCTTCCTCCTCCAGCTGACGCATTTGCCCCAGAACTTTCACCGCATCGCTTCCTTCCGGCAGAATCAGCCGATAAGTTAAAACCGGAACCAAAACGGGCAGTGAATTTTCTTTCTCTGCTCCAAGCCCCTGCCCCGCAAAGGTTTTTCCCAGTCCCGTAACGGCACAGATACCGCCCGCACAGATACTGTCGGCGAGCTGAAACTGTGCTCCTTCATATACCCGGAGCTGGTCTGCTTTCTCCTCCCAGATTTCCTCCGAAGAAGCCGCACTGGCTGCGTTGCTCACCGGCATTTTGACCCGCAGTACACCTCCGGTCACCTTTAGGTGAGTCAGGCGGTTTCCGTTTGCGTCTCTTGAAATCTTGTATACTCGCGCACCGAAGTCCTCTCCATAGGTCGGAATTCGCGTGTATTTCCGCACTCCCGCAAGCAATTCCTCCACGCCATCCAGCCGCAGAGCAGAACCGAAAAAGCAGGGAAACAGTTTTCTCTCTCCTATGGTCTCGGCTATATTTGCATCTGTCAGGGTTCCTGTCTCAAGATACTCCTCCATCAGGGACTCGCTGCACATGGCAAGATTTTCTGCAAAATCAGGCTTCTCCTGCGCAGAAGTTCCGAATTCCACACAATTTTCGTCCAATCCGCTTTTCAGTTCCCTCAAAAGCTTTTCTTTGTCTGTTCCGGACTGATCCATCTTATTGACAAACAAGAAAGTCGGGATATGATACTGGGTCAGCAGCTTCCACAGAGTTTTGGTATGTCCCTGAATTCCGTCCGCTCCGCTGATTACCAGAATGCCGTAATCAAGAACCTGTAAGGTTCTCTCCATCTCTGCGGAAAAATCCACATGTCCCGGCGTATCCAGCAAAGTGATATCCAATCCTTCCCAGGAAAGAGATGCCTGCTTGGAAAAAATCGTGATGCCTCTCTCCCTCTCCAGGGCAAAATTGTCCAGAAAAGCATCTTTGTGGTCTACTCTGCCCAGCTTCCGCAAATGACCGCAGGTATAGAGAAGTGCCTCCGATAATGTGGTTTTTCCCGCATCAACATGGGCCAGAATTCCGATTACAACTTTATTTTCCTTCATCCTGTCTCTTACCTTTCTGCTATCACATATCTTTTCAGCTTCCTTTCACTTCACGAAAGACCTTCCCGGTATTGACAATATTTCGTCAAAGCATTATAGTAGTTCGTGAACTAAATAAACGCTAGGGGAGCACATCGCTGAGATTGAACGTGCAACGCACTGTTCTAACCCTCACTACTTGAACCGGATAATACCGGCGTAAGGAAGCAAAACAACTGTTGCCAAATGAACCAACTCGGTACCATATCGGCTCAACATCATTTACCCGCCCGGTATCATTTTGACAAAGCGGTTGTGACCGCCATGTATGCGGTATCGATGTTGTTCCTCCTACTCGTCCAAAGAAGGAGGATTTTTTTATGCAGAACCAAAAAACAAAAATCTTGGTGGAAGGTGCCGCTATGGTTGCTCTTGCCACCGTCTTAAGCTTCATCCGGGTGTTCAAGCTTCCCTGGGGCGGCTCCGTCACTTTACTTTCCATGCTTCCCATTGTTCTCTTTTCCATCCGCAGAGGGATGATACCAGGTCTTACCGCAGCTTTCGTATATTCCCTGACACAGTTTACCCAGGGCATCATGGACGGTCTCTTTGGCTGGGGACTTACTCCCGGAATGCTCATCGCCTGCATCCTTCTGGATTATATCGGTGCCTTCACAGTACTGGGAATTGCCGGCTGCTTCCGCAAAAAGAAGCTTCCCGGATGGATTGGCGGTATTACACTTGCCGTTACACTGCGCTTCTTCCTGCACTTCCTCAGCGGGGTTGTCATCTGGCACAGCTTCGGAGAACTCTGGAATGGTTTCTCCACCGAAAATACCTATCTCTACAGCTTTTTGTACAACGGCTGCTATATGCTGCCGGAGCTGATTTTCACATTGGCAGGTGCTGTTGCACTCCTTTCCGCTCCCCAGACAAAACGTCTGCTGCTTGTAGAAGAGTGATGGAATTTGTGCCGCATGGTACCACGTATTTATACGAGCCTTGCACAGAAATGTGTAGGGCTCTTTTTCTACTCAGCTACCACAATGTGCAGGGCTTAACTTTTACTGCTCTGTCACCACATACACCATACTTGTAACCACATAAAGCACTTTACCGTCATATTCAACTCTTGACCAGCCGGAATCCGGGCTGTAACCCGTCCGATGAGCCACTTCCCCGTAATTCAGCTGACAGTGAACCGTACTGTTCCCCTCTGATGTACTGGGCTCCAGTCTCAGGTTGACATACTCCTTGGGAGAGATGTTATCATCACAGTCTGTGAAGATTATCACCCTTCCGTCCTTTGTGCTGACTCTGTTGGGATTTTCCGTCTTCACAG
Organism: uncultured Lachnospiraceae bacterium; assembly: GCA_945913255.1. GTDB lineage: Bacteria > Bacillota > Clostridia > Lachnospirales > Lachnospiraceae > Acetatifactor. Next base: position 109,633 of record CAMEDC010000004.1, read on the forward strand.
GCGTTTTATAGGATAAATCCGTGGTCAGATACTGGCTGACCGCATAAAGCGTCTGCCCGTTGTAGTCGATTCTGGACCAGCCCGTATCATTATTGATGCCGGTTCTGGACAGAACTTCACCGTTCTGGGCCTGTGTCACAATATTCTCCGCATCCGCGGTACTGGGCAGCGAACGCAGATTAATGATATCCTTCGCCGTGACGGTCTCCTGCACCTGGGTAAATGCCATCGTCTCATTTCCGGACACCGGTTCCTGTACCACCGTATTCTCCGAAGCCGGTGTCGGAACTGCATCCGGCGTTGCCGTGGGAACCGGTGTTGTCGTTGCCTCAGCCACCGCGGTGGGGTTCGGTGTTGCTGTTGCCTCAGCCGCCGCGGTGGGGTTCGGTGTTGCTGTTGCCTCAGCCGCCACGGTAGGGTCCGGTGTTGCTGTTGCCTCAGGCGTCGCGGTGGGGTCCGGTGTTGCTGTTGCCTCAGCCGCCTGTGAAGCCTGCCCATCCGTATCCTTATTGCCGTGCGTAAAATGCCAGAGCACGGCACAAATCAAAGCAGCAAGAATGACGAGCCCCACAAACACAAATACCATGGTAACAGGTTTCATGGGTTTTGGCTCATCTTCCCAATCATCCTCCCAGTCGTCTTCCCATTCTTCCGTATCCTCTCTTTGTCTCACTCTGGGCTGTTTCGCTAATGGCTGCTCTTCAAAATCCTTATCATCCTTATTTTTCATTTTCCTGTTCCTCTGCAAAAATCCGAAAAGGGAGTTTTCATTTATATACAATACGCCGGATAAGACGGCTTCCCGTCTCATCCGGCGGAGGTTTCAAGTTAATCCTTAGCCCTCATACTTTTCACTCTGCATGCGAATCAGTTCCGCATCTTCAAAGTAGTTAATCTTCATGGCGCTCTTTACTTCAGACAGTGTCTGGGCTGCCACTTCCCGGGCTGTATCACTGCCCTTCTTCAGAATTTCATATACAGCCGGAATGTCCTTCTCCAGTTCTTTTCTGCGGTTGCGGATAGGCTCCAGAGTTTCCTGCATGATATTGTTCAGGAACTTCTTTACCTTTACATCCCCCAGGCCGCCGCGCTGATAATGGGCCTTCAGCTCATCCAGGTTTGCATAATCCGGCAGATACCGCTCAAAGTGCTCCGGTCTGCAGAATGCATCCAGATACGTAAATACCGTATTGCCCTCCAGATGTCCGGGGTCGCTGACCTGAAGATGTAAAGGATCGGTATACATACTCATTATCTTTGTGCGCACCTCATCTGCGCTGTCTGCCAGATAAATGCAGTTTCCGAGAGATTTACTCATCTTCGCCTTGCCGTCTATGCCGGGCAGTCTCTGGCATGCCTCGTTTTCAGGAAGCAAAGCCGCAGGCTCCACCAGAACGGGTGCATACACTGTATTAAACTTATGAACAATTTCTCTTGTCTGCTCAATCATGGGCAGCTGATCACCGCCAACAGGAACCGTCGTCGCTTTAAATGCCGTAATATCTGCTGCCTGGCTGATGGGATAGGTAAAGAATCCCACCGGAATACTCGCTTCAAAATTGCGCATCTGAATCTCACTCTTTACAGTAGGATTCCGTTGCAGTCTCGCCACCGTAACCAGATCCATGTAATAAAAAGTCAGCTCGCACAGCTCTGAAATCTGCGACTGAATGAACAGAGTCGATTTTGCGGGATCCAGTCCGCAGGACATGTAATCAAGTGCTACCTCAATGATATTCTGACGCACCTTCTCCGGGTTCTCAATATTGTCCGTCAGGGCCTGTGCATCCGCAATCATGATAAACGTCTTTTTATATTCACCGGAATTCTGCAGTTCCACACGTCTTCTGAGAGAACCAACATAATGTCCCACATGCAGTCTTCCCGTCGGTCTGTCACCGGTCAAAATAATCTTATCCATTTTTTCCAAATCCCCTTTTAATTATTCTGCTTCGCAATCACTTGCTTTCCTGTTCGCGTTCAGACACTCGCAAACCCGCACCTTCGGTGCTCACCTGTCTGCTGTGCAGACGGTTTGCTCGTTATCGCAGCGGAAACCAAATGCCGCCTTCGGCGGCGCTTGGTTTCCTGCTCGCGTACATTATATCATGGTTTTCTACATTCGGAAATACTTTTTCTCAATATCCGAAGCAATCATTTTTTTAAAATGCTGGCAGCAAATCAGAATTTTGAGATACAGCCCGTATTTTCCAAATTGCCCCTATTTTTACTCTGCTAAGAAACATCCACAATGTTTTCATTCGAGTTTCTTGCCAGTATGGAACATCCCTCACACAATGTAATGGATTTGCCATCAACCGTAGTCACAATTCCTCCGGCTTCTTCGACAATCAGAGCACCTGCAGCATAATCCCATGGACTAAGCATCAATTCAAAATATACTTCTGCACGTCCTGCTGCAATATTGCACAAATCGATAGCCGCGCATCCGCTCCTTCTAATATCCAATGCATGTTGAAAATAAGTATAAGCCATCTTCCTCACCCACAAAAACTGCTTCCGGCAAGATTTGCAATAGTTTTTGCTTTAATTTGTCTTGGATTTTTTTATCATAAGTCGTGACAAAATTTGCATGCCCCCACTTATCATCTACTACTATTTCACTACGTACAGCTTCCGTCATAATCCTTGCACATTCACGAACTGCTTCTGCCATGCAATTTAATATATTATCCATATTTTTCCTCCACGGGGATGCTTCTTCTGTCCCCTATTCGATATTCGCGTTCTTTTTTCCCAGCTGCCAGAATGCCACTGCGCTTGCCGCTGCCACATTCAAAGAGTCCACCTCGTGAGACATTGGTATACACACCGTATAATCGCAATCTGCAATCGTCTCCTTTGCCAATCCATCTCCTTCTGTTCCCAACACAATTGCCAGTTTTTCCTCTGCCAAAAGTGTCGGATGATCAATATCGACAGACTCTTTGCTTAAAGCCATCGCTGCCGTCCGAAATCCTGATTTACGCAGCGACTCCATACCTGCCTCCGGCCAGCTTCCATCCGGAAAATAAGTCCATGGAATCTGGAAAACTGTTCCCATACTGACACGTGCCGCTCTCCGGTATAACGGGTCGCTGCACCCCGGTGTGAGCAATACCGCATCCATATAAAGCGCAGCCGCCGAACGAAAAATTGCCCCCACATTCGTCGGGTTCACAACACTTTCCAGTATTGCAACCCGCCTGGCAGTGGCACAAATTTCTTCTATAGCTGGCAGTGGCTTTCGCTTCATGGCACAGAGCATACCCCGCGTCATTTGAAATCCGGTCAGCCGGGTAAGCACCGGCAGTTCCGCTGTGTATACCGGTACCCCTTTACACTTTGCAAGCACCGCTGCTGCCTCCCTTTCAATATGTCTCGGTTCCAGTAAAAAAGAAATGGCCTCATATCCTGCATTCAATGCGCGTTCCACTACTTTCGGGCTTTCCGCTATAAAAATACCCGTATCCGGTTCGTAATAATGCAGCAGCTGCGCTTCATTCAGTCTCGCGTAAACATCCAGCTCCGGAGCCAGAAAATCTGTTACTTCTATTACATTCAGCATCCTTATCCCTATCCCTTTTTTCTGTTTTGCAATCTTAATAGCATTATAGCATGACTACTTTGTTTTCGTGTAACAATGTGTTAGAATAAGGAAGCGTATATATATGCGGCAAAAAATCCTCAGAATGGTATCTTTCAAATGAAACCGCTGTAAATAAGAAACCCTATTTTGAATATATTGACAAAAACCTGATATCGATTCGATAACGGAAAACAGATAATCAAAAGCACACTATGAAGCAAATTAAGTCATCGGAAAATTCAAATAAAAAACATAAAAAGCAACCGCTTTTCATCATGATTCCTCTCATCACACTTCTTCTCTGTGTTTTTGCGCTGACATCCGGTAAGAAAAAGACACAAACCTACGGTGTCTTCCTTGGGATAAACGGTGACGAGATTTCAATCCTGGATTCTTACGAAACGGTTGTCATAGAGCCCACTGAGTTTACAAATGAACAGATTGCACAGCTTCACCACCGTGGCAAAACCGTATATGCATACCTGAATATAGGAAGCATTGAGGAATACCGCCCCTATTACGACGACTATAAAATTTTTGCTCTGGACAGCTATGAAAACTGGCCGGATGAACAATGGATTGATGTATCACAGGCCGATTGGCAGCAATTTCTCGTTGATGAGCTTGGCAGCAGATACGCGCAGATGGGATTCGACGGGCTTTTTCTCGATAATGCAGATGTTTATTATAACTACCCAATGGAAAGTATCTATGAAGGTTTACTCACAATCCTCCAGGGTCTGCGCAATTATCCCATAACCTTGATTATTAACGGTGGGGACACCTTTGTCTCCAGGACGGTTGAGGAGGGGATTGCAGGAGAACTTTTTGACGGTGTAAATCAGGAAACGGTATTCACTTCCATTGATTTTGAAAATCGTACCTACTCTGAACATTCTGCCGAAGAAACCGAGTATTTCAAAGACTATCTTCAAAAAGTAAAAAACGCCGGCTTAAGTGTATATCTGCTTGAGTACGGAGCAGATACCACTCTCGCCGGTAAAATTGAAAAATATTGCTCTGAAAATCATTTCATATGGTACAATGCGCCCAATCTGGGGCTTACATATTAGCTCACAACCATTCCGAAATTATGCATACTCAGGAAACGGCATTCCTTCAGACAGCATCCCTATAAACATTTCCCATCATATGAGACGGCTCCAGTTCCAGAGTCTTCTCCAAAAATCCGGCCGCTTTTTCCCGCTCGCCGAGTCCCAGGTACCCCAGTCCAAGCAAATAATAGCAGTGTGCCCGGTTTTTCCGGGTCAGGTCTTCCTCAAAAATCAGGAAATCCGGCAGGGATACTGCGAAATATTCTATCTTCATCTCATCGTCAAGATGCTGCTCTCCGTAATCAATCAGACGATAGAATCGGGATTTTGCCGCAGCTGTCTGACCAAGCTTTAAGAAGGATAAGCCCTGATAGAGAATCATATCCGCAGGCTGGTCATTATAATACATTGCTCCCGCAGGTTCATCGGTTCCAATCGTGGCTTTCTCAAAGTACATGGAAGCTTCCCGGCGCTTCCCGGCTGCAAATGCCTCACTTTCTTCTGCTGCCTCACAATCTCCGGATGCAAATGCCTTCTCTTCTTCCTGTTCCGCCTGCATCTCACAGGCAAGCCCCAGATGATAATAGAGATGATTGTCCTTGGTTCCTTCCAGCTTTCCTTCACCAAGATTTTCGGGATAAACCAGTGCCTGCTTCAACAGTTCTTCCGCTCTCGCTGCTTCTCCCGACTGCAACGCCTGTTTCGCCATCTGCAGCAGGCAAAGGGTGTACTGCGTGGTAATCTTGCCTTCTCCGCCTTCCCAGGGATGGAAAATGTGACTCATCATGCAATCATATGCCTTTTCATACTGCCCAGTCATATTCAACAGGGTAATGTATTCCACATAGAGGTCGTCTCTGCTTTCTATCCTGCTGCCGTAGTTCTCGTAACGGGCCAGCCGATCTTCAAAGGACATACCGAGCTTTTTGTACAGCTGGTCCAGCTCCAGAAACACTCTCACATCTTCTCTGTTCAGTTCGAAGGCTCTTTCCAGTTCCTCCTTCGCTTTCTGCGGTTGTCCGCACTTGTTGTAATAAGCAAGTGCAAGGTTTCTGTGAACTGTAGGAAATTCCGGCTTTCCGGCTTCCGCTTTCTCCCAGAGTTCTATCGCTTCCTGCCATTGCAGTTTATCATAGAAGAGACAACCCAGATAATATTCTGCCATCGGGCAGTCTTCCTGCGCTGCTGCAAAGCGAAGTACCGCAATATCTTCCAATTTGTTGGGGAAGCAATAATCAGGGCAGGTGTTCTCCGCTTCACGCAAAAGCTGACGCACACTTTCTGCATTATGTCCATCATCACCCTGCACTCTGCTCGTATAATATGCCGCATAATATTTTAACAGCGGATGCGTTGTCGGGCATTTCTCAAGCATAAGGATTGCCTCATCATAGGCACCAAATTCCGCATAGTCTCTGGCTGTCATCAGATAATTCTCCGGGAAGACGCGCATCTTCCTAAGCATATCACGGCAATCAGCTGTCATTTCTGCACAAGCACCATCAGACATATCTCTGCAAACGCCACCAACCACATTTCCACAAGCGCCATTCACTTCGCCTATCTTTTTCTGTGCCTCGCAAATCACCTGCTCATTGCAGGAGATAAAGTCAAAGGGATCCAGGGCAAGATTTGCCGTAATCCATTCCATCGCCTCTGCCGTTTTGCCAAGCTTCCGCAGCAGATATGCCTTCAACCCGCGCGCCTTCACGTTATGTGCATTTTTGACAAGTGCCCTTTCCACCATCTCAAAAGCACTTTCAAACCGTCCCCTTCCGGCATCAATCGCCGCCAGATAGTAGAAGCTCATCTCCTGCTGCTCGTTTGTCCAGGTCGCCTTGTAAAAGGCATCATAAGCTTCCTCGTTTCTGCCCTGATAAAAGAGCACCAGTCCCAGAAGATAATAACTCTCACTGTTGTAGGGATTCGGATTTCTCTCTGTCAGACGCTCCAATGCCTTTCTGAAATACCCTTCCGCCTGTGTAAACTGTCCCCTCCTCAGTAAGAGAGCACCGTAGGCATTGTTGATGCGGATATCGCCTGGGTCACGTTTCAGTCCTTCCAGATAGTATGGGTCAGGCAGATAGGTGGCATGTCTGTACTGTTCAATGTGAAGACCCGTGAGGTAAAGTTCCTCATTGGTCATAATCTCAGCGGGCTCCTTTGCTGCTTTCGCAGGCTCAGGAAGCTTAGGGATAACCGGCTTCTCCGGCTGATAGGACACCAGGCACTTTTCTCCTGCCGTCACAGTGATTTTCAGTTTCCACTCATCTATCTCCAAAGGAATGGAATTCTTATCCACTTGTTGCGAAGCGCCTACTTCCGGATTGCTTGCAATCTCATCTGTAACACATTGTTTTTCAGCATTGTTCAGCGGATTTTTCTGTGTCAGAAGCTCCACCGTATGCCTGAATATCTCCTCCGGTGACAGCTTTACTCTTTCTCTGTAGACTTCGTTCCCGTCATAGGATAGAATAACCTCTGCATCCTCATATACGGCAGTCGCATATACGGCAAATTCCGCTTCTTTCTCCCGGACGCTCAGGCTGACAGCTGCCTCTTTGCTTGCATTTTTAATCAATCCAAGCTTTTTATAGGGCATAAAGTACTGCCTGAAAGTCTTTTCCTCAAAGGGCTTCATCCATGTAAAATCAGGCTGATTGTCCGTGTATACTCCGGTCATCAGTTCCACATAGGGTCCGTCCTCATCCGTGAGGTTTCTGTCCCAGGCCTTTCCGAAATCACCACACCCCCAGGTCCACTGCTTCTTGCCCGGAGAAATATGATGGTCTGCCACATGGAGGATACCCGCTTCCTTTCCGTAATCATAGCCGCCCACAAAGTCATATTTCGATTTCTCCGCCATATAGGAAGTAGGAACCGGGATATTTTTATATCGGGAAATATCCACACCTTCGCTGTAGTCCTTTTTATAGTAAACACCGGTGGCAATGGGGAAGCGGGACACATCACGTTTCCCGTGATCCATCACCGCGTGTACATCCGGCGGAAATACCGACTGGGTGTTTTCATTCACCGAAACCGCCGGGTTTGCCCACCATAGGAAGGTCTGCGGCATGGAAGTCCGGTTGTAAAGCTGGCCTGTGATTTCGATATATGCCTTGCCCGGATAGAGAGCTATTTTTGTCAGTCCCTTAGTTCCGTACATCTGATCCACATCGTTGCACAGCACATAAACGCTGCCGTCCTGTCCTTCGCCGATCAGATAATCCACCGGCAGAAAGGTAGTCGGTCTGTGGTGCTGAGGCCAGTTGAATTCGATTCCACCGGAAATCCACGGTCCCGTCAGCCCTACCAGTGCCGGCTTAATCACCTGGTTATAGTAGACAAAATCATACCCGTTAGTCTTGTCGTATGCCCGCTGGATTCTTCCGCCCAGCTCCGGCAGCACCATCACTCTCAAATATTCATTCTCCAGATAAACTGCCCTGTATTCCTTATCCTTCTTCTCATTGCTGATTTTTTCAACGGTGGGATAGGGATATACCTTACCACAACTTCCCTGATACACCCGCTTTTCCAGAAAAATCGGATTCTTTTCCGCCTCCCCGATTTCATAAGTAGGGATACTCACCCTTTCTTCCCAGACTCTTGTCTCTGCCATAACGCGCCTCCTCTTACTGTCGTTCCGGAAACTTTATCCGTCCTTATTCTCAATATACACCGGTCTGGCTTTACGCGCATTCCTGAGACTTGCTCATTTTTGTAGATTTTTTGCTCTTGAAGTATTGCTCAAAATTTCATAAAATAAAGGAAAATCAGAAAAGACAGGAGGAAATGATTTTGAAATCCTGCGAGCATCTCATCGCACCGGGTTCTGACTATTTTGTCTCGGTACCCAGTGCCACCGCAAAAGAATTGTTTTTTTATCCGCTTTACATCGGCCATTTTATTTATGAAACCGGATATACTCTGTCCAGGGATTCCTACGACAGTTTTCTCATCATGTACATTCAAAAAGGACAGATGTCCGTGACACTGTCCTCTGAAACATATGTTGCCCGGGAAGGCAACTTTATTTTGCTGGATTGCTATCACCCGCATGCCTACGCCACCGAAACCGGCTGTGAAGCCCTCTGGTGCCATTTCGACGGAGTGTTGGCCGGAGCCTGGTTCCGGATGATTACCGGACAGCTGGGAAATGTATTTCAGCTTGCTGATTCCTACCCTGCGCTCTCAAAACTTACTGCACTCTATCGGCAGTTTGCGGAAAGCGCACCAGTTCGCGAACCACTTTTTTCAAAATATCTGAGCGATATACTGACTGCTTTTCTGCTATATTCGCCGTCTGCAGTCAGGACTCCTGAGCGGGACGGCTCCATGGAGGAAACCATCACCTATATCAATGAGCATTTTGCGGAAGATCTGCCGGTGGAAAAGCTGGCAGCAATAGCCGCTTTAAGCCCCTACCACTTTATCCGCAGCTTTCGAAAAGAAACCGGCTTTACGCCCCATGAATACCTGGTAAATATCCGTCTCAACACTGCAAAATATCTGCTGAAAAATTCCGAACTTTCCATAAAAGACATCTGCTTCCGTACAGGCTTTTCCTGCGAAAGCGTCTTTTGCAGCGCCTTCAAGAAAAAGCTGGGTCTGACACCACTGGAATACAGGCATGAATAATTTTTACCAACCATGTTTCTCCAGCCAATTACTAACCTTCATCTCTCTGTTATGTTTTTGGGAAATCTCATATTTCCCCAATACACATTCACCGGAAATTTTCCCATCCACCATATAAAGTACCCGGTCACAGCAACTGGCGACCTTGCTATCATGCGTTACAACAAGAACACTCATACCTTCCCGGTTTAATCTGACAAACTCTTCCATGATTTCTTCCGAGGCTGCCTTGTTTAATGCTCCCGTCGGCTCGTCAGCAAACAAAAGTTGAGGATGATTCATCATTGCCCTGCAAATACATGCTCTTTGAAGCTGTCCACCGGACACCTCTGTTATTCTCCTGTTCTCCAGTCCTGCAATCCCAACCTTTTTCATCAGGGCTGCAGCTTCGTCCCTTAGCACGGCTTCACTTTTTTTGTCGCCTCTTTTTGTTCTCTGACTCTGATGTGCCGGAAGAATGATATTATCCAAAATATTCAGGTTTGGCAGCATGTTCATCTGCTGAAACACAAATCCCATCTTATTTAATCGCATATCGGCTCTCATATCCTCAGAATAAGTACATATATTATCCCCATCAAAAAGCACCTCGCCTTCATCCGGCCGGTCCATTCCTGACAACTGATATAGCAGTGTGGATTTACCGGAACCTGACGGTCCCATAACGGCAGCCATTTCACCTTTATTCATAGAAAAATTCACATCAAATAATATATTTTCCTTGCATAGTCCAACTGTCTTAATCACTTCCGTCATATCTACTCTCCTCCTCTGCAACATTCTACAGCTTTGATTCCTGTTATTCCGTTACTTCCCAGATAAATTGCCAATATTGCAGCGAATCCTCCAATCAGCATATTCATTGATATCGACCACATATTATATGTAAACCGGAATCCCTCAGCTCCTAAAGATTTCAGTGCTGTTCCACAGATTTTTTCCCCAAAAGTGCAGCCGCATACAGTTCCAAGTATTATCCCTGCCAATATGTATGGCACACAGGATTTCCAAAAGGTTTTCTTTATATCCAGGCTTCGAAATCCCATTGCTTTTTTTATTGAAATCATATTTCTCCGGTTTGCTATCATCATTCGAACAAACAACATGATAACTAACAGAATGATGAGGGACGACACCATTTTAACCAGTATGGATGCCTGCCATACCTGATTCAGTGTCGGACCATAGGTCCCCTGAACCTGGGATGCAATGTCCGTCACCTCTGCGCCCCTGGCTGCATATCTGACCGCAAAATCCTCCCGGTTGGCTTCATCAGTCAGTGTTACATAAGTAATTCTCCACATAATATTTTCTTTATTATCCGGATACTCCGAAAACAACTTAGCAGTCTTTCCACCATTTGTAATATCCGAGTAAATACCTGTTATGATGCATTTCTCGTATTCTTCTTCCGTCTTTACAAAAATTTCATCTCCCGGAAAACATCCCAACTCCTCGGAAAGCAGATAAGACAGCGCGGCTTCTCCTTCACGAACCGGTGCATGACCCTGACTGTAGCTAACAGGAAACTTACTGTGATCCCCTTGTTCCATCAGCATATTCATAGTAGTTCCATCGTCTAACCTGACCGGTATGAGACTCGTCTGATAAAGTGCATATTCCTTAATGTCTTTGTCCTCAGATAATGTTGCTCCTATTGTTTCAAAGTCCTCACCTGCTTCATTCCCCTGGCGCATATCCATTCGGATTTCTGCATTTCCTATACCCATATAGGTCACAAACTCCGATGACGAGAGCGTGCTATACAGATTCGATGGAATCAACATCAGAAAAACAGCGATCGCAGTCACAAGCATAATACAAAGCATACTACTATTCTTTTTACCCTCCTCTACTCTACCGGTAAGTGCTTTCAAAGCCGTCATCTCATTCAGTTTCTTCAATATCCTAAGTATAAATAGTATAATTATACTTCCAATCAAAACAGCACTTAGTACTGCATATAGGTACCTGTCCAGTCCATTTGCTGACACACCATATAATTTCTGCATCTGCGAAGAAAGCGGATGAAATAAAATGCCGGATATTACCATGCCCAAGCCTGCACCTGCTAAAACCAGCCAGCTATATCTTCTGAGAAACATATTTCTAATCTCTTTTCCGGAAATTCCAATCGCCTTCAGCATACCCACTTCCCCTGCCTCAGAAACAACTCTGGTCAGCAGCATAAACCGGATACACACCAGTGAAATAAGCAAAACCAACACACTTATCAAAAGAATAATCATAATCATAATTCCGTCTGAAAGAGTATTCATCATTTTAATCAAAGGTCTGGTAATCGTAGGACCATTCATTGGGAGATTTGCATCTTCATATGCCGTTTTAAAGGCATTCGTGTCTGCATTCTCAGTAAGCAAAAATTCAATCAGATACTCCTCGCTCCCCAGGCTTCTTAAATTCTTATAATCTTCTTCACAAACCAAAAATCTCTTAGAGGATGCCATCATGGAATTCATCTGTGAATCCCTGATAAAGCCAGCCACCGTCAGTTTACTGTTTCCAATTCTCATATCATCACCTGTTTTTACATGATACATGGATTCATAACATACCGGCACATAAACCGCTCCCGGGCAAACTATAGGAAGCTCATTATTAAGACCAACCATATAGTCAAATCCATCGCCCTGAATGCTGATTCCGTTGTCCTGCGTACTGTCCAACAGGGACTCTTCTCCCAGCATGAGAATACTGTTTTCCAGATTCAAAAACCGGACAATCTGATAATCGGCAACCTCCGGTCTGTTTTGCGCAAATTCTTCCAGGGCATCTGTATCGATATCCCCTGCATGCATCTGTAAAAAATCCGGAGTTCCTGCCACTTCCATAAGGTGTTCAATGGCTCCGGTCAGATTTGCAAATAGCATTGCCGTGAGGGATATCATTGCTACAGATATTGCAACAAATGCCGTAAAACTAACTGCGGAAAATCTGTCTCTTCTCCATGATTCTTTTGTCATTCTCCGGTAAATATTGTCTTTCATACTGATCCTTTCATCATTTCCAAATCCTGAATACTCTCAATCCTTGCCATCATTACTGCCACCACAGACAAACACACACCGGAAACAATAATGACAAAACCGGCTCCTCTTCCTATATCTGTGTTAAGCAACTTTGCCGCCAAGTCCGCCAGCACCCCGCCGGTTCCATATGCGACTACGTAACCCATCTGCGAAAGAAATCCTATAAAGCCCCACGCCCTTCCCTGAAGTTCATCCGGAATATTCGTCCTCACCAGATAATCCAGACAATTGTTTGCAAAAGGTAACATGGCAAAAAACAGAAATCCAAATCCACAAATAACAAAAATATTCTCCCAGATACCAAATCCAACCATAAAAAGTCCGGCAAACATCAGTGAGATTTCAAGTATTTTAACATACCTTTTCTTTATTCCACGCATCCCTAATACCAGACTGGAAACTAACATTCCACTTGCACATACGGTTTCTCCTATTCCCAATGTCCTGGAATCCTCAAAAGACAAAATAAGCGGCTCCGCCAGGATCTGAAATACGCCGAGGAACAGCGTCATAGCTGCAGACACCAGAATCAGTAAGAAGATTCCCTGTCTGGAATGTACCACGTTCCATCCTTCTTTCAGACTCTCTATAAAAGATTTATCCTCATCACCCGGCTTCGTCTCAATTCCTCTTTTCACAACTGCAGTGGATATTACGGTCAAAACAAAGGTGCTGATATCAATAATCAGTAAAAGCTTCACGTCACTTATACTCAGCAAAAGACCTGCCACCAAAGGAGAGATTAGATATCTGGCACTTCCCGCCAGACTTACCAGACCATTTGCCTTTGAAAACTCCTCCCTGGTTAACAAATCCGAAACAGTCGCCCTATAGGAAGGTTCCAGCAGAGATGAGAAAACGGAACTCACAAATACACCGATACAAATCTGCAGAAGGCTTGCTCCCCCATTCATCATACAAATCAGAATGTAAATAATTCCTAAAGCAGAGCAGCCGTCTCCCAACATCATCAGCAGTCTTCTGTCATACCGGTCGGCCAACACTCCCGCCGGAACACTCAAAATCAGAGTTGGCAAAAATGCCAGCAGGGTTACCAGTGCCATGCTCGCTGCACTTCCTGTCTGTCCAAACACATACACTCCTAAGCCAAAACTGGTAAGTCCGCCTCCTATGGAGGAAATCAACTCCCCTGTCCAGAGCAGAAGAAACTTTCCAAAATTGCTTTTCCTTACATTATTACTCATAGCCTTTCCTTTCTTATTGCCGACCGATTGTCTGTCGGTTATTGTCTAAATAAAAAAGGAATATTACATTCCTTTTGCATTTCATTATTTCAATCACTTTTCAAAAATAGGTTTCATTGCTTCAAATAATGCACCGGATTCCATACCAAACAATCGCTCCGTATTATAGATAAAACCCATTACCTTTTTTTGTTTCTCTTCTTCACTATACTGAACCATACTGTCAAAGGCTGTATAGGAATAGGTCATAGTCATTTCCACAGCCTCTGCCGGATAATCTGTATGCATAATTCCCTGCCTGATTCCATCTTCCGCAATCTTGGTAATCAGTTTATTAACCCTTCCCAGCAGCATATTTTCCAGCTTCTGATGCATCAATGCGTTCTGCGGTCTGTGAATCTGCTCCATTACCATATCACCAAGTTCGTTATCAATATTGAGAGATAACATAGTACGTGTTAAGCGTTCAAGAACCGGTATGGATTCATCTAATGCGATAGCCGCGGCTTTTTCCACCATTTGGTTCGTCAGCCGCTCTATCATGGCATCCAATATGTCTTCTTTGGATTTGAAATGATAATAAAGTGTTCCTCTGGCAATCCCAATCTCCGTTAAGATATCATTGGTACTGGCATTGTCAAATCCCTTTGCACAAAATAATCTCTCGGCAACATCTAATATTTCATTTCTTCTCTCTTCTGCATCCTTCACAATTCTCATGTTCTACGCCTCTACCGACAACTTGTCGGTAATAAATATAGCACACTATTTTATTTTTGACAAGCACCAAAATTCTCAGGTTCAGAGTAAACTTACTGTCAGTTGGAGAGCCTACGTGAAAACATGGGTATGGAAGCAGAACTCCATAAACATCAACTGGGGTCGATTCTAAAACAGGTGCTATTTCTCTGCCGTAATTACTGCATCTGCAAACCATTCACCGGCATATGGTAATAAATCTCCTTCAAAGGCTTCCCCAATGCCTTCGAAAGTTATTTGGTCTGAAACCTTCTTAAAGTTTTTCTGATGTATTTTTATAAGCTGGTTCCTAAGTATGTATTGTGCCATGGAGGCCATGTCATTTTCCTCGAATATCTTCTTCAATTCTTTATATCCTGCGGAATCTTCTTTCATGTACATCACCGAATTAATGAGCGTACCTTTGGGCTTCAATACACGGGCGGCTTCGATGATTCCCTTTTCCATAAGATTACCCATATTTAAATATCCTACAAAGGTACATACCATATCAATACTATTGCTTTTGAATGCTAAGTTTGTCGCATCACAGGCAATATAGCTGACTTTTATCTTTGGGTTTATCTCCGCAAACTTCATCCGATCATACATCAATACCTGGAAGCTCAAGTCAGACGAAATAATATGAACTTGCTCATTTGTAGTTTCCAGTAATTTTCTTAAGAGCATACCCCTGCCGGATGCTATATCTAACAGGAAACCTTTTTCCAATTTTGATGTTTTATTTGTGATTCCATCCAAAAATAACCTTTCAATCTGTTTCTGATTCTCTGATTTTCTGTCGTCTATGTCAGTATCTAATTCCTCATAAGTTACTTCTTGATAGAGCTCGCTCCAGTTATTGGCATTTTTCTGTTCCTCGGAACCAAAGTCAATTACGCCGGCAAAAATCTTGTAAGTATGTTTTTGGGCACAAATCAGTTTTCCCTCTATGATTTCACCCTTTTCTTCTTTTTCTGTAATAAGCTCAAAATCTTTTCCACAACACGGACACTTTAAAATTTCAACGATTTCCTTATACATAATTAAAGTCCTTTCAACCAAACCGAGGCTATTTTCATACATTTTTGAACAGTATTTTTGAAACTTCACACGCTTGAATAATTCACATACCGACAACTATCGATTCATCATCTGCATCAGCATACATTGGCCCGTACAGAAGTCTCACGCACACGTCCCCTATTCAAAATAGATTCGCTCTGCCGTCTCTCCCAACATCTGCTCTTTCTCTCGGTCCGTAAACGTATTGCTGTTCAAAATATAGTCATAAAGATGAGCATATGTGTCACGGCAGAGATTGCTGGGCAGGTCGCTTCCCCACATAAGGCGGTCTGTCCCCAGTATATTCAATGCTTCCCTGATAAACCAGACTGCAGTGGGATATGGATATTCCTCCGGCTTCTGGTTGCTGGGCAAGCTTGCCAGGTCAAAAACTACATTCTCCTGATTCAGTGCCCGGATTCCCTCTCGCCATTCTTCCTCGTAACTGCGTCCCTGCGGTGCCAGCAGATGGCAGACAACAAACTGCATGTTCGGATGTCGCTTCACCGCTCTTGCCAGTGCTTCCGGCTGCCAGCAACAGCTTCCCCGTCTGCCGATATCAAACACAGCAGTCACTCCATGATCTTCCGCATAGCATAGGGCTTCTTCCATCATATCGCCATCCAGAGCAAACTCCCTGTGATAGCTCATGAGCCCGCTTCCGTCACTGACCTCGAATTTTACGATTTGAAATCCCAGGTCTTCAAACAGATGCTTTCTTATTTCCTCACTTTTTCTGCAAAAAGGATCATAGCAGGCTGACTCCGTTCTCTCCAAGCTCCGGCGGAAACATCTGAAAACTGCTGCCATCGGCATATTGCACGAAGCCGCCTCCGATGCAGCGAAGCTCTCCTCTTGAGCCAAAACCGTTCAAATTTTCACAGATATGAATATGAGCATCTATGATTTTCATATATATTGTCCTTTCTGTCTCGTCTTTGATTTCACTATACTGGCACACAATAATCTGTCTTTGCTTTTGCATTGACTGCTCACTCTATTTTACCAGTTATAAATTCCTCTTTATTTTACCATATGTCCTTCAATTGGAAATAGAAATTTACGCGCAAACTTCAATTTATCATATTCTTGTCTTATCACTACCCTTAAGCCCCGAAACGGAATTCCTTATTTCAGAATTTTTTCACATTCATTTAATGGATATTTTCATCGCGCAAGTTTATACTAACGTTATGATGCTGTTTACGAAACTGGAGAACATAACCGCCGTTTATACGGCAGAAGGCGAGGTAACATGAGACAGACTATCAGCTTTAACGACAACTGGCAATTTTCCAAAGATCGTGTCCACGGGGAGACAGTGAACCTGCCCCACACCTGGAACGCCATAGACGGCATGGACGGCAAGGGCGCATACGACAGAGGGGAATATTTCTACACAAAGCAGTTCCCCACTCCCACTCTCCTGGATGGAGAACGTGTTATATTGGAAGTACTTGCTGCGGGACTCTCCGCAAAAGTATCTGTCAATGACCGGGAAATGGGCAGTCACGAAGGCGGTTACTCCTCCTTTACTGTGGATATCACGGAAGCACTCTTTCCCAAGGATTTCCAATACGAACATTCCAATACGCTGACAATCGCAGTCAATAATACAAACCGTAGCAATATCTATCCGCAGATGGCAGACTTTACCTTCTACGGCGGTTTGTACAGGGGCGTTAATCTGCTGATTCTGCCCGCTACCCATTTTGAAGTAGGCTTTCACGGTGCAAGCGGTCTCGCCATCACACCGGAAATAATTGAAAAAACGACGCATGCCATCCTTCATCTGAACAGCTGGGTAACAAATCCTTCACCTGACTATACCATCCGTTATCTGATTACCGATGCGGAAGGGAAGGAAACCGCAGAGGTCTGGCGGCCTTCCACCGACCCCAAGGCGGACATCCTGCTTCCCGAACCGCATCTCTGGCAGGGTGTTGATGACCCTTATCTGTACCACTGCACTGCAACCTTATTCTACCGCAACGAATCCGTGGACGAGGTTTCTTCCCGTTTCGGCATCCGAAGCTTTTATGTGGATCCGGAAAAGGGCTTTTTCCTGAATGGCAAACCCATGATGCTCCGCGGCGTTTCCCGCCATCAGGACAGACTGTGGTACGGCAATGCCCTGACACGGGAACAGCACTATGAGGATGCAGCTTTGATTGCGGAGCTTGGTGCCAACACCGTGCGCCTCGCCCATTACCAGCACAGCCGGGACTTCTACGATGCCTGCGACGAATACGGTTTCATCGTCTGGGCAGAAATTCCCTATATCAGTTGTCAGAGCGACGATCCGAAAGCCCATGAAAACTGCCGCCTTCAGATGCAGGATTTAATCTATCAGAACTATAACCATCCTTCCATCTGCTTCTGGGGCATCTCCAATGAAATTACCATAGCAGGAGAAAAGCCCGGACTGATAGACAATCACAAAGACCTGAATGCTCTCGTCAAGCAGATAGATCCCAGCCGCCTTACCACCATCGCCCATGTGAGCATGCTGCCCATGGACAGCCCTCTGCACGGCATCACCGATGTGGAAAGCTACAACCACTACTTCGGCTGGTACGGCGGAACCTATGATTACAATGAAAAATGGCTGGATGAATTCCATGCGAAACATCCTGACATCTGCCTGGGCGTTTCGGAATACGGTGCGGAAGGCATCATCACCTACCAGCCTGACGAGCCAAAATGCCGTGATTATTCGGAAGCCTATCAGGCAGAGTACCATGAGCACATGGCAAAAATTCTCATGGAGCGCCCCTACCTCTGGGCAACGCATGTGTGGAACATGTTTGACTTCGGCTGCGCCGCAAGAAATGAAGGCGGAACCGCAGGACGAAACAACAAGGGACTTGTCACCATGGACAGAAAAGTGAAAAAGGAAGCCTTCTATGTGTACAAGGCATACTGGAGTAAAGAACCCTTTGTCCATCTCTACGGAAGGCGCTATGCCCAGCGAACCGGAGATACCGTCACAATCAAAGTCTACTCAAACCAGCCTGTAGTGTCCCTTTACGTGAACGGACAACCCTTTGCCGCACAGTATGGCAATAAAATTTTCCTCTTTGAAAATGTACCTTTGAGCGATGGTTTTACCTTCCTCACCGCCACGGCAAATGGCGTATCCGACACCATGACTCTGGAAAAGGTAGACAAAAAACCTGACATCTACACCTTACCTCAGGAGGACGATGACGGAGAAGGTGTGGCAAACTGGTTCGAACAGGTAGAAACCGTAGCGAGTGATGCACCCATGGAATTTTCCGAGAAGCATTTCTCAGTCCATGACAAATTAAATGACATTGCCGCAAACGATGAAGCCTTTTCTATCCTCTCCAATGCCCTGTTTGCCATGACAGGCATGAAAATGAAAAAATCCATGCTTGCCATGATGGGAGAAAAGAGCCTGTTTGAACTGACAGACATGATGACAGGCTTCGGCGGCTCCGACAAAAAAGTTCCCGAGAATGCATTACAGATTATCAACGCCGAATTGAATAAAGTAAATAAATAGCACGGTCGTTGATTTCTGTCACTTAAGGCTGCGCAGAACCCTGCGAGGTACAATTTCTATCACGTATGCCTGCGCAGAACCCTGCGAGGTAACGAAAGAAGCGCAATGATTTCATGGGCGAGAAGGGGTGCTGCGGCAAGAATGCTCAGCCGCATCCACTCTCGCCCTGACAAGTGCGTGGTTCCGAATGCATGAATGAAAAACGGAACCTCCGTCACCGCAAACTGTAGCAAAAATCCCACAACACAGGCTAAAATCATCAGCTTGTTTTCCAGATGATTCATTCTGAAGAAAGATCTCTGTACATCCCGCATTCCCACCGCATGATAAAGCTGAGACATGCCCAGCACCGTAAAGGCATAGGTCTGTGCCTTGGACAACACCACACTGTCCTTCAAAATCCATGTCAGCTGTTCCAAGTCCACATTTTTTCCATTGATATGCAGCAATGCGCAGGGCACCATGAAAAACGCAGTCAGACTGACCGCTGCTATCAGTGCACCATAGAAAAGGGTACAGGTAAGCCCACCTCTGGAAAAAAGGCTTTCCTGAGCTTTCCTTGGTTTCTGCCGCATCAGGCTTTTTCCGTCATTTTTATCCACACCCAGAGCCAGCGCAGGCAGTGAGTCCGTAATCAGGTTAATCCATAAAATGTGACTGGATTTCAGAGGAGCCGCCAGTCCCAGTGTCACTGCCAGAAACATGGTAATCATTTCTCCCAGGTTGGAGGAAAGCAGGAAAATCACCGATTTTCTGATATTCTCATAAACCCCTCTGCCCTCTTCGATGGCACGCCTGATGGTGGCGAAATTATCATCTGTCAGCACCATATCCGAAGCCTGCCTTGCCACATCCGTTCCCGATAGCCCCATGGCAATCCCGATGTCTGCCTTTTTCAGAGAAGGTGCATCATTCACACCGTCCCCGGTCATGGCGACAATCTCACCCCGTCGCTTAAATCCGTCTACAATGCGCACCTTCTGGGCCGGAGACACTCTGGCAAACACACGAATCTGCTCCAGCTTTCTGTCAAATTCCTCATCGCCCAGCCTGCTTATTTCACTTCCCGCCATACACTGCTCAGGTCTGCTCACTATCCCCAGCTGCTTCCCGATGGCAAAGGCCGTATTCACATGATCTCCGGTAATCATCACCGTGGTGACGCCGGCTTCTTTAAAATCTGCCACAGCTCTTGCCGCTTCCGGCCTGGCCGGGTCACGCATGGCGGCCAGTCCCAGAAAAGTAAGCTGTTCTTCCTCCGGCTGCCGCATGCCGGTACGCATTGCAACCGCCAGTGTCCTAAGCGCTTCCCCTGCCAGCTCCGACAATACCTGTCTGATTTGCCTGCGGTGGTTCTCGTTCATCCGCATCACACCGTTCTCAGTCAGAATCCCGGTACACTTCTTTAAGACCTCATCCGGTGCACCCTTTGTATACATAACTGTGTCATGCAGCGTTGTCATCATCTTTCTGTCAGAATCAAAAGGTAGCTCACCGGTTCTGGAAAATTTATTTTCCAGCTGCTCTTTCTTAAGTCCCAGCCCGGCTGTCAAATCCAGCAACGCCAGTTCCGTGGGGTCTCCCATCCGGCAGCCCTCCTGCAAAACAGCATCATTGCACAAGGTTATCCCTCGGAAAAAGTCCGGACAAAGCGATGATTTCAGTTCACCGGCAGAAAACATTTTTCCTTTCAGAAAACACTTTTCCACGGTCATCCGGTTCTGCGTCAGTGTCCCCGTCTTGTCAGAACAGACCACACTCACCGCTCCCAGCGTCTCCACGGAAGGCAGACGCCGTACAATGGTATTGACCCGCACCATTCTGGTGACACTTAGGGCGAGGCAGATAGTCACCACCGCAGGAAGCCCCTCCGGAACCGCAGCCACAGCAAGACTGATTGCCGTAATCAGCATTTCAGGCACGTTTCTTTTTTGCAATACAGCTATGGCAAATAGTGCTGCACACAGCCCCAGAGACAGCAGGCTCAACACTTTCCCCAGTTCCCCAAGTCGCTTCTGTAACGGTGTCATTTCCTCCTTCGCCTCTGTAATCATGGCTGCAATCTGCCCCAGTTCCGTATGCATACCCGTGGCTGTCACCACACCTTCTCCTCTGCCGTAGGTCACGATGGTAGACATGTACGCCATATTCAGCCTGTCACCCAGCGGAATCTCTGCACCCTTGGCAGCCCCCCTGTCAGTCTTTTCTGCAGCAGTTGTCCCCGCATTCATTTTTCCCCCACAGCACTGCGGCAAAAAACTACTGTCCTTCTCCACCGGGACTGCCTCCCCCGTCAGCGCCGATTCTTCGATTTTCAAGTTAACGGAAGACAACAGCCTCAAATCAGCCGGGACCTGACATCCCGCCTCCAGGTATACCAGATCTCCCCGCACCAGCTCCGCCGCGGGAATCTCCATCCGCCTGCCCTCTCTGATTACCACAGCCTTCGGACTGGTAAGCTTTTTCAGGGATTCCAGTGCTTTTCTTGCCTTACCCTCCTGTAACATTCCCACAATGGCATTCAGAAACACCACAGCACCGATGATAGCCGCATCACTGATTTCATCCAATAGTACAGACACCACCGCCGCCACAATCAGCACATAGATTAACGGGTCGTTCAGCTGCTCCAGAAAGGACTGGACTACCGTCTTTCTTCCTGGCTCCCGCATTTCATTCCGGCCTTCTTCCCGCAGCCGCTTTCCGGCCTCTGCCATACTTAATCCCTTTTGTCCGTTTGTGCGCAGTTCCTCCAATGTTTCCTGTATTGTGTATTGTTCAAACAAAGAAAAATCCTCCCGACGCATATTCGCACTAAAACTATATGCAGTCGGAAGGATGGGTATGTCCATGAAACCAACGCTACTTCACCAATATCACTGTTTTTTGGTACAGTGCTTTCTCATTCAGTATCTCCTTGAACTTGCTTCCATCCTCCTGCAGTGCATACCCTTTGATTTCCATGTATTCGTCATAATCACAGATATACACGGTAATCTCGGAAACATCATATCCGCTGACAGCCAGCTCATTTGTATTGGTTCCCGCACAGGGCAGCTTTTTCCCGTTCTTGTCGAGCACCACTGCTATAATCAGACGGTCTGACGGTGCAGTCGGATGCAGCGTGATTTCCACCGGAGATACCTCAATGGTTTCCAGCCCGATACCCTCCTCATTCACCTCACCTATTTCGATAACCTGTACATCCTTGTCACTCTGCACAATGGTAAGCTCCGGGAATTTCCAGCTGCCGCACACCCTATCCTTACCTGCCTCCGAATACAGATAGAAATATTCGATTTCAAAATTCAGAGTCATTTCCTGAGGAATCTCATATTCCCTCATATAGAGTCCCCAAGTATCAGCATCCAGTCCCGGCAGCTCCTTTTCCTGTTTTTCCGCCTCCCGGCACGCCTCATCATACTTCCTTCCGTCCACATTAATGGACTCATAATCAATGCGTAACATTCCCACAAAGGTGTGGTCATCTTCCAGCTGTCCTTCCAGATATCTGCCACCGTGATACACATCATCCTTTCGGAAGGAATAGTCTTCAATCGTTCCCATTGTAATCACGCTGCTTCCCTGCAAAGCGGAAGCCATCTCCGGAAAGGCTTCTTCACTTTCCATACGCACTCCCAGGAAAATAGCCTGGTTGGATGCATAATACTCTGTCAAAGTAAAGGTATACCCCTGATCCTTTGCCTGATACAAAACCGTGGATTCTGCTGCTGAACCGTCCGAACCGGCTTCCGCAATCTTCGTTTCTGAACCATCCGACTTGCCCGAAGATTCCTGCGCTCCTGAACCGTCTGATCCGCCAACTGCATCCTGCGCTCCTTTCGCTTCTGAGCTGTCTTGCAGGTTGTCCGTACCCGGCAGCTTCACAATCTCCTCTTTCGGAATATCCCGAAATCCCAACAGTCCCTGCACACGTTCCATAACTCCGCCCAGAATCGGCAGTTCCGCCGCCAGGGCAGGGTTCGCAGCGCAGAAGCCCACTGCAAGTACCATAATCGCCGCGGCCGCCCCGATTCCGGTAAAAGTCCTGCGAATATGGGTCTTCTTATTTCTAACCGCTCCACGCTTGATTTTCTCATAGGCTTCCTGCATCTTTTCCTCAATCAGCGGACTTTCTGTTGTTTCTGCACGCAATATTCTTCTGATATCCTCTTCACGATAACCTGTCATCTCGATTCTCCTCTCACGCCTCCAGCTGCGCCCGCAGCTGTTCCTTTCCCCTGTGAATCCGGCTTTTCACGGTATTCTCTTTCATATGCAGCATCTGTGCAATTTCACCGATGGAAAACTGTTCTCCGTAATACATCTGGAAAATCACTCTGCTGTCCTCCGGAAGTTCCTTCAGTAAATCGCAAAATTCCAGATTCGTACTGAAGTCATAAGAAAGCCGGTCTGCTTCCGACACTGTCTAAAGCCCTTCACTCACCGCTTCCATGGAAATCACTTTGCTCTTCCTGCGCTTTATAGCAATACAGTTATTGATCAGGATTCTTGTCAGCCAGGTTCGGAAAAATTCCGGTTTTTTCAGCGTATCCAGTTTTTCAAATGCCGCCAGTATGGTTTCCTGCAGGGCATCCGCAACATCCTCTTCATTTCCCAGATAAGCATAAGCAACCCGTTTCATGGTCTGCTTATTCTGTTCCATCAGGGTGATAAAGGCTTCCGCATCGCCCTTTTTTGCTTTTTTCACTAGTTTTTCCATGTATCCTCCACTCCACATCCGGCCGGATGCAATGTAAAGCATTTACTGCTTACACATATTAGAAGAACAGACACCGCTTTCGGTTGCATCAAATTTGATTATGTAAAAAAGGCTACCCGACTTGAAGGGGTAACCTTTCATCTTATTTCTTACAATATTCGTAATACAAGCCTCCCGGTAAACAATATATTATCTTTTCCTGACAAATCGATAGACTTTTACATTACCATCCATTTCTGTCGATTCTATTTGAAATAAGCACTTTTCTGTATAAAACTTCACATTTTCTTCTTTATCAGCGGGAGTAATCAATGTAAACTTCTTCCAATCGCTGTAATAAGACAAGGCAAATTGAAAGGCCTTTGTTCCGATTCCCTTTCCCTGGAATTCAGGTATGATACATAAGCATCCGACTTCATAAGTAGCTTCAGCCGTTTTTTTACAGGAAATAGAACCGACCGGCGTACCGTCACACAGAATGACAAACTTCGGCGCTTTGATAATCGACTGTTCCATCATTTCTTTGGTTTTTCCATATCCGGGACATTCACCATATTTCACAAAGTCACTGTAAAATGATGCATTATAGATATCCGCAAGCACTTCGGCATCTTCAACCTTTGCTTCTTTAAAATCAATTAACATGGTAACCCTTTCCGCAAACTCCATTTCGAAATGGTTTGAAAGCTATTATCACTGATAGTCTCTTTTATGAATTACATAAAAGCAACTTCGTATAATCCATCTTGGGATTCCGGAAGATTTCTTCTGTTTCCCCCGTCTCAATAATCTTTCCGTCCTTCATGACCATGATACGGTCACACATATGGTATACCACATTGATGTCGTGGGAGATAAAGAGGTAGGACAGCTTCATCTCCTGCTGCAGCTTCTGCATCAGTTCCATAATCTGCGCCTGAATGGTAACATCCAGAGCGGAAACCGGCTCATCCGCAACCAGAAAACCCGGATGCATAATCAATGCCTGTCCGATACTGACACGCTGTCTCTGCCCGCCGGAAAGCTGGGATGGCTTTCTGTCGAAATATTTGTCCTCCATACCGACCCGATGCAACATATCATAGGCAGCTGCTTCCATATCTGCCTTCGTCATGGAAAGGGATTTATCCAGCGCGCAAGCTGCCCGCATGGGCTCCTGCAAAAGCCATCCGATGGTTTTTGTAGGATTCAGGCTACTGTACGGATCCTGAAAAATCATCTGAGGACGAGTCGTGTGATGTACAACCTCACCCGTAATATCCTTATTCATACCCAGAATCGCCTTGGAAAGCGAGGTCTTTCCGCAGCCGCTCTCGCCTACCAGACCAAGGCTTTCTCCTCGGTAAATCTCAAAATCCGCCCCTTCTACCACACAATGCTTCTTTTTGGCAGAAAAGAGGCTGTTGCCGCCGTCACGGTAGAATACGGAGAGATCCCGAACTTCCAATACCGTCCGATTTGCACTTCCGGAGTTCTGCTCTGACCCGGTGCCCGACATTCCGTTGCTTTCTGCTCCGCCACCTGCTGCCGGTCTTTCCATCACCGACACTCTCTTCTTCATCCGGGAAGGCACCGCCTCAATCAGACGCCTTGTATATTCCTGCTTCGGGTGCTGAAAAATTTCCTCCGTGTCACCCTGTTCCACCACGCATCCGTCCTTCATGACAACAACCCGATTGCAGATGCGTCTCGCCAGATTCAAATCATGCGTGATAAAAAGCATGGCGTTCTGCTCTTTCGTATTGATGTCCCGAAGCAGCTCCACAATCTGATTCTGAATGGTAACATCCAGCGCCGTGGTAGGTTCATCCGCAACCACCAGGTCGGGATGCAGAATAATTGCCATGGCAATCATCACCCTCTGGCGCATTCCGCCGGAAAGCTCGTGTGGATAACTGCCATAAACCTTCTCCGCATTCCGCAGTCCCACTGCCTCAAAGGTTTCCAGTACTCTCGCTTTGATTTCTTCTTTTTGCAGACCCGTATGAAGTTTCAGCACCTCTTCCACCTGCCTGCCCACCCGTTGTGTCGGATTTAAGGAGGTCATGGGCTCCTGAAACACCATGGACATATAATCCCCACGGTATTTGCGATACAACTCCTTATCCAGCGGTTTTCCCGCTTCCCGCAGAACCACATCCTCAAACAGGATGCGTCCCGAAGTAAGCCTAGCAGTTTCCGATACCAATCCCATGAGCGTCAGCGCCGTCACGGATTTTCCGGAACCGGATTCCCCTACAACACCCAGTATCTCTCCCTCTTTCAGTTCCAGGCTGACATTCTTCACCACTTCCGTGCCGTCGAAGGCCACAGAAAGATTCTCAATTCTTATCATCTTGTGACCTCCGTATTCCTTCGCTGAACAGCGAAAATCCCAGCACAATCCATACAATCGTAAGTCCCGGTGCCAGCGCATACCAGGGTGCCGACTGCAGATAGCCCTGCGCATCGGAAAGCATCTTTCCCAGACTGGCATCCGGAGGCTGCACGCCGATTCCCAGATAGCTCATGCCGGACTCTGCCAGAATTGCATTGTTAAAGCCAATCATAACAGATACCCAGAACACCGAAAAAATATTGGGCAGAATATGCACAAACAGAATCCGCACTCTGCTCACGCCCATCAGTCTTGCCCGCTTAATGTAATCCGCATCTCTCAGACGGATGAATTCGCTTCGCACAATTCTCACATAACTGGGAATGAATACAATACTCAGAGAAATAATGACATTCTGCTTTCCCGTACCCAACAGGCTGATGATAACCAGCGTCAGAAGAATGCTGGGGAATCCGTTGACCGCATCCGTAATCCGCATGACAATTTCATCCAGAATACCGCCGAAATATCCGGTAATTGCGCCCAGAAGAATCCCTGCCGTGCCGGAGACCAGTACCACCAGGGTGGAAATCAAAATAGTAGTGCTGCACCCCTGCATCACCCGTGAAAAAATATCCCTTCCGAAATTATCCGTTCCGAAAATATGGCGCAGGGATGGCGGATTAAATTTCTCTGCGGCAGACATGGCAGTGGTGCTGTAGGGAGTCCAGAAAAATCCCACAATTCCCAGCACCACAGCAAGACCTGTCATCAACAGGCCTGCCACAAGATATTTATTCCATTTTCCCTTCTTTTCTTTTTTCATAAAGTAATCCTGCCCGGTTACTGCTTCTCGCGGTTCTTATTTCCCACCATCACTACTTTTCACTGATTCTCGGATCAATGATACGATACAGAATATCTACCAGGAAATATACAAAAATAACCACAAAGGTAATATACAAAATCAAAATCTCTACCACGGGAAAATCCCTGGTGGAAATCGAACTGATCAACAGCCTTCCGATACCGGGAAGTCCGAAAACCTGTTCAATCACAATACTGCCTGCCACAATCTCCGCAACAATCATCCCTAAGAACGTAACAACGGGCATCATGGCATTTCTGAGCACATGTCCGTACAGCACTCTGCGCCTGGTACAGCCCTTGCTGTAAGCCGTGCGCACATAGTCGGATTTCAGCTCCGTCAGCATGGAATTGCGAAGAAATCTTGCTGTCATGGCAATTTTCGGCAGGGCAATGGACAACGCCGGGAACAACAGGTAGCCGAGGAAGCCCCAAAAATCTTCCTTGTAGCTGATATAGCCTCCTGGTGTAAAAAACTTGAACAGAATGCCAAACAGATAAGTCACCAGGATTCCCAGGAAAAAAGAAGGAATTGCCATGGTCGTCTGGGTAATGACACCCAGGGCAGCATCCAGAAAATGCCCCAGCTTATCCGTCGCACGGCTCGCGCTTCTGGCCCATAACACACCAAGGGGAATGGAAACCACAATAATAAAGACCAGCGAGACCGCCGCCAGCCAGAGTGTCACGGGAAGCTTGTCCCCAACGAGCTCCTTTACCGGCATCATCTCATTCATGTTCTTGGAATAGCGGTAGCTGACACCGAGATCACCCTTCAGCACATCTCCCACCCAGCTGAAATACCGCACCACAGGAGGCTTATTTAATCCCAGTTCTTCCCGAAGCTGTTCCTCCCGCTCGGGAGTCGCCTCAGTTCCCAGGATGGATGTCACCACATCCCCCGGAATAATCTGAAAAGCTAGGAAGGCAGCCACGGAAACCAGGAACAATGTCATAATGAGAGTAAATAGTTTTTTACCGAAATATTTCACGGGCTGCCTCCTTTCTTTCAACTTAATTTTGCGGAATAGGTCTTCGTTTGGCTCACTTATTCCGCATAGTATACCGTACTCAAATCCTGTACATAGACAGGGTAGAACTTATAGCCTGCAAGCTTTTTGCTGATTGCCGTCGTATTGGCGGGAACCTGAAGGAATGCACTTCCGGCTTCCTCGCAGAGAAGCTTCTGCAGATCTGCATAATAGCCCGCCTTCAAGACAGGGTCTAAGGCAGCCTGTGCTTTCTGGTAAAGTGCATCATACTCCTCGTTTGCAAAGTTAATAAAGTTCTTTTTGGAATCTGTCTGGAATCTGTTCAACAGATAGCCGGGCGTCATATCACAGGTAATACCGCTGATGGTAGCCTGGTACTGTCGTCCGTTGTAAACCTCGTCCAGCCATGTGCTCCACTCCACTGCCTTGATGGTAGCATTGATGCCTGCTGCCTTCAGCTGCTCCACAACCACCTCTCCGGTCTGCATATGGAACTCATAGTTGGAAGGAATGGCAATTTCCAGGTCAAAGCCGTCGGGATATCCTGCCTCTGTCAGCAGTTCCTTCGCCTTTTCCACATTTGCGGTAGTACCGTACACATCATTCAAATCAACGTAGTTGTCCTTCAAAGTGGGTAGCATGGCAGAACTGATAATGGTTCCGTTGCCGCCGGCTACAAACTCGTTCACCATGTCCTTATCCAATGCATAGCAGATTGCCTGACGAACCTTCACATTATCTAAAGGCTCCGCCGCATTGTTCAAAAACAGCGCCTGTACCACGTTGGAAGGGGAAGAAATCACCTGGAAGGTGTCCTTCAGTTCATTTGCCTGGGAATCGGTCAGGTACGCATAGATGTCGATGCTGCCGCCCTGCAGTTCCAACAGTGCGGAATCCGGGCTGTTGACAATCTTGAAGTCCACCTTGTCAAGGTAAGGCAGACCCTCCTGCCAGTAATCGGGATTCTTCTCCACTACGATTCCCTCCTGGGGCGTATAGGAGACAAAAGAAAACGGTCCCGTACCAATGGGATTTGCCGCCTCATCCTCTCCGCTTCCCGCGGGAATGATTGCTGCCACGAAGCTGTAAATCAGCTCTGTGTTTGCTGCGCCCACTGTCACCTGAACCGTCTTATCATCCAAAATATCTACGGACTGAATTGCTTTCATTGTGGAAATCAGCGGGGTGCCGTCCAAAAGTCCCGATACTCTCTCCAGAGAGTATTTCACATCCTCACATGTCACAACATTGCCATTGTGAAACTTTACGTTATCTCTCAAGGTGAAGGTATATACCAGACCATCCTCTGAGATTTCGTAATCGCTGGCTACTGCGCAAATCAAGTTACCGTTTTCATCGGGCTTAACCAAGCCTTCAAAAATGTTAAACAGAATTTCTTTTGTTCCTGCCGCCGTTGCTTTATGAGGGTCAAGACTGTCAATATCCTGTTGTATGCCTACAACAACGGAGCCGCCGTATACAGGTCCTTCCTGTGCTTCACCGGAAGATGCCTCAGATGCCTGTACATCCGAGGATTCTGCGACAGACTCCTTAGAGGAATGATCCTCCGAAGACTCTCCTGTGCCGTCTGCGCCACATCCGCCCAGTACAGCCATTGTCAGAAGCGCCATGAAAAATATACTGAAACGTTTCTTCATAATTTGCTCTTCTCCTCTTCGAATTAAGACTTCCTCTCATTATTCAATTGTCCCCACCATTGTATCACAGAATACGTGGTTTGCAAGTTTTTTTTACTTCTACTGCACCCCGTTCACGCAGTTGTTCATGAGCATGGCGATGGTCATGGGACCGACGCCGCCGGGGACGGGGGTGATGGCGCTGCAGTGCGGTGCCACGCTGTCAAAATCCACATCTCCGCAAAGCTTATTGTTTTCATTGCGGTGGATGCCCACATCGATGACAACCGCACCTTCTTTGACGAAGCTGGCATCAATGAATTTCGGCTTACCGATCGCTGCCACCAGAATATCCGCACGCTTCGTAATTTCCTTCAGATTTTTTGTGCGGGAATGGCATATGGTCACAGTGCCGTTTTCCCGAAGCAGCAGCATAGCCATGGGTTTGCCGACGATATTGCTTCTGCCCAGTACCACGCACTCCTTCCCTTCGATTTCAATACCGGAGCGCTTCAAAAGCTGAATCACACCGGCAGGGGTACAGGATACATAGCCCGGTCTCCCAATACTTAAATTACCCACATTTACCGGATGGAAGCCATCCACATCCTTCTCGGGGGCAATCGCCAGCAAAATCTTATTTTCATCGATGTGCTTCGGCACAGGCAGCTGCACCAGAATGCCGTTGACATTCTCCTTTGCATTCAATTCTTCAATCAGTCCGAGCAGTTCTTCCTCTGTGGTTTCCTCCGGCAGTTCATAGGAAAGGGAATCAATGCCGATATACTCGCACGCCTTTTTCTTGTTGCCCACATACACGCTGGAGGCAGGGTCATTGCCCACCTGGATAACCGCAAGGCACCTGGTCTGTCCCTCCGCTTTCAGCTGCGCTACCTGCTCCTTCAGTTCGTCCTTGATTGCCTGTGAAATCTTCTTACCGTCGATCATCTGATACATTTTTTCATCCTCCTCGTTAAAATGTTTATGCATTATTTGTTATAGCTGTTATGATAAAATTCTCAATACTTTTCCAGGTGAAAGGAATACAGTATCCTCTCCTTCACCGGTTTCCCCGTGAGTTTTTCCAGTGCTTCGCTGTAATAGTCCAGCTGGGTCTCATACCGGTTCCAGAGTTCCCCCATCGCAGAAACGGTATCCGTTTTATAGTCCAGAAGCACAATGCCGTCCTCCTCTTCAAAAAACACATCAATGATTCCCTGTATCAGAACCGTTTCCTCTGCCGGAAATTCCTGTCCCAGTCTGTCTGCGGAAATACCCAGCACAAACGGCTGCTCTCTGTGAAGACTTCCGTTTGTCTCTGCGCGTTTCATGCGTTGTGCCAGATCCGTTTCCAGAAAATGCAGTATCTTTCTTTCGCTGACGGCATCAGCATACTCCTGTTTCAAACGCCTGTCTTCTGTTGCCTCTTTCAGAAATCCGCGCAGCATTTCTCCCCACCGGGATTTTTCCGTATCCATAATCTTCTGAAAATCCAACAGTTCCATCACTCTGTGATAAGCGTTGCCGCGAACGGTGCCGCTGACCTTTTCTTCTTCCCGACGGAATGTCGGAATATAGGGTTGTACCTCCTTCTCTTCAAAGGTATGAAAGGCTGATTCATCCTTATCTGCCATAGCGGCTATCTTCAATTCTGATACGGTGGTCTTGGTATAAAGTCCTGAAAGATTCTCATAAGAATACTTTGTGTGCAGACGCTTCCGCAGCAATTCTAGCGCCGTCTCATCCGCGTACTGTTCCGCCTGCTCCAGGAGCTGCCTTCTGTCACGCAGCTGAAGCTGTTCCTTCCATTCTCCTGCTACAAGTTCCTCCTCTCGAAGTACCTTCACCTGAATGGAAGTAGCCCAAAGAATCGGCAGCAGGAAATCCAGATATCCTGCACTCTCCATAAAATCCGGATACAGCAGGTAATCACTGCCGTTCTCCCGGAAGCTCTCCCATTTTTCCGCAGCATTTTCCAGCGTTGCCGTCAGAATCAGCTTTTCTCTTGCACGGGTCATCGCCACGTACAAAACACGCAGTTCCTCTGCGAGGCTGTCTTCCCTCAATTTTCTCGCCAGGATATTTTTCCGCAGTGTCTTGTTTTTCACTCGCCGCACGGGATTCACGTAATCTGTGGCAAGTCCGTAATCCATATCCAGAATCAGGGACTGATTCACATCCTGCATGTTAAAACGTTTGCTCAACCCCGATACAAAGGTGATGGGAAACTCCAGTCCCTTACTCTTATGGATACTCATAATGCGCACCACATCCGCATTTTCATCCAAAAGCTCCGCTTCCCCATAGTCCACATCATATTTCTCCAGCTGCTCCATATATCGGATAAAATGGAACAATCCGAAATAGCTGGTTTTCTCAAAGTCCGATGCCCTGGTCAGCAACATTTCCACATTTGCTCTGCGTTTTCCTCCCGCCGGAAGCGCCGTCACATAATTCAGATAATCGAAATCCGTCACAAGCTTTGTCAGAAGTTCCCGCACCGGCATATAGACCGTATA
>CAMEDC010000005.1 GCA_945913255.1 uncultured Lachnospiraceae bacterium
CAACGAACACCCACAAGCTTTGCTTGTGGGCTTCGTGCGGATGCGAGACAATGGTGAGTGCAACGAACACCCACAAGCTTTGCTTGTGGGCTTCGTGCGGATGCGAGACAATGGTAAGTGCAACGGAGGAGCAATACAAATGAAATATAGGGCAATCAGTGCCTTTTGTCTTGGAATCATGGTAGTTGGTATGCTGAAAACAGGTTCCCTTAAGGAGATTCCTGTCCAGATAGTTACCGAAGAGACAAAAGGACAGGAAGTGCTGCCTGTAACTGATTCCGTTTTTTCACTGCTTCCGGATAATATAGGAAATAAAGATAACGAACAGTCAGAAAATATAGTGCCTGACGTGGTACTTAAGGATGAAATTTTACCGGTTCAGGAAGAAGCGGAAGAAAGCGAGTATGCAGATCTGGCAATTGCTGATGTAACAAATTATGTGAATGTTCGAACAGAACCTGACACAGACAGTGAAATTGTTGGTAAAATATACGATGGTGCCGTGGCACAGATTCTGGAAACGGCAGGTGAGGAGAATGACTGGTTTAAAGTAATTTCCGGAAATGTGGAAGGCTATATCAAATCGGAGTTCTTTCTCTATGGAGAAGCTGCAGAGGCAGTCATAGAGGATTACGTAACCAGATATGCTGTAGTCCTGGCGGACAGACTGAATGTACGGGAAGCTCCTGATTTGGAAGCAAAAAGAATCGGCTATATAGATAATGGTGAGAAGGTAAAACTGCTTGAAAATCAGGGCGATTGGTTAAAAGTCCAATATACTTCTCAGAAAACGGGATATGTTGCAGCTGAATATGTGACAATTACAGAAGAATTTATCTATGCCAAAACTCTGGCGGAAGAAGCAGCGGAAATAGCTGCCAGGAAAGCTCTGGAAGCAAGACAGAATATCTCCGAATCAGATGCTGCCGAAAATGTGGTACTTACAGTTTCCGCACCGTCAGGTTCCTATTCTTCCAATAATGAACTCAGAAGTGCAATTATTGAGTATGCAATGCAGTTTTTAGGAAATAAATATGTTCACGGAGGGCAATCTTTACAGACAGGCACAGATTGTTCCGGATTTACAAGTCTCATTTATGCTGAATTTGGCTATTCTATCAGCAGAACGCCATCAGGACAGCTTGCGAATGCTGGAACGAGTATAGCGTACAGTGAAATACAGCCCGGAGATATTATCTGTTATGGTTCCGGCGGTAAATGTACGCATGTTGCATTGTATATCGGAGATGGTCAGATTATTCATTCAGCAAACTCCAAAAAAGGCGTTGTGATTTACAACGCCGATTATGATACGATATTGGGTGTGAAAAAGATAATTGAATAAATTAGTCAGAGTCGGATGTTCCCAGAATGTCCGACTTTTTTAATATCCATTCTCCGAAGATTTCTTCACTGGCACTTTGCAGGTATTCCAGGTGGAGAGGAACACCGCCGTAATTCCATAGACCATGCTGTGCAGCCATTTCTTCCGTATATTCTTCCAGAAGATAAACCTGATCCAGACGGACAGGGCCGCTTTTATAGTGACAGACGAGAGGGAGAACCCCAGTCTTTGTATCGGTAATCTGAATAGTATCCTCTGTGACATGAAAAGTAACCCATGCCATTTCTTCCAGCATAGAGAGTGCATTTTTCTGGGTTGATACATAATTTCCCAGAGAATAGTAACATAGAGAAGTATTACCGTTTTCTGAAGTAATCCACTCCACAGGCTGGGGAACATGAGGATGGGTTCCAAGAATTAAATCGGCTCCCGCCTCGGTCATCTCCAGCGCAAACTTCTGCTGGTAGGAGGAGGGGGTCTGCTGATATTCCGTTCCCCAATGTGGACAGACAATTACAATGTCAGCGGCTGAATCGGCAGCTTGAATATCCTTGATAACCTGTGGGTTTAAGGATGTAAAATCAATGGCACCCGTAGTCTTGTCATAATCACAAAGTATATTCAAATGTCCTATGATATCCTTTGGAATAATTTCCAGATTAGGACCATAGGTATAATTCAAAATAGCGAAGGAGATATCTCCGATTTGTAATAGAGAAGATGAGGTATCGGGGGTGTTATCTTCATAAATTCCTGCCATGAGTACATCCGGATAATTTGTTTCCCAGAAAACGGAACAATTGCGGATACCATTTATTCCCTGGTCAGCAGCATGATTTGTGGCATGAAGCACTACATTAAATCCGGCATTTGCGATAGCATCTCCAACCTGGGTAGGTGAGTTAAAATAGGGATATCCGGAAAAGCCCAGCTCGTTTCCACCGAGTATAGTTTCCTGATTGATAATACGGATATCGGAGGCATCCAGATAATCGCTGATATTTTGGAACAGAAAAGAGTAGTCATAAGTCCCATCTTCCTGTTTTCCGGTATTTACGATACCCATATGAATCAAATTATCACCAAGAGCCATAAGTGAAATATCGTATTCTTCAAAAGGCACCGGTGTAGGCTCAGGCTCCGGCGATGGGGAAACAAAGGAAGGAATATAATCTTCTTCGGAAGCTGAAATGACCGGGCCGGACGACAGAACCTCTGAATCATCGGAAAGAGAAAGTCCCGGTGCGGTAAATATGCATATTGTGAAGAACAGGATAAGAAGAATCCATGTAGGAATAATACGTTTCTTTTTCATGAGCAGTTCTCCTTCTTTTACTTGTATCATAGTCTTTTTGGATAAAATGTCAACCCATGCAATAAGATGCGAAAGGAAATCTGTCAAAAGCTGTCTTGTGATTTTCACAGCGATATCTTATAATAATTTTATATTTGTTTTGGATTTAAATGGAGAGAGGCTGATTTTATGACAGAATATAAAGATTACAGAAAGCCGTATCCGCTGGGAGCACATTTAACGGGAAACGGGATATGCTTTTCCTTTTCTTCCGCTAAGAATTCCTGCGGCGTAATTATATATGATAGAAAAACCGGAAAAGAAATTCGAAAAGAACCCTTTACACAGGAAGAAAAAATCGGGAAAATTTATTGCAAATATCTGGAAGGATTGGATGCAAAGGAAATATCCTATCTGTTTTACGAAGAGGAAAAACTGATACCTGATTATCATGCGAGAGCATTTGCCGAGAAGGCAGTTTTTGGGAAAAAGCGCGGAATGAAAGAATTTCGTGCAATTATTCCGGATAATCGGTATGACTGGCAGGATGACAGACGTCCGATTCTGAAAATGCAGGACAGCCTTTGTTATTGTATGCATGTCAGAGGATTCTCGATACATCCTTCTTCCCGGGTAGTACACAGGGGATGCTTTTCCGGAATCATTGAAAAGATTCCTTATTTGAAGGAAATCGGTGTAACAACTCTGGAACTGCAGCCTGCTTATGAATTTACGGAAATTTCTGCAGCGTGGGAATCGGAAAAAGAAGAATATGTTGGAGCACCCTCTTATATCCTTCAGGAAGATAATACTGTCAACGAACAGAAATTGAACTATTGGGGATATAAATCTGCATTTTATTATGCGCCAAAGTCTGCTTATTCCTATCGCGACGATGTTGTAAGTGAATTTAAAGATCTTGTCAGGGAACTTCATAGAAACGGGATGGAACTGATTATGCAATTCTATTTTCCCGAGAATGTAAAAAAGTTGGAAATTCCTGAAATACTCCGTTTTTGGGTAATGGAGTATCACGTAGACGGATTTCACTTGATGGGGACAGGAATCCCCATAGATATGATTGCTACGGATGATATGCTGTCAGATACAAAATTATGGTACGATTCCTTTGCCATAGATAGCATCTACGGGAAAGATGAGATACCGGCTTATCGAAATCTTGCTTTTTACAGAGATGATTATCTTTATACGATGCGGCGTTTCCTGAAAGGGGACGAAGGTATGCAGGAAAGTGTACTCTATCAGATGCGACATATTCCGGAAAAGTCGGGAAGAGTCCATTACATTACGAACTATAATGGATTTACGTTGATGGATCTTGTCTCATATGACCATAAACACAATGAAGCGAATGGTGAGGGAAACAGGGACGGATGCGATTATAATTTCAGCTGGAATTGTGGAGAAGAAGGTACAAGCAGGAAGGCTAAGGTAAAGGCACTGCGTTTCCGACAGGTTAAAAATGCCATATGTATGCTGCTGTTTACGCAGTCTATGCCATTGATATTTATGGGAGATGAATTCGGAAATTCCCAGAAAGGAAATAACAATCCCTACTGTCAGGATAATACGATTGCATGGCTTGACTGGAACAATCAGAAGAAGAATGAGGAATTGCTTTCGTTTTGGAAGCAGCTGACGGCATTTCGAAGAGAACATCCCATTCTCCACGCGGAAAATGAATTGCGACTTATGGATTACATTGGATGTGGCTATCCGGATTTGTCCTATCATGGGAAAAGCGCATGGAGACCACAGACGGAACACTACAGTCGTACTGTCGGAGTAATGCTTTGTGGAAAATATGTTAAAGGTGAAAGGGCAGAGGAAGATGACTTCCTTTATATCGCAATAAATATGCACTGGGAAAAACATGAACTGGCGTTGCCAAAGCTTCCGAAAGGCATGAACTGGAAACAGATTATTACTACAGTCGATGAAAACCAGGAAAAACAGAATGATGAAAGCGAACAGAATCAGGAATCCCCTATGTGTGAACTGAAGCCCAGAAGTATTTCTGTTTATATCAGTACACAGTCAAGTGTAAAAAATCGAAAGAACAGAAAGGATACGGTTAATAGAAAGAAAAAAGATGAGTAAAGCATGGCAGCATTTTAAGACAATTACGCATCATAAAATACTGGTAGCACAGGGTTGTTTTAAAGTTGGTTTGTATAAACAGGGAATAATGCATGATCTTTCAAAATACAGTCCGACTGAGTTCCTTGTAGGTGCAAGGTATTATCAGGGTACAAGAAGTCCCAACAATGCAGAGAGAGAGGATACAGGATATTCTGCTGCCTGGTTGCATCATAAAGGAAGAAATAAGCATCATTATGAATACTGGTTTGATTACAGCGTTGAAAGGCCGGGAGAAATGGTCCCTGTTCCGATGCCTGACAAATACATTGCAGAGATGATAATGGATCGTATTGCCGCAAGTAAGGTTTATCAGGGGAAAAAGTATACCGATGCTTCTCCGCTGGAATACTACAGAAGCGGACATGGAAGCAGAGAACATGCATTGATTCATCCGAAAACAAGAGCAGTTTTGGAAAAAATGCTGTTGATGTTGGCAGAAGAGGGAGAAAAAAAGACTTTTGAATGCATCAGCAGGGAACTGGTTCATAAAAATTAATTGTTTAAGAAAAAACATGGTCATGCACGGATTATTCTGCAACATCATATGATATTGCAAAGCATAAACGGAGTACCATATGAATTGTATTATTATACTTTTGCTGCTTTGCTGCTGCAATGGCTGTGGAAATAATGGAATTTTCGGCTGCCATTCTAATATGTGCTGTGACAGAGAAGAGCGGTGTGAAAGAAAAGAAAGAGCTTGTGATCGCAATCATTCCGAATGCGGTTGCGCAAGAGAGGAAGCAAAAAGAGAGACAAGAGAAAGCAGAAGAGAAGCAAGAGAGCAGGATAGAAGCTGTGACCTTTCGGAAAGAGGCCCTTCCTCATGGCAGGATTATCCCTCTATGCCCAGAAGAGACAGGGATAAATGTGATTGCGATGAGAGATAAAGTGATATGTGAAAACTGGATATAAGATGTAAAAAAGCGGCAGAGAATAGTTCTGCCGCTTTTTATGTTATAGCTTTTGGGGATTCTTAATTTGACATAACCTCTTTCCAGAGATTATTGTACATTTCGTCACCATCCTCGCCCAGATAGATAAATGCTTCCAGATCGTTGTATTTGGACAAGTCAGGGAAGGCAATTTCCGAATTTTTGATATCTTCGTCTTCAATTTGTTCCTGTGCAACTGTGTTGGGTGTAGAATACGTAATGTATTCAAAGTTCATCAGTGCAATATCTCCTCTGCACATAAAATCGATAAACTTTTCCGCATTTTCCTTATTGGGAGCATTTTTCGGAATAACCCATCCATCAATCCAGACGTTGGTACCTTCATCGGGAATCACATATTCCAAATCCGGATTTTCACGTTGGGTATAGATGGCCTCACCGGAGTAGATAACACCAAGTGCAGCTTCGCCGCCAATCATTTTGTCACGTACCTGATCAACTACATAAGCCTGAACAAGGGGCTTCTGTTCAATGAGAGAATTTTTTGCCACTTGCAATTCATTCTCATCCAAAGTATTCATGGAATAACCGTTCAACTTTAAAGCGACCATAAAGGCATCTCTGACAGAATCCTGCATCAGAATATTATCTGCATACTTCTCATCCCAGAGAATAGACCAGCTGGTAACAGGCTCTTCAACCATGGTTTTGTTATAAAGGATACCTACGGTACCCCAGCAATAGGGGACACAGTATTTGTTGCCGGGATCGAAGCTTTGTGCCTGCTCATAGTACTGAGCACCTATATTTGCCTTTGCGTTTGGCATATTGTCAAAGTTAAGTTCCTGCAACAAATCATTTGCAATCATTTTATTAATCATATAATCGGAAGGGCAGATGACATCATAAGCAGAGGAGCCTGCCTCTACCTTGGGATACATTCCCTCATTTGTTTCAAATTCATCATAGATTACCTTGATGCCGGTTTCTTCTTCAAACATATCAAGGGTCTGAGGATCGATATATTCTCCCCAGTTGTAAACATAGACAACTCCGTTGCTGGTTTCTGCTTTGGAGCTACAGCCGGTTAGAGAAGACGTTACAAGGCAGCCGCAGAGCAGTAGTGAAAAGATTTTTTTCATAATGTATTCCTCCTCAAAAATTATGCTTTATGATTGCCGTTTCGTTTCGGCGTATAGTTTACAAGAATTAAAAGTATCAGTACAGAAACAAAAATAATAGCGGAAAGAGCATACATTTCCGGCTTTATTCCCTTTTTCACCTCGGTATAAATCTTGGTTGAGAGAGTATCAATTCCCGGTCCCTTCGTAAAATGTGTGATGATAAAATCATCCAGTGACATGGTGAAGGCCATCAGGAATCCCGAAAGTATACCCGGAAGAATATCCGGGAATACCACTTTGAAAAAAGCCGTCAGCTGTGATGCTCCCAAATCTAAAGCCGCTTCATAGGTGTGGGGATTAAGTTGCTTCATCCTGGGCATGACACTCAATATGACATAGGGAATATTAAAAGTAATATGTGCCAACAAAATGGTTAAAAATCCAAACTTAATTCCCAGGCTGATAAATAACAGCATAAGGGAAATACCGGTGACAATCTCGGCATTGAGCATAGGAATATTGGTAATTCCCATCAAAATCGTACGGTTCCTTTTTTTCATGCACTGCATGGAAAGACATGCGATGGTTCCTATCAGGGTAGCAGCCAGAGCAGAGAGAAAGGCAATTGCAAGAGTATTCCAAAGTGCCTGCATGATCACTTCATTTTCAAACAGACTCCGATACCATTTTAAAGTGAAACCACCCCATTTTGCCCTTGTCTTACTGGCATTGAAAGACAAGACAATCAGAGTCGCAATGGGAGCATACAAAAAAATAAAAATGAGGGCAATGTAAATTTTTTTTGCTGCGGTTTTCATCATAAAGCATTGACCTCCCCATCTTTATCGGTGACAGCGCTGATAACCATGTTAAAAATAATAAACAGCATCAGTACGATGGATAATCCACTTCCCAGATGCCAGTTCCCGGTCTGGGTAAATTCCTGTTCAATGACATTACCAATCAGCAGGATTTTGCTGCCGCCCAAAATTTTTGAGATAACGAAAGTTGTCAAAGCAGGTACGAATACCATGGTGATGCCACTGATAACACCCGGAATGCTTAAGGGAAAAATGATTTTCAAAAAGGTCTGGAAGCTGTTTGCACCCAGGTCTCTTGCGGCATTGATTACGTTTACGTCAATTTTCACCAGTACATTATAGATAGGCAGTACCATAAACGGCAGAAAATTATATACCATACCCAGTACTATCGCATAAGGAGTATTGATTATGTTTAATGCCGGCAGGTGCAGAAAAGACAAAACGCTGTTTATGACACCTGTTTTCTCCAGAAGAGTCTGCCATGCAAGGGTACGAAGAAGAAAGTTCATCCACATGGGCAGAATAAAAATCAACACAATAAAAGAGTTTTTATTGGTATTCATGTGACTTAAAATCATTGCGAGAGGATACGCAAGCAAAAAACAAATTACAGTGCTGATAAGCGATAGCTTTATGGATTCCCAGAGCGCCTTGGAGTGCTCCTGCGTGGCAATCGCCAATATATTGTTTAGTGTAAAAGCCCCGGTCTTATCCGTCAGTCCATAATAGAATACCATACAGAGCGGTACCAGAATAAAAAGCACTGACCAGAAAATAAAAGGAGCAGACAAAAGTTTCTTATTCATCAATGTGTGCTGCCTCCTCGTCTTCGGATTCCGGCTTGTTCATAATCTGGATGTTGAAGGGGTCAACCCGAATGCCTACCTGAGAGCCCACTTCGTGCATTTTTGTAGAGTGGACGAGCCATTCATAACCGTTTGCGGCGACTTCCATCTCATAGTGTACGCCCTTAAAAATAAGATGTGTTACGGTTCCCTGAATCGTGCCTTCTGCAGGGGATACCAGCTCTACATCTTCGGGACGTATTACCACGTCAACGGGTTTGTTTTCTCCGAATCCCTCATCCACACAGGCAAAACGTGCACCGAGAATTTCAACAAGACGGTCACGTACCATTGTCGCTCCGATAATATTGCTGTCTCCGATAAAGTCTGCAACAAATGCATTTTCCGGTTCGTTGTAGATTTTTTCGGGAGTTCCGATTTGCTGGATATATCCCTGGTTCATAACCACGATTGTATCTGACATGGTAAGAGCCTCTTCCTGATCATGTGTAACATAGATGAAAGTAATACCCAGTTCATTTTTGAGTCGGATCAATTCATACTGCATATCCTGGCGAAGCTTTAAATCCAATGCTCCCAGAGGCTCATCCAAAAGTAATAGCTTTGGTTCATTAACGATAGCGCGTGCAATGGCGATACGCTGCTGCTGACCACCGCTTAGGGAATCAGGCATGCGGTGTTCATAACCGTCCAGATTCACAAGCTTCAAAGCATACTTTATTTTATCGTCAATATAGGATTTTGATTTGTTTTTTATCTTTAAACCGAATGCAATGTTCTCCGCAACATCCATGTGCGTGAAAAGGGCGTATTTCTGAAATACCGTATTCAGGTTCCGCTTATTGGGAGGCAGATTGGTGATATCATTCCCTTCAAAAATAACCTGTCCCTTGTCAGGCTTTTCAAAACCGCCCAAAATACGCAGTGTTGTTGTTTTACCGCAGCCGCTTGGCCCTAAAAGAGTCAGAAATTCGTTTTCCCTTATATAGAGATTCAGGTCATCCAGAATCAGTTGTCCGTCAAAAGACTTGGAAATATTAACCAGATTAACCAGTGCATTTTTCATGTGGCATTCCCTCTTTTTCCTGATAAAAAGTGTAAAAGCATACTGCTTTAAATTTTATACAGTTCTGCCAGGAAAGTCAACGAATATTTGACAGGATTTGCCCCTATTTCCTGGCAAGTTTGTTTATTTTACAAAACGAGAGGATTTTATGAGGAAAAAGTATTTTACAATGTATTGTTTTGTGCTATATTTAGAAAGAAGTAAAGGAGGAATTCTCATGGAAAAAGAGAAGTATGTGGCATATGTATCTACATATACTCAGGGTGACAGCCACGGAATTAAAATATATGATGTAGACATGAAAAATGGTCGTTTTATCGAAAAGGATAAGGTGGAAATTACCAATTCATCTTATGTAACCATTTCTCATAATGGGAAGTACCTGTATTCCATAACCGATTTCGGGGTGGAAGCCTATACAATTTTGAAGGACGGAAATCTGGAACTGATTAATTTTGCGCCTATTAACGGTATGAGAGGATGCTATGTATCCACCGATTATACGGATCAATTTCTTTTTGTCGCAGGTTATCATGACGGAAAACTGACAGTCCTTCGATTGAAAGAAGATGGTGCCATCGGTGAAATTACGGATGAAATTTTTCATAAAGGACTTGGCAGTATCGCAGAACGTAATTTCAGACCTCATATCAATTGCGCCAGGATGACGCATGACAACAAATATCTTCTTGTTGCGGATCAGGGAATGGATCATGTAAATGTGTATCGTTTTGATGCGGTAAACGGCAAGGTAACTTTGGCAGATGTTATCCGCAGTGAGATGGAATCAGCGCCCAGACATATCAAAATATCAAAAGACGGTCGCTTTATTTATATCGTCCATGAATGGAAATGCTATATTGATGTTTATTCTTATGAAGAGAAAAACGGACAGCCAAATTTTGAAAAAATACAGACTGTGGAAACGATAAAGAGCGAAAAGGGTAGTTCCAATGCTTGTAGTGCACTGACTTTTTCCATGGATTACAAATATCTTCTCACGACAATTGCCGGGGACAATTCAGCAGTACTCTACAGCGTAGATGAAAAAACAGGTATGCTGACAAAGATTTTCAGCCTGCCTGTCAGTGGAGAATACCCAAAGGATGCAAGTCTCTTCCCGAACAATAAATTTCTGGTTTCGCTGAATCACGAAACAAATGATATGACATTCTTTCATGTTGATTTGAAGAACGGAACCATGATTATGAATGGACCGCCAATTCATGTGAACGTTCCGAACTGCATTATTTTTCATAAGTTGTCATAGCATTGAGCAAAGTAAAAATGAAAGAAACAGCCGGAAGTAAGCTTGCTTACTTCCGGCTGTTATATTTCATTTTTATTTGGCGAAAGCCAAACATCCGGGAAATACTCTGTATTTCCCGGATGCCTGCTCAATGCAGAAACGATATTTCCCGGATGCCTGCTCAATGTAGAAACGATATTTCTCGGATGCCTGCTCAATGTAGAAACGATATTTCCCGGATGCCTTATGATTTTTTATAAAAATCCACCATCGCATCCAATCTGGCAGACATATTTACCATCATGGCATCTAAAACGGTAAGAGCAGCCATGCATTCCATAACCACAACGGCTCTCGGAACAATTACGGGATCATGTCGTCCTTTAATATTGATATTTATTTCTTCCGGAGTGTTATTAACAGTCTGCTGAGTACGGAAAATAGAAGGTGTCGGTTTGACATGGGCGCGCACGATAATAGAATCTCCGTCGCTGATGCCGCCAAGAATTCCGCCGGAATGATTTGTCTCTTTTGCAATATTACCATCCTCAATGCAGAAGGCATCATTGTTCTCACTGCCGAAACGACGGGATACCATACAACCGTCTCCGATTTCCACTGCTTTAACAGCTCCGATGGACATAATGGCTTTTGCAAGGTTCGCATCAAGTTTTTCAAAAACAGGATCACCAATTCCCGCCGGCATACCGTTTATGATACATTCCATACATCCCCCAACGGAATCGGTATCCTTTTTTACCGTTTCAAGAAATGCAACTGCCTTTTCACTGGCAACATAGTCAGGCATGGCAGTAGGGGTATTTAGTATAGCTTCTTTGTCGAAGTGTTCCATATCTGCTTCCACAGGTCCGAGAGAGCGGGTGTAAGCACAAATTGTAACACCAAGCTGTTCCAGGATTTTACAGGCAATAGCGCCTGCTGCAACACGTCCGATTGTTTCACGGCCGGAGGAACGTCCTCCGCCGCGATAATCACGAAAACCATACTTGGCATCAAAGGTGTAATCTGCATGGCCGGGACGATAGTAAGAAGCAATTTCACTGTAGTCTTTCGAAATCTGAGAAGTATTGCGTACAATAAGAGAAATAGGAGTGCCGGTGGTGCGTCCTTCAAAAGTACCTGAAA
This sequence comes from uncultured Lachnospiraceae bacterium, assembly GCA_945913255.1. GTDB lineage: Bacteria > Bacillota > Clostridia > Lachnospirales > Lachnospiraceae > Acetatifactor. The sequence goes on from CAMEDC010000005.1 coordinate 11,914, forward strand.
GAATTTCAACCTCATCAGCCTCTTTCCTGGGTGTTGTGATGCTGCTGGTTCCCGGTTTGCGTCGATTTAAATATTTCTGTATATCTGATTCGTCAAGTGCGAGACCGGCAGGGCATCCGTCAATGACAACGCCCAAAGCTTTCCCATGGGATTCCCCCCAGGTCGTAATTCTGAAAATTGTTCCGAAAGTTGAGCCTGCCATAATATTGTCCTCCATTTGTCCGTTTTGCTTGCTTGTGATTTGAGCATTATTATAGCGAATCCTATAAAAAATAGCAACTTTTTACGAAAACTTGGTGCAGAAAGAAATAAAGTATGGTATCATTAAAATGATTGTAAAATAACAGATGTGCTTTTGATATACAAAGGAATGGCAAAATACAAATGAAATTGTCGTTGGAAGAGCGTTTTCGAAAGTGGATACGAAAAATTGGAAAAAAGAATAAATTTTGCCGTATTTGTATCATTCCTGTTATGGTGATTGGAATGCTTATTCTGCATGCATCCTTATATTGCAGAAAAAACGGAAAAAGATTTGCGCTGCTGGCTATGACATTTCTTCTTTTCGCGGTTTACAGCAGCTTTTCTTTCCCGATTTTCATTTCGGGTGACAAAAGTGAAAGCGGGTTGAATTCAGTGTCAGATGAGGCGCAGGATATTACTCTTGCCGAAGAGACGGAAATCAATCTGGAAGATTTTGAACTCTTGGATGATGACGATGTACGGCTTGAGGGGGAAGAATTTGCCGAGACTTCTCACGGAATGGATATTGTAGCGAAATACAGTGCTTCGGAAATACTTGATTCCATGTCTTCGCATGAAAATTCCGGACAGAATGAACAGGATGAAGAAAAAGTTGTGTTTTCTAAGGATGACTGGCGGCTTGTTCTGATTAACAAGCAACATTCCATTCCCGATGACTATACATTTCCTTTTGGCACAATCAATACGATGAAGGGCTCCATGCAATGCGATGAAAGAATCATTGATGATTTGCTTGATATGCTTCAGGCAGCAAAAGAAGATGGAATCACTCTCGCAATCTGTTCTCCTTATCGTGATCTGGAATATCAACAAATGCTGTTCAACAGGAAAGTGAAGCGATATATGAATATGGGAATGTCATATATGGAAGCATATCAGCTTTCCAGTCAGGCGGTAACGGTACCGGGAGCCAGTGAGCATCAGATTGGTCTTGCTCTTGATATTGTGACAGACATGTATAAAAATCTGGATGAAGGATTTGCGGAAACACCAGCAGGTATGTGGCTTGCGGAAAACAGCTATAAATATGGGTTTATCTTACGTTATCCGAAGGGGAAAGAGGATATTACGGGTATTGAGTATGAGCCATGGCATTTCCGTTATGTAGGCATTCAGGCGGCAACCGTAATTACGGAAGAAGGCATCACACTGGAAGAATTCTGGGAGGATTTATAAAATATGTATCGAATCATAAAGCAGGAAGGAAGAGCTAAAAGAGCAGAGTTAACTACTGTACACGGCGTCGTTCAGACGCCTGTATTTATGAATGTAGGAACGGTTGCAGCAATCAAAGGGGCTGTTGCAACTTCGGATCTTGAACAAATCAAAACGCAGATAGAACTTTCCAATACCTATCATCTTCATGTGAGACCAGGGGATAAGATAGTAAAGCAGCTTGGCGGTCTTCATAAATTTATGTCATGGAACAAACCGATTCTTACGGACTCAGGCGGTTTCCAGGTGTTTTCTCTGGCAGGCCTGCGTAAAATCAAGGAGGAAGGAGTTTATTTTAACTCTCATATTGACGGACACAAAATCTTCATGGGGCCGGAGGAAAGCATGCAGATCCAGTCAAATCTGGCATCAACCATAGCCATGGCATTTGATGAATGTGCACCCAGCAAAGCAGATAGAACCTATGTGCAGGCATCGGTTGAAAGAACTACAAGATGGCTGGAACGTTGTAAAAAGGAAATGTCCAGACTAAATTCTCTGGAGGATACCATCAATCCAAACCAGCTTTTATTTGGAATTAACCAGGGAGCTGTATACGCGGATATACGAATTGATCATGCAAAGAGAATTGCGGAGATGGAACTGGATGGTTATGCAGTGGGAGGACTGGCAGTTGGGGAAACCCATGAGGAAATGTATCATATTCTGGATGAGGTTGTGCCGTATCTTCCGAAGGAAAAGCCTACTTATCTGATGGGAGTCGGTACACCTGCAAATATTCTTGAAGGCGTGGAACGCGGAATTGACTTTTTTGACTGTGTGTATCCCAGCAGAAACGGAAGACACGGACATCTTTATACAAACCATGGAAAAATTAATCTGTTTAATGCGAAGTATGAACTGGATGACAGACCAATCGAAGAGGGATGCGGCTGCCCTGCCTGTCAGAGATATTCGAGAGCGTATATCAGGCATCTTTTGAAAGCAAAGGAAATGCTGGGAATGAGGCTTTGTGTCCTTCATAACCTTTATTTTTATAATACCATGATGGAAGAAATCAGAGATGCTCTGGACAAAGGATGTTTTTCAGAGTATAAGAAGAGGAAACTGGAAAATATGGCAACACCGATTGAATGATAAAAAATTCATAAAATACTTGCCCAATTGTCATTTTTTGTGTATCATATCTATTTGAGACGACTTACAGGTGCTTGAGCATCGGAATGGAGGAAATATGGGAATTTTGTTAACAGGAGAAGATGCGGCTGCAGCAGCGGGAGGAACCGCAGGCTTTGTCAGCATGTTGCTTGTATACGCAATCCTGATAGGTGCAATGTGGTTCTTTTTCATGCGGCCTCAAAGTAAGGAAAAAAAGAGAATCGCAGCAATGCTTTCTGCATTGGAAATTGGTGACTGTGTTATGACTACTTCTGGATTTTACGGCATTGTAATTGATATTACTGAGGATACCGTAATTGTAGAGTTTGGCAATAATAAGAACTGCCGTATTCCTATGGACAAGTCTGCAATCAGCCGTGTAGAAAAACCCAGTGACGGAAGTAATAATTAAAGAAGCGTGAAAAGTGAGAGACAATGCCACAGGGTATTGTCTCTTTTCTTTTTGTTTTCTTTGATTATTTGTAAGATAAGGTTGAAATTTGGTAATCTATCAGTTATTATTAAATGAATAGCCTTTCATGCTTTAAAACTGCGAAGTCAAAAAAAAGAAAGGCATAAGAATACAATGAACGGAAGGGGTATAAAAATATGGAATTACATATTACATGTATTCCCGGTGACGGAATCGGGCCTGAAATTGTAACAGAAGCAAAGAAGATACTGGAAAAGACAGCCACTGTTTTCGGACACAAAATGGTTTTCGAAGATATTTTGATGGGGGGAGCTTCCATTGATGTACATGGAGTTCCCCTGACGGAAGAAGCAATTGCGAAGGCAAAAGCAGCAGATGCGGTTCTGATGGGATCCATTGGAGGAAATACCAGCACTTCACCCTGGTATAAGCTCCCACCGAATCTTCGTCCGGAGGCTGGACTTCTGGCACTCCGCAAGGCACTGAATCTGTTCGCAAATCTGCGTCCTGCCGTTCTTTACGATGAGTTGGCTGCGGCATGTCCTTTAAAAGAAGAGATCAGCAAAGCAGGATTTGATATGCTGATTATGCGGGAACTGACAGGAGGGCTTTACTTCGGAGAAAGAAAGACGATTGAGGAAAACGGTGTCTTAAAAGCAATTGATACCCTTACGTATGATGAAAATGAAATCAGAAGAATTGCAGTCAAAGGTTTCGATATTGCCATGAAACGCAAGAAGAAGGTAACCAGTGTCGATAAAGCAAATGTACTGGATTCTTCCAGATTATGGAGAAAAGTAGTTGAGGAAGTCGCAAAAGACTACCCTGAAGTCACTCTTGAACATATGCTGGTTGACAACTGTGCCATGCAGCTTGTGAAGGATCCCGCCCAGTTTGATGTGATCCTGACAGAGAACATGTTCGGAGATATTTTGTCGGATGAGGCAAGCATGGTAACAGGTTCCATCGGAATGTTGGCAAGTGCAAGTTTAAATGACAGCAAATTCGGGCTTTATGAGCCCAGCCACGGCTCTGCCCCCGATATAGCGGGAATGGATATTGCAAATCCTATTGCGACTGTGCTAAGTGCTGCCATGATGTTGCGTTACAGTTTCGATTTGGATAAAGAAGCAGATGCCATTGAATCAGCCGTGAAACAGGTTCTAAAGGACGGTTACCGCACTGCAGACATTATGTCGGAAGGCTGTACCAAAGTTGGATGTTCCCGTATGGGTGATTTGCTTGCTGAAAGAATCGGGTAAACCTATTTGTTGTAACTGATAGAATAGTGAAAAGAGGATGAAAAAATGAGAAGTGATTCCGTAAAAACCGGCACCGCTCAGGCGCCGCACAGAAGCTTGTTTAATGCACTTGGTTATACAGAGGAGGAGAGAAAACGCCCCTTAATAGGTATTGTCTGCTCCTATAATGAAATTGTTCCCGGACATATGAACCTTGATAAGATTGCAGAAGCAGTTAAGATGGGAGTTGCCATGGCGGGCGGTACGCCTGTTATGTTCCCAGCCATCGCAGTTTGCGATGGTATTGCCATGGGACATATCGGCATGAAATATTCTCTGGTAACGAGAGATCTGATTGCAGACAGCACAGAGTGCATGACTCTTGCACATGGATTTGACGGACTTGTCTGTATTCCAAACTGTGATAAGAATGTACCCGGTTTATTGATGGCTGCCGCAAGAGTCAACATTCCTACCATTTTTGTCTCCGGAGGTCCCATGCTTGCAGGGCGTATTCATGGTCAGAAAAAAAGTCTGTCTTCCATGTTTGAAGCAGTAGGAAGTGTTGCTGCAGGCACTATGACAATGGAAGAACTCTGTGAATATGAGGAAAAAGTCTGCCCTACCTGTGGCTCCTGTTCCGGTATGTATACCGCTAACTCCATGAACTGTCTGACAGAGGCAATCGGTATGGGACTTCGCGGAAACGGTACTATACCTGCTGTATATTCCGAACGTATCAGACTGGCGAAACATGCAGGTATGAAAATTATGGAACTAGTGGAAAAGGATATCAAACCCCGTGATATTATGACGGAAAAAGCATTTATGAATGCCCTGACTGTCGATATGGCGCTTGGTTGTTCCACAAATTCCATGCTGCATCTTCCTGCAATTGCAAGAGAAGCAGGTGTCAATCTGAATCTTGATATTGCAAACGAATTGTCCGCAAAGACGCCGAATCTGTGTCATCTGGCTCCTGCAGGCCCGACCTATATGGAAGATTTGAATGAAGCCGGCGGTGTATATGCAGTGATGAATGAACTGACAAAGAAAAATCTGCTGAATCTTGACTGCATGACAGTAAACGGCACAACCATTGGTGAAAACATTAAGAACTGCAAAAACCTGAATCCTGAAGTAATCAGACCTGTTGAAAATCCTTATTCCGAGACAGGCGGAATTGCAATCCTGAAGGGTAATCTGGCACCTGACAGCGGTGTGGTAAAGCGCTCCGCAGTAGCACCTGAAATGTTAGTACATGAGGGTCCTGCACGTGTATTTGACTGCGAAGAGGATGCCATCGCTGCAATAAAAGGTGGAAAAATCGTGGCAGGTGACGTCGTTGTAATTCGTTATGAAGGTCCGAAGGGCGGACCCGGAATGCGTGAAATGCTGAATCCTACTTCTGCGATTGCGGGCATGGGTCTTGGCTCCAGTGTGGCTTTGATTACGGATGGACGTTTTTCAGGGGCATCAAGAGGTGCTTCCATTGGTCATGTTTCTCCTGAAGCTGCTGTCGGTGGGCCGATTGCTTTGGTAGAAGAAGGGGATATCATCAGCATTAATATTCCGGAGAACAGACTGGATGTAAAAGTATCGGATGATGAACTGGCAAAGAGACGTGAGAAATGGCAGCCGAGAGAGCCTAAGGTGACAACCGGCTATCTTTCAAGATATCGTGAACTTGTGACAAGCGGCAACAGGGGAGCAGTGCTTGAAATCCCCGGAAAGCAGTAAAATTCAGGAGGAAATCAAAGATGCAGTTAAACGGTTCTGAAATTGTTGTGGAATGTCTGAAAGAACAGGGTGTAGATACCGTATTCGGCTATCCGGGCGGAGCGATTCTGAATATCTATGATGCCCTTTATAAACACAGCAACGAAATCAACCATATATTGACTTCCCATGAACAGGGAGCTGCCCATGCAGCGGACGGCTATGCCCGGGCAACCGGAAAAGTCGGTGTCTGTATGGCCACCAGCGGTCCCGGTGCCACCAACCTGGTGACAGGGATAGCAACCGCCTATATGGATTCTGTTCCCATGGTGGCTATTACTGCAAATGTTACGCTTCCCATGCTTGGAAAGGACAGCTTCCAGGAGGTTGATATTGCAGGCGTGACCATGCCGATTACAAAGCACGGCTATATAGTAAAAAATGTAGAGGAACTGGCAGATACTTTGCGAAAAGCGTTTGATATTGCCAGAAGCGGGCGGCCCGGTCCTGTGCTGGTTGACATTACAAAGGATGTGACTGCTGCTGTCTGTGAATACACACCAAAGATAATTGAAAAGAAGGAAAAAACGGATTTAGGAACTCCGGAGGATTACAGCAGGGTTCTTGAGTATATCAGAAATGCAAAGAAACCGTTCATTTATCTTGGCGGCGGTGCCATCCTTTCGGAGGCTTATGAGGAAGTGGCGGAGTTTGCCGAGCGGATTGACGCACCTGTCTGTGACACGCTGATGGGGAAGGGCGGATTTGATGGAAACAGCCCACGATATACCGGCATGATAGGCATGCATGGAACAAAAGCATCCAATCTGGGAGTAAGCCAGTGTGATTTGCTGATTGCTCTCGGTGCAAGATTTTCAGACCGTGTCATCGGCAATCCTAAGAAGTTTGCCGAAAATGCAAAGATTCTACATATTGATATTGATGCAGCGGAAATCAACAAAAATATTCGTGTGGACGCAAGCATTGTCGGGGATTTGAAGCTTGTCCTGAAAAAACTGAATCAGGAACTGGAAAAGCAAGATCACAGAGACTGGATGAAGACTGTCGGGGATTTGAAGGAAAAATATCCGCTGAAATATGATAAGAGCAGACTTTCCTGCCCTTATGTAATGGAAACCATAGACAAGGTGACGAAGGGGGAAGCTCTGATAACAACAGATGTGGGACAGCATCAGATGTGGGCAGCACAGTATTATCACTATACGAAACCCAGAACCTTTCTTTCTTCCGGTGGACTGGGAACTATGGGATATGGTCTTGGAGCATGTATTGGAGCTCAGGTAGGACAGCCCGATAAAATTTGTATCAATATTGCCGGAGACGGCTGTTTCCGCATGAATATGAACGAACTTGCAACTGCAAGCCGATACAACATTCCGATTATTCAGGTGGTTATCAATAACCATGTCCTGGGAATGGTACGTCAATGGCAGACTCTGTTTTATGGAAAACGGTATTCACAGACAGTATTGGATGATAAGGTAGATTTTTGCAAAGTTGCGGAAGCTCTTGGCTGTGCGGCAATCAGGGTTACAGAAAAAGAGGAGATGGAGCCCGCTTTATTAAAAGCAATCGAATTGAAAGCACCTGTACTGATTGAATGCATGATACCAGAAGATGACAAGGTATTTCCCATGGTTCCTGCGGGAGCACCGATTGCGGATGTATTTGACGGGGATGACTTAAAGTAAACAGGAAAACAAGTGGATTATGAAGAAATGGTTTCGAATTCCGATATTGATTCTGTTATGCGGCTTTTTTGTTGTTATGGCAGGTGCACTTGCGCTCGCTTTCTATTACCGAAATAATTTTCCGGTGAATACGTGGATAAACGGCATTTATTGTACCGGAAAAAGTATAGAAGAAGTAAATGCTGAGCTGGCAGAACAGACAGAGATTCCGATATTGATAATTGAAACTGTAAATGGAGAAACAGGAAAGATTGACTTGCGTGAAGCAGATGCGAAGGCTGATTACAGTTCAGCTTTAAAAACATATCTGCATCAAAACGCAACATACCGATGGATAAAACACTTTGAAAAGCCTGTATCTGCTACCCTGGAAGAAGTCCGTTATACATGGGACAGTGAAAAGCTGAAAGCGCTCTTTGAAGAGTTATCCTTTGTTCAGGAAGCAGACTGCTCTGTGCCCGGAGTAAAAGTAATACTGACGGATGAAGGATATGTTCTTCAGGACGGAAACACGGATCATCTGAATTCCCGGAAGGCACTTCAATATGTTGAAAGCTGCCTGAGAATGGGCGAACATAATGTCGTGCTGAAGGACGGCGGCTGTTATGAAAATCTGAAAGATAATGCACAGGACAAAGCGCAACGTATGCTCTGGTCGCAGCTGGAAGAAATCTTTGCATGTAATCTGATTTATGATATGGGAGAAGAGAAGATTCCCTTAACCCAGGCTATCTTAAGTCAATTCTTAATTGTGGATGGCGAAAGTATTCAACTCAACCCTGAAGGGATACAGAGTTGGGTTGATGAACTGGCGTTGGCGTACAATACGGTAAATACAACCGGAAAATTTCAATCTACACGCGGAGATATTGTTGAGGTGCCATATGTTACTTATGGGACGGAACTTAACACAAAAGAGGAAGTTCTATGGCTTACGGAGAATGTCTGGGAAAACAGAACCGTGCGCACTCAGCCGGAATATCATGTCCCGGCTTATCTGAAGGAAGGATTTACAAGAGGCTTAAATGACATTGGGGATACCTATATCGAAGTAGATATGACTCTGCAGCATCTTTACTATTATGTTGGTGGAGAACTGTCACTTAAAACAGATGTTGTGACGGGGAATACAAAAAGAAAAATGGGAACTCCGGAAGGAATAAACTATGTCTATAATAAGCAGCGGAACAGAGTGCTCAGAGGACCCGGATACGCCTCGCCGGTGAAATACTGGGTTCCGGTGAAAGGAGCTATCGGTATACATGATGCCAGCTGGAGATCTGAATTCGGTGGGGAAATTTATAAGACAAGCGGTTCACATGGCTGTATTAATGTACCTACCGATGTGATGGCGGAACTTTATGATATGGTTGAAATAGGAACTCCGGTGGTCATGTTTTATTGAAATATCATTGTAAAAAGTTTAACAATGTACTTGACTAAAGTGTCAGGAGCGAGTATCCTTAATTCTAAGTTCTGAAACGGGGGTTCCCCATATATACTAAATTTGAGGAGGAATATGAAATGTCCAGAGTCTACAATTTTTCTGCTGGTCCTGCAGTACTGCCGGAAGAAGTATTAAAAGAAGCTGCCGATGAGATGCTTGATTACAAGGGAACTGGAATGTCAGTGATGGAGATGAGTCATCGATCCAAGGCGTATGATACAATTATCAAAGAAGCCGAAGCTGATTTGAGAGAGCTGATGAACATTCCTGATAATTACAAAGTGCTTTTCCTGCAGGGAGGTGCAAGCCAACAGTTTGCAATGATTCCCATGAACCTGATGAAAAACAGAGTTGCCGACTATATTGTAACCGGTCAGTGGGCGAAGAAAGCATATCAGGAAGCTTGTATCTATGGTAAGGCAAATAAAATTGCTTCCTCAGAAGACAAGACATTTTCTTACATACCTGATTGTTCCGATCTACCAATCAGTGAAGATGCGGACTATGTATATATTTGTGAGAATAACACAATTTACGGAACAAAGTTTAAGACACTTCCAAACACGAAGGGAAAACCCCTCGTTGCAGATGTGTCAAGCTGTTTCCTTTCCGAGCCGGTAGATGTTACGAAATATGGCGTTATTTATGGTGGTGTACAAAAAAATGTCGGTCCTGCAGGTGTAGTGATTGTAATTATTCGTGAAGACCTGATAACCGAAGACGTACTTCCCGGTACACCTACCATGCTGAAATACAAGATTCATGCCGATAACGGTTCTCTTTACAATACACCTCCTGCGTATGGCATTTATATCTGCGGAAAGGTATTCAAATGGCTGAAAAAGCGTGGCGGACTGGAAGCCATGAAGGAATATAACGAAAAAAAGGCAAAAATACTTTACGATTATCTTGACGAGAGCAAACTGTTCCACGGAACCGTTCGCAAGGAGGATCGTTCTTTAATGAATGTACCTTTTGTTACCGGAGATGAGGAAATGGATGCAAAATTCGTAAAAGAGGCAACAGCTGCAGGATTTGTCAACCTGAAAGGTCACAGAACAGTCGGTGGTATGCGTGCCAGCATCTATAATGCAATGCCGATTGAGGGTGTGGAAAAGCTCGTTGCATTTATGAAAGAATTCGAAAAAGCTAACTTGAAGTAAAGGAGAACAGAAGATGTTCAAAATAAATTGTCTGAACCCAATATCCGATGTGGGACTAAAGAATTTCAGTAAACTGTATGAAGTAACGACGGATGTTAAGGAAGCACAGGGAATTCTTGTCAGAAGTGCTTCCATGCATGAAATGGAAATCCCGGAAAACCTGCTTGCGGTCGCACGTGCAGGAGCCGGTGTCAATAATATCCCCTTGGATAAATGTGCAGAAAAAGGTGTTGTCGTATTTAACACGCCCGGAGCAAATGCAAACGGTGTAAAAGAACTGGTAATTGCAGGTCTTCTGTTAGCTGCAAGAGATGTAGTTGGCGGTATCGACTGGGTAAAAGCCAACAGTGATAATACTGATATTGCAAAGGCTGCAGAAAAAGAAAAGAAAAATTTTGCCGGCAGTGAGATTATGGGAAAGAAACTGGGAGTCATCGGACTTGGTGCAATCGGAGTTAAGGTTGCAAATGCAGCCGTGGCACTTGGTATGGATGTTTATGGGTACGACCCATATCTTTCGGTAAACGCGGCCTGGAGTCTGAGCCGCTCTGTAAAGCATGTATTGAATGTAGATGATATCTATGCACAGTGCGATTATATCACCATTCATGTACCTCTTCTTGATTCTACAAAAGGAATGATAAATGCAGTATCTATTGCGAAAATGAAAGAGGGCGTTGTTATCCTTAACTTCGCAAGAGATTTGCTGGCAAATGAAAAAGATGTTCTGGAAGGGTTGCAGAGCGGAAAGATTGCACGATATGTTTCTGATTTTCCCAATCCGACCACAGCTGGTCAGAAAGGCTGTATTGTTATTCCTCATCTTGGCGCAAGCACTGAGGAATCAGAGGATAATTGTGCTGTAATGGCTGTGCAGGAACTTATGGATTATCTGGAAAACGGAAATATCCGCAACAGTGTAAATTATCCTGCCTGTGATATGGGTGTATGCAGCAAGGCAGGTAGAGTAGCTATTTTCCATAAGAATATTGCCAATATGATTACACAGTTTACAGCTGCTTTCGGAGAAAAGGGAATTAATATCAGTGAGATGACCAATAAATCCAGGGGCGATGTTGCATATACCATGATTGATGTGGAATCGGCACCTACAGAAGATATGATGGAAGTGCTTCGCAGAATTGAGGGTGTATTCAGAGTCAGAATCGTAAAGTAAGCGAATGTAAGAAATGAGGGATCTATCTGACAGATTGTATGAAAGCCAGATAGATCCCTGAATTTTTTAGCGGAAGAGTAAGGGCATGCCACCGTCACCACTATCATTGATATCCTGAAGGCTTTCCATCAGCTTTTCATTGCTTGCACAGGAAGCTTCACTCTGTAAATCCATATAGAGAATAAATACTTCTTCCAGCTGCATATTTCTTTCATGAGCGATTTCTTCCATAACGGGTTTTAATTTCTCCAATTGCACTGAAACAGGGACCTTTTGGGGATCCACTTCACCAAGAACATTTTCGGCAAAAGAATTAATACGTGCCAGGAGTTTTTTGTTTTCGTCAGTCATTTCGAATTACAATCCTTTCTATCAACATATTAAGTATTATTTTATCACCCTGGACTTGTTATGTATAGTTGATTTTGATAAAATAAAAATGAAAAATACAGGAAGCAGGAGGTAGAGGTTATGGCAGAAATCAGACCTTTTACAGCGTACCGCCCGGCAAAGGGAATGGAAAGCAAAATCGCTGCACTGCCTTATGATGTGTATAATCGGGAAGAGGCTTACAGGATAGTCAAAAAGAATCCGGACTCGTTTTTGGCTATTGACCGGGCTGAAACAGCTTTTGGACCGGATACAGATACTTATGCGCCGGAAGTCTATAAAAAAGCAGCAAGTTTGCTGCTGGAATGGATAACGGAGGGAAAATTTATCAGGGAAGAGAAGCCCTGTTATTATCTGTATGAACAGGTGATGAACGGAAGAAGTCAAACAGGCATTGTAGCCTGCGCATCCATTGATGATTATCTAAATAATATCATAAAAAAACATGAAAATACACGCGCGGATAAAGAGCAGGACAGAATATGCCATGTGGATGTCTGCAATATGCAGACCGGCCCTATTTTTCTGGCATACAGAAAAAATGATAAATTAAAAAGGATAACAGAAGAGGCAAAACAGGAAACTCCCGCCTATGATTTTATTTCAGAGGATGGTATAGGACATAAAGTCTGGGTAATTACCGATAGCAGAAAAATTTCCGATATTCATGAGTGTTTTTCTGAAATTCCTTCCATATACATTGCAGATGGGCATCACAGGTGTGCTTCTGCAGTAAAAGTAGGATTGAAAAGAAGAGAAGAAAATTCGGGTTACTCCGGAAAAGAACAATTCAATTATTTCCTTTCTGTTCTTTTCCCGGATGAAGAACTTCGTATTATGGATTATAATCGTGTGGTGCAAGATTTGAACGGCTATTCCGAAAAAGAATTCTTAGAGAAAATTTCTGAAAGTTTTATTGTGGAAAAGGTTGGGAAAAAGCCGTATCATCCTGAGAAAAAAGCTGTTTTCGGTATGTATCTCGGAGAGGAATGGTATAAATTACAGGCAAAAGATAAGATTTTGTCTGAAGACTCGGTAGACGGATTGGATGTATCGCTGTTGCAGAATTATCTGCTTAATCCTGTCCTTGGCATTCAGAATCCCAAAACAGACAGGCGAATTGATTTTGTAGGAGGGATTCGTGGTTTGGAGGAATTGGAAAGAAGGGTACATACGGATATGAAGGTAGCTTTTTCCCTGTATCCGACTTCTATCGGAGAACTTTTCGCTGTGGCAGATGCAGGAAAACTAATGCCGCCAAAATCCACATGGTTTGAACCAAAACTCAGAAGCGGATTATTTTTGCATGATTTACGAGATTGCTGAAACAGAGAGGACAACAACAATGACAAACAAACTATATAAGATGATGAATTGGCCCAAAATCGAAGAGATTATCTATTCGGAAAGCGATAATCCGCATGAACTGCTCGGACCGCATAAAGTAGGTGGTCAGACATTGATACAGGCATATTTTCCTGAGGCGCAAAAGGTTGCCATCGTTTTTGATGAGACAAGAGAAAACTTTCAGATGGAATTGGCAGATGAAGACGGCTTTTTTGCAGTATTGATTCCTGAAAAGGAGATCCCAAAATATCATTATTTAGTTAAGGGAAAAGACGGAGTTACCTGTCGCAAAGAAGAGGCATATCGTTATGCACCTTTGATAACAAAAAAAGATACAGAAAAGTTTAAAAACGGAATTCATTATACAGTATATGAAAAGCTCGGTGCACATCCAATGGCAATTGATGGGGTACAAGGTACTTATTTTGCTGTCTGGGCACCTTCTGCACTTCGAATCAGTGTAGTAGGGGATTTTAACCAGTGGGATGGAAGAGTTCATCAGATGAGAAGGCTTTGGGATTCCGGTATCTTTGAACTTTTTGTCCCGGGTGCAGCTGACGGGGACAATTATAAGTTTGAGATTAAGCTGAAGGGCGGACTGACTTATCTGAAGTCCGACCCCTACGGTAATGCAGCACAGCTTCGACCTGAGACAGCCTCTGTGATAACGGATTTATACGGCTTCAGATGGGAGGATAATGATTTCCTTGAGAAAAGAACCGCATTTCAAAATGGGAATGTACCTGTCAGTGTCTATGAGCTGTATCTTGGTTCCTTTGTAAAAAAAGAAATAGGGAAAACCTATGCAAATTACAGAGAGATTGCCGATAAACTGATTCCTTACATCAAGGAGACAGGTTACACCCATGTAGAACTGATGCCGGTGATGGAACATCCTTTTGACGGTTCCTGGGGATATCAGGTAATCGGATATTATGCTCCTACGGCAAGGTATGGTTCACCAAACGATTTTATGTATTTTGTCAATGCACTGCATAAAGCGGGAATCGGTGTCATACTGGACTGGGTACCGGCACATTTCCCAAGAGACATACAGGGGCTTTCCAATTTTGACGGCACCTGTCTCTATGAGCATTATGATCCGAGACAGGGAAGTCATCCTCATTGGGGCACATTAATCTACAATTACGGCAGACCGCAGGTTTCTAACTATCTGATTGCAAACGCACTTTTCTGGGTAGAGAAATATCATGTTGACGGGATTCGTATGGATGCAGTTGCAAGTATGCTGTATCTGGATTACGGCAAAAATGACGGAGAATGGGTTGCCAATATCTATGGCGGGAACGAAAATCTGGAAGCCATTGAAATGATAAAGCATCTCAACTCTATTATGAAAAAACGAAATCCGGGTGTGCTTATGATTGCGGAAGAGAGTACTGCATTTCCCAAAATAACAGGCGATTTGAGAGACGGCGGTTTAGGCTTTGACCTGAAATGGAATATGGGATTTATGAATGATTATCTTGATTATATAAAAAATGATCCCTATTTCAGAAGCTATCATCACGGGGAACTGACTTTCAGCATGATTTATGCTTACAGTGAAAAATTTATGCTGGTGTTTTCACATGATGAGGTAGTGCATGGGAAAGCGACAATGATAGGGAAAATGCCCGGTGAAAGGAAGCAAAAGTTTGCCAATCTGCGGCTTACTTATGCATACATGATGTGCCATCCTGGCAAAAAGCTGTTATTTATGGGACAGGATCTGGGCGAATTTGATGAGTGGAATGAAGAACGTTCCGTAGAGTGGGAACTAATGTCAAACCCTGACCATGCCGGAATCCATACATTGGTAAAAGATTTAAACGAACTGTATCGAAACAGCCCGGAGTTGTATGCACTCGATGAAAGCCCGGAAGGTTTTGAATGGATTAATCATCTTTCTGCAGAAGAATGCTATCTTGCATTCCTGAGGAAGGGAGAGAAGAAAGAACAGATTTTCCTGGTACTTGCCAATTTCGCAGGAATTCAGAGAGAAATTACAGTTGGTGTTCCTGTGGCTGGAAAATATAAGGAAATTTTCAATTCCGATGATGAAAAATACGGCGGATCCGGGTGCGTGAACAGTCGTATCAAGCGTTCAAAATCTGTTGAATGGGATGACAGACAGAATTCAATCAATGTGAAACTTGCGCCATTATCCTTAAGTATTTTGCAGTATGTTCCTCTGACAAAAGAAGAACTTAATAAGGAAAAGGAGAAGTCCTGCAGAAAGACAGGAAAACGGAAATAATGGGAAATTGGTTTTATTTCGCAATGACATCTAATGTAATGGAAGAGGTAGAGGAGGTACTGAAACCGGGAGTCCTGAAAGGCTTATTTGCTTCTCTGCCGGATAAGGCACTACAACTGGGGATTCGTGTTCTGCTGGCAGTCATATTTTTTCTGATTGGGACGCAGTTGATTAAACTGATTCGGAAAATTATCAGGAAATCAATGAAACGTGCAAATGCGGAAACAGGAGCCGTACAGTTCGTTGATTCCTTTGCGAAAGCAGCACTATATGTATTGCTTGTGCTCACGCTTGCCTCTTCCTTTGGCGTAGATGCGGCCAGTATCGTTGCGCTGCTTGGTTCGGCAGGTGTCGCAATCGGTCTGGCAATCCAGGGCAGCCTTTCCAATCTTGCCGGTGGTGTCCTAATTCTTATTTTGAAGCCATTCAAGGTGGGAGATTATATCATTGAAAGCTCCACAGGAAAAGAAGGAAATGTAACGGAAATCCAGATTTTTTACACAAAATTGCTGACATATGACAATCAAACTATTATTTTGCCAAACGGAAATCTGGCAAATAACAGTCTTGTCAATGTCACAGCGCAGGAATCAAGGCGTATGGAAGTAAACGTATCTGTTTCCTACAAGTCGGATTTAAAGCTGGCGAAAGAGACCTTAATGGAGGTGCTGGCGAATGATGCGGCAGTTCTGAAAGACAAAGAAATGCTGGTTTATGTAAGTGAGCTGGGCGGTTCTGCAGTGGAGCTTGTTGTTCGGTGCTGGTTCCGACAGGAGGATTACTGGGCAGGTAAATGGCGTGTGACAGAAAACTGTAAGCTGTCTCTGGATGCTGCCGGAGTGGAAATTCCTTTCAACCAGCTGGATGTACATTTCGACAGAGAATCCTAAAATAGTGGTTGAATTTTTAGGTAAGTAATGCTATATTAGTTTCTGTTACAAAGACGGACTTACATAGTCTCATTGAAATAGGAGGAAATTTTATGAAAAAGCTTTTTGCACTTGCACTTGCCTCTGTTATGGCTTTCTCTCTGGTTGCCTGTGGATCTTCCAACAGCAACGGCGGAAGCAAAGACGGCATGAAAATTGCTATCGTATCCAGCCCCTCCGGCGTGGATGACGGTTCCTTCAATCAGGATATCTACAATGGTGTTCTGAAATTCGTTGGTGAAAATGAAGGCGCAACTGTTACCCCCATCAGAGAGGAAAGCGGTGATTCCGCAGCTGCGGTTCAGGCTGTAGCAGATGTAGTGGCAGATTATGATGTAATTGTCTGCTGTGGTTTCCAGTTCGCAGGTATCGGTCAGACTGCAAAAGAGAATCCGGGTACCAAGTTTATCCTGATTGATTCCTGGCCTGTGATTGACGGCGCAGAACTGACAGCAGATACTGCATTGGACAATGTTTACGCAGCATATTATGCTGAGCAGGAGAGCGGCTTCTATGCAGGAATGGCTGCAGCACTTTCCACTGAGTCCGGCAAAGTAGCCGTTGTAAACGGTATTGCCTTCCCTTCCAACGTTAACTATCAGTACGGTTTTGAGTGCGGCGTTAAGTACGCAAATGAAACGGAAGGTCTGAGCGTTGAGGTTGTGGAACTGCCTTCCTATGCAGGAACCGATGTGACCGGTGCAAATGTTGGCGGTAACTATATTGGAGACTTCAGTGACCCGGCAACCGGTAAGGTTGTAGGAAATGCACTGATAGCAGAAGGTTGCGATATCATTTTCGTAGCTGCAGGTGATTCCGGTAACGGTGTATTTACAGCAGCAAAAGAAGCAACCGGTGTTAAGGTTATCGGATGTGATGTTGACCAGTATGATGACGGTGCAAACGGAGATTCCAATATTGTATTGACCAGTGGTCTTAAGGTTATGCATGACACTGTTTACAATGTACTGAATACAGTTAAGGATGGTTCTTATAAGGGAGCATGCGTAACTCTGAATGCTGCAACTGATTCAACAGGATATATCAGCGAAGCCGGAAGATGTCAGCTGTCTGCAGATGCCATTTCCAAGATTGATGCAGCAAAAGCTGAGTTAAAGGCTGGAAAAATTGTACCTGCAGCAAACTTCAACGGTATTACACCAGATACATTTACCTGGTAGTTCATGGTAATGAAGAATTGAAAATACAAAGAGGTGCTTGTATAAGCGCCTCTTTTTCTGTTAAGATAGAAACATGAAAAGTGTATCGACACAGAAAGAGGAAGACATGGCAGACTATATTGTAGAAATGAAACACATTACCAAACGGTTTCCGGGCATCATCGCGAATGATGATGTGTCAATTCAAATAAAAAAGGGTGAGATTTATGCCCTGTTGGGAGAAAATGGTGCCGGAAAATCAACACTGATGAGTATGCTTTTTGGTATGTATGAACCGGATGAAGGGGAAATCTATATCCGGGGAGAAAAGGTCAAACTGGAATCTCCAAATCATGCCACAAAGCTGAATATCGGAATGGTTCATCAGCACTTCAAACTGGTTTCCAACTACACGATAGCAGAAAATATTATTATGGGAATGGAGCCTGTAAAAAAAGCATTTGGTTTTATACCGGTTGTTGATATAAAAAAAGCAAATGAGGAAATCAAAGCACTTTCCGAAAAATATGGACTGGCTGTCAATCCAACGGATTTGATTTCTGAACTCAATGTTTCGACGCAGCAGAGAGTGGAAATATTGAAAATGCTTTATCGCGAAGCGGAAATTCTGATCTTTGATGAACCGACGGCAGTACTGACACCGCAGGAAATAGAATTCCTGCTGGAGATCATAAAAGGTCTGCGCGATAACGGGAAAACGATTATCTTGATTACCCACAAGCTGGAAGAGATTAAGAGGATTGCGGACCGTTGTGCTATTTTGAACCGCGGTAAACTGATTGATGTGCTGGATGTGGCAACCACCTCTACGAAAACCATGGCGAATCTGATGGTGGGCAGGGCTGTCAGCTTTGAAACCGAAAAAAAACCCGCGAACTTCGGTGAAGTTGTTCTTGATGTAAATAATCTGAATGTGATGAATAAACAGGACTTCCGCATTGTAAAGGATGTCTCTTTTCAGATTCATGCAGGAGAAATACTTGCAATTGCCGGAGTTGCCGGAAACGGACAAGTTGAACTTGCGGATGCCATTGCAGGTTTGATGCCTGTACATTCCGGAACCATTCTGTTAAGCGGTGAGGATATTACCAATATGCCAATCCGTCAGAGAACCCTGCAGGGCATTTCCTATATTCCGGAAGACCGTCAGAACTATGGTCTGGTTATGAATTTTACTCTGTCTGAAAATCTGGCATTAAAAGATTATTTTAAAGAACCTTATTGCCATAAAGGTGTTTTGGACCACAGAGAATTTTTTGAAAACAGTGAGCGTCTGATAGAAAAATATGACATCCGAAGCGGACAGGGCAGTGAAACCATTGTACGTTCCATGAGCGGTGGTAATCAGCAGAAGGCAATCATTGCAAGGGAAATTGAGCTGGATTCTCATTTGATGATATTTGTGCAGCCTACCAGAGGGCTGGATATCGGTGCCATTGAAAATATCCACAGTCAGATGATTGCGGAGCGGGACAAAGGACATGCCATTCTGTTGATTTCCCTGGAACTGGATGAAATCATGGATTGTGCCGACACAATAGCAGTCATCTATAATGGCGAGATTCAGAAGATTGCGCCGGCAGATACATTAACTGCCAATGAAGTCGGAGAATTCATGATGGGGGTAAAAAAACAGGGTAAAAGGGAGGAAGCATCCGTATGAAAAAAGAGAACAAAATTTTTAATGCAATGAAAATTCCTCTTTTTGCCATTTTATGCAGCCTTGTGGTGGGAGGTATCGTCATAGCAGTTACGGGAAGTAATCCTTTTAAGGCTTATTATGCACTTCTGCAGGGAAGCGGACTTGCACCGAAGTCATCTTATGCAAATTATAAGAGCATCCTGACGGATTTCTTCAGCTATGTAAATTATTTTACACCAATGATTTTTGCAGCGCTTGCAGTTGCGGTTGCGCTCCGGGCAGGTCTGTTCAATATAGGTGTTTCCGGTCAGATGCTGGCTGCAGGTTTTGTGGCAACGGTTGTTGTCGGTTACAGCGGACTGGGAGCAGTTGTAGCAAAACCTCTTGTCATCCTGATAGGCATCCTGATTGGAGGACTGGCAGGGGCCATAATCGGTTTCCTCAAATATAAGTTCAATATCAATGAAGTGGTATCTTCCATTATGTTGAATTATATTTTTCAGTATGTTGTGAGTTTCCTGATCAATACTTATTATGTTGACCCTGTTTCCAGACAGTCAGTGGAAGTATCCCAGGCAGCAAGATTGACACTCATGGATACTCTGGTTGGGAATCTGAAGATTGATATTCCGTTGGGAATCATTGCTGCACTTCTTGCGGTTGTGCTTGTCTGGTTTTTGTTTGAAAAAACAAAGCTGGGATATGAACTGAAAGCAGTGGGTTATTCCCGAAGTGCCGCAAAGTATGCAGGTATTAAAGTGGGAAAATGTATGGTGCTTTCCATGACGATTTCCGGTATGCTTGCCGGACTTGCAGGTGTCACTTATTATCTGGGATATGTGGGTTCGATCCAGCCGAAAGTACTGATCAGTACCGGATTTGATGCGATTGCCGTTTCACTTCTCGGCAGCAACAATCCTTTCGGCATTATCCTGTCAAGTATGCTGATTACCATGATCAGCAAGGGCAGCACTTATATGAAGTCCGTTGCCGGTGTGGATGCGGAAATTGCATCCGTAATCACAGGTATCATATTGCTGTTCAGTGCCTGTAATGCATATATCAGATGGATGGCCGAAAAACGAAAACGGGAAAAGAATCGTAATGCAAAGGAGGAAAAATAGATGGACATCATAATTATTGACGGATTATCCTTTGCACTGCCGTTGTTTATTATGGCAATTGGTGGTATTTACTGCGAAAAATCAGGCGTTACCATGTTAGCGATTGAAGGTCTGCAGGGGGTTGGCGCATTTATCGGAGCATTGATGGCAGTGCTGTTTGCCGGGAATTTTGCCGGCAATTCTCCTGTACCTTTCTATATCGCAATGATTTTTGCAACTATCGGAGGCAGTGTGTTTGCATTGCTTCACGCATTGCTGTGCCTGAAATTCAAAGCGAATCAGGTAATCAGCGGTGTAGTAGTCAATATTATGGCAATGGCACTTACTGCTTATCTGACAAAATTGCTGAATCGTTTAATTTTTGGCGCTGCATCAGACAAATTCGTACTTGCCGTATCCGCCAGAATTACCATACCGGGGCTTTCCAAGATACCTTTAATGGGTGCTGTGTTTACTAATCTATATCCTTTTGAAATTGTCATCATCATTGTGGCTTTCCTTGCATGGTTTGTCATGTACCGTACAAGATTCGGGATGCATCTTCGGGCTTGCGGAGATAATCCTCATGCAGTAGATGCTGCCGGACGCGATGTCAATAAAATAAGACTGGCGGCAATAATGATTTGTGGTGCGCTTTCCGGATTAGGGGGAATTTGCTTTGCGTATTCCATTTCAGCAAACTTTTCTGCCAGTATCTATGTGGGATATGGTTATCTTGCCATCGCTGCACTGATTTTCGGAAACTGGCGCATTCTGCCGACATTGGGAGCCTGCCTGTTGTTTGGATTTGCAAGATCCGGCGGTTATCGTCTTGTACAGGTGCTTCAGATGCCCAGCTCCTATCAGGATTTGGTAATGATTCTTCCTTATGTACTCACATTGCTTTTGCTTGTGTTCTTTTCAAAGCAAAACGGAGCTCCAAGAGCATTGGGGGAGATTTATGACAAGGGTGCAAGATAGGCTCATATAGAATTGTTTTAGTTTTTTGAGAAAAAAGCAAAATTTATAGTTGAAAAAAACAGAAAGAATAGATATAATATATCTTGTTCACTGAACAAAAGATGCGGAATCGGTGATCCAGATTCCGTAGGTAAGCTTCCGTGGCTCAGTAGGTAGAGCGACGCACTCGTAATGCGTAGGTCAGGGGTTCGAATCCCCTCGGGAGCTTTTTTACATAAAATTGTTTATGTAAGGCCTGAAAGCGATTGCTTTGGGCCTTTATTGTTTCTATGAAATCTTTACATTTTGAATTTAATGCGGATTCTGTGTTCTATCAGTTGAATAAATTTGTAAAATCCCAGTGCAATCAAACATAATATAATAATACTTGTAATAACCATATCCAGTTGGAATACCTGAGAACCATAAATAATCAGGTAACCAAGCCCTCTTTTGGCGGCAAGAAATTCTCCGATAATCACACCTACCAGAGCCAGACCAATATTTACCTTTGCTGTACTCAGCAAAGTGGGAACGGAACCGGGGAGTACTACCTTAAAAAATGCATCTCTTTTCTTTCCGCCCAGTGTATAAATTAATGTAATCTTTTCCGAATCTACCTGCTGAAAGCCTGTGTAGAGACTGATGATAGAACCGAATATTGCGACGGACATTCCGGCAACAATAATGGTTTTCATACCGGTACCCAGCCATACGATAAAAAGCGGAGCCAATGCAGATTTTGGCAGGCTGTTCAAAATAACCAGATAAGGTTCCAGCACCTCTGATAAATGATTCGAATACCAGAGGGCTGTAGCTATCAGAAGGCTGCAAAGTATGACGAGCAGAAAACTGATGATGGTTTCATACAATGTGATACCGACGTGCATTATCAGAGAATTGGTTTTCAACTGTTCCAGAAAACAACGAACGATTCTGCTGGGGCTGGAAAAAAAGAAACTGTCAATCCAGCCAAGGGTTGCACTGGATTCCCATAATACCAGAACTGCGAAAAAAATCAGAGTTCGCAGGAATGCAATCTGATGGTGATGCCGCAAATGATTTCGTATAAACTGTTCTTGTTTCGTCAATTCAGGTTTTTGTGTTTTTGTCATGTGTCATATCCTCCCACAATCTGTTAAATAATTGTTGAAATTCCGGGGCATTCCTTGCAGCAAGCGGTGAATCATCAGTAAGTGTCAGGGAAACGGGTAATTCATTTTTCACGACAGCCGGTCTCCCGGAAAGTACAATAATCCTGTCAGCCAGACTGATTGCTTCGGAAAGATCGTGTGTGATAATGATCATGGTTTTTCCGGTCTGCCGAATTAGTCTGCAGATGTCAGAAGAAACAAAAAGTCTCGTCTGATAATCCAGAGCGCTAAAAGGTTCATCCAGAAGAAGCAGCTGTGGTTCAAGGGCCAGTGTTCGAATCAGTGCCGCGCGCTGCTTCATACCACCGGAAAGCTCACTGGGACGCTTGTCACGAAATTTATTTAACCCATATTGCTCAAGCAGTCTGTCTACGAGAGCAAGATGTTCCGGTGTCAACTGGTGATGCAGTTCAAGTCCAAGGGTCATATTTCGATAGACGGTACGCCACTCGAACAGATGGTCATGCTGTAACATATATCCGATGCGTGGATAGTGAAGTGAACCGTCAGGGTTATTAACCAGAATGGTACCCTGTTCGGGGACCAGCAGGCCGGCAATAATGGAGAGAAGAGTGGATTTTCCGCACCCGCTTGGCCCAACGATAGCAACAAATTCACCTTCCCGAACACCGAATGAGATGTTACTTAAGGCTTTTGTCTCACCGTGAAGGCTATGGTAGGAATAGCTGATATTTCTTAATTCCAGGATATTTTGCATAAATGCCATTCCTTATCTAACATTTATATTAATGTATGAAGAAAAAGGAAAAGGGGTTCTGTATTGCATTCAGAAATCTTTTATGGTAATATCAAATTCAAGTTTAATTATTTGATATTTGAGATTGGAGATATAAAATGGCACAGCTGTGGGGAGGACGTTTTACAAAGGAAACCGATCAGATGGTGTATGATTTTAATGCATCCATCACTTTTGACAAAAGATTATTTCATCAGGATATTGAGGGCAGTATTGCGCATGTGATTATGCTGGCGAAGCAGGGGATTTTGACGGAAGCGGAGAAGAGTTCCATACTTGATGGTCTGCTGGGAATTCGTGAGGATGTGGATGCCGGAAGACTGGAAATTGACAATAAATGCGAGGATATTCACAGCTTTGTTGAGGCCAATCTGATAGAGAGAATTGGTGAGGCTGGGAAGAAGCTTCATACGGGAAGAAGCCGCAATGACCAGGTGGCTCTTGATATGCGCCTCTATACGAGACTTCAGGTAATTCAGGTAGATGAGCTGTTGAAAGGACTTCTGGAGGTTATTCTTTCCACAATGAAGGAAAATCTTGAGACCTATATGCCGGGCTTCACTCACCTGCAGAAAGCACAGCCCATTACTCTGGCTCATCACTACGGCGCTTATTTTGAAATGTTCAAGCGTGACAGACAGCGTATGGCAGATATTTATAAAAGAATGAATTATTGTCCTTTGGGAGCAGGCGCTCTCGCCGGGACAACCTATCCGTTGGACAGAGAATACACAGCAGAGCTTATGGGGTTTTATGGTCCGACCTTAAATAGTATGGATTCTGTAGCGGACAGAGATTATCTGATTGAGTTTTTATCGGCACTTTCAACTGTTATGATGCACCTGAGCCGTTTCAGCGAGGAAATTATTATCTGGAATTCCAACGAATATCAGTTTGTAGAAATAGACGATGCCTATTCCACCGGAAGCAGCATCATGCCCCAGAAGAAGAATCCCGATATAGCTGAACTGGTGAGGGGCAAGACAGGCCGTGTTTACGGAGCGCTTGTTTCTCTTTTGACTACGATGAAGGGAATTCCTCTGGCATATAACAAGGATATGCAGGAGGACAAGGAAATGGCTTTCGATGCCATTGACACTGTAAAGGATTGCCTTGTTCTGTTTACCGGTATGCTCCGTACTATGAAGTTTAAGAAGGAACGCATGGCTGCGAGCGCCATGAATGGCTTCACCAATGCAACGGATGCTGCAGACTATCTGGTTGGAAAGGGTGTTCCTTTTCGAGATGCTCACGGTATCATCGGCAGACTGGTTCTGTACTGCATTGAAAAAAACACCTCTATCGATGCATTGACACTGGAGGAATTAAAGAGCATCAGTGATAAATTTGAAGAAGATATCTATGATGCCGTATCCCTGAAGACATGTGTAGAAAAGCGTCTGACTACAGGTGCCCCCGGACCGGAAGCCATGAAAAGGGTGATAGAAATTAATAAGTCCTATTTGCAAGAAGATGCTATTTACGAAATGATGCCGAAATGACAGCAGATTGACAAGGAAGCATTTCACAGCCGGCCGTGGAAGGGAAGAGCTGTGTAAAGCATAAAGTTAAGCAGAGAAAAAGAGGAGAAGAGAAAAAATGAGTGAGAAACTAAAGGTTGGTATCCTTGGAGGTACCGGTATGGTTGGACAGAGATTTATTGCCCTTTTGGAGAATCATCCCTGGTTTGAGGTGACTACCATCGCAGCAAGTCCTCGTTCCGCAGGAAAAACGTATGAAGAAGCGGTAGGGGACAGATGGAAGATGGATACCCCTATGCCGGAAGCAGTAAAGAAGCTTGTTGTTATGAATGTAAATGAAGTGGAAGCTGTCGCTTCCCAGGTTGATTTCGTATTCAGCGCAGTTGATATGACCAAAGAAGAAATCAAGAAAATTGAAGAGGAGTATGCAAAGACGGAGACACCAGTGGTTTCCAACAACAGTGCTCACCGATGGACACCCGATGTACCTATGGTAGTTCCTGAAATCAATCCCGAACATATGAAGGTCATTGATTTTCAGAAAAAACGTCTCGGTACAACCAGAGGTTTCGTAGCAGTAAAACCCAATTGCTCCATTCAGAGTTATGCACCCGTATTGACAGCATGGAAAGAGTTTGAACCGGTAGAAGTTGTGGCGACTACTTATCAGGCAATTTCGGGAGCCGGAAAGACATTTAAAGACTGGCCTGAAATGGTTGGAAATATCATCCCTTACATTGGCGGTGAGGAAGAAAAAAGTGAAAAAGAGCCGCTTCGTATCTGGGGAAAAATAGAAAACGGTGTAATTGTTCCTGCAACAAGTCCTATTATTACCTGCCAGTGTATCAGAGTACCTGTACTAAATGGTCACACTGCAGCTGTATTTGTAAAGTTTAAGAAAAAGCCAACGAAGGAGCAGCTGATTCAGAAATTACGTGAGTTCTCCGGCGAACCTCAGAGGCTTGGACTTCCGAGCGCACCCAGACAGTTTATCCAGTATCTTGAGGAGGACAACCGACCTCAGATTGCATTGGATGTCAATTTTGAAAACGGAATGGGCATCAGTGTAGGGCGTCTTCGTGAAGACACTGTATATGACTATAAGTTTGTAGGACTTTCACATAATACAGTCAGAGGTGCTGCAGGCGGTGCTGTTTTATGTGCAGAACTTCTGAAAGCACAGGGTTATATTGCAGCGAGAAATTAGAAATACTGTCACACTACAGATACCGGAATGTATTGGGGAGACGGGTTAATGAATGAATTGCATTATCAACTGGATTTGTTAAAGGCAATGAATCAGAAACTTACGGAAAAGGAAAGGATGTACCGTCTGGTATGTGACTCTGCCGAAGGGGCATACCTTTACTTTTCCTTCGAAAAAAATCAAATCACTGTTCTGGGACAGTGGAATGAATACTTTGATTTTGAGATTCATGAACCCAGGGATTTTTCGCGGCTGCTCGACGTAGTGGAGGAGCCGTATCTTTTGTCGCTGCGGGATGCGCTTTATCTGGAAAAGAGCGGAGAGGAAACCGCAACAGCGGAATGCATGCTGAGAGAGAAAAGAATCTGGTTAAGATTTCGTGTCAGAGTTTATTATGACCGGATGACAGGCAGACCGACCGAAAAAGTCATCTATATCAGTAATACAACAAAAATGCACACACAAAATGAAGAATTGGCATATATGGCATACTATGATGACCTTACGGGACTTTATAACCGTAACTATTTTGTACGCCTGCTAAGCGAATTTGTCAAAAGTGCATCTGAAAAAAACAGTGTTGTCAGTGTAATGCTTGTGGATATAGATGAATTCCGAAAAGTAAATGACGGACTTGGAATCATTGTGGGGGATGAACTGGTACAACAACTGGGGCTTTATATAAAAGATTTGTGTGCCGGTGATGAAAACATTATTGCGTGTCATCTACACAGTGATGTATTTTGTATTGCCATCAATGAACCTTCAGGCAACAGAAGTGTGGAATTTATACATAAAGCAATTCAAAGAAGGACAAGAGAACCTTTTCATATCAGTACAGGTCAGAATGTCTCAATCACTGTCTGCATCGGAGTAGCTGAATATCCGGAAGCATCCACATCTGCCCTTGAACTGATTAATTGTGCCGAGATAGTTGTATTTAAGAGTAAGGTAATCGGTGCAAATACCATTCAGTATTTTACTTCTGCTGATCAGGAGAATTTTGTACAGTCTATTGAACTGGAAGATAAGCTGAAAAAAGCAATACATAATCAAAAATTCACTATGTATTACCAGCCTCAATATTATACGGGAAATAGAAGATTGAGAGGTATTGAAGCTTTGCTTCGCTGGAATGATGAAGAAGAGGGGATGATAAGTCCGAATACCTTCATTCCTGTTGCAGAAAAAAATGGTTCCATTATTCCTCTGGGCAAATGGGTGGTTGAAGAAAGTATCAAACAATATGCAGCCTGGAGAAAACAATTCGGCTTTCCATTTATCCTTTCTGTCAATATTTCCGCTTTGCAATATAAGAAAGATGATTTTGTTGAATCCATAGTTGAGATTATGAACAAATATAAGATAAAGCCTTCGGAAATTGAACTGGAAATTACGGAGAGTATCCTGATAGATGATTTTCAGGCTGTTTCCGAAAAATTGAAAGTTTTGAGAGGATATGGAATCAGAATCTCTTTGGATGACTTTGGAACAGGTTTTTCTTCTCTGTCCTATCTGAAAAAGCTTCCGATTGACACATTAAAAATTGACAAATCATTCATTGACACGGCGTTAACGGACTCAACGACCAGAGTCATTACAGAGTCTATCATTAATATGGTAAAGGCGCTTGGCTTTGAGTCTGTTGCAGAGGGTGTTGAGGAAGAACAGCAATACAGATATCTGCATGCGATTGGATGTGATGTAATTCAGGGATATCTCTTCAGCAAACCTCTGCCGCCCGAGGAAATGGAAACATTATTGGAATCTACGTTTTGATGGATGAGAGGAAGACCGGTGAAGAAATTTACAGGACGAAATGCGGAATTAAAATATCTGAATCAATACTATGAAAAAGATGGCAGCCAGCTTCTTATCGTTTATGGAAGCAAAGGTGTTGGAAAAACAAGGCTCCTGCAGGAATTCTGTAAAGATAAAAAATGGTGTTATTACCTTGCGAGAGCCTGTGCGGATAGAGAACAACGCTGGCAATGGGCAGGGGAACTGAGAGAAGGTAATCAGGAAATTGTAAAATATCCCGAATATGAGGAACTGTTTGAGACGGCAATTCTTTCAGATGAAACAGATAAACAAATTCTTGTTATCGATGAATTCCATCACATGGTAAAAGCGGATGATTCGTTTTTTGAAAAACTGGTAAGTTTTCTGAAAAACAGAGAGTCTGACCAGCCTGTTATGATTGTACTTTGTACCTCTGCATCCGGTTGGGTCGAAAACAGCCTGATAGGAAAAATCGGAGCTCTGGCAGCTTCCATTGATGGATTCTTAAAAATAAAGGAATTATCATTTGAAGAAATCAGTCTTCTTTTTGGGGAGTATTCTTTTCAGGACCGTATTTGCATCTATGCTGTTCTTGGCGGAATCCCGGGGTATTGGCTGAACTTTTCGCCATCATTAAGCGTCAGAGAAAATGTAATTCAGAATGTGCTTGGTAAAGAAAGCAGGCTTTATGAGGAAATGTCACTTTTTATGGATCAGGAATTGAGAGAGCCCGGCGTCTATAACACAATTCTGACTACCCTGGCAAGAGACTGCAATAAGTTGAATGATATTTACAGGCATACCGGCTTTTCCAGGGCAAAAATCAGTGTTTATCTAAAAAATCTGATGGAACTGGACCTGGTTGAAAAGGTCTATTCTTTTGAAACTGCCGGATGGGAGAATGCACAAAAGGGGATTTACCGTATCAAAAGCCCCTATGTAAAGTTTTATTATAAATATCTCTTTGCGAATCAGAGTATGTTGCAGGTGATATCTCCGGAAGAATTTTATGATAAAAAAATAGCCGATTCCTTTGAACGTTTTACAGAAGAGACATATCGCAGGATTTGTCGCGAAATGCTTGGAAAAGAATATAGAACAGTAGGAGAATGGCTTGGAAAAACAGGCAGTATCGATGTTGTTGCAACAGATAATACAGGCACGTTCTGTATAGCCATGTGTTCTTATGCCTCACAGATGAAAACGGAAGACCTGGAATGGCTTCTTTTCTCCATGAAGAAAGCAAAACTTTCCGCAACAGATATTCGTCTTTATTGTGAGAAGGGATTTACAAAAGACCTTATTGACATAGCGGAAGAATACAGTGTTCAGTTGCTGTTTCTAGATGAAAACAGAAAATAATTTAGGAAAAAAAGTTGTGGGAAAAAATTTATTTATAGCAGAAAAACCAAGTGTTGCAAGAGAATTTGCAAATGCTTTGAAAATCAATACGACATCACGTGATGGTTATCTGGAATCGGATACGGCAATTGTTACATGGTGTGTAGGGCATTTGGTTACCATGAGTTATCCGGAAGCCTACGATGAAAAATATAAGCGCTGGAGCTTTGATACCATTCCGTTTCTGCCCAAGGAATTTAAATATGAGGTTATCGAAAGTTCAAAAAAACAGTATAAAATTGTGAGTTCTCTGATGCAGCGTCCTGATGTGACAACAATCTATGTCTGCACAGACTCAGGACGAGAAGGCGAATATATTTATCGTCTTGTGGAACAGATGTCAGGTGTCACAGGAAAGGAAAGAAGACGTGTATGGATTGACTCCCAGACAGAAGAGGAAATTCTAAGAGGTATTCGTGAAGCTAAGGATTTAAAAGAGTATGATAACTTAAGCGATGCTGCATATCTGCGCGCTAAAGAAGATTATCTCATGGGAATTAACTTTTCCCGTGTATTAACATTGAAATATGGAAGAACAGTAAAGGACTATCTGAAAAGAGACCGGGCTGTGATTTCCGTTGGGCGCGTAATGACATGTGTCCTTGGCATCGTGGTGAACAGAGAGCGTGAAATACGTTCGTTTATTAAGACTCCTTTTTACAGAGTGATTGGGAATTTTAGCCTTGGGGGAAAGAACTTTTCCGGAGAATGGCGCGCTGTGGATGGTTCCTCCTATTTTGCCTCACCGAAGCTTTATAAGGAAAATGGTTTTAAAGAAGAAGAAACCGCAAGGAAGCTGATTTCGCATCTGACGGAAGAACCCACAGGGGATAGTATTGTGGAATCCGTTGACAAAAAAAAGGAAAACAAGAATCCGCCATTACTATACAACCTGGCGGAATTACAGAATGATTGTTCCAAATATTTTAAAATCAGCCCGGATCAGACACTTGGAATTGTACAGGAGTTGTACGAAAAAAAGATGGTTACCTATCCCCGTACTGATGCAAGAGTCCTTTCAACGGCTGTTGCAAAAGAAATTCAGAAAAATATCGGAGGTCTGAAGTACTATGGACCGGTATCCGGGTTTGCAGCAGAGATTTTGGAAAAAGGCAGTTATAAAGGGGTTGCAAAATCGAGATATGTAAATGATAAACAGATTACGGATCATTATGCGATCATTCCAACCGGACAGGGCCTTAATAATCTGAAGGGTCTGTCGGAGCTATCCGCAAAGGTTTACGAAGTCATTGTGCGCAGATTTTTAGGTATTTTTTACCCTGCAGCCGAATATCGTAAATTTGCACTCTGCATAAAAGTAAAGGAAGAAAGGTTTTTTGCCAGTTTTAAGGTACTTTCAGAAGAGGGGTATCTGAAAACCGCTGCTTTTTCTTTTAAAAAGGATAACAGCCAGAAGAATGAGAGCGATGGTGAAGAAACAGATGTGCAGGGGGATGATGAACTGATTCAACTGCTGATGCATCTGAAAAAAGGGGATACTCTTATTACGGAAGGATACGAGATAAAAGAAGGAGAAACGTCTCCTCCCAAACGATATACATCGGGAAGTATCATACTGACTATGGAAAATGCAGGCCAGTTTATTGAGGACGAAGAATTGCGTGCACAAATAAAAGGCAGCGGCATCGGCACAAGTGCAACAAGAGCAGAAATCCTGAAAAAACTGGTAAACATAGAATATCTGTCACTAAACAAGAAAACACAGGTACTGACGCCCACATTAATGGGAGAAATGATTTATGATGTGGTTGGCGGTTCCATCAAGGCACTTCTGGACCCGGCCCTTACAGCAAGTTGGGAAAAAGGTCTTACCATGGTTGCAGAGGGGGAAATCTCCTCTGACGAATATATGCAGAAATTGTCCGGATTTGTGAGCAGAAGGACAGAATATGTGAAGCAGCTGAATAACCAAAGAACACTATACAGTCAGTTTGATGCAGCAGCTTCAAATTATAAGAAAAAATAAGGAGAGAAATCGTTATGAACGGAGTCACCATTGATGAACTTTACGATTTAAAAGAGACAATTGCGGCAGAACTTTTTGAAGGAGCTGAATATCCCTGGGAAGTACTTCCTAAAATTCATGATTTTATTATGGAACTGGGTAAAAGATTACCGAAAGAAATTTTCGAAGAACATGGGGAGAACATATGGATTGCAAAAAATGCAAAAATTGCTCCCACAGCCTGTCTGAATGGTCCGCTTATTATTGATGAAGATGCTGAAATCAGACATTGTGCTTTTATCAGAGGAAATGCGATTGTCGGTAAAGGTGCTGTTGTCGGAAATTCAACGGAGCTGAAAAATGTAGTTTTGTTTAATAAAGTACAGGTGCCGCATTACAACTATGTGGGTGACAGTATCCTTGGTCATAAATCGCATATGGGTGCAGGATCTATTACTTCTAATGTAAAAAGTGATAAAACTTTGGTAACAGTCAGAGGAAAGGATGACTGTATCGAAACCGGCTTGAAGAAAATGGGTGCTATGCTGGGGGATTATGTGGAAGTTGGCTGCAACAGTGTCTTAAATCCGGGCACCGTGATAGGAAGAAATTCCAACATCTATCCGACATCCATGGTTCGTGGGGTTGTTCCCGCCAACAGTATTTACAAGAATAAAACGGAAATTGCGGAAAAACATTGACTTTTTTTATCGCCTGTTGTATATTTTGTATAGTTCGCCAACGCAATGCGTTGGCGCGCTAAAGCGACAGAAAGGGAGAAACATTATGAAAAAGAAATTACTTTCACTTGTACTTATCGGTTGTATGGCTGCAAGTCTTTTGACTGGCTGTGGCAGTTCCAAAAAGGATACCTATACAATTGGTATCTGCCAGCTTGTTCAGCATGATGCATTGGATGCGGCAACCAAGGGCTTCAAAGATGCCCTGACAGAAAAACTGGGTGATAAGGTTACGTTTGACGAGCAGAACGCTTCCGGCGATTCCGCTACCTGTGCTACCATTGCAAACCAGTTTGTATCTGCAAATGTAGACCTGATTATGGCAAATGCAACACCTGCTCTTCAGTCTGCTGCAGCAGCAACCAATACGATTCCTATTCTGGGAACCTCGGTTACCGATTATGCAACAGCACTTCAGATTGACAACTGGAACGGAACGACCGGTACCAATATTTCCGGTACTTCTGATTTGGCACCGCTTGCTGAACAGGCTTCCATGCTGGTTGAATTGTTCCCCGATGCAAAAACAGTAGGCCTTGTTTACTGTTCCGCAGAGCCTAATTCCGTTTATCAGGTAAACACTGTAAAGGCTGATCTGGAAGCAAAGGGTGTTACCTGCAAGGATTATTCTTTTGCGGATTCCAATGATATTGCTTCCGTAGTAACAAGTGCAACTGCTGAATGTGATGCGCTCTACATACCTACAGATAATGCAGCAGCTGCCGCAACTGAAGTTATCAACAATGTATGTCTGCCTGCAGGTGTTCCTATCATAGCAGGTGAGGAAGGTATCTGTAAGGGTTGCGGTGTGGCAACACTTTCCATCAGTTATTACGATATCGGATACCAGACAGGTCTTATGGCATATGAAATTCTTGTAAACGGTGCAGATATCTCTACCATGGAGGTACAGTTTGCACCTGCCGTAATCAAGAAATATAATTCAGATATCTGTTCTAAACTTGGAATCACTGTTCCTGATGATTATGTTGCAATTGAGTAGGATTTGATTTAAAATAATTTATGGTGTATGAGACGGCAAAAGAGCAAGTCTTTTTTGCCGTCTTTTAGTCAAAATAAGGTTTGGGAGGAAAAGCAGTTGAATATTATAGCTTTATTGAATTCATTGCCGGGTGCCTGTGCCCAGGGCCTGATTTGGGGAATTATGGCAATCGGTGTGTTCATCACCTATAAGATACTGGATCTTGCAGACTTGACGGTGGATGGAACAATGTGTACAGGAGGGGCCGTCTGTATCATGATGATGCTTTCGGGGCATTCCGTCTGGCTTTCACTATTTGTGGCATTCCTTGCCGGAATGCTGGCAGGTCTGGTGACTGGAGTGCTGCATACCTTTCTGGGAATTCCGGCCATCCTTGCAGGTATTCTCTCTCAGCTGGGACTTTATTCCATTAACCTGCGTATCATGGATAACAAAGCAAATCAAGCAATCAATGTGGACAAATATCCATTGCTGGTTTCACTGCGCTATATAAAGGGCGTTCCTTTTTACAAGAATACGCTTTTGATTACAGTGATTATTATTGCATTGCTGATCGGCATTCTCTATTGGTTTTTCGGCACAGAGCTTGGTTGTTCCATCCGTGCTACAGGTTCCAATCAGAATATGTCAAGAGCACAGGGAATTAATACTGACTTTACCAAAATTCTCGGTTTAATGATCAGCAACGGGATTGTTGCCTTTGCCAGTGGACTTTATGCACAATATCAGGGCTTTGCGGATATCAATGCAGGACGCGGTGCAATTGTCATCGGTCTGGCTGCAGTAATCATCGGTCAGGTACTGTTTGGAAAAATCCACGGAAATTTTGCTTTTAAACTGCTTTCCGTTGCACTTGGCGGCGTTATCTACTATCTTGTATTGCAGGTGGTTTTGTGGCTTGGATTAAACGCCAACGATCTGAAGTTGATTTCTGCGATTGTAGTTGCGGTATTCCTGGCAATTCCTTATCTGAAGGAAAAGCATTTTTCAAAACCCGCAAAGAAAGGAGGTACCGGACGTGCTTGATTTAAATAGTATCAGCAAGACTTTTAATGCAGGTACGGTCAATGAAAAAAGAGCATTGAACGGACTGGATTTGCATTTGCAGGAGGGTGATTTTGTCACTGTCATCGGCGGTAACGGAGCCGGTAAATCCACAATGCTGAATGCCATTGCCGGCACCTGGTTTGTGGACAGTGGAAGTATTCTGATTGATGGAATTGATGTGACAAGACTTTCCGAACATAAAAGAGCAACCTATCTGGGACGCGTATTTCAGGACCCAATGACCGGAACCGCGGCAAGCATGCAGATAGAAGAAAATCTCGCTCTCGCCGCAAGGAGAGGTCAGACCAGGACACTGAAAAAGGGCATTACTGTAAAAGAAAGAGAGGGCTATCGGGAACAGCTTAAAATACTGGAACTGGGACTGGAGGATCGTCTGACTACGCATGTGGGACTGCTTTCCGGCGGTCAGAGGCAGGCACTGACACTGCTCATGGCAACGCTGCAAAAGCCAAAGCTTCTTTTGCTGGACGAACATACTGCTGCGCTTGATCCGAAAACTGCTGCAAAAGTGTTAGAAGCTACAGACAGAATTGTAGGAAGAGATCATCTGACAACCATAATGATTACACATAATATGAAGGACGCCATTGCACATGGTAATCGTCTTGTTATGATGCATGAAGGAAGAATTATCTACGATGTATCTGGAGAAGAGAAGAAAAAACTTACTGTTTCTGACCTGCTTCGCAAATTTGAAGAGGCAAGCGGCGGAGAATTTGCAAACGACAGAATGATGTTAAACTGATAAAGGAGATTCCAGTTTTGAAGCGTGCCGATATAAGCTACAAAATTTTATCTGCTGTAATCTATGCTACTTTTATTCTTTTTATGTGCATAGTGATTGCAAATAAAGACAATCTTCATGTAGACGGTTTTTTCTCATACGGGCTTTCCAATCAGACTTATACTGACCATATAGGTATGGCACCTCTTGAAGGAAAGGTTTTTACTCCTGCCGAAAGTGCATGGCAGGAGTACCTTACTGTACAGGAAGGTGCCCGTTTTGATTATGGAAATGTCTGGAAGAATCAGAAGGAGGATGTGCATCCGCCTCTTTATTATGTTCTGGTGCATACCGTTTGTTCCTTGTTCCCGAATCAGTTCAGTATATGGTTTGCTGCATCGATTAACATAGTTTTTGCAGTACTTACACTTTTTGTTTCAGGAAAAATCATCCGTGAACTTGGCGGAAAAAACAGAACACTATTGTTATTTTCCTCAGCTTTCTCTTTATCCGCAGGTTTATTGTCTGCTGTCTCTCTTTTGAGAATGTATCTCATGACTATGTTCTGGGTAACTCTGGTAAGCTTGCTGTTCCTAAAAATCTATAAAGAGGGTATCGTTGTAAAAAGATTTCTGGCATTATCTGTTGTATGTACTGCCGGGGTTCTGACGCATTATTATTTTATTATCTGGTTGTTTTTCCTTTGCCTAGTGATGGGAATCTATCTGCTGTATCAAAAAATGTGGAAAACGATTCTGGCATTCATAATTTCCATCGGTAGTGCAGGTCTTGGAAGTGTTTTCATTTTTCCGGGAATGATTTATCATATCTTTCTGGAATATGGAGACAGAGGAGAGCAATCGAAACAAAAACTTCTCCATACATCTAAGACTGAGAATCTGGAAAAGCTGAAGGATTATTTTGGTTATCTGAATCATCAGCTCTTTGGTGGGATGCTGCCGGTCCTTCTGGTGCTGGTGGTGGTATTGTTAATCCTTATAACTCTGGTTAAGAAAGAAAAATTAGAAGTCCGGATAGCATTTCCCTGGTTTTTGCTCGGGATTCCGTGCTTTTGCTACTATATCTTAATTGCCCGGATATCCGTTTATACGGCAGATCGCTATATTCAGCCAATCTATCCCATTGTAATGATTGTCGGATTTGGCTCTGTTTTGGTTCTTACAGGAAAGCTTATCAGGAACAGAAAACTTTTTCTGAGTATATCCTGCATTTGCATACTTCTTTTGTCGATAAATGGTCTGCGCATTTGTCCATGGGAATATCTATACAAAGAAGATGGGAAAATGCTTCGGAAATTGGAAGCTTATTCGGATTGTGAATGCCTTTTTGTCTACGATGCAGATGATCCATATAACCGTGTACAGCAATCCTATTTTGAAGTACGGCAGTATGAGAGTGTTGTTTTTATTGCAGATACAGATCTTTATTTGATGAGCAATCTGGAGTTTGAAAACAAAAATCAGCTAATCGTTTGTATTGATTATGCCTGCAATACGGAGATTATAATGGAAACACTTCAGACTGTAAATCCGGCCTTTTCTGTTGCGGAAAACCTTGGCAAGGCAGGGCTCTATACCACAACCTGGCATCTTGGGGAATGATTTCCACTGCATATTCTTTATTTTTTCGTAAAAATATCTGGATTTTTTATGTCAAATGTGAGAGAATGAAAACGAATGATATTATTTTATCAATTACTGTCAAATTGAAGAATAATAACTTACATAATTGAAAGGAGATTTCACATGATTTATTCAAAGGAAGTTGAAGAAATGTGCACAGTCGCTCAGGGCGTGCATCATGGTTGTGCCCCTATCCCTGAAGAAGCAAAGTGGGTACAGGCTAAGAAAGTAGAAGATATTTCCGGTTTGACACATGGTGTCGGCTGGTGTGCTCCTCAGCAGGGCGCATGTAAGCTGACCTTGAACGTTAAAGAGGGTATCATCCAGGAAGCACTGGTTGAGACCATCGGCTGTTCCGGCATGACGCATTCCGCAGCTATGGCTGCTGAAATCCTTCCCGGTCTGACTGTAATGGAAGCTTTGAACACTGACCTTGTATGCGATGCTATCAATACCGCTATGAGAGAGTTGTTCCTTCAGATAGTTTACGGACGTACCCAGAGTGCATTCTCTGAGGAAGGTCTGCCTATCGGTGCCGGTCTGGAAGACCTTGGAAAGGGCTTAAGAAGCCAGGTTGGTACCATGTACGGAACTCTGAAGAAAGGTCCCCGTTATCTGGAAATGGCAGAAGGTTATGTAACCGGAATTGCCCTGGATAAGGATGATCAGATTATCGGATATCAGTTTGTAAATCTTGGAAAAATGACCGACTTCATCAAGAAGGGTGATGATCCTACCACTGCATACGAGAAATCCAAAGGTCAGTATGGCCGTGTAGCTGATGCTGTTAAGATTATTGACCCCAGAAAAGAATAATCAGAAAGATAAAGGAGGACAGGAAAAATGGCTTTATTTGAATCATATGAAAGACGTATTGATAAAATTACAGCTGTACTGAACAGCTATGGTATCTCCTCTATCGAAGAAGCAGAGAAGATTACCAAGGACGCAGGCCTTGATGTTTATGACCAGGTAAAAAAGATTCAGCCTATCTGTTTTGAGAATGCATGTTGGGCTTATACCGTAGGCGCTGCCATTGCAATTAAGAAGGGATGTCGTAAGGCTTCTGAAGCTGCTGCAGCAATCGGAGAGGGACTTCAGGCATTCTGTATTCCCGGTTCCGTTGCTGATACCCGTAAGGTTGGTCTGGGACATGGTAACCTGGGCAAAATGCTTCTGGAAGAGGATACCGATTGCTTCTGCTTCCTGGCAGGACATGAGTCCTTTGCAGCAGCAGAAGGTGCTATCGGTATTGCAGAAAAGGCTAACAAGGTTCGCCAGAAGCCTCTGCGTGTTATCCTGAACGGTCTCGGAAAAGACGCTGCAAAGATTATTTCCAGAATTAATGGATTTACCTTTGTAGAAACCGAGTACGATCCTTATACCAATACTGTAAAGGAAATTGAGAGAATTGCTTATTC
Source organism: uncultured Lachnospiraceae bacterium (assembly GCA_945913255.1). GTDB lineage: Bacteria > Bacillota > Clostridia > Lachnospirales > Lachnospiraceae > Acetatifactor. Next base: position 49,563 of record CAMEDC010000005.1, read on the forward strand.
CGACGGACTTCGTTCCAAGGTTAACTGCTATGGTGCAAATTCTGTTCCCGAAGGTGTTGCAATCATGTGGAAAGAAAATGTAGATGTTTCCATCACCGGTAACTCTACCAACCCTACCAGATTCCAGCATCCCGTAGCAGGTACTTATAAAAAGGAAAGAATTGAGGCAGGAAAGAAATACTTCTCCGTTGCTTCCGGCGGTGGTACCGGACGTACACTGCATCCCGATAATATGGCTGCAGGTCCCGCTTCTTATGGATTTACCGATACACTTGGACGTATGCACTCTGATGCACAGTTCGCAGGTTCTTCCTCCGTTCCCGCGCATGTAGAAATGATGGGCCTTATCGGTATGGGTAACAACCCCATGGTTGGTGCTACCGTAGCAGTTGCTGTATCCATCGAAGAAGCTGCTAAGGCCGGAAAGTTCTAATAGAAACAAGGTAATATAGGAAATAAAATGCCGCAACCTTTTCCATGGGTTACGGCATTTTTGAAAAGGAGATTATTATGCCAAAAGCAGTGAAGCTGGCAGACATTGCTGAAAAAGTAGGTGTGAGCACTGTAACTGTGTCAAAGGCTCTTTCCGGTCAAAAGGGCGTAAGCGAGGAAATGAGAGCGAAAATCAGGGAACTCGCTGATGAGCTTGGCTATAAACAGCCCTCAGCAATACGAGAAGAAAACATTAGAAAAAAAAGCTATAATATTGGTGTATTGATTCAGGAAAGTTATCTGGCAAAATATGAGTCCTTTTACTGGCAGATGTATCAGCATGTTTCTACCTGCTCTTTGTCATATAATTGTTTTACTCTTTTAGAAGTAATTGACCGTCAGACAGAAGAGCAATTGGAAATGCCCAGATTATTAAAGGAACAAAAGGTTCACGGAATGATTGTGATAGGCAAATTATCCTCTGATTATCTGAGAATGCTGCGAACAGGACATAATATTCCCGTAGTATATATGGATTTTACCGAAGAGGAGCAAAATGCTGATGCCGTTATCTCAGACAGCTATTACGGTGCTTATTATCTGACGAATTATCTTCTGAAACAGGGACATAAAAAAATAGCATATGTTGGAACACTGCTGGCAACCGGCTCTATTACAGACCGTTATTTTGGATATATCAAAGCATTAACGGAACACGGAATTTCTCCGAGAGAAGACTGGCAACTGGATGATCGAAATATAGCAAGCGGCTATATTGAAGAGAATTTAATGCAGCTTCCTTCAGAAATGCCTACAGCTTTTTTCTGTAACTGTGATTTAACTGCCGGAAAACTGATACAGAAGTTACAGGCGGAAGGTTATCGTGTACCTGAAGATATTTCCGTTGTTGGATTTGATAATTATATCAATCCCGGAATCTGTGAAATTGATATCACTACCTATGAGGTTGACCTTTCTGAAATGGCAAAACAAACCGTAAAGATTTTGCTGAAACGTATGGGAAAGGAGCCTTGTCTTACCGGTACTTATGTGGTAAAAGGGCGTATTGTCATAAAGGACAGCGTTGCAAAAATATAATGCTTTCTGTTTCGGTTATGAATTTGTAAGGTTTGCATAAAAAATATGGTTGTAAATTGTTAAGATAATAGAAATTAAAAAAACGATTGAATCAACAACAAATAAAGCTTATAATTAACCTGCGATAAGCTAATTTTAAGTTATAATAAATTGAGAAGAGGTTAATATGAGCGATTTAAAAATGATTTCACCAGTTGTGAAAAATGTTCCCTGGCAGGATAAGCCGGAGGGTCTGAAAGGGGCTCCTATCTGGAGATATACAGAAAATCCCATCATCGGTCGGAATCCGATTGAAGGAGTGGCACGTATCTTTAACAGTGCTGTAATGCCTTATGAAGGAAAATTTATCGGCGTATTCCGCGGAGAACAGACTAACGGTATTCCTTATATTTATCTTGGCAGAAGTGAAGATGCAATTCACTGGGAATTTGATTCAAAACCGATTCCTTTTAAAGACGAAGACGGAAACGATTTTATGCCTTATTATGCATATGATCCGCGTCTGGTAAAGGTAGAAGATACTTATTATGTTATCTGGTGTCAGGATTTTTATGGTGCCGCAATCGGTATGGCAAAAACAACTGATTTTAAGACCTTTACAAGACTTGAAAACCCATTCCTTCCTTTTAACAGAAATGCAGTATTATTTCCCAGAAAGATTAACGGCAACTTCATGTTATTGAGCCGTCCATCTGATTCAGGACATACTCCTTTTGGAGATATCTTTATCAGCGAAAGTCCTGACCTTGTGTATTGGGGTAAGCACAGACATGTGATGAGTCGCGGAAATGAATGGTGGGAATCCCTGAAAATCGGCGGTGGTGCTGCACCGATTGAAACTACCGAAGGCTGGCTGTTGTTTTATCATGGTGTAAGTGGAACCTGCAACGGTTATGTATATTCTATCGGCGGAGCAATTCTTGATTTAGAAAATCCTTCCAAGGTATTGTATCGTTGTGAGAATTTCCTTTTGACTCCTGAAGAATGGTACGAAGAAAGAGGATTTGTGCCGAATGTTACTTTCCCTTGTGCTACCATTCACGATTCGGAAAGCGGGAAAATTGCTATTTACTATGGCTGTGCAGATAGTTATGTTGGTCTGGCATTCACAAAGCTGGATGAAATCGTAGCTTACATCAAGGAACATAGTGTAACCAACGAGAATGACAGGGAAATTGGTAAACGATGATTACGAAGTTGAAAGAGCTGTTGTAATTTAAATCTTTGCAGCAGCTCTTTTCTTGTCAGCAAAAGTGAGGTTTGATACATGAAGGAAGATTTCAATTTAGATTATAAGGCTTCCGTTGTAAATAGCGGCAATCAGGTAAGGCTGAAAAATGTATTCAGGCGTGCCCAAAACGGCGAAAAGCTGTCGCTGGGATTTATTGGTGGTTCTATCACACAGGGATGTCTTGCAACCCGCCCGGAATATTGCTATGCTTATCGTGTATATGAATGGTGGTGTAAAACCTTTCCCAACGTAGAATTCAATTATATCAATGCCGGAATCGGTGCAACGGATTCTCAATTTGGCTGTGCCCGGGTATACAGTGATCTGCTGAAGTGGAAACCTGATTTTGTTATCATTGAGTTTTCGGTCAACGATTTGGATAATTCTCATTTTATGGAAACTTACGAAGGACTCGTCAGAAAAGTCTATTATCATGAAAACAGACCTGCGGTATTGCTTGTACATAATGTATATTATGAGGATGGTTCCAATGCTCAGAAGGTTCATGCACAGATTGGCAAATATTATGAATTACCATGTATCAGTATGCAAAACAGTATTTATGCTGAAATTCAGACCGGCAGATTGAAAAAACAGGATATTACGCAGGACGGATTACATCCGAATGATTATGGGCACAAAATGGTAGCATCTGTAATTACGAATTATTTACAGAGTGTTCTGACTGATATTGACATATTGGAGCCTGAACCGAAGTTTTCATATAAAAAACCGTTCACATTAAACGCTTATGAAAACTCTGTCAGATATCAGAATGATTCTATCCAACCTGTTTTAAAGTGCTTTACGCCTGACGTTGAACTGCAGGAAGCAATCACAGATATTTTTAAAAAGGGCTGGAAAGCAACCGAAAAAGGCGCATCTGTTTTTTTTGAGGTGGAAGGGAACTGTATTGGTATACAATATCGTAAAACCATGAAGCTTCCCGCCCCCGTAGCAGAACTGATTCTTGATGGGGATGAAGCACATCCCTTCAGACTGGATGCAAATTTTGATGAAACATGGGGAGATAAAATGGTGTTGGAAACCGTTCTAGAACATGGTGAGAACAAAAAGCATACAGTTGAAATACGATTGACGGAAACACATAAAGAGGATAAACTTCCTTTTTATCTCGTTTCTGTTATTGCAAGCAATGGGAAGGAGCAATAGTTTTATGTTTGGAGAGGATTTTGTATGGGGAGTTGCAAGTAGTGCCTATCAGGTTGAAGGGACAGACCCGGACGATGGCAGAGGAAAGAATATTTGGGATGTTTTTGTGGAAGAAGGCAGGGTGTTTGAAGGACAGAATGCCGATATAACATGTGATCACATACATCACTATCGGGATGATTATGCACTGATGCGAAATCTTGGCATTAAAGCATATCGTTTTTCCATCAACTGGGCACGACTGATTCCGACAGGAGATGGTGCCGTTAATCCAAAAGCAGTTGAACTGTATCGAAATATGATTTTATCAATGAAAGGTAATGGAATCACACCCTATATTACTTTATTCCACTGGGAATTTCCGCAGGCTTTGCAGGAGAGAGGTGGTTGGCTGAATCCGGATGTCGTAAATTGGTTTGGCAACTATGCAAAGGTTGTAGCAGAAAATTTCTCGGATATATGCGATACTTTTATTACGATAAATGAGCCGCAGTGCGCGGTTGGTCTGGGACATCTGAGCGGTGTGCATGCACCAGGTTTGAAATTATCTTATAAGGATACTTTTCAAATTGCTCATAATTTACTGAAAGCACACGGTCAGGCTGTTATTATGCTCAGAAAATATGCAAAGCAGTCTATTCGAATCGGATATGCACCTACCGGTGGTGTGGCATATCCTTATACAGATTCTCCGGAAGATGTGGAGGCGGCAAGAAAGGTATATTTCGGTTTCTACAATCCCATGAGCAACTGGGCATGGAATGTTTCCTGGTTTTCTGATCCGGTTTTTCTGGGACACTATCCGGAAGAAGGGCTTAAAAAATTTACTGAATATCTTCCGGAAATTAAGAAGGAAGATATGGATCTGATTCATCAGCCTCTGGATTTTATGGGTCAGAATATTTACAACGGTTATTATGTCAGGGCCGGTAAAGATGGAGAGCCTGAATTTGTAAATCGTGAACCGGGGTTCCCGAAAACGGGAACAGACTGGCCGGTAACACCGAAAGCATTTTATTATGGGATAAAATTTCTGACTGAGCGCTATCCCCTTCCTTTATATATTACAGAAAACGGCATGGGATGCCACGATAATATTGCTCCTGACGGGAGAGTGCATGACAACGACAGAATTACATTCCTTGACAGCTATATCGGAGCCATGCAAAAGGCGATGGAAGAAGGCGCAGATGTGAAAGGATACTTCCTCTGGACCTTTCTGGACAATTTTGAATGGAGCGACGGTTTTAAACAGCGCTTTGGAATCGTATATGTTGATTACAGGAATCAAAAGAGGATAGTAAAGGATTCTGCTTTCTGGTATAAAAAAGTGATTGAGAGCAGAGGAAAAAGTCTTTCCTGTAATCATCCCAGTGAACGCATTTTATTTTTAAATAAGGAAAATGATAAATGTCTGATAGATAAAAATACGTTGTATACACTGGCAGAAGTAGTATCGGGTGATGGAATTATCAACAGTCAGCCTGTAAAAGAAGGAGATTGTTTACTGATTCCAAACACACTGAAAAAGATAGAACTGATTGGAAATGCCAGACTGATTTGGAAAGATTATTTTGATAATCAAAATTTTTAATGCTAACCGAAAGTATCCTATTGAAAAACATTTTTGAATCATGTATAATTTTTACGAAAACATATTCTATGAGGGAGGAGCTACATAATTTTTGATACTCCTGGTACAATTCATTGTACTTGATATGTTATTCTATGTAAAAGAAGGAGAGAAAAAAATGGACGAACAAAACAACTATCAGGACAACACTGCTTATGTTCCATATCAGACAACTGTTGTGGAAGAAAGGTCAAATAAGGCAAACGGTTTACAGATTGCAAGCCTTGTAGTAGGTATCTGTGCAATCGTACTGGGATGCTGCTGGGCATACTTTGGTCTTATTCTTGGTATTATTGGCATTGTCCTTGCAGTGCTTGGTAACAAGAACGGAAAGCATGGTATCGGTACAGCAGGTCTTGTATGTTCTATCGTAGGTCTTGCGCTCGGCGTTATCTGGATTATCCTTGCTGCAATCTTCGGGGCAGCCGCAATGCAGATGCTGCAGGAAATGGGTTATTCTTTCTAGGGCTTTCAGGCTGATGAAAAAAGAAAAAGAACTGGAAGACCAGCTTTTTGATATCGGGCTGGTCTTTCTTTTTGTTTTCATTGTGATAGTTGTTTTTTATAAGTCGATATTAAAGTCTGTCATATATGTACGTCCCTGTCTCTTTTCAACATTTTTAGGTATTTATTGTCCGGGATGCGGTGGAACAAGAGCTATTGATGCACTATTTCACGGTCATTTCATAAAGGCTTTATGGTATCATCCTCTGGTACCGTACGCAGCAATGATTTATGGCGGTTTTATGATATCCCATGCGCTGAATCGACTGGGTATCAAGAAAGTGAAAGGTTGGAAATTCCATAACTGGTATTTATATGTGGCAGTGGGAATTATTGCTGTGAATTTTATTTTGAAGAATCTTTTGAGAATAGGTTTTGGTATTATGATGTAAAAGGACCCGGATAACCGGGCCCTTTCATATTTTATTCAATTTTATTCATTGTCCGGATTCGGATATTCAATGGTTAAATCAGCATCATCCGGTTCCTCACCATGCAAAAATGCAATAATAATCTGGATTCTCTTATAGGCACGCGCATAGTTTTCACTGGCGTAGTCAGCCATGTATTCGTTATAAGAGCCATTGCTATATGCATCATGATAGCTTGATACAGCTTCTTTCATATAATCGCTGGATTCTGTTGCAAGACCCTCCAGATAATCAAATTCTTCCGGAAAATCAAGCCTGGCAAAGGACTGAAATACTACATCGAGCTCATCCAGATATTCCAGTAACTCCGTAGAAGCTTCTTCTGACTGTGCATCTATATTATTGATAGAAGTGTCAATTTCAGAAACTTTAGTACAAAAATCATCCACACTTTTCCTAAACTGTGTCAGCTCGGGATCTTCGCCGCATGCTGTCAGCATAGTTACTGACAGAAGAACTGCGAAAAGCATACGAACTTTGTTTTTCAATTTTCTAACCCTCCAGTTTTTATCCATGAAGTGTTGTATAAAAACACAACACGCTTAAAATTTATCACATTTTGAGTCTTTTCGCAATAGTTTCAGACAAGAAAAGGATAAATCCTCCCCTTTACGATTAAAAGTATAGTATGGTACAATATGCGGAAAGGACTGTGACAGGCGCATAGGAAAAGATATCATGCCTGCATGAAAGGCGTAAGAGATGACAAAGGAAGTTTTTGCAAAATTGACAAAAAACTATATCTATCTTGACGGAGCTACCGGTTCCAATCTTGTGAAGGCGGGGATGCCATCCGGAGTATGCCCGGAACAGTGGATTTTAGAGCATCCGGATATTATGTATGATTTGCAGAAGCGATATGTGGAAGCTGGTACGGATATTCTTTATGCACCTACCTTTACCGCTAACAGAATTAAGCTTTCAGAATATGGTCTGGAAGACAAACTGCAAAATATGACAAAAGAACTTGTTGCCATTTCTAAAAAAGCTGCTGCAACTGCAAAAGACAGAACTGTTTATGTAGCAGGCGACCTTACCATGACCGGAGAACAATTAAAGCCCATGGGTAATATGGAATTGGAGACTTTGATTGATACCTATAAGGAACAAATTCTTGCTCTTCTGGATGCGGGAGCAGATTTACTGGTTGTGGAGACCATGATGAGCCTTGCGGAAGCAAGAGCTGCTCTGATTGCAGCAAAAGAGGTATGTGAACTTCCCGTTATGGTTTCCATGACATTTGAAGCTGATGGAAGAACATTATACGGTACGGATGCAAAAACTGCTGCAGTAGTTTTGGAAAGTCTGGGGGCTGACGCCATCGGAGTGAACTGTTCCACAGGTCCTGCACACATGAAGCAGATTATTTCCGATATGGTGCGCTGTACAAAGAAAATTCCTGTCATAGCAAAACCAAATGCAGGCCTTCCGTATCTGGATGAGCAGGGAAATACCTGTTACAATATGGATGCCTGTGAATTTGCAGAGGAAATGAAGCTGCTGACCGCTGCCGGAGCGACAATCCTTGGCGGCTGCTGTGGAACTACTCCTGAATTTATTCATGAAATTCGTACAAGTTTTGGTAAAGAGATTACCGGTTCCTTCCGGAGAAGAGAGCCTGGTATTCGTTACCTTACATCCGAACGACAGACGATAGATTTCGGCATGGATGGCAGATTTATGATAGTGGGAGAAAGGATCAATCCTACCGGGAAAAAACTGCTGCAGGCACAACTGAGAGAAGGCTGCATGGATAAAGTTCTTCAGTTTGCAGAAGAACAGGAACAGGGTGGTGCAAGTATTCTGGATGTCAATATGGGTATGAGCGGAATTGATGAAAAAGAGATGATGCTTCTTGCCATCGAGGAGCTGAGCGGAGTGACAAATCTGCCGCTTTCGCTTGATTCCAGTCATGTGGATGTATTGGAGGCAGCACTTCGTCATTATCCGGGGCGCGCACTCATCAATTCCATCTCCCTTGAAACAGAAAAATTTGATAAACTGATTCCGATTGCAAAGAAATATGGTGCTATGTTTATTTTGCTTCCACTTTCTGACAAAGGACTGCCGGAAAACATGGAAGAAAAGAGGGAAATCATTGAAAAGGTACTGGAACGTGCTTATTCCCTCGGTATGGACAAAGATGATGTGATCGTAGACGGACTTGTGGCAACGGTTGGCGCCAACAAAAGGGCTGCCATCGAGACACTGGAAACCATCCGATATTGCAGAAAAAACGATCTGGCAACCATATGCGGTCTTTCCAATATTTCTTTCGGCATGCCGGAGAGAAGCTTTGTAAATACAGCATTTTTGACACTTGCAATCAAAGAGGGACTTACGATGGCAATTGCAAACCCTTCTCAGGAGATGCTGGTAAGCTGTGCATTTGCCACGGATTTGTTGTTGGCAAAAGAAGAAGCAGATATCCGTTACATCGAATATGCCGATGTTGTGGCTAAGAATCGCGTTGAAAAGGAAGCTGCATTGCAGAAAAAGCTTGCTGATGCATCGTCTGCAGTAAAATCAGGAGATAGGAATACAGCGGGACAACAGTTCCAGTCAGGACAAAATGCGGAGAAGTTTTTCAGTGAATATCGCCAGAAGCTGTATAATGCAGTTATGAAGGGAAATCGAAACGGAATTGTATCCATTACGGAGGAGGCGATCACTCACGGAGAGGAAGCTTCAAAGCTATTAAACGATGTACTTCTGCCGGCTATTAATGAAGTGGGGGAATTGTTTGACAAAGGTAAATATTTCCTTCCGCAGTTGATAGGAAGCGCTGAAGCAATGAAAAGTTCCATTGAAGTGCTGGAGCCTCTTTTGTTAAATGATTCCGATGCACAGAATATGCCCGTGGTAGTGATTGCAACGGTGGAAGGTGACATTCACGATATCGGGAAAAATCTGGTCGCATTGATGCTGAAAAATTATGGCTTTCGTGTCATAGACCTTGGTAAGGATGTACCGAAGGAAGAAATCATCAGGGCAGCACGTGAAAGCAACGCACAGATTATTGCATTGTCCGCATTGATGACTACTACCATGCAGCGCATGAAAGAGGTAATTGCCTATGCTAAAGAGGAAGGAATAAAGGCAAAAGTCATGATTGGAGGTGCTGTCATTACGCAGGATTATGCCGATGAAATCGGAGCTGACGGCTATTCCCGTGATGCGGCGGAAGCAGTTAAAGTAGCGCAGCGGTTAACGGTGTAAAATAAAAGGGTAAAAGTTATCTGACTACTCAGAAGAGTCTTAAAATAGGAGGAATCTATCATGATAGGTGCAGATGCCATCATAAAATGTCTGGAAGAGGAAGGAGTTACTACAGTATTCGGATATCCCGGTGTAGCAATTGCTCCTTTCTATAATAGTATACTGGAATCTAATATCAAGACGGTTCTTGTACGCACAGAACAAAATGCGGCACATGCGGCAAGCGGTGTATCCAGAATGACCGGACGCCCAGGTGTGTGCGCAGTAACATCCGGCCCGGGAGCAACCAATGTGATTACCGGAATTGCAACGGCTTTTGCAGACAGTATTCCCCTGATTTGTATTACCGGACAGGTGAACAGTGAACTCCTTGGCAGTGATGTATTCCAGGAAGCGGACATAACCGGTGCAGTGGAATCCTTTGTGAAATACAGCTATCTGATTAAAAATGTAAATGATATTCCAAGGGTATTCAAGGAAGCTTTCTATATTGCCAATACCGGAAGAAAGGGACCTGTTCTGATTGACATTCCCATCGATATTCAGAATGCAGGCATAAATAAATTCAAGTATCCCGAGGAAGTGAACCTGCGTACCTATAAGCCAACGGTGAAGGGACATGCTGTTCAGATTAAGAAAGTCATTCGCGAACTGGAAAAAGCGAAAAAACCGATTATATGCGCTGGTGGCGGTGTCCTTTTAAGTGAAGCGGAAGGGGAATTGCAGCACTTTGCAGAGATTCACAACATTCCTGTGGTTTCCACCATGATGGGAAAAGGGGTTATGCCGACAGAACATCCTCTTTACTTTGGAATGGTCGGCAATAACGGCAAGGCATATGCCAATCGTGCCATGAATGAATCGGATCTGTTGATTATGGTGGGGGCAAGAGTCGCTGACCGCGCTGTAAGCCAGCCTGATTTAATCACCAGAGATAAAGTTCTTGTACATATTGATGTAGATCCTGCGGAAATCGGGAAAAATGCCGGACCTACAATACCCCTGGTAGGAGATGCCAAACATATTTTTCAAGATTTTGAAAAGGAAGAATTTTCCTGTAACTGCGTTGAATGGATTCGTACTCTGAATGGATACCGTACCACCATGGAAAAAAAGCGCACACCAAATCCTTCTTATGTAGACCCGGCAGCTTTTATCGCAAAGTTGTCTGATAAAATGGAGGAAAACGCTGTCTTTGTGGCAGATGTTGGACAAAATCAGATTTGGTCCTGCGGTTACGCTAAGGTAAAAAAAGGGAAATTTCTCACATCCGGCGGTATGGGAACTATGGGCTATTCCATCCCTGCTGCCATGGGTGCCAAAACGGCAGTTCCGGACAGGCAGGTCGTGGCTGTCTGTGGAGACGGTTCCTTCCAGATGTCCATGATGGAACTTGCCACCATGCGCCAGCATCATATAGCCGTGAAGATTGTTGTATTGAAAAACAACTATCTCGGGATGGTACGTGAATATCAGCACTATACTTACAAAGATAATTATTCTGTAGTGGATCTTTCGGGAAGCCCTGATTTGGAAAAGCTTGCCGCAGCCTATGATTTGCCTTTCCTTCGTCTTGAAGACATGGGAAAATGCGAAGAAACGATTGATGCCTTTCTGAAAGAGGATCAATCAGTGCTGCTGGAGTGCCTCATCGACCCCATGGATTTGGTGAAGTAAGGAGGACAGAAATTATGAAGACAAGAATTTACTCCGTATTGGTAGAAAACCGTTCCGGCGTCCTTTGCAAGGTGGCCGGCCTGTTCTCCAGAAGATGCTTTAATATTGACAGTCTTGCCGTTGGTGAGACAGATGATCCGGAAGTTTCCTGTATGACCATTGTCAGCAGCGGAGATGAGCGGACGATTGAGCAGATAGAAAAGCAGCTGAACAAAAAACTGGATGTCATTAAAGTGAAAACCTTTGCAGAACAGCAGTGTGTCACCAGAGAGCTGATGTTGATCAAAGTAAAATACAATAAAAATAACCGCCGTGAAATTATGGAGATATGCGAAAGCATGAAAGCGGAAATTGTTGACATGTCAAAGCATTTTATGATGCTGCAGATTTGTAACACTCCGGAAAAAGTTAAAATTCTGATTCAGTTATTACAATCAATCAGCATTGTGGAAGTGGCGAGAACAGGTACGCTTGCCCTTGCAAAATGTATTGAAAATGACGATTCAAAGTAACAGTTTAAAGTTTTAACGAGCTAAATTGTTTTTGTTGACATTCCGATAATATCTTGCTATATTTATTTTTAAAGTAATTTAAGAGGTGCAGATTCATGCAGAAAAAAGTATATCAGTTGCTGGTTGACAATACATCAGGTGTTCTAAGCCGAATTTCGGGATTGTTTTCAAGAAGAGGCTATAATATTGAAAGCATTACTGCCGGAGTTACAGCAGATCCCAGATTTACCAGAATTACCATTGTAGCCGCAGGTGATGATGAGATTTTGGAGCAAATTGAAAAACAGGTAGCAAAATTGATTGATATCCGTGACATAAAGGAACTTAAGCCGGAGGAAAGCGTTTATCGTGAACTGGTTCTGATTAAAGTACATGCAACGGTTGAGCAGCGTCAGAGTGTGATTGCGGTTGTGGATAGTTTCCGGGCAAAAATAATTGATTTCGCTCCGGAAAGTCTGATGATAGAACTTACGGGTAATCAGCAGAAAATAGAAGCATTCATTGGTTTAATGAATGATTACGGCATTCTGGAATTGGCAAGGACGGGAATTGCAGGGCTTTGCAGAGGAACAGAAAACATTACTTACATAGACTAAACTCAAATTGTTAGCTCCAGGGCAAAACCTGTCAGTTATATAAATTTCTTAAAACAAAATGGAGGAATGAAAAAATGGCAAAAATTTTTTATCAGGAAGATTGTAATCTGTCTTTGTTAGAGGGAAAGACCATTGCAATCATCGGTTACGGCAGCCAGGGACATGCACATGCACTGAATTTAAAGGATTCCGGTTGTCATGTCATTATCGGTCTGTATGAGGGTTCGAAATCCTGGGACAAGGCTGTGAAGCAGGGATTTGAGGTATATACAGCAGCAGAGGCTGCAAAGAAGGCTGACATCATCATGATTCTGATTAACGATGAGAAGCAGGCTGATCTTTATAAGAAAGATATTGAACCTAATCTGGAAGCAGGAAACATGCTGATGTTTGCTCATGGATTTAACATTCACTTCGGATGTATCGTACCTCCCGCAGATGTAGATGTTACCATGATTGCACCGAAAGGACCCGGACATACTGTAAGAAGTGAGTATCAGGCCGGCAAAGGTGTACCTTGTCTGATTGCTGTTGAACAGGATGCAACCGGTAAAGCACAGGATTTGGCTCTGGCATATGCGCTTGGCATCGGCGGTGCAAGAGCAGGCGTATTGGAAACCACATTCCGTACCGAGACAGAGACAGACTTGTTCGGCGAGCAGGCAGTTCTGTGCGGTGGTGTCTGTGCATTGATGCAGGCAGGCTTTGAAACCCTGGTTGAGGCAGGATATGACGAAAGAAATGCTTATTTCGAATGTATCCACGAAATGAAGCTGATTGTGGATTTGATTTATCAGAGCGGTTTCGCCGGAATGAGATATTCCATTTCCAATACTGCTGAGTATGGCGATTATATTACCGGACCTAAGATTATCACCGAAGACACAAAGAAAGCAATGAAGAAGATTTTAAGCGATATTCAGGACGGTACCTTTGCAAAAGAATTCCTGCTTGATATGTCTCCTGCAGGTAAGCAGGTTCACTTTAAGGCTATGAGAAAGCTTGCAAGCGAGCATCCTTCCGAGAAGGTCGGCGAAGAAATCAGAAAACTTTACAGCTGGAACAACGAAGCTGATAAGCTGATTAACAATTAATTCTGATATAAAATATAAACATTCATCCGTTGGATGAAATACGAAAGAAAGCAGATTGTAACCGCATATCTGCTTTCTTTTTTCTTAACCTCTCTTTAGAAAATCTTTGTTATTTTCTGGCGTATTCATTTATTTTTCCCGTCTATAGTAAATATCAGTTAACAGGAAACTGGTTAGGAGACAAAAGATGGATTTAGCAGTTTTGATAGATTATTTTTCCAGATATGGAGCAATTGCCATATTTGTGATTGTATTTCTGGAATATTTAAATCTTCCAGGTTTTCCGGCAGGGATTATTATGCCCTTATCGGGAATTATGGCAGCAAAGGGAAATATCGGATTCTTTCGTGTCATGATGATCACGGTAGCAGCGGGACTGCTTGGCAGCCTTTTGCTATATGGACTCGGTAGGAAAGGTGGGGCGTTGTTCCTAAAAGCATATATCCGGCGTTTCCCAAAACAAAAGAATGCATTGGAAAAGAACCTCGAATGGATAAGGAGAAAAGGCTGTATCGGCGTGTTCCTTGGAAAACTGTTGCCCATGATACGAACCATTGTATCCATACCTGCAGGTGTGATAAAAATGGATCTCTGGAAATACACTGTAAGCTCAACCTGTGGAATTTTCCTTTGGAACCTTGTATTTGTCGGTGCAGGCTATGTATTGGGGGATAAGGTATTTGAAATACTCCATATGCTGTAAAGGATAGAAAAATTATTCTATGAATTCGAATGAAAGAGGGGACAAAGGATGAAGATTGCATTGATGACGAACAATTATAAACCGGTAACAGGCGGCGTTCCCATATCGGTGGAGCGACTGGCCGATGCCCTGCGAAAACTGGGACATGAGGTAGTTATATTTGCGCCTACTTACAGGGAACAACAGGAAGAAGAGGGGATATTCCGATACAAGACCTGTCTGAACCATTTTGTCGGTGGAATTGTTCTTCCGAACTCCTTTGACAGAGAAATAGACAGAGTATTTCAGGAGGAGCATTTTGATATTATTCATGTACATCATCCTGTGTTGATAGGAAATACGGCTATACATCTGGCGCATAAACACCGAATTCCCATTGTCTTTACATACCATACCAGATATGAAAAGTACTTAAGTTATTATACCGGTGGTATTTTTGATTTTGAGTGGCTGATGAAATCCTATCTAAGGTTATTTTTAAAACAATGCGATTTTGTTTTTGCTCCTACGAAGGGGATTGAAGAATATTTACTGAAGGACTGCGATGTCCCGCCTGAAAAAGCAGGCGTTTTGCCAACGGGACTTAATGAAGATAGTTTTCAGGCAACTTCTGACCAAAGCCATGCTATAAGAGAGCATTATCAGGCAGAAAATATTCCGCTCCTCCTGACTGTTTCGCGAATGGCAAAAGAAAAGAATCTTTTCTTTCTGCTGGAAGCAATTTCGCAGACGAAACATCTATATCAAAAGCCCTTCCGGGTACTGTTTGTAGGTGATGGTCCGGATAAACAAAAACTGGAAAAAAAGAGCAGTATGCTTGGCCTTCAGGATACTGTTATCTTTACAGGAAACATTTCCAACCAGGAAATCGCGCCTTATTATAAGGCAGCTGATGGCTTTGTTTTTGCCTCAAAAACAGAAACACAGGGTATTGTGATAGCGGAAGCTTTTGCAGGAGAAACTCCGGTTATCGCTGTTAGGGCTTCCGGCGTGGAAGACCTGGTTCAGGATGGCGAAACTGGGTACTTGACGGAGGAAGATACACTTCATTTTGCATCCAGGCTGACAAATTTTTTGAATTATCCCGACTTACGGCAGAAAATGGCAGCAAATGCATATCAAGCCGGTCTCTGCTTTAGGGAAGAAGCAGTTGCACAGGAAACAATACGTCGATATAATGAAGTTATTGCTGCCGTGGAACGGCCAAATGAGGAGGGGAAGCATGCAAAATCAATATCGTATTCTTATAGTTGAGGATGACAAAGAAATCAGGGAAGGTGTGGAAATTTATCTGAAGAATCAGGGGTATCAGGTTTTTCAGGCTGCAAACGGACAAGAAGGATTGAACATTATTGAACAGGAAGAGTTGCATCTTGCAATTGTAGATATCATGATGCCGGTCATGGACGGAGTTACTATGTTGATGAAGCTCCGTGCGGCAGGTCATGAATTTCCTGTGATTATGCTTTCGGCAAAATCAGAAGAAGTAGATAAAATCATGGGACTTAACATGGGCGCTGATGATTATGTGACGAAGCCCTTTACGCCGCTGGAACTTCTGGCAAGGGTGAATTCTCATCTCAGGAGGTATTCCAAGTACCTGACTGCCGTAAATAACGGAGAGGGAAAAGAACATATTTTTACCATAGGCGGGCTTGAGCTGAACGAAGATACAGTTGAGGTAAGTGTGGATGGGGAACCTGTCAGACTGACCCCCATGGAGTTCAAAATTGTACAGTTGCTTATCAAAAATCCGGGCAGAGTCTTTTCAGCAGATGAAATATACGAGCGTATCTGGAATGAGAAAGCAGTTAATACAGACACCATAATGGTGCATGTGAGAAACATCAGGGAAAAAATTGAAATTGATCCAAAGAATCCAAAGTATCTGAAGGTAGTATGGGGCGTCGGATATAAGATTGATAAGCAGTAAGGAATATGTGGTGTTAGATTCGAATTGCTAATCAGACATACATACAATAGAAGCAAGTGGTGAAGCTTTTAGAGGAAACAATTATCAACCCATATGAATGAAGTGAGGAAAAATATGAGCTTATTTCGTAAAAAAGAAAGAAAGGACGAAACTAATAAGCAGCAGAAAGAAACAAATAAAAGTGTGCGGAAAACTATCAGCGGACAAAATGCCTGGATATTCAGAGGAATTCTGATCAGTTTTGTTTTTTCTGCTGTATTCAGCTGCTTTTATGGAGTGTTCCGTAAGCAGGCAGAAAAAGAGGTCGTAAATCCGGTGGCACAGGCTGAAAACATTGACTGGCTGTTTCAAAACAGTTATCTATTATACCGTGATCTTTACAATGTACAGAATGAAACTCACAGCGATTATGCCAATATTTACCTGGAGACGGACGAGAAGTATTCATGGTTACTGGACGAACAAAAAATGCATGAAATTATAGCGGAAGAGAGTGCAGAGACCTATGAGAAATTTGCGGAAGCTAACGGTATTTCCTTCGATGAGTGCATGCAGATAAATGGAGAACTCGATAACCTGAAGGGTTGGTTTGAAGGCCTTGAAAATGGATTTGTAATCCTGAATTCAAATTATGATTACTGTATCAGGGATAACAAAACCGGAAGATATCTTACAAACATGTCAGATGACGATGTGCTGAGAGACGATAGTGAATTGTACTTTCAGCTGAGCTTTACTTTTGACAGCGCCGGGCATGCAACGGTAGGCGATATTGTTTCCGAAAAGGAGGAAGACACTGTAAGAAAACTTGCTAATGAGGTTATACGCGACAATACATTACAATCTCTTATTTCCCAGACACTTTATTTCTTTGGAAAATACGGAAGCGTGGGTTCTCCTAAGGACTGTACCGTAACTTACTCCATCTCCGCTAAAAACCGGGAAACCGGTAATGCTGCTTTCAAAATATCTTCTCAGTATTACTCAAACGGGATAGACTATTACGTTACAGACAATTACATAACAGACACCACCTCAAAATATACTTACGTAAGTGCCGGTGTCGGAGCATTCCTGCTTCTTGGTCTTCTGGGAATGTTTTTGCTGGGTTGCTTTATGCTACAGCCCAATGGAGATAAGCCATGGAAACGTGTATTGCTGTGCTCCTTGCCTTTTGAAGCACTTTTGACGATGGGAATATGTTTTCTTCCTCTCGGCGGCAATCTTGTGGTTTCCATGATTGCGTGGGTGGCAAGCGGAGGGGCAGTAACGGACATGTCGGAATATATGCGCATTGCTCCGGAGGGTGCTTCCTTTATAGCCGGCTGCATCAATCTTGCAGTACTTACCCTCTATTTCTTTGTCGGCTGGTATTTCGGCATTTGTGCCGGTGCAATCCGAGAGAAAGGTATCATCGGATACATCAAAGAGCGTAGCCTGATTTACAGATTCTTTCCTTTTATCAAGGGAAAGCTACTCAATGTCTATCGCTCCATAGAACATCTCGACCTGACGAAAGATGCTCATAAGACCATTATCAAATTAGTCCTGCTTAATGCTGTTATCCTGTTTATCATCAGCAGTCTTTGGTTCGGCGGTTTTGTCATTACCGTGTTTTATTCCATTCTGCTGTATTTGATATTAAGAAAATATATCAGTGATTTGCAAAAGAAATACAGCATTCTGCTGAAAGCCACGAATGAGATGGCGGAAGGTAATCTGAACGTGACCATAAATGAGGATTTAGGTGTTTTCGAGCCATTCAAACCGCAGGTACTTCAAATTCAGAACGGCTTCCGCAAGGCTGTGGATGAAGAGGTGAAGAGCCAGAAGATGAAGGCAGAACTGATTACAAATGTATCTCATGACTTAAAAACACCTCTTACCGCCATCATAACATACGTGAATCTTTTAAAGGAAGAAGGCATCACGGAGGAACAGCGAAAGGAGTATCTTGATATTCTGGAACGAAAATCATTGCGTCTGAAAGTGTTGATTGAGGATTTGTTTGAAGTCAGTAAGGCAAATTCCCGAAACATCACAATTAACCGGACGGATGTGGATATTATGAATCTGATCAAACAGGTTTCCTTCGAAATGTCGGATAAATTGTCGGCTTCCGGACTGGATATCAGAATGAATCTTACGGATGAAAAGATTATTCTTTCACTGGACAGCCAGAAAACCTTCCGGATTTATGAAAACCTTTTCGGAAACATTGCGAAATATGCCATGTCAGGTACCCGTGTTTACGTGAACGGGTTCCGGATTGATGACAAAGTGATTATCACATTGAAAAATATTTCCGCCCAGGAATTGACTATGGATTCTGCGGAACTGACCGAACGTTTTGTTCGTGGAGATGCTTCCAGAAATACAGAAGGTTCAGGTCTTGGCCTTGCCATTGCAAAGAGCTTTACAGAACTCCAGGGAGGAGAACTTACCCTTGAACTGGATGGCGATTTATTTAAAGTAACTACGACCTGGCCGGTACAAAGTACCCCCGCATCAAATTAATCAGATTAAAATAAATCAAAAACTAGTATTTGAACAATACTCTCAACTGTGCTAAGATTAGTTTTGAAATATTAACATTGAAGGATAACTGGATGCTTCCCTTCGATGCATACGAAAGGCATGGTAGAGAATAATGGGAATGACAATGACTCAGAAGATTCTTGCAGCTGCCGCAGGACTTGATAAAGTAGAAGCCGGACAGTTGATTGAAGCGAATCTGGATCTGGTGCTGGGCAATGATATCACAAGCCCTGTAGCCATTAAGGAGATGGAAAAATTTACTGCGAAAGGTGTCTTTGACAAGGATAAAATCGCTCTGGTTCCGGATCATTTTGTACCCAATAAAGACATTAAATCTGCAGAACACTGCAAATGTGTGAGAGAGTTTGCCCGCAAAAATGAGATTACCAACTATTTTGAAGTCGGTGAGATGGGAATTGAGCATGCTTTGCTCCCTGAAAAAGGACTGACTGTCGCAGGAGATGTGATAATCGGTGCGGATTCTCATACCTGTACCTATGGTGCTCTGGGTGCATTTTCAACCGGTGTCGGAAGCACGGATATGGCAGCCGGAATGGCAACCGGAAAGGCATGGTTCAAGGTACCGGCAGCCATTAAATTCATTCTGACGGGGAAACCTGCAAAATGGATCAGCGGAAAAGATATCATTCTTCACATTATCGGTATGATAGGTGTTGACGGTGCGCTTTACAAATCCATGGAATTTACCGGGGACGGAATTGCAAATCTTTCCATGGATGACCGTTTTACCATTGCCAACATGGCGATTGAAGCCGGCGGCAAAAATGGTATCTTCCCTGTGGATGCTTTGGCTGAGCAGTACATGAAGGAGCATTCAGACAGACCTTATAAGATTTATGAGGCGGATGAGGATGCTGTATATGATGCGGAATATACCATTGATTTAAGTGCATTGCGTCCTACGGTCGCTTTCCCTCATCTGCCGGAAAACACACATACCATTGATGAAATCAAAGCTATGGACAGGATTGCCATTGACCAGGTTGTCATCGGTTCCTGCACCAACGGTCGTCTGGATGATTTAAGAATTGCCGCAGGTGTATTAAAGGACAAGCATGTTGCAAAAGGAATGCGCTGTATTGTGATTCCTGCAACACAGGCCATTTACATGCAGGCTATGGAAGAAGGTCTTTTAAAGACCTTTATCGAAGCGGGTGCGATTGTCAGCACGCCTACTTGCGGACCCTGCCTTGGCGGATATATGGGTATTCTTGCGGAGGGTGAACGCTGTGTCTCCACAACCAACCGCAATTTTGTGGGCCGAATGGGACATATTTCATCAGAGATTTATCTGGCAAGTCCTGCGGTAGCAGCAGCCAGCGCAATTACGGGCACGATTTCCGACCCGGAGGAGGTGTAAATAGGATGAACGCAAAAGGTACTGTATTCAAATATGGAGACAATGTAGATACGGATGTCATTATTCCCGCAAGATATTTAAATTCTTCCGACCCCGCCGAACTGGCAACCCATTGTATGGAAGACATCGACAAAGGCTTTGTACAAAAGGTAAAGAAGGGTGATATCATCGTCGCAGAAAAAAACTTCGGCTGCGGTTCCTCCAGAGAGCATGCTCCGATTGCCATCAAAGCTGCAGGCGTCAGCTGTGTGATTGCCGAAACCTTTGCAAGAATCTTTTACCGAAATGCCATTAATATCGGACTACCCATTATTGAATGTCCGGAGGCAAGCAAGGGAATCGAGGCAGGAGATGAAGTGGAAGTCAATTTTGATACCGGAATCATTACAAATGTGTCAAAGGGTACTTCTTTTAAGGGACAGGCATTCCCTGAATTTATGCAGAAGATTATTGCATCCGAAGGATTAATCAATTATATTAATAGTAAGTGATCTTGCAGGGTCTGCGGCAGAGTCGCGGGCCTTGTTATTTATAACAAAACAGTTCTGATTAAACAGAAAAGGGAAAGAAGCATGAGTCAAAGTAATGCAAAAAAATATGAAATAGATATGTGCAACGGACCTCTTCTGGGCAAAATATTGGTTTTTTATATCCCGCTGATGCTTTCCGGTGTGCTGCAGCTTCTTTTTAATGCGGCAGATATCGCTGTTGTAGGGCGCTTTGCGGGGAATGAATCTTTGGCTGCAGTGGGCTCCACAAGCTCTTTGACAAATCTGATTGTGAATCTTTTTATCGGTCTGTCAGTGGGTGCAAATGTTCTGGTAGCGCGTTTCTACGGAGCAGGCCAGAAGGATGAATTGAAGGAAATGGTGCAGACTGCTGTCGCCACCTCCGTGTTCAGCGGAATTATCCTTGTCTTTGTTGGATTTTTTGTTTCGAAGCCTGCACTTACTTTAATGGGGACACCTGAAAATGTCATATCTCATTCCGTTCTCTATATGAGAATTTATTTTGCGGGGATGCCCTTTATGATGGCATACAATTTCGGAGCTGCCGTGCTTCGTGCTGTTGGAGATACCAAAAGACCTTTGTATTATCTTTTGCTAGCAGGTGTTGTGAATGTTATATTAAATCTGATTTTTGTCATTGTGTTTCAGATGGGGGTTGCCGGTGTGGCAACAGCAACGGTTATTTCCCAGGCTATTTCGGCAGCTTTGGTAATAAGATGCCTGATTTGTACAGACAGTGTATATCGATTGGAATTAAACGGAATCAGGATTGTCCCGGACAAAATCGCGAAAATGTTTAAAATAGGACTTCCTGCCGGCTTACAGGGCGCATTGTTTTCCATCTCAAACGTATTAATTCAGTCCTCCGTCAACAGCTTTGGCTCCGTTGCCATGGCAGGGAATACGGCAGGCAGTAATATTGAAGGTTTTGTCTATACCTCCATGAACGCCTTTTACCAGTCTGCCATCAGTTTCTGCGGTCAGAACTATGGTGCGAAAAAATACAGAAGAGTGGGAAAAGTTCTGCTGATCTGTGAAATTCTGGTGATTGCGGTAGGTCTTATCATGGGCATCGGCGCCTATCTGGCAGCCGGCACACTTTTGAGGCTTTACTCCACAGACCCGGAGGTAATTGCATACGGAATCCTGCGTATGGGATATATCTGTGTACCATACTTCCTATGCGGAATGATGGATGTCATGGTGGGAGGATTAAGAGGAATCGGATATTCCATTATGCCCATGCTGGTCTCCCTGACCGGAGCCTGCCTGTTCAGGGTAATATGGATTTACACGGTATTTCATCAAGTCCGTACGCTTCCCTGCCTGTATATATCGTATCCTATCAGCTGGGCATTGACTTTCAGCGTACATTTGATTTGTTTTATTGTTGTCTATCAAAAGCTGCTAAAAAAAGAGCCTTGAAACATATGTTCGAGCATGATAAAATAACTCTGTTAATTCAATTCTCAATATAAGGTTACGGATTTATACTCTCTTATACTGGTAAAACTTTCCTTATTAACTGAAAGATTAAGCAGCAACTGAGTCGCTTCCGTACTTCATAAACAAAGTACAGTTTTTTTAGTTCAAATTAATGATAATATCGGAGAATTAATTATGATAGCATATGTAAACGGAATCATTGACGACATTACAGAAGATAATACGGTAATTGACGTAGGCGGTATCGGGTATAACGTGAAGATATCAGCCGATACTGCTTCCAGACTCCCGGGTATCGGCGAGCCTGTGAAACTATATACCTATACCTGCGTCAGAGAAGATGCCTTTCAGCTTTACGGATTTTTAAGCCGGAGTGACTTGGAAGTATTTAAACTTTTGATTACGGTAAATGGTATCGGACCGAAAGGAGGACTGGCGATTCTTTCCGTGATGGATGCGGATGACTTACGATTTGCCATTATGTCGGGTGACAGTAAAGCTATTTCACGTGCTCCTGGCATCGGAGCAAAGACGGCTCAGAGAGTCATTTTGGATTTGAAAGACAAAATTTCCATAGATGATACATTGATTTCAAAGGAAATAGCCTTTACCTCCGCAGGCGGTAATGCCCTGAAAATTGATACCCCTCAGAAAAAGGAAGCAATTGAAGCCCTTGTATCCCTGGGATATGGGCAGACCGAAAGTGTCAAGGCGGTTAACGCAATTGAAGGCATTGAAAATATGGATTCCGGTGCCGTGCTCAAAGCCGCTCTGAAGAAAATGTTTTAAAATCCGTGGATAGTAAGACAGAATGCTAAATTGAAGTTTTGGGGAATTACTTTCTTCGGATACACAGGAGTCTTTGCGGATTCTGAGGCTGAAATTACATGAGTAGGAAGAGATAGAAGGTAACTTTCATGTAATATGAGGCAATTAGCACTACGACGTAAACGGTAGCTGTAATTATCGTTAGGAAATCTCTCAGCGCCATGCTTATCTCGATTTACTGCGTTCGCGGTGCCATTCGCATTACGCTGCGCTTCATGCTCTCATGTCGCGCTATCGCGCTATGCAGGCAGTCCATAACACAGCCTTTGGTGAGCAGGCTCCCCTAGACTATGTTATGTCCTGTCTGCGCACCGCTCACAGAAACGCGCAAACTTCAATTACCAGCTAAACATAAAAAAGGAACAAGCAAAGGAAAAACTTATGTCGGGAAAGAGAATGATAGAAACAAACATAACGGACGAGGACGTAAAAATCGAAGGGTCTCTTCGGCCGCAGACATTGGATGACTATATCGGTCAGTCTAAGGTAAAGGAAAATCTGAAGGTCTATATTGAGGCGGCAAAGCAACGTGGTGACGCATTGGATCATGTCCTTTTCTATGGACCGCCCGGACTTGGCAAAACGACTCTTGCGGGTATCATTGCCAACGAATTAGGCGTGCACCTGAAGGTAACAAGCGGTCCGGCAATCGAAAAGCCCGGCGAAATGGCTGCCATCCTAAACAATCTGGAAGAAGGCGACCTGCTTTTTGTAGATGAAATTCACCGTTTAAATCGTCAGGTAGAGGAAGTTCTTTATCCTGCTATGGAGGATTATTGTATTGATATCATGATAGGAAAAGGATCAACAGCCCGTTCCGTACGACTTGACCTGCCAAAGTTTACCCTGGTTGGCGCAACTACCAGAGCGGGACTTCTGACAGCTCCCTTGAGAGACCGTTTTGGCATGATTCATCATCTGGAATTTTACACGATTGAGGAACTTCAGGTCATTATCATACATTCAGCCCGTGTACTTGGAGTAGAAATTGAGCCTGGCGGTGCAATGGAAATGGCAAGGAGAAGCCGCGGCACGCCCAGACTTGCAAACCGTATCTTAAAAAGGGTTCGTGACTTTGCACAGGTAAAATACGATGGCGTGATTACTGAAGAGGTAGCAAGGACAGCGCTTGACCTGATGGATGTTGACAAATTGGGGCTTGACCATATTGACCGTAATATGCTGATTACCATGATACAAAAATTTGATGGCGGTCCTGTCGGTCTTGATACACTTGCTGCCGCAATCGGAGAGGATGCCGGTACAATTGAAGATGTCTATGAACCATATCTCATTAAAAACGGTTTTATCAACCGTACACCCAGGGGAAGAGTGGTAACAGAGCTGGCTTACCATCATTTAGGGCTGTAATCCAGATATTTCTCTTGCCTGTAAGCTCATCTTGATATATAATAAAAATCGTGATGGGATTCTACAAAAGGGGTATGAGGCTATGTCTTCAAAAACAGATACAGAAGTAATTATAGGCGGCAAGGTCTTTACATTGAGCGGATATGAAAGTGAAGAATATCTGCAGAGAGTTGCTTCTTACATTAATAATAAACTGACAGAGTATAGCAAGGTTGACAGCTTCCGAAGACAGCCTATGGACACTCAGGGTGTACTTCTTCAACTGAATATTGCTGATGATTTTTTCAAAGCCAAAAAACAGATTTCTATACTGGAAGAAGAGTTGCAGGCAAAGGAAAAAGAATTGTACGATTTAAAACATGAGTTGATTTCTGCTCAGATAAAACTGGAAAGTGCGGAAACACAGTCAAAAAACCTGCAGCAGGAATTAAATGACAAAGAGAAGAAAATCGTACAGTTGGAGACTGAGTTAAAGAAAAAATAAATCAGGCTGTCCGCTTTCGGACAGCTTTTCTATTGAGTTCTATTTAATCTATTTGATTGGGAAACGGAATAGTTATGGAGAAAAAAGTTGAGCTTCTTGCTCCTGCAGGTAATACAGAGGGCTTTTACGGAGCCATCCGTGCCGGAGCTGATGCCGTTTATCTTGGCGGAAGCCGATTCGGTGCCAGAGCATATGCGGGAAACTTCACAACAGAAGAACTGATCTCATGTATCCGTTATGGGCATATTCTTAATAGGAAAATATATCTGACTGTAAACACACTGCTAAAGGAAAAGGAACTTCCTGATTTATATGATTATCTGTTTCCTTTCTATGAAGCGGGTCTGGATGGTGTTATCATTCAGGATATGGGAGTATTTCGTTTTATCCAAAAGTATTTTCCGGGATTAGAACTTCATGCCAGTACACAGATGACACTTTGCAGCAAATATGGTGCAAAACTCCTGAAAGATATGGGAGCAAGCCGGATTGTTCCTGCTCGTGAGTTAAGTCTGGAGGAGATTAAAACAATCAAAAAGGATACCGATATTGAATTGGAAACCTTTATTCACGGAGCAATGTGTTATTGCTATTCCGGTCAATGCCTTTTCAGCAGTATACTCGGCGGAAGAAGCGGGAACCGGGGAAGATGTGCCCAGCCCTGCAGACTTCCTTATTCCGTAAGCCAAAAAGTCTGTAAAGAAGGAAAGAATTGTTATCCTTTAAGTCTTAAAGACATGTGTACCATTACACATATTCCTGAACTGATTGAATCCGGAATTGATTCTTTCAAAATTGAAGGAAGAATGAAAAAAGCGGAGTATGCTGCAGGCGTAACGGCAGTTTACAGAAAATATATTGATTCTTATTATGATTTGAGGGAGAGACTGGGCAGGGAAGAAGCTTTCAAACAATTTTCCGTAGAAAAATCTGATTTCAATGTTCTCTCGTCTCTGTATATCAGAAGCGAGACACATGACGGCTACTATTTCAAGCATAATGGCAGGGAAATGGTGACGGTCTCCAATCCTGCCTACAGTGGCAGTGATGATACCTTATTGGCAGAAATTCATAAAAATTTTCTGGAAGAGCACCAACGAATTCCGGTACGAATAGAAGCATCTTTTCTGACCGGCCATCCGGCAAGTATCAGAATGTTTTCTGAAAAATCTTCCGTTCTGATTACCGGTGCCGTAGTGCAGATAGCTGAAAAGCAGCCGATAACAGAAGAAAATATCCGAAAGCAGCTGAGCAAGATGGGAGACAGTTATTTCTTCCCTGAAGAAATTCAGATTAGTGTCAGCGAAGATGCTTTCTTTTCACTGAAACAAATCAATGAGCTTCGAAGAGAAGCTGTACTGTTTCTTGAGCAAAAGATACTTTTCTGTTTTGACAAAGAAAACGGAAGACCCAACAGAATTGCTTTGCAACCGGATTGTATTGAAATCCCCCAAAAAGGAAATAGAGCTTATTCTGCTTTCGAAGAAGATACACATGGCTATGCCATTTCCGTCAATACCGCTGCACAGCTTGAAACATTGCTGAAATGGCAGAAGGCTCATTCTCAGGCTTCCCTCAAACGCATTTATGTAAACGGCGATATTGCCGTTTTTCAACCTGAAATGGTACTGCCTCTTTGCAGCGAATTGCGAAAAAGTAGTAAAGTATTGCTTTCATTTCCCTATATTCTGCGGGAATCGGACAATGGCTATCTTGAAAAGCTTTTTAATTTGGCAGAAAATGGGTTATTTGATGGATTTCTGATACGTTCTCTGGATGCGCTTGGATTCTTGCGTGAGAAATCATGGAATAAACTATGTAGAGCAGACGCAAACCTGTATATTTGGAACAGCGTAGCGGGCACACAGCTTTCATCTGCAGGAATAAGAGATGGTTTCTGCATCCCCTATGAGCTAAATGCCGGTGAACAGCACAGACTGTTGAATACTTCGGAATATCCTTATGAAAAAATTGTCTACAGCCGGATTCCGATGATGATTACTGCAAACTGTGTATTGAAGACAACAGACAAATGCCATCAAAACAGCACCAATCTAATTACGCTTACTGATCGTTACCGAAAACAATTTCCGGTTGAACGAAATTGCTATCATTGTATGAACCTGATTTACAATAGTGTGCCTCTGTCGCTTTGGCAGGAACGAAACCGCTGGATAAGCGAGGCAGATCTTCGTCTGGATTTTACACTGGAACTCCCGGAAAAGATGGAAGAAATTCTCAGTGCATTTCTTTTGGGTCAGAAGATGCCGGAAGATGAATACACTGCCGGTCATGAGAAACGCGGTGTCGAATAAACAATGCGTGGAATAGAAAAGGATTTAAAACAATGCAGGAATATATTACAGAATTATCCAAATACGGAATTACCATATGTATGATGTTGTATACCGTATGCTGTTTTGTCAGCCTTTGGAGAAAGAACGAAAAAGTTCATGCACTCTATGTGTTACAGAGTATACTTCTGTTCCTGATGCAGCTTATACTGTTTTTAAATCTGGCCCTGGTCAGCGGAAATATGAAATACGTATTCTTTTATGTTTTTGTCCAGGTGTTTTTACTTGCATGCCTTGTTATGGTACCCATCATATACGAGGAAGTCAACAGACCGCTTTTGAATATTATGTGCATGCTGATTGGTATCGGTCTTTGTATCATTTCAAGACTGTCATTCAACAAAGCGGTTCGTCAGTATATTATTGTGTTAATGTCACTTACAATTTCGCTTTTTATTCCCTATCTGTTATCCCGGATTAAATTTTTGAAAAAGCTGACCTGGATATATGGATTAGTCGGTGTAGTTGTACTGGGTGTTGTACTTTTTGTAGGTGAATATACACATGGTTCCAAAATTACCTTTACTATCAAGGACATAACCTTCCAGCCTTCTGAATTTGTAAAGATATTACTCATCTTTTTCCTGGCAGCCGCTCTCTGGGAAAAGACTTCTTTCCTCAGGGTGGCGGAAACGGCAGTCATTGCAGGAATGGAAGTGATTATCCTCGTTGCATCAAAGGACCTGGGAAGCGCTCTGATCTTTTTTGCAGCATATGTTTTTGTAGTATTTATTGCGACAAGAAATTATTTTTATTTATTACTGGGTGCTGCAGGAGGGTGTGTTGCTTCTTATGCGGCGTTTCGCCTTTTTGAACATGTACAGACAAGAGTATACGCATGGCGTGATCCCTGGGCGTATATTGACAACAAAGGCTGGGCCGTAACACAGTCCTTATTTGCCATCGGAAGCGGCAGCTGGTTTGGGATGGGTCTTCTAAAGGGAAATCCGAAGGCAATTCCCTATGTAGATCAGGATTTCGTGTTTTCTTCGGTATGCGAAGAATTAGGTGTATTGTTTGGCATATGCCTAATACTTGTTATTGTCAGTTGTTTCTTTATGATAATGAAAATAGCAATTCAGATTCACGACCGTTTCTATCAGCTGATTGTCTATGGTATTGGTATCATGTATGTTTTTCAGATTTTTCTGACTGTGGGCGGCGGAATTAATCTGATTCCGTTAACGGGTGTCACGCTTCCTTTTATCAGCTATGGTGGAAGTTCCTGCATGACTACCATGATTATGTTTTTTATCATTCAGGGAATTTATATCAGGTTACAAAAGGGAGGAGGTAAATACGTTGGAAGAAAGAAAGCAGAAAACAAGGCGAATGGACAGCAAACCTGAAATAATTATTTCCGGATGTTTTTTCCTGATAATATTTGCCCTCCTTATCGGATATCTTGTTTATTTTGTCTCCACAAGTGAGCAGGATATGATTAACAATAGCTATAATTCCAGACAGGAAATCCTTCTTTCACAGAATTATCGTGGAAGTATTTTCTCGCGAGATGGTGATGTACTTGCAGAGACACAGATGGATGCAGGACAGAATGAAACAAGAATTTATCCATATAAAAACTTGTTTTCGCATATTGTCGGATATTCCACACAGGGACGAATGGGTGTTGAGGCACTGGCCAATTATTATCTGATTAATACCAATACTTCACTTAATAATAAAGTAGTCAATGACATGGCAGGCGTTAAAAATCCGGGAGACAATGTTTACACCACACTGGATGTTGAAATTCAGCAGGTAGCGGATGAACAGCTTAGCATATACAAAGGTGCTGTTATCGTAACAGAGGTTAAAACAGGAAAAGTACTGGCCTTGGTATCGCATCCTGATTTTGACCCCAATGAAATTAACGATATCTGGGATTCCTTAATTAACAACGATTCCAGTTCCGTTCTCGTAAACAGAGCAACGCAGGGACTTTATCCCCCCGGTTCCACCTTTAAAATCATTACTGCATTGGAGTATATTCGCGAGAATCCGAATACCTATAATAATTATGTTTTTGGCTGTCCAGGTTATTTCAGATTCGAGGACAGCAAAATCAATTGCTACCACGGTTCAAGTCATGGACAGGTAAATTTTGAGAAATCCTTTGCCAAATCCTGTAATTCCTCCTTTGCCAACATCGGTATGGGGCTTGACAGAACTGCTTTTGCAGATACTCTGGATGATTTATTATTTAATCGTAAGCTTCCTCTGACACTGACCTATGCGAAGAGCAGCGTACAAGTATCCGAGGATATTTCCGATGATGAGATGATGCAAACCTCTATCGGACAGGGAAAAACGCAGATAACACCAATTCATCTGAATATGATTACCTGTGCCATTGCCAATAAAGGACTTCTGATGAAACCATATGTCATCGACAGAGTAGAAAATGATGCCGGCAATGTCGTGAAAGCCTTTAAGCCTTCCGGTTATGGGAAACTAATGGAAGAATCCGAGGCTGAAATTCTGAAAAGTCTGATGATTTCTGTTGTAGAAAGCGGAACAGCCTCTAAACTGAAAGGATTAAGCTATACAGCTGCCGGAAAAACCGGTTCTGCAGAATATAACAATGTAAAGGGTGACAGTCATGCATGGTTTACCGGATTTGCTCCGGCAGAAGACCCAGAAGTTTGTGTTACAATTATAGTAGAAGGTGCCGGAAGCGGCGGAGACTATGCGGTTCCGATTGCCCGTAGAATCTTTGACGCCTATTTCCGTGAAAAATAACATAAAATTTTGTTGCGCTTATATCAAAATTAGACTATACTAATTCCTAGTAATGCAACAATAGGCACACCAATCAGGAGGAATTGCAATGATAGAAGCAACAAGCTGTGGTGGTGTGGTAATTTTTCGTGGAAAAATCCTGCTTTTGTACAAGAACTATAAAAATAAGTACGAGGGTTGGGTTTTGCCTAAAGGCACTGTGGAGCAGGGTGAGGAATTTAAGGATACCGCGCTCAGAGAAGTGCTTGAGGAATCTGGAGCGAAAGCTACCATCATAAAATATGTCGGTAAGAGTGAGTATTCGTTTACCGTACCTGAGGATACCGTTGAAAAAGAAGTCCATTGGTATCTGATGATGGCGGACAGTTATTACAGCAAACCACAAAGAGAAGAATACTTTGTAGATTCAGGTTTTTACAAATATCATGAGGCATATCATCTTTTAAAATTTTCAAATGAGAAACAGATTCTGGAACGAGCTTATAACGAATATCTGGAACTAAAGAAAAACAATCTCTGGGGCAGCCGAAAATACTTTTAAAGTGTCTTCGGCTGTTCTGCAAAGGAAATCCAAATATGGCGATTGCATTAAAATTTTCTCCCAAAATCTATCTTGGTGAGAGTATCAGGGAAGAAAAACTGGAAAAGATAAAGAAAAAGCTGGAAAAGAACCCCTTTTTTTCCGGCATGTTTTTGATTACTCTTTCCAGAAATGTATCGGATCAGCTGGAGATTTATGCAGCGAAACAGCTTGTCCAAAGCTATTACAAAAAGAATCCTCCCTATGTAATCGGAATTACGGCAACCTATGAAGAAGCATTAGTCATTATTGAACGGATTGTACAGGAATGCCTGCAGACAAGAGGTGATTGTGCATTGAAGGAGTATCTGTTATGCTAGGTATTATTTTAAAGATATTATCTGTTCTTGGCATACTGCTGCTTATACTTTTGGGAATTCTGTTTTCACTTTTATTACTTGTGCTTTTTTATCCCGTTACCTATAAAGCCCAGGGAGAAAAGAATTGTAATTCCGCATGGATTTCTATCAGAGTAAAATGGTTAATGGGATTGTTTCTGATGAAATTTGATTATCCGGATCCCGGAAAACTTACTGTAAAGCTTTTATGGCATACGCTCTATATTTCCGGAGAAGGGAAAAAAGAACCGGATAAAGAAAGCGATAGTGAACAGAACGAAGACTTATCTGAATCAAATCACATTACAAAAGCGGGAAATACCCCAGTATCAGAACAGGAAGACACCGCAAACGCAGCCAATGTATCTGAAAATGATGTAAGATCCGCAAATAAATCAGTATCCAAAGAAGGATTTTTACGCAAAAAAATCGAGAAGATACAGTACACAATTTCTAATATCTATGATAAAATAAAAGAAATTTGGGAGAATATTACTTATTATACAGAGCTTTTGAGGGACGAAGAGACAAAACAGCTTTTATCCCTTATTTTTTCAAAGCTCAGGAAAATAGGAAGGCATATATGTCCGAGGCATCTGCGTGCAGATGTTCTCTTTGGGACAGGCTCTCCTGACACTACAGGATATCTTTTCGGAATTTACGGAATGCTTTCTCCTTCACTAGGTACATCCGTAACCGCAACTCCCGATTTTACCGAAAGAATATTGGAAGGTTCTTTTAATGTGTCCGGACATATTACAGTCATTGTTCTTCTGATTAACACATTAAAAGTTCTTCTGGACAAAAAACTGATGCATGTGATAAGTAAATTGAAGGCGAGGAGGAAGTAATTATGGCAGATAAAGAAAACCAGTTTCAAGGAGTAGTAGAGTCCCTGTTAAAAGGCATGGATACCGTACTCTCCACCAAAACCGTAGTTGGAGAAGCGACCAAGGTGGGAGACACCATTATCCTTCCTTTGGTAGATGTTACCTTTGGTGTCGGTGCAGGAGCCGGAAGCAACAGTCAGAAAAATTCAGCTTCGGGAGCAGGAGGACTTGGTGGGAAAATGACTCCCAGCGCCGTCCTGGTAATTAAGGATGGTTCCACCAAGCTTGTTAATATTAAGAACCAGGATGCTGTCACCAAAGTTCTTGATATGATTCCCGATATTGTGGAAAAATTTACAAAGCCCAAAGAAAAAGAAGATGAGATGTCTGATGATGAAGTAGTGGATATTGCTTTCCCGGAAGAGCAATAATTGGAACTTCGCTGCATAATATAGAGTGAGATAGTATATAAGAAGCCAGGGGTTTATGAAAAAAATAATTGGATTTGCATTATTTCTGGTTGCTTTTGGTATGCTGCTGATGATAATTACGCATAATCGATTGATTGGCCTGATTATAATTGCACTCTTACTCTTAATAGGCTATCATTTTTCCTGCGGCGATTAAGAGGATAAATGAAATGATTGATTGGGAAGAGGTAAACAGGGCGCAAGATACGGATGAACTCCGTTCAGCAAAGTTATGGCTCTTTCAGGAAAATATACGTCTTCAAAATGAACGTAAGGAATTTGAAGCCACCCAGGAAAAGTTTCTGAATGAACGGGTACGTTTCCGCAGAGAAATGGAAGAATTGAATAGAAGAACCGTTATGGAAAGGAAGCGCCTGAAAGAAGAAAATCTCTTCTTTGAAAAAAAGATGGCAATTCTTGAAAACGGTTTTCGTCAGCTGGAAGAAGACAGACGCAATTTTGACAGGCAGAAACAGGCTCTTGAAGACGAGAGGACAAGCAGGCAATTGGAAGAGAAGGAAGAAATTTTATCGGAAGATATCGCCAGGATTCTTTTTCGCGGCATCACAAATTCTCTTGCGCTCAGGAAACGTTACAAAGATCTTTTAAAAATTTTCCATCCGGACAATCTGTTCGGAGATGAAGAACTCGTACAAATGATTAACCGGGAATATCTCAGACGCAAAAGAGAAGAGTTATAGTGTATGAAATGCAATAAAAAAGGGCAGGTTTAAAACCTGCTCTTTTCTTGACATCAAAATCTTATGCTCTCTCAACCTTACCGGACTTCAAGCAGCTGGTGCATACATGCATTCTCTTAGCGCCACCGTTAACCTTGCACTTTACACTCTTTACGTTAGAGTTCCATATTGCATTGCTTCTTCTATGAGAATGGCTTACATTGTTACCGAAATGAACGCCCTTGCCACAAACATCACACTTAGCCATTTTGACACCTCCTCGACTTAAAATCTGGTTCACAACATTGATATATTACCAGATATGGAAAAGAAAAGCAAGCAAAAAAAAATCTTTTTTCAATTTTTTTGCTTTTATAGTTCCCTTTTTCAGGGAAAGCTGTTAGAATACAATATATATGTCTGGGAAAACGGCATATCTTAATTGCTTTTTTTAGAAAGGAAAGGTAACAATATGAAAGGTTCTTCAATGAATACCCATATGGGAAACATTGTCATTGACAATGAAGTAATTGCCAAATATGCAGGCAGTGTTGCGGTAGAATGCTTTGGTATTGTCGGAATGGCAGGTGTCAGCATGAAGGATGGTCTGGTCAAACTGCTGAAAATGGACAGCATTACCAGAGGTATCAGCGTGTCGCTTCAGCCAAACAATAAACTTGTTCTTGATTTCCATGTAATTGTGGCATATGGTGTCAGCATTCTGGCTGTTGCAGATAATCTGATTGACAGCGTAAAATACAAGGTAGAAGAATTTACCGGTATCGAAATTGAAAAAATTAACATCTATGTAGATGGTGTCAGAGTGATTGATTAAGGAGGATTTTAACGTGAGTTTACAGCAAATTGACGCTAAGATGCTGTCCAAGATGTTCTTAGCCGGCGCAAAGAATTTGGAGAATAAAAAAGAGTGGATTAATGAATTGAATGTATTTCCTGTTCCTGACGGAGATACTGGTACCAATATGACCATGACAATCATGTCCGCTGCAAGAGAGGTTTCTGCTCTCGGAGAAGCTGCTGATATGGAATCCATCTGCAAGGCAATTTCCAGCGGTTCCCTGCGTGGCGCAAGAGGAAATTCAGGTGTAATTTTGTCTCAGCTGTTCCGTGGCTTTACAAAGAGAATCAAAGAGGAAGGTGTAATTACTGTGCCAATCCTTTCCGATGCCTTTGAAAAAGCGGTTGAGACAGCATATAAAGCCGTTATGAAGCCCAAGGAAGGAACAATCCTGACAGTTGCAAGAGGGGCTTCCGATAAAGCAAAAGAACTCGTTGAAGATGGCGTTGAAGATTTAGAAACCTTTCTTTCCACAGTAATTGAACACGCAAAATATGTGCTGAGCCAGACTCCGGAGATGCTGCCTGTGTTAAAGCAGGCCGGTGTTGTCGATTCAGGAGGACAAGGTCTTGTTGAAGTGCTTTCCGGAGCTTTTGATGCTTACCTTGGGAAGGAAATTGATTTCAGCTTTACTGCGCCGGCAGGTAACGCAACTACCTCTATGAACCGTTCTGCATCCGTGGAGGCACAGGCTGAAGCAGATATTAAATTTGGCTACTGTACCGAATTTATCATTATGCTGAACAAGACTTTCAATATAAAAGCAGAAATGGATTTTAAAGCATATCTGGAATCTATCGGTGATTCTATTGTATGTGTGGCAGATGATGATGTGGTAAAGGTGCATGTACATACCAACGATCCCGGACTTGCTATCCAGAAAGCGTTGAAGTATGGTGCTCTATCCAATATGAAGATAGATAACATGCGTCTGGAGCATCAGGAAAAGCTGTTTAAGATGGCAGAAAAGGAGGCTTCCACAGTGTCTGATCCGATTGAACCACCCAAGGATTTTGGATTTATCGCTGTGTCTGTAGGAGACGGCATCAATGAAATTTTCAGAAGCCTTGGTGTAGATTATATCATCGAAGGTGGACAGACCATGAATCCCAGTACAGCAGATATACTGGACGCAGTGGAAAAGGTAAATGCAAAGACAGTATTTATTCTTCCCAACAACAAAAATATCATTCTTGCAGCAAATCAGGCGGCAGAACTGACAACGGAAAAGGATTTGTTTGTGATTCCCACCAAGACAATTCCTCAGGGCATTTCAGCTGTCATCAATTTTGTACCCGAGCTGTCTGCCGATGAAAATGAAGAAAACATGATATCCGAAATCACCAATGTTAAGACAGGTCAGGTAACCTATGCCGTTCGCGATACTGTAATCGACGACAAAGAGATTAAAAAAGGTGATTACATGGGTATCGGTGACAGCGGTATTCTTTCTGTCGGTACAAGCATTAATGAGGTTGCAAGAGATACAATCGCCGGTATGATTACAGATGATTCCGAATTAATCAGCATCTATTACGGAAGCGATGTCACGGAAGAAGACGCAGAGAGCTTCCGCAGCCAGATAGCAGAGCTTTATTCCTCCTGCGATGTAGAATTACAGTATGGCGGTCAACCCATCTATTATTATGTAATGTCTGTGGAGTAAATAACAGGTGCTTAGCTGGTTCTTTGAAGCAGAACGCAACAGCTGTCGGTGAAGAGACTGAAATAAGTGTAGGGACAGTTTATCAGCTGTCCCTGTTTTTTTCTTATGGAGGAATATTTGTGAACAGTAATACGCAAATCATTGAACTGAAAGGGGTCGGAGAAAAGACCTGCAAATTATTTGAAAGACTGGACATTCGTACGGTTGGAGAGCTATTGTCATCCTATCCCAGAGACTATGATATTTTTCACGCCCCCGTAAAAATATGTGATGCAGTTCCGGGAGAGATATGTGCTTTCCATGCTGTTGTTACAGGTATCCCCATTGAAAAAAAAGCAAGGAAACTCTCTGTTTTAAATGTGAATATTTCTGATGGCTCCGGCAATCTGCAGCTTACTTTTTTTAATATGCCGTTTCTGAAAAAGGTACTGAAGCAGGGCGGATATTACCTCTTTCGCGGCACCGTTCAAAGCAGAGGGTCACATCTGTACATGGAGCAGCCCCATATCTTTTCTCTGGATGATTACCAAAAACAGATGAACACGCTGATACCAAGATATTCCCTTACCAAAGGGCTGACCAATCAGACGGTACAAAAAGCAGTAAAACAGGCACTCAGTCATTATGATTTTGAAGAAGAATATTATGATGATACCTTTTTATCAGCTTATGGACTGCTTACGGAACGCGAAGCAGTCGAAACAATACATTTTCCGTCCGATACGGACTCTCTATTGAAGGCAAGAAAACGCCTTGTATTTGATGAGTTTTTCTCCTTCCTGTTTCTGATGCGTAAAAACAAACAGTTCAGTGAAGGCTTAAAAAATACCCATCAAATGTTTGAAACGGCAGACACGGTTCGATTTCTGGAACAACTTCCGTTTCCGCTTACCAAAGCTCAGAAAAAGGTTTGGGGAGAAATTCGGGAGGATTTGGGAAGTCCCTATTGCATGAACCGGCTCATTCAGGGTGATGTCGGATCCGGAAAGACAATTCTTGCGGTACTTTCCCTTTTAATGACAGCAGCAAACGGCTATCAGGGAGCATTGATGGCGCCGACAGAAGTGCTCGCAATGCAGCATTTCGAAACCATTCAAAATTATATAAAAAAATATAGTCTTGTATTCAAGCCTGTACTGTTGGTGGGTTCCATGACGGCAAAAGAGAAAAGAGAAGTCTATGATAAAATTGCCAGTGGCGAAGCGAATTTAATCATCGGTACACATGCACTGATTCAGGAAAAGGTAAACTATCACTCCCTTGCACTTGTGGTGACCGATGAACAGCACCGTTTCGGAGTCCGTCAGCGCGAAAAGCTTGCCGAAAAAGGGGAGACTCCGCATATACTCGTTATGAGCGCAACTCCGATACCGAGGACGCTTGCAATCATTCTCTACGGAGATCTGCATATTTCCGTTATCGATGAACTGCCCGCAAACAGGCTTCCGATTAAAAACTGTGTCGTCAACACTTCCTATCGGGCCAAAGCATATCAATTCATAGCCGGTGAAGTAGCGAAAGGGAGGCAGGTATATGTCATCTGTCCACAGGTGGAAGAGGGGGAAATGGAAAATTTGGAAAATGTAACAGATTATGCAGAAAAACTGCGAAGTGCACTTCCTTCCTCCATTCAGATAGCGTATCTTCATGGTAAAATGCGTCCCGCCGATAAAAACCGGATAATGGAAGAGTTTGCTTCCCACAGGATTGATGTTCTTGTATCAACAACGGTTATAGAGGTAGGAATCAATGTTCCGAATGCTACAGTTATGATGGTTGAAAACGCTGAAAGGTTCGGGCTTGCACAACTTCACCAGTTGCGCGGTCGTGTGGGAAGAGGTGAACATCAGAGCTATTGCATTTTCGTCAGTGCAAAGGAAAATAAAGAAACCATGGAGCGTCTTCAGATTTTGAACAAGTCAAATGATGGTTTTTATATCGCTTCGGAAGACTTGAAACTTCGAGGCCCCGGAGATCTTTTCGGAATTCGTCAGAGTGGTGAGTTTTCCTTCCGTATGGGGGATATTTATACAGATGCTTCAATTCTCCAGCAGGCATCTGAAGCAGTGGATAAACTGCTTCAGACAGATGCCGATTTAAGTCTTCCCATGCACAACAATTTGCGGCATCATTTGGAAAGTGTCGCGGCAAACAGTGTTGACTTTCGAAGCATATAACTGTAAAATACATGATATATCAGCTCATTCAAACGAATTGGCTCATGTGGAAAAGTGAGGGAAATTATGTCTAAAGTCGCAATTATAACCGACAGTAACAGCGGTATTACGCAGGCAGAAGCAAAAGAACTTGGCATCTTTGTCCTGCCTATGCCTTTTATGATTAATGACGAAACCTATTTTGAAGATATCAGTTTGACGCAGGAGGAATTTTACGAAAAGCTGGCATCCGGTGCAAATATCTGTACCAGTCAGCCTTCCCCGGAATCTGTTATGGATTTATGGAATGAAATTCTGAAGGACTATGATGAGATTGTCCATATCCCCATGAGCAGCGGTCTTTCCGGTTCCTGTCAGTCAGCCATGATGCTCGCAGAAGACTACGATGGAAAAGTTGCGGTTGTCAACAACCAGCGAATCTCTGTAACACAGCGTCAGTCCTGTCTGGATGCAAAGCTGTTGGTTTCCAAAGGTATGAATGCAAAAGAGATTAAGGATTTTCTCGAAGCTGACAAATTCAACAGCAGTATCTATATTATGCTGGACACCTTATATTATCTGAAAAAGGGGGGAAGAATTACGCCTGCTGCAGCTGCAATCGGAACAATGTTGAAATTAAAGCCGGTTTTGCAGATTCAGGGAGAAAAGCTGGATGCTTTTGCCAAGGCCAGAACAACAAACCAGGGAAAAACCATTATGATAAATGCCATCAAAAACGATATTGAAAACCGTTTTGGAGGCATGACAGAGGATAAGCATATCTGGCTGCAGATAGCATATACCTATAACCGTAATGCAGCTGAAGCTTATGCCAAAGAGATTTCTGAATTATTCCCCGGGTACGATATTCATATGGATCCGCTTTCCTTAAGTGTTGCCTGCCATATCGGTCCCGGTGCATTGGCATTTGCCTGCTGTAAAAAAATTGAAGTATAGTTCTTTTTCAAATGGAGAGATAAAATGTCAGATACAAATGATAAAGTAGATAACTTTGTAGAGCAGTTATATAGTTGTATATCTGCTGTCTATAGGATTTATCTTCAGGAAGAACGATTTGAATTGATTAAGACAGATGGCACAATTGACAAAATCCTGGGGGAAAAGGGAAGTATCGATTCTGCTTACGAAAAATTGTTTCTTTCCATTCGGGAAGGCGAAAGAAAAGCAAACGCTTACGATACCTTCAGTGACAAGTCTGTTTTCGAGAGGAACAATCAGACCGGAACACTTCATCTGTATCTCGACAATGAGATTTTAAACTATGATTATCGCATCCAGAAGCTGGATGCTGAGACAAGTGCCATTCTCTTTTTTCGACATGATGATTCTTTTGAACTTGAGAGTATGGAAAAACTCAAAATGGATACCATACAGGAAAATTATCTGTTTTCCATGGTTGGCGATTTGTCAAATAATACATTGCATGCTTCTGCCATTACAGAACTGAGTGTTGACAAACAGGACTATCTGGAACTGAAGTATTCTGATTGGCGTCTTATGATATCCAATATGTTCTTACCGGATGACAGACCCCTGTTTTTAAAAATATCCGACCCCCAATATATTCTGGATCACCTAGAAAAGGAAAAGTCCTATCGGTTTGAGGTTAAGATGCAGAACATGCAGGGAGTATATATCTGGGTTCGCCTGATGTTTCGCCGTATGCACAGCTTTTCCAGAGAGAATCCTGTCTTTATATATACGGTGCAGGACATTCATGAAGATATGACCCGGCTGCTGCAGCAGGAAAACATTATCAAAGCGGTGGAGGAACAAAACGAAAAACTTACGAATATAAACAAGGCAAAAAGTGTGTTTATTTCCAATATGTCTCATGAAATCAGAACGCCAATTAATGCGGTGCTTGGCATGAATGAGATGATTCTACGTGAGACAAAAGATAAAGCCATACGGGAATATGCCATAAATATAAAAAGTGCCGGGAAAATGCTGTTAAGCATAATTAATGATATATTGGATTATTCCAAAATTGAAGCCGGAAAAATGGAGATTTTACCGACGGATTTCAGACTTGGTGATATGTTGGATGATATCGGCCGCCTGATTGATGTAAAAGTCAAAGAGAAGAATCTTAATTTTATTCTTCACATTTCACCGGAACTGCCCAGTGTGGTGTATGGTGACGAACTTCGTATCAAACAGGTAATCATAAATATACTGACGAATGCGGTGAAATATACTCAGAAGGGAAGTATTACCTTTTCCGTAAGCGGCATTTACACTGAAGAATCCAGAGTCGAACTGCAGATTTCGGTCCGGGATACCGGAATCGGTATGAAGCAGGAGGAAATGGGAAAGCTATTTTCCGATTTTCAACGACTCGATGTGACCCGTAACCGCAATATAGAAGGTACCGGTCTTGGTATGAGTATTGTTGTTCGCCTTTTAGAGCAGATGGGCAGCAAACTACAGGTAAATAGTGTTTACGGAGAAGGTTCCGTCTTTTCCTTTACATTGATGCTTCCCGTTACAGACAAAACTCCTGTAGGGGATATCTCTTTATTACATGAACAACGATTGCAGGAGGAGCTATCCGTAAAGAAACGGTTTGCAAAAGGTGCAAAAATATTGGCTGTTGATGATAATCAGATTAATCTGGCCGTATTGGAAGGACTGTTAAAGGATTCCGAATTACAGCTTGATTGTGCAATCAGCGGTAAACGCGCTTTAAAGATGCTGGAGGCAAGGCAATATGATCTGGTTTTGTTAGATCATTTGATGCCTGAGATGGATGGAATAGAGACACTTTCCCGTATACGCAATATGGGCGGAATTTATTCCACTTTACCGGTAATTGCGTTGACCGCAAATGTCTTCGGAGATTCACGCAGACGCTACATGCAGGCCGGCTTTTCTGATTTCTTGGAAAAACCGATTCTATATTCAGAACTGGAAAGGGTCTTGGAGACATACTTACCAGAGAAAGCATAATGGATACAAAAGACATTCTGTACATCGGAATGTCTTTTTTTGCCAAAAGCAGTATATATATTGTAGTTTTTTCTTTTACAAAATACAATATTTATGGTAAAATAGTTAATCAGGAAAAGAATATTTATATAGTTGTCATAGCAATTTTGAAAACAAGGAGTATTGATTCAATGGCAAATGCGAGTAACTATGATGCGTCCAGCATCACAGTATTAGAAGGCCTAGAGGCGGTCAGAAAACGCCCCGGTATGTATATCGGCAGTGTTTCCACCAAGGGGCTGAATCATCTGATTTATGAGATTGTGGACAATTCGGTGGACGAGCATCTTGCCGGATTTTGTGATAAGATTACGGTGACTCTGGAGGCAGACGGTTCTGCTACCGTTTCAGATAACGGAAGAGGTATCCCTGTTGGGATGCATGAAAAAGGAATCAGTGCAGAACGACTGGTTTTTACAACACTTCATGCCGGCGGAAAATTTGATAATTCTGCCTATAAAACAAGCGGTGGTCTTCATGGTGTAGGTTCTTCCGTTGTCAACGCTTTATCTACAAGGCTGACCGTCACAGTCAAAACCGGTGGTTTTATCTATGAGGATAAATATGAAAGAGGGAATCCGATTATACCGCTCGAAAAAGGACTCCTTCCCGTTTTGGGAAAGACACGGGAAACAGGAACTACCATAAATTTCCTGCCGGATGACACAATATTTGACAAAACGAGATTTAAAGAAGATGAAGTAAAAAGCAGACTGCATGAGACTGCTTATCTGAACCCGAACTTAACAATTATTTTCCGTGATTTGCGAAAGGATGAACCGGAGACCGTTACCTACCATGAACCGGAGGGAATTACCGGCTTTATAAAGGACATGAATCGAAATCAGGAAGTCATACATGATGTGGTATATTTCAGCGGAGAGAGTGATGGTATCTCTGTCGAGGTAGCTTTCCAGTATGTCAATGAATTCCATGAAAATGTTCTTGGTTTCTGCAATAATATATACAATTCCGAAGGCGGTACACACCTGACCGGATTTAAAACGCAGTTCACCAATGTGATCAATACCTATGCCCGTGAACTTGGTATTCTGAAAGAAAAAGATATTAACTTTACCGGAGCGGATGTCAGAAACGGCATGACAGCCGTTGTTTCCATCAAGCATCCTGATCCAAGATTCGAAGGACAGACAAAAACAAAGCTGGACAACCAGGATGCCGCAAAAGTAGTCAGCAAAGTGACCGGAGATGAGATTGTCCGCTTTTTTGACAGAAATCTCGAAACCCTGAAAAACATCATCGGCTGTGCGGAAAAGGCCGCAAAAATCCGTAAGACGGAAGAGCGTGCGAAAACCAACATGCTGACAAAGCAGAAATTTTCCTTTGATTCCAATGGCAAACTTGCAAACTGCGAGTCAAAAGATGCTTCCAAATGCGAAATTTTTATCGTAGAGGGAGATTCTGCAGGCGGCAGTGCCAAAACTGCCAGGAACAGGATGTACCAGGCCATTCTACCGATTCGCGGTAAGATTTTGAATGTGGAAAAAGCAAGTATCGATAAAGTACTGGCGAATGCAGAAATCAAAACCATGATTAATGCTTTCGGCTGCGGTTTCTCGGAAGGATATGGAAATGATTTCGATATCAGCAAGCTGCGCTATGATAAAATTGTCATCATGGCTGATGCGGATGTGGATGGCGCACATATTTCCAACCTTCTTTTAACACTGTTTTACCGTTTTATGCCGGAACTGATTTTTGAGGGACATGTCTATATCGCCATGCCGCCTCTTTATAAAGCCATGCCGGCCAAAGGAAAGGAAGAGTACCTGTACGATGACAAGGCACTCGAAAAATACAGGAAGTCTCATAAAGGTGCATTTACTTTGCAGCGATATAAAGGTCTTGGTGAAATGGATGCAGAACAGCTCTGGGAGACCACACTAAATCCTGAAACAAGACGCATGAAGCTTGTAGAAATCGAGGACGCTCGTATGGCATCTGAGATCACCAGTCTTCTTATGGGTACGGAAGTTCCGCCCAGAAAGGCATTTATCTACGATCATGCAACAGATGCGGAACTGGATTATAATGCATAGTTAATCCGTTCTCATTTACCATTCACTATCGGAAGGGAACACAATGGAAGACAGTCAAATCATCAAAACAGAATATTCCGAGGAGATGCAGAAATCCTTTATTGATTACGCCATGAGTGTTATCATTGCAAGAGCTCTCCCTGATGTGAGAGACGGTTTAAAACCGGTTCAGCGCCGCACTCTTTATGATATGTACGAACTTGGTATCCGTTATGACCGTCCATACAGAAAAAGTGCAAGAATTGTTGGCGATACCATGGGTAAATATCATCCACATGGCGATAGTTCCATCTATGACTCTCTGGTTGTTATGACTCAGGACTTTAAAAAGGGAATGCCCCTGATTGACGGTCACGGCAACTTCGGCAACATCGAAGGAGACGGAGCGGCAGCCATGCGATATACCGAAGCGCGTCTCCAAAAGGTAACACAAGAAGCATTTCTTGCCGATTTGGACAAGGATGTTGTTGACTTTATGCCCAATTTTGACGAGACGGAAAAGGAGCCTACTGTTTTACCGGTTAAAATCCCCAACTTTCTCGTTAACGGCTCTGAAGGTATTGCAGTCGGTATGGCAACCAGCACGCCTCCTCATAATCTCTGTGAAGTCATCGATGCCACCAAAGCCTATATGCAGGATGAAACAATTACGACCGCAGAACTGATGCGATATCTGAAGGGACCCGATTTTCCTACCGGCGGTATCGTCATCAATCAGGATGAACTTCTTGACATCTACGAGACAGGCGTCGGCAAAATAAAGATTCGCGGTAAGGTAGAGTTTGAAAAGGCAAAAGGCGGAAAAATTAACGTTGTTATCACGGAAATCCCTTATACGATGATTGGTATGAATATTTCCAAGTTTTTATCCGATGTAGCCGCGTTGGCAGAGTCCAAAAAGACACAGGATATTGTAGATATTTCAAATCAGTCTTCCAAAGAAGGCATTCGGATTGTCATTGAACTGAGAAAAGATGCGGATCCGGAAAATTTTGTCAATCTGCTCTACAAAAAAACGAGACTGGAAGATACCTTTGGTGTCAACATGCTGGCAATCTATAATGGCAGACCCGAAACGATGGGCTTGAAGGCTATTCTGAAAGCAAATGTTGACTTTCAGTTTCAGATTGCCACAAGGAAATATACCAACCTTCTTGCAAAAGAAATGGAGAAAAAGGAAATTCAGGAAGGTCTTATCAAGGCATGTAATGTCATTGACCTGATTATCGAAATCTTACGAGGGTCAAAAGACAGGAATATGGCGAAGGCCTGCCTGACCGAAGGAAAGACAGACGGCATCCGATTCAAATCCAAAGAGTCCAAAATTATGGCTACGCAGCTGATGTTTACAGAAAAACAGGCCAATGCCATACTGGACATGCGTCTGTATAAACTGATTGGTCTGGAAATAGAAGCATTAATCAATGAGCACGAGGAAACCATGGCTAATATCTATCGCTATGAAGATATTCTGGAACGTCGTGACTCCATGGCACAGGTTATCATAAATGAGCTGGACGGCTATAAAAAAGAATACGGTCGAAAACGCAGAACCGCCATTGAAAATGCTGAAGAAGCTGTCTACAAAGAGAAAGAAATCGAAGAGATGGAAATTATCTTCCTGATGGACCGCTTC
Source organism: uncultured Lachnospiraceae bacterium (assembly GCA_945913255.1). Taxonomy (GTDB): domain Bacteria; phylum Bacillota; class Clostridia; order Lachnospirales; family Lachnospiraceae; genus Acetatifactor. Next base: position 93,739 of record CAMEDC010000005.1, read on the forward strand.
GGCTATGCAAAAACCATCGACATGGCTACCTATGAAAGGAACAAGGAAGCAGCCGATACAGAGAATAAATTTGTCTTTTCCTGTAAAAACACAGGTAAAGTCTGCCTCTTTACGGATACCGGTCAGCTTCATACCATAAAAGTGATGGATTTACCCTTCGGGAAATTCCGTGATAAAGGTATCCCCATCGATAATGTGAGCAACTACAATTCGGAAAAGGAAAACATAATTTACATTACCAGTCAGACGGAACTGAATCTTCGGCAGGTCGTTTTTGTTACTGCTCAGTCTATGATGAAGCTTGTCAACGGAGGTGAATTTGATGTATCAAAGAGAACAGTCGCAGCAACAAAGCTGGGAGATGGCGACAAGGTAATCAGTGTTATGTCCATTCTGGAACAGCGAAACATTGTACTTCAGACAAAGGAAGGCTACTTCCTTCGTTTCCCCATCGAGGAAATTCCCGAGAAAAAGAAGGGAGCCATCGGTGTCAGAGGTATGAAGCTCGGTGCAAAAGATGAAGTAGAACATGTTTACCTGACGCAAAACGGAATTGACACTGTTATCACCTACAGAGAAAAGAAAGTTTCCCTGAATAACTTAAAGCCTGCAAAGCGGGATGGAAAAGGGACAAAAATCCGTATTTAAAACATAATTTTTTAAGTCAAGAACAGAAATGAGGATTATCATGAGAGTCATCGCAGGGACAGCCAGAAGCCTTCCACTGAAAACACCGGAAGGTCTGGATACAAGACCAACTACAGACAGAATTAAGGAAACACTTTTTAATATGCTCCAGATGGACATTCCCGGCTGCGTCTTTGTTGATTTGTTCAGCGGCAGCGGTGGAATTGGTATAGAAGCTTTGAGCAGAGGTGCAAGGAAGGTATATTTCGTTGAAAATGCCTCCAGTGCGTTAAAATGTATTCAGCAAAATCTTTCATTTACGAAACTGGAAGACCGTGCTATAGTATTAAAGCAGGATGCATGCAGTGCTCTAGGCAGTATTTTTGAAAAAGAAGCAGATATTATTTTTATGGATCCGCCCTATGATTGTCAACACGAAAAGAATGTTTTAAGTGTACTGCGCGGAATGCGTTATGTAACGGAAAATACCCTGATTATCGTTGAAGCTTCCCTTCACACTGATTTTTCATGGCTTTCGGAATTCCATTTTTATGTTGAAAAGGAAAAGTGTTATAAGACAAACAAACATGTATTCATCCGCAGGACGGAAGAATAGGAATCGAGGTTTCTATGAGGAGAGCAGTTTATCCCGGAAGTTTTGATCCGGTCACATACGGACATTTAGATGTAATTCGTCGTGCCTCCGAGATTTTTGATATTTTAATTGTAAGTGTTTTAAACAATAAAGAGAAGACCCCGTTGTTTTCTGTGGAGGAACGTGTTAAGATATTGAAAGAAGCAACAAAAGATTTACCCAATGTACAAGTAGACAGTTTCAGCGGTCTATTAATCAATTATGCTGCTGAAAACAATCTGCATGTGGCAGTTAGAGGCTTACGTGCTATTACGGATTTTGAATATGAACTTCAAATTGCACAGACAAACCGTAAGCTTTCCAACGGAAAACTGGATACTATGTTTTTGACTACAAGTCTGGAGTATGCTTATTTAAGTTCATCCAGTGTAAAGGAAATTGCGAGCTTCGGCGGAGATATCAGCCAGTGTGTTCCGGATTTTGTGGCCGATTTGATTTATGAAAAATATCAGATAAAACGTAATGAGGAGTGACGCCCATGAGCAGTAGAATAGAACAACTGATTGATGAATTAGAAGAATATATCGAGAGCTGTAAACCCAAATTTATGTCAAATTCAGAAATTATCGTCAACAAGGATGAAATTGACGAGCTGTTGCGTGAACTTCGCATGAAAACTCCCGATGAAATCAAGCGATATCAGAAAATCATCAGCAACAAGGAAGCCATTTTAAACGATGCCAGAGCGAAGGCTGAAGCATTGATTAACGAAGCAACCATTCATACCAACGAGTTGATCAGCGAACACGAAATCATGCAGCAGGCATATGCCCAGGCAAACGAGGTCGTCACGATGGCATCCCAACAGGCTCAGGAAATTCTCGATAAGGCAACAATGGAAGCGAATGACCTCCGTATGCAGGCAGCCCAGTATACGGAAGACAGACTTGCAGAGCTGGAATCCATTATTTTATCCGCCATTCAGGCATCCAGTGCAAATTACAGCAATCTGCTCGGTTCTTTGAATCAATATAAAGAATTGATTCAATCCAACAGGCAGGCAATGCATCCTTCAGAAGACCTGGAAGAACTTCCTCTGGATGATGCATCAGATGACAACGGAATCGATGTGATGTAAACCAAAACCGGTTTTCGCAAGGGAGCCGGTTTTTCCCTTTATTATAGAAAGGTATTTATGCTTTACAGACAATCTCAAAAAATATTTTCCATTATCATTTTCTCCGTTCTTTTGACGGCTTTCATACTTTTTCCTCTTCCTGCACAGGCTGCTGAACGGCTCCAGGAAACAGGAGAGAAAATAGTAGTTGTCATCGATCCCGGACACGGAGGAGAAAACCGCGGTACCATAGAAAATAATCATGAAGAAAAATTTATGACCATGGTAACGGCTCAGGCCATGTATGAGGAACTTTGCCTTTATGATAATATTGAAGTTTACCTGACAAGAACAGCCGACATTGATATGTCTATCGAAGATAGAGTGCAGTATGCCGCAGAAAAAGAAGCTGATTTTCTGTTCAGTCTCCATTATAACGCCTCTGAAAGCCATGCACTGTTCGGAACTGAAGTATGGGTTTCCGCCTTTGCTCCTTACAACGGATACGGCTATCAGTTCGGTTATGAATTTCTGACTGCCATGCGGGAAAAAGGTCTTTTTGTTCGGGGTATCAAGACACGATTGAATGACAAGGGTACTGATTATTACGGTATCAACCGTTATGCCGTCGATTTGGGGATTCCGTCCGTTATCGTGGAACATTGCCACGTGGATGAGGAGAGAGATGAAGGTTATTGTGCAACAGATGAGCAGCTTGTAGAATTTGGGCGGGCAGATGCCACTGCTGTAGCTAAATATTTTGGACTGAAAAGCAGTTCGCTAGGTGTCGACTATTCCTCTCATCAGCTGACAGATGCAAGTTCATCCTCTGTCCTTCCAATCACATTAAAGGATGACACAGAGCCGGATATCTGTCAGATTACTATTAAAGAAGCAGATTACGAAAACGGATTGCTTTCTCTGATTGTGAATGCAGCAGATTATGATTCCCCTCTTTTGTATTACGATTACAGTCTTGACGGAGGTGTAACATACAGCCGCAGAGAAGTTTGGCCGGATTGTGATGCACTCACAGGAGCATATTCTGATACTTTTACTTTAAACCTGCAGATTCCCTCTGGCACAAAGCCGACCGTAGCAGTCAGGGCTTATAATATGTTTGACTTATTTCTGGAAAGCAATTACTATCAAAGCCCGGAAGCCTTTGCTGCCAAAACTGAGATTCCAGCTTCATCGGAAAATACAGAAACCGACAGCAACGAACAGGAAAATCAAATCAACAAAAAGGATTTAGCGGAATCCGTACTTTCGGAAAATGTAGCAGAGGAGCAGGAGGTAAGTCTTCTCACCTTTCTTGAAATCTGTCTGGTGATAGTTATCCTCATATTTATCATACTTCTGGTATCCCAGTTGATTGCATATCACTCAAAAAAGAGGCATCGGCTTCAACGAAGAAACGATGCCGGATCCAGAAGAGACCAGCACAGATAGAACATTCCGTTCAGGAAAGTCAAGAACACTTTATGCAGAATATAATTGCAGATAGATAAGTCTGTTTCCGAAATACAGCTATATGTTTGTGCAATGCAGGAAAGTCCTCCGAATGATAAGGTTAAAAGACTATACAGAGGAAGTGTGTCCTTCAGCTGTATCAGGCCTCCGGTAATTTCCAGAAGCGGAGCCGTCAGAAAAACCTGGTGTCCAAGAATAATATGCGGCACCAGATTAAGTAAATTAAACAGAATCATATACCCGCCCAAAATTAACATGCTTTGCAGGGAAGCGAATACAGCTTCATTGGTTTCTTTCAGAAGCCGCTCCATCGTATTTCTCTGCTTCTCCTCACAACAGCAAAGTCCGGTCCCGTAGTGTATTTTTAGAGGGTTCATTTTCAAATCACGGAAAACTGTAAAGCGGAGAATCAAGCCATATAAAAGCGGAATCCCATACATGCCGAACAGGTAAGGAAAAATCAGCTTTCTTTCCAGTAAAGGCAATACAAAGCTGCAAAAATAGACAGGACCGATGTTATTACAAAAAGAAAGCAGAAATTCAGCCTCTCTTTTGGTAATCATCTGTCTTACATATAATTCGGAAATCACCCTTGCTCCCATGGGAAATCCACAAAGAAATCCCATCATCATGCAATAGCATACATTTTTCCTGACTCGGAAGATAGGGCCGACCACCGGGTAGATCAACATGGCAAGCTTTTCTGTCAGCTGCATCCGAACCATAATTCCTGAGAGAATCATAAAAGGCAGAAGAGTGGGAATCATTTTAGTAAACCAGAGTTCCAATCCCATGGAGGCGTAACTCAGGCTTAATGCAGAATGCGTCAAAATACATCCGATTAAGAACAGACAAAACAGCAGAAGCAGCTTCATAACAGAAACCTTTTTTACAGAATATATGAAATGAGAAAGTTTATTTATGCGTCTGGATAAATATTTATGTGAATTAAAGATAGGAACACGCAGTCAGGTAAAGACCTACATCCGTCAGGGACTTGTTTCGGTAAATGGTTCTCCCGTAAAAACATCAGACCTCAAAATAGATGAATTTACAGACGAGGTCTGTTTTCAGGGAAGATTACTCCACTACCGCCGGTTCGTTTACTATATGCTGAACAAACCTACCGATGTCGTATCGGCAACGGAAGATAATCTTTCCAGAACAGTTCTTGATTTACTTCGTCCGGAGGATAGACGCGATGACCTTTTCCCGGCAGGAAGACTCGATAAAGATACCGAAGGTTTTCTCCTGCTCACAAATGATGGTGCGCTGGCACACAGATTACTGTCTCCCAAAAAACATGTAGACAAAACCTATCGTGTGTCACTGGCAAGGCCCATAACCCAATCAATGATAAAGCATCTGGAAGAGGGAGTGGATATCGGAGAAGAGAAACCGACGCTTCCGGCAAGTATAACCGTCCTTGACGAAATAACAATTTTACTTACCATACAGGAGGGAAAATTTCATCAGGTAAAACGGATGCTGCAGGCCGTAAATAACCGTGTAACTGCATTGAAACGTATCTCTTTCGGAGGACTTATGCTGGATCAGAATCTTCAGCCCGGTGAATACAGAGAATTAACGGAACAGGAGGTTGCCATTCTGCATGAAACATGAGATGTTAAAGAATATAGAAGCTGTCATCTTCGACCTGGATGGCTCCCTTGTGGATTCCATGTGGATGTGGCGTTCGATTGACATAGAATATCTTGGTAAATTCGGAATTCCTCTTCCCGAAAATCTGCAGTCTCAAATTGAAGGAATGAGTTTCAGTGAAACTGCCGTTTATTTCAAAGAACATTTTGCAATTCCGGATTCTATTGAGAAGATAAAAGCAGACTGGAATCGTATGGCATGGGATAAGTATACAAATGAGGTCCCGCTAAAACCTGGAATCCCCGAATTTCTTGAAGGCTGCAAAAGAAACGGCATTCAACTTGGTATTGCCACCAGTAATTCCAGGGAATTGGTGGAAAACATCGCAGAGGTACACAAACTGCGCAATTATTTTTCCTGCATCATGACAGGATGCGATGTAGAAAGAGGAAAACCTGCTCCCGATATTTATCTGGCGGTAGCAAAAGCCTTAAATGTATCGCCGGAGTATTGTCTGGTATTTGAGGATATCATTCCTGGTATTCTTGCAGGGAAGAATGCCGGAATGAGAGTATGTGCTGTGGAGGATACCTATTCCATCCCCGACAGGGCTCAAAAAGAAGAATTGGCTGATTATTATATCTGTGATTACTATCATCTGTTTTAAGTTCGGAAAGGAAGACGATATTGAACAATGGATTTTTACCCGTCTCCCGTGAGGATATGCGGGAATGCGGAATAGAGCAACTGGATTTTGTCTATGTAATCGGAGATGCCTACGTGGATCATCCTTCTTTTGGTCATGCGATTATCAGCCGTGTCCTGGAATCTCATGGTTACAAAGTCGGTATTATTTCTCAGCCGGACTGGAAAGATGATAACAGCATTTCCGTATTGGGACGTCCCAGATTAGGTTTCCTGATTTCCGCAGGAAATATGGACAGCTGTGTCAATCACTATTCCGTATCTAAAAAGAGACGTTCTTCGGATGCCTATACGCCGGGCGGTGAGATGGGAAAGCGCCCTGATCACGCCACAGCAGTTTACGGAAATCTGATTCGCCGTACCTTTAAGGATGTCCCTATCATTATCGGTGGAATCGAAGCAAGTCTTCGACGTATGGCACATTACGATTACTGGACGGATAGTTTCAAGCGTTCTGTTCTCTTAGACAGTCAGGCCGATTTGATATCCTATGGTATGGGTGAAAAATCCATTGTGGAAATTGCGGATGCACTGGCGAGCGGCATCGCTGTTCAGGATATTACCTTTATCCCAGGAACCGTTTATCGCACAAAGGATATTTCAGGCATATATGAACCTGTAATTCTTCCTTCTTATGATGCCATGAAGGCAGATAAATCACTTTATGCAAAAAGTTTCGCCATACAACATGAAAATACGGATTTCTGTATCGGAAAGCCTTTAATAGAAGAGTACCCCGGAGGAATTTACATTGTACAGAATCCTCCTCAGCCACCTCTTACCACCGAAGAAATGGATGCAGTATATGCACTTCCCTATATGCGCACTTATCATCCTTCCTACGAGGAAAAAGGCGGTGTTCCCGCAATTGCTGAGATTAAGTTCTCCTTAATCAGTAACAGGGGATGCTTTGGCGGATGCAGCTTCTGTGCCTTAACCTTTCATCAGGGACGCACCATCCAGACAAGAAGCCATGAATCCATATTAGCTGAAGCAGAACTTCTCACAAAGGAACCGGATTTTAAAGGATATATCCATGATGTTGGCGGACCTACCGCAAATTTCCGGCATCCGTCCTGCCAAAAGCAACTAAAATACGGCGTTTGCAAAAACAGACAATGTCTTTTCCCGTCCCCCTGTAAAAATCTCTATGTAGACCACAGTGACTATCTGGATCTACTACGCAAGCTTCGGGCGCTGCCGGGTGTCAAAAAAGTTTTTGTACGATCCGGTATTCGTTTTGACTATCTGTTGGCAGATAAGGATGATACCTTTTTCAGGGAACTTGTGGAATACCATATCAGCGGACAACTGAAAGTAGCACCGGAGCATATTTCCGATGCAGTGCTCTGTCGCATGGGCAAACCGGAAAATGCAGTCTATGAGCGCTTTGTGGCGAAATATAAAAAACTGAATCAGGAGATGGGGAAAAATCAGTTTCTGGTTCCTTATCTGATGTCCTCCCATCCGGGTTCTACATTAAAAGAGGCCATTGAACTGGCAGAGTATCTTCGTGATCTGGGCTATATGCCGGAACAGGTTCAGGACTTTTATCCGACACCGTCCACTTTTTCAACGGTCATGTATTATACGGGTCTGGATCCGAGAGATATGAAACCTGTGTATGTTTGCCGAAATCCCCACGAAAAAGCCATGCAGAGAGCACTAATCCAATATCGGAATCCGAAAAATTATGCTCTTGTCTATGAAGCTCTCACCACAGCCGGCAGAACCGACTTAATCGGATATGATAAAAAATGTCTGATTCGCCCTCCAAAAGGAAATACTACAAAATCAGCTCCTCAAAAAAATCACAGGAAAAAGACAATTCGTAACGTTCACAAAAAGAAAACATAATACATCGAAATCTGAAAAGGAGATTTGTTCATGAATATTATATTGATTACAGGTGCTTCCTCAGGAATTGGTAGAGAATTTGCAAAACAAATGGATGTGTGCTTTGGCAATATCGATGAGTTCTGGCTCATTGCCAGAAGCAGTGAGGGTCTGAAAGAAACTGCAGACTCACTTTGCCATAAATCCAGTTTTCCAGAGCCCTTGGTGAAGAGCTGAAGACCTTCGGTATTTATATAACCAGTGTATGCCCCGGGCCTGTGGATACCCCTTTCTTTGATATTGCGGAAGAGAACGGTTCTACTTTGGCCATCAAAAAATACACTCTGGTAAACGCAAGAGAAGTAGTTTCGCTTGCATTAAAAGATTCCTATCACCGACGCAGTGTTTCTGTCTGCAGCCTACCGATAAAAGCTGTCAGAGTACTTGCGAAATTTTTACCGCATGATATGATATTAGCAATCATGAAACATATGAAGTAAATGAATGATTCCTTGCTTACAGTAAGGTTCCTTCTACATAAAGAAAGGGGTTATTAATAGGATGCAGCTTCTCAGAATATTTTCCACTGAAAAAGTAAAAGGAACGAGAAATTATCTAGATTCCCAGAAAAAATATGAAATTTTGCGAACTATATTGTACTTTGCGGTTTCCCTGTCGCTTTTTTTCGCAGGCTATTTTCAAACCGGGAATCGCATGAATCTGCTCACGGTTGTTGCGGTTCTCGGATGTCTTCCGGCCAGTAAAAGTGCGGTAAACGCCATTATGTTTCTTCGTTTTCACAGCTGTAATGCGAATACGGAAGATGAGATTGGTTTACATAGTGGCAGTCTTGACTGTCTGCATGACTGCGTTTTTACCTCATACAAAAAGAATTTTCTGGTAGCACATCTGACCGTCAGAAGCAATACCATCTGTGGTTTTACAGAGGATAAAACATTTGACGAAAATGCTTTTTACAGTCATATCAACGATATTTTGAAACTTGATGGGCATAAAAACATGACAGTAAAAATATTTAAAAATATTTCCAAATATACGGACCGCCTGGAACAGATGAAAGAACTTGAGAACGACACGGCAAAAACAGAATCAGTACTTGCCACTTTAAAAAGCGTTATGCTTTAAGGAGTAACTATGCAATCAATAACCATCGGCAGTAATCAGGCCGGACAGCGTCTGGACAAATTCCTGCATAAATGTCTTCCTCAGGCGGGAACAGGTTTTTTATATAAGATGTTGCGAAAAAAAAATATAACATTAAACGGTAAAAAGGCGGAAGGGAATGAACTGCTCTGCACGGGAGATGAAGTGCGTTTCTTTTTTGCTGACGAAACCTTCTCCAAATTTTCAGGAAAAACATTATCCACAGGTGGAACTGCCTTAGCTAATGCAAGAAAGAATTCTTCTGTTTTACTATATGAAGCTCAGAAAGCCTATCAGACGTTTTCTGAAATAGAAGTTCTTTATGAAGATAATCATATAATTATTCTCAATAAACCGGCAGGCATCCTTACCCAGAAAGCTTCCCCTCAGGATGTTAGCCTGAATGAATGGTTGATAGGATATCTGCTCTCTGAAAATCCAAATCTGGAATCAGAATTGGATACTTTTCGTCCTTCCGTCTGCAATCGTCTCGACCGCAACACAAGCGGTATTGTCCTGTGTGGCAAATCTCTTGCAGGACTGCAGTACTTAAGCAGATGTATCAAGGAGAGAACGATTCGGAAATACTATCGGACAATTTGTGTCGGCTGTCTGAATGAAGCAGATACGATGAAAGGATTTCTGGTAAAAGATAAGATCAAAAACAAAGTGGTAATCTCTTTTGAAAAGACAGGCTCACAAGACAGCAAATCCATTGAAACAAAGTATCGTCCCCTGTGTTATACGTCTCAATATACCCTTTTGGAGGTTGAGTTGATTACCGGAAAGACGCACCAGATTCGTGCACATCTTGCCGGAATGGGTCATCCTTTGATTGGAGATTTTAAATACGGTGACAACCAAATCAATAAACGTCTTCAGAATAAATTCGGTCTGCAGCATCAGCTGCTTCATGCCTGCCGGATTGAATTCCCTGTTACAGAGGATTCAGCCGGTCTTGCTGTCAGCGGAAAAACTTTTACAGCGCAATGTCCGGAATTATTCCGCAGGATACAATCAGCACTTCAATTGGATATTTCATGACAGGATAATTATTCATGATGCAACTGGAGGATTCAAGATATGGCAACCTGGAATTCAAGAGGACTCCGCGGTTCTACGCTTGAAGATATGGTAAACAGAACAAATGAAAAATATGCAGAAGCAGGTCTTGCACTGATTCAAAAAATACCGACCCCCATTACTCCCATAAAGATGGATAAGGAACACAGACAAATAACTCTGGCATATTTTGAACAGAAGAGTACCGTTGACTATATCGGTGCCGTGCAGGGGATTCCTGTCTGTTTCGATGCGAAGGAATGCGCTGTGGATACCTTTTCTCTGCAAAATATCCATCCACATCAGGTGGATTTTATGGAACGCTTTGAAAAGCAGGGTGGCATATCCTTTTTCCTGATTTATTATTCACACAGGGATACTTTATATTATCTTCCTCTTGAAATGCTTCTCTTTTTCTGGAATCGCGCCAAAGAAGGCGGCAGAAAAAGTTTTCGTTATGAGGAGTTAAATCCTGATTACTTTCTGCCACGGAAACAGGGGATTCTGGTCCCATATCTGGATGCCCTGAAAAAGGATCTTGAGGACAGAGCGGAATAAAAATCCGGTCTTGACACATTTGAGTTCTTTCGGTATACTATCGATAGTTTACTTTGCTAACATGGTAGCATGGTAGCACGTTAATTTATAAAAGCGAAAGGCGTTATTGTTTCATGAGTAAAAAATTATTGCATACCCCCGAAGGGGTAAGAGATATTTACGGAAAAGAATATGCCAGAAAACTTCAGGTAGAAAAGAAGCTGCAGGAGAGTATTCGTCTCTATGGATACGAAGACATCCAGACACCTACTTTTGAATTCTTTGATGTATTTTCCAAGGAAATCGGAACAACACCAAGCAAAGAACTGTATAAGTTCTTTGACAAGGAAGGAAATACTCTGGTACTCAGACCGGATTTTACACCCTCCATTGCACGTTGTGCCGCAAAATATTTCTGTGACGAAAAAGTTCCTCTGCGTTTCAGTTACATGGGAAATACTTTTACCAACACTTCAAATCTGCAGGGGAAATTGAAAGAAGTAACCCAAATGGGTGTTGAGCTCATTAATGATGCTTCCGTGGAAGCGGATGCCGAAATGATCAGTCTGGTTATAGACTCCTTGCTCCGAACAGGTCTGAAGCAGTTCCAGGTATCCATAGGGGAAGTGGAGTACTTCAAGGGCCTTTGTGAAGAAGCCGGTCTTGATGAGGAGACTGAAAATGATTTACGCACCTGCATTTCCGGCAAAAATTACTTCGCTGCTCAGGAACTGCTTATAGAACGTCGGGTAGAAGAACCTTACCAGAGCAGACTGTTAAAGGTTGCAGATATGTTTGGTGATATGTGCTCCCTTCAGGAAGCCAAAAGCATGGTTACAAATTCCAGGTCACTTGCCGCCATCGAACATCTCGAAAAATTGCAGGAAGTTCTGAAAGTCTACGGACTGGCGGAATATATCTCCTTTGATCTCGGCATGCTCAGTAAGTATAAATATTACACAGGCGTCATATTTAAGGCATATACTTACGGTGTTGGTGATGCAATTGTCAAAGGCGGGCGTTATGACCATCTTTTACATCAGTTTGGAAAAGAAGCTCCTGCCATTGGCTTCTGTGCTGTCATCGACAGTATTCTGGAGGCTCTTTCCAGGCAGAAAGTAGCGATTGAGATACCGGATGAAATTCAAAATCTTTCTTATACTCCCGAGAATTATCAGGAAAAACTGAAAGAAGCTCTTGCACTTCGTGCGAAAGGAATTCCCGTTACTCTGACCGCAGAACAAACAGGGAGGTAAGCCGTAACGGCAGATATGAGAGATAAAATGAGTGAAGAAAGATATCTTACCTTTGCATTGGGCAAGGGGCGACTTGCCAGCAAAACACTGGAATTGTTTGAACAAATCGGCATTACCTGCGAGGAGATGAAGGATAAAAATTCCCGTAAGCTGATTTTTGTAAACGAAGAACTTAAGCTCAGGTTCTTTCTTGCGAAAGGACCTGATGTCCCTACTTATGTGGAATATGGCGCTGCTGATATCGGTGTTGTGGGTAGGGATACCATTTTGGAGGAAAACCGCAATGTCTATGAGGTACTTGATTTAGGTTTTGGCAAGTGCAGAATGTGTGTGTGTGGTCCCGCTTCTGCAAAAGAACTTCTGCTGCATCATGAGCGAATTCGTGTTGCCAGTAAATACCCGAATATTGCAAAAGACTACTTCTATAATAAAAAGCATCAGACAGTAGACATTATCAAATTAAACGGTTCCGTGGAACTTGGGCCTCTTGTGGAACTCTCCGACGTCATTGTTGATATCGTGGAAACTGGTTCCACATTACGGGAGAACGGGCTTGAAGTATTGGAAGATGTCTGTCCGCTGTCTGCAAGAATGATTGTCAATCCTGTCAGTATGCAGATGGAAACAGAAAGAATCAAAAAGCTGGTCAATCAGATTCGTTCTAAACTGGAAGAACAGTTTTGAAAGGATATCATAAATTGAAAGAATCGTATCAAGAAAGGGAGAAACTATGAGAATCGTTGAATTGTCGAAAGAGACAAAACAAAATATCCTGAATGATCTTCTGAAAAGAAGTCCCAACAATTATTCTCAATATGAAGCAACCGTGAATGAGATTATTGAAGCCGTCAAGACAACGGGTGACAGGGCATTGTTCGATTACACCCTGAAATTTGATAAGTTTGCCCTAAATTCTGAAAATATCAAAGTCACAAAAGAAGAAATTGAAGAGGCCTACACCAAACTGGATTCAGGTCTGATTGAGGTCATAAAGAAGTCCGCCGAAAACATCAGAGCCTTTCACACAAAGCAGCTTCGCAACAGCTGGTTCGATGCCAAAGAGGACGGTACGATACTTGGTATGAAAATCACGCCGATTGCGAAAGCAGGTGTCTATGTACCCGGCGGAAAAGCGGCTTATCCTTCCAGTGTATTGATGAATGTGATTCCCGCGAAAGTTGCAGGCGTATCGGAAATTGTGATGACAACACCACCCGGAGCAGACGGCAAAGTCAATCCCGGTACCCTTGTGGCGGCAGATATCGCCGGTGTGGATGCAATCTATAAAGCAGGCGGTGCACAGGCTATTGCAGCACTTGCTTTCGGCACAGAGTCCATACCCAAAGTAGATAAGATTACCGGTCCCGGTAACATTTTTGTTGCATTGGCAAAAAAGGCTGTATATGGCTACGTGAGCATTGATTCCATTGCCGGTCCCAGTGAAATACTTGTTCTGGCAGATGAAACCGCAAATCCCAGATATGTCGCCGCCGATTTGCTCTCTCAGGCAGAACATGATGAACTTGCAAGCGCAATCCTGATTACTACTTCCAGAGAACTGGCAGAAAAGGTTTCCTCACAGGTAGATATCTTTGTGAAAGAGCTTTCCAGAAAAGAAATTTTGCAAAAATCTCTGGATAATTATGGCTATATTCTTCTTGCGGATAATATGTCGGATGCCATTGATGCGGTAAACGAAATTGCATCCGAACACCTGGAAATTCTCACAAAGAATCCGTTTGAAGTGATGACAAAGATAAAGAATGCCGGTGCAATTTTCATGGGGGAATACGCATCCGAACCATTGGGAGATTACTTCGCAGGTCCCAACCACATTCTCCCCACCAACGGCACCGCAAAATTTTTCTCACCTGTTAATGTGGATGACTTTATCAAAAAAACCAGCATTATTTCATATTCCAGAGAAGCCCTTGAGAAGGTACATAACGATATTGAGACCTTTGCTGAAAGTGAGGGCTTGACGGCACATGCAAACAGCATTAAAGTAAGGTTTGAATAATGCAGGAATCCATAAGCTGCTTTAGCGGCAGAACAGCGAGGAATTATGAGCGAGATTATCAATAAGCAACGTAAATGTGAACTGAGTCGAAAGACAAAAGAAACAGACATATTCGTCAGTCTGAACCTGGATGGCAGTGGTAAGTCCGATGTTTCCACCGGAATCGGTTTTTTTGATCACATGCTGGAAGGCTTTGCAAAACACGGCTTTTTTGACCTTACCTGTAAGGTAAACGGTGATTTGCAGGTAGATGGACACCATACTGTTGAAGACACCGGAATTGTTCTGGGCCAGGTTATCGCACAGGCAGTGGGCGATAAGAAGGGGATTTGCAGATATGGTTCCTTTATTCTTCCGATGGATGACGCACTGGCACTTTGTGCAGTCGACCTCTGCGGCAGACCCTACCTTAATTTTGACTGTTCCTTTCCTGTAGAAAGAGTAGGTTCCCTAGACACAGAACTGATTCGGGAATTCTTTTATGCCGTATCTTACAGTGCAGGTATGAATCTGCATCTTAAGATGCTTCACGGGCTCAATGCCCATCACATGATTGAAGCAATGTTCAAAGCTTTTGCCAAGGCTCTTGACCAGGCAGTCGGTTTTGATTCCCGTATAACAGATGTTTTAAGCACAAAAGGCAGTCTCTAAGGAGTTAATTATGATTGTTAAAAAATTTGTACCCTGTATTTATCTCTATCATCAACATGCTGTAAAAAGCCTGACGGATACCACAATTGTGGAAACGGATCCGCTTCGTCTGGTTCACCTTTACAATGAAAACAATGCGGATGAATTGATTGTCTTTGATATGTCCGAAGAGGACGCGGAACATGAAGAAGCGCTTGATATGATAAAGGACATATGTGCTTCCGCCGAAATGGATGTAATAGGTGCCGGTAACATTAAACGGATGGAAGATGTGAAAAAGCTTTTATATGCCGGATGTAAAAAAGCCGTTCTTGACTATGAAAAAGAAAGCAATCTTTCCATTACCGAGGAAGTTTCCCTAAAATTCGGCAAGGATAAGATTTTACTTTCCTATAACGACCCACAGATTCTTTCTGACAACAAAGAAATGATTGAAAAATATGTATCTTCTATGATACTGATGAATCCACATAAGATTCGTGAGACAGAACAACTTCTTAGCTTACCTTTTTATGTACAAATCAATCAGATTGCATTGAATAAGCTCATGGAAATTTTTGCTTATCCGAATGTCAGCGGGGTAACGGGTAATACCATCAATGAGAATTATAAAGAGATTCTTGCGTTGAAAAAGTTGTGCCGCGAAAACGGCATTCAGGTAGAAACCTTTGAAGCAGCCTATAAATGGGACGATTTCAAGAAAAACAGCGATGGAATGGTGCCGGTTGTTGTACAGGATTACCGAACACTCGAAGTATTGATGGTTGCCTATATGAACGAAGAAGCTTATAACCAGACACTTGCCCTTGGCAAAATGACCTATTACAGTAGAAGCAGACAGGAACTATGGCTGAAAGGAGCTACCAGTGGGCATTACCAATATGTCAAAAGCCTGACTGCCGATTGCGACATGGATACCATACTGGCGAAAGTATCTCAGGTAGGAGTTGCATGTCATACCGGTTCCAAAAGCTGTTTCTTTAACGAAATTACCAAAAAAGATTATGAGGAAGCAGACAATCCCCTTCAGGTATTTGAAGAAGTCCTTGATGTCATCAAAGACCGCAAGATTCATCCCAAAGAGGGCTCTTACACAAATTATCTCTTTGACAAGGGAATTGACAAAATTCTGAAAAAACTTGGTGAAGAAGCAACAGAAATTGTGATTGCCGCAAAAAACCCCAATGCCAATGAAGTAAAATATGAAATCAGTGACTTCCTGTATCATATGATGGTACTTATGGTGGAAAAGGATGTCAGCTGGGAAGAGATTACCACAGAGCTTGCAAATCGATAATAGAAAGCAAAACAATCTGTCAATATAAAGTAAAAAAGCTGCCGGTTGAACGGCAGCTTTTTTAGGCATAACTCTATATAACATCTTACCAAATAATAAAAGAAAAGTCTAGTATTTTTTTTATTTTTTCTTATACTTATAAACAGTCGGATGAGAGCGGTATTAACTATTCAAAATCAGGAGGTGTACATGAAACATACAGACAGAGAAGCGGAAGCGCAATATCTGAAACAAACCCTGAAAGTAGTGGAAAGCAATCTGAAAAACTACAGTCAGGAATCTGCACGGATGCAAGGCGAAATTGATGAGATGCTGGAGCATTATCATGACAATGATGTAGAACTATGGACCATTCTCAACAACACCATCACCTTAAATGAGCATATGAAACGTGCCCTGATTCGAAATGAACGGGCAAAAGAAAAGCCCTATTTCGGCAGAATTATTTTTCATGATGAAACACTGGACAAGGACGAATCTCTATACATTGGAAAGGGCGGCATCTCCAGTGATCGGACCACTCAGATAGTAATAGACTGGCGTGCTCCCGTAGCCAATGCTTATTATGAAAACGGTCTTGGTAAATGTAACTATACAGCTCCTGATGGGAAGGAAATTCCTATTGATTTACAGCTGAAACGCACTTTCGAAATTGAAAACGGGAAGCTTCTTGATTATTTTGACACGGAAGTTGTGGCAAACGATGATTTACTGATGAAATATCTTTCCAAAAACAAGGAAGCGGTTCTGGGAGAAATCGTAGCCACGATTCAAAAAGAACAGAATGAAATTATCCGCAAAACGCCTTATCACAATGTAATTGTACAGGGGGTTGCGGGCTCCGGGAAAACTACCGTTGCCATGCACCGCATCTCTTATATTCTCTATAACTACAAAGAGCGTTTCAGACCGGAAGATTTCTATATCGTGGGAAGCAACCGTATTCTCTTGAATTATATCACCGGTGTTTTGCCTGATCTCGATGTATACGGTGTAAAACAAATGACCATGGAACAGTTGTTTGTCAGGCTTCTCTATGAGGACTGGGATGACAAAAAATATCGTATCAAATCTGTCTCCGGTTCGCGGGACACCGTCAAGGGAACGGAAAAATGGTATTTCGATCTTGTATCCTTTATCCGTAAGCTGGAGCGAAATTCTATTTCTACCGATTCTGTCTATCTGAATCCCAGACAGTTTGTGGAAGGACTGCAGAACGGTAAGAACGGCATCTACGACAGAAGTGAGGAAGATAAAGCTGCCGGTCTGACTCCAAAGCTGATAGAACTTGTGAGCGGGGAAGCAGTTGAGCGCTATGTCAGTCAGAATCCTTCCATATCCATACAAAGCAAAATCAATATGCTGAATGACCGTCTTGCCACAAAAATTAAGGATGAATTTCTGGGCAAAGGTGTTTCCTATTCGGAAGAAGAACGGAAAGCAATTCTGAAAGCATATCGTGGCAGATATGGCGACAGAGTCTGGAAAAAATCAATTTATAAACTATACGGGGAATTTCTTACTGAGCAACAGGAAAGAGGATATGATGTGACGCCTCCGTCAGATGCATTCGATGTCTACGATCTGGCAGCATTGGCGCTTCTCTATAAGCTTGTAAAGGAAACGGAAGTCATCAGTGAGGCACATCACATTGTTATTGATGAGGCACAGGATTTCGGAATGATGGCGTATCATGTACTTTATGATTGCATTAAGGATTGCACTTATACCATTATGGGAGATGTTTCACAGAATATTCATTTCGGATATGGACTGGGAGACTGGGAGGAACTGCGGCGTCTGATCTTATCCGACCCAATGGACTCTTTTGGAATTTTAAAGAAAAGCTACCGGAATACAGTAGAAATTTCCGACTTTGCAACAAACATTCTGAGGCATGGAAATTTTTCCATCTATCCGGTAGAACCCATCATCAGACACGGTAATCAGGTGTTGCAAAAGAAAGTATCCGGAAACGAATCTGACTTTGCTGAATGTGCCGCCGATATCTGCAGGAACTGGCAGAAAAATGGCTATGATACCATTGCAGTGGTATGCAGGGATGAAGTGGCAGCCGCACAAGCAGCCGGAGAACTTTCGAAACACATTGCTATTATGGAAAGTGATTTGGAGAAAGCGAACTTCGGAAACGGAATCCTTGTGCTCCCCGTAGAGTATACAAAAGGTCTGGAATTTGATGCCGTTTTAATCTGGAATCCTACCAGAACAGACTATCCCTCAGATGACGGCCATGCAAGACTTCTGTATGTTGCAGCAACCCGCGCGCTGCATGAATTATGCATCCTGTATCGTGACAACCTTACCGGATTGATTGCCGACCCGGTGCCGGAAAAGGCCTTTACCTATCATATTGAGCAGCTCGGAAAGGCTGTCATGCAAAAAGCGGACGGAAAAACAGATATTACGCAAAAGCCGAAAGCAAAAGCAAGTATTTCTCAAAAATCTGGGAAAATCAGTATAAACATTCCCGGGAATGCGTCGGTACAGCCACCCAGACTTTCCACAAATTATGGAACAGGTACAGTTCCTGTTTCAGGAAAAGCGCCTCAACAGAAAAAGAATAATCATACTGCAACCCCAAAGAACGGTTTGAAATTCGGCGATATGCCTGCCACGGAAATCCTAAGACCGGCAGGACACGCTAAAATCAATGCATCCATACGCTGGGTATCAAAGCAATCAGATGGACTTTATCTGCAAAGTCAATATGGAATCCTTCGCCTCAGTCCCGTAGGCAGCGCAATTATGCGAATTACCTTCGCAAAGGGCAGTAAAATTTCAGAAGGCACACATCCACTGATTGCTACCAGTCATGTGGAAAAAAGCTGGAAATATCGTGATAACGGCAAACTGATTGACATGTCTACCGATGAGATGATTGTAAGGATTGACAAAATATCAGGTTCCATACAGTATCTGGATAAGCTGGGAAAACTCCTTTTAGCAGAACGAAAAATCGATAGCAGACAACAGGAAAGCAATCGCAGTTGGCTTTATCTTGAATATCAGAAAGGAGAACAGCTTTACGCAATGGGACCCGAAGAGCAGGGCGGTTTAAAGCTCCGCGGAAGCGCCAGATATATCTGTACTTCTTCAGAAAACAGGCTTCCTTTCCTTCTTTCCGACAGGGGATATGGCATTCTTCCTGCAACAGGCGGAAATGTAATCAGCTGTGATATTCCGGCTTATGGTTCTTATCTTTCTACGGAAACAGCACAAATGGATTATTACTTTATTGCCGGGAAACAACAGCAAACCATTCTGAATGCCTATTCTTACCTTTGCGGGTTGTTATAGGAATCTGCTAAAGTTTCCATCCACACTTCCAGTTTTTCTTCATAATCGGCCGAAATTACCTGGTAAATCCGTTCCACGGTAATTCCGGCCACTTTGATATTGTTTGTGTCCATTACAACAATTGTCAAAAAGAAAAGAAGCGCAAAAAGAAACCTGACCTTAAAAAAGGAGACTCTTCCTATCATTTCCGTTTTTTCAATATCATCTCCCAATCGATTACTTCTGTGCAGGGATTCTCCGCATAGAATTCGTTCCCTGTTATACATATCGTATTGGTTCTCATTATACCGGGACCGCACCTGCTGAACCAGCTGCAGCTTTTGTTCCATTGTCATATCACTCATAGGAAATCACCTTAATAAGCTTACTACAGATTATTCGGTATACTGCTTTTTCAGAACCATTTACTCATTTGCAAAGAATGTTCTGATATGTTAAAATAGCTTTGTTCATGCAGAACACTGAATCATGAAATCTGAGAGGTATATTATCGTGGAAAACAGCGGGAAAACAATCAATGACAGAATTCTCGGAAATATTTCAAAGGTGATTGTCGGAAAAGAACATACAGTAAAACTTCTTTTGACAGCTCTTCTTGCAGACGGTCATGTACTTCTTGAAGATGTGCCCGGTACTGGCAAAACAAAGCTGGCAAAAACACTGGCAAAAACACTGGATGCTGATTTTTCCCGCATTCAGTTTACTCCGGACCTGCTTCCCAGTGACATAACCGGATTGAATGTTTTTGACCGTCAGGAAAACAAATTTGTTCTGAGGAAAGGGCCTGTATTTACCAATATACTTCTTGCTGATGAAATCAATCGTGCCACTCCGAGAACACAGGCCGGTCTGCTGGAATGCATGGAGGAACGCCAGGTCACCATTGACGGAGAAACTTATCTGCCCGGTAATCCTTTTTTTGTCATAGCCACGCAAAATCCTGTAGAAACTGCTGGAACCTTTCCTCTGCCTGAAGCGCAGATGGATCGATTTATGATGCGGCTTTCTATGGGACTTCCGGATAAAGAAGAGGAGATTTCCATTCTGGAGCGGTATATGGAAACGGAACCGCTTGATACTCTGGGGAGTGTATTGACACTGGAAGAACTGAAGACAGTTCGTGAAGCAGCAAACAAAGTCTATGTTCATAAATGTGTACTCAACTACATGGTAGACATTATTGAAGCAACGAGAGAACCGGAACGAACTGTTATGGGAGTCAGTCCCCGTGGCAGTCTGGCTCTTCTTCGCTGTGTAAAGGCATATGCATTCCTTGACGGAAGGGATTTTGTCACACCTGATGATGTGAAAACGCTTGCCATACCGGTGCTTGCCCATCGTATTGTCTTAGGGTACGGTGCCGGAGGAAGAGATAGTGCCGTGAAACTAATACAACAAATTCTGGATACCACACCGGTACCAACCGAGGATTTTAAGGCATGATAAAATTATTCAGTATCGGTCTTCTCTTTTTTCTCCTCTTTGTAATGCAGAAGTTCCTCTATGAGCATCTTTGGCAAAAGCATTTAAAAGTGAGTATCCGCTTTGGCGAAGAACATCTTTTTGAAGGCGAGCAGGGAGAATTAAAAGAAATCGTCGAAAACCGAAAACGACTTCCCCTGTCCATGCTGAAAGTTAAATTCAAAACGGATCGGCATCTGCTTTTTGAGGATTTTAAAGGTTCCAGAACCACTGATCAGTTTTACCGAAACGATATTTTCCGTATCGGCAGCAACGAAAGAGTAATCAGAACTCTGAAATTCCAATGTGGCAGAAGAGGCTATTACACCATTGATGATGTCAGTCTTGTCGCATCAGATCTTTTTCTTGCCAGTCAGATGTTTGCAGAGATACCTCTTCATACCTGCCTCTACGTTTATCCAAAGCCCTTTGACAGTGCCGAATTCAGGCAATCTCTGACAAAATTAAACGGTGAGGTGTTGGCAAAACGTCACCTTCTGGAAGACCCCTTTGAATATCGTGGAATTCGCGAATACCAGCCCTTTGATAATATGCGCAGCATCAACTGGAAGGCAACAGCAAAAACCGGAGACCTTAAGGTAAATCAAAAAAATTATACTTCCCTGAAGAGCATTCGTATCTTTTTTAATGTCCAGGATGACAATATCATAAGAAAAGAGGAATGTGTAGAGGCATCTCTTCGTATTGTAGCCGGATTAAGCTGCTTTTTTCTACATCAGGGCATTCAGGTATCCTGCTACGGAAACGGTGTTGACTGCCTCACAGGAAAGTGTTTTACTATTGAAGCAAAAGCGGGAGAGGGACAGCTGGATACAATTTACAGAGGTCTTGCCAGACTTGACCTGGAAAAACCTATTGCAAATTTTACAGACACCTTTGAGGAGCGCCTTTTCTCAGAGTCAAAAGGAACTATAACCTGTTTTGTTTCCCCAAACCAGTATGATGATTTCCTCCTTTTACTGGAGAAATACCAGGATGCCGGAAATGATTTTCTTTGGTTTTACCCTGTATATGGAAACAGAGAACCTGATTTGCCGCAGAAATTACTAAGTCAAGTACGTCTTTTACACCTGAATGGTATTTAAAGGAGAACAAGATTGTATTCCAAAAAAGAAAAACAAATTGAATTGATAAGTGAATTACTGACACAACAAATGAATCACTGGATGCTTTTCCCACTTGCACTGATTGTACTCGGAGGGACAAGCGAGTATATCGATTCCGGAGAACCCGATATCCTGATGTGGAGCATTTGCGGATTTCTGCCGATTCTGACTTTCCTTGTCAGAGCAAAGCTGAAGCATTTCATCCCTTTTCTCATCAGTAACCTCTGTATATTGGGACTCACCTTTGCCGTTCCCGCCAATAACATTGTATGCAGAATCCTCTGTGTTGCATGTGGAGTCGGATACTTTATTCACACCTTTACAATTCGCTTAAAATCAGATTCCATGTACACAACATCGTTTCCTCCCGCTGTGGGCATCGGGCTATCGGTATTCGGTATCTTTTTTCTCAGACAGGTGAGTGACAAACACTGGGAGTCCTATTACACCTATACACTGATTGGGTGTTTTGCTCTTTATTTTGTTATCTACTATATGAATCATTATTTGAATTTTCTCACCGTAAACGAGAGCAGTTCCGGCTCTATTCCCGCTTCGGAAATGTTTCATTCCGGTATGGGACTTGTCCTGGGCTATACTCTTGCAGGAACAGTTCTGTTGCTTCTTGCCACAAACGTGACATGGATGGAAACGGTACTTGGGATTCTGAAAAAGGGGCTGATTTCTTTTTTGCGCTTTTTGTTTTCCCTTTTTCCTTCCGGTAGTGAGCCGGAAAAAATCATATATATGAGAGAACCGGATAATTCGGGAAACGACGAATTTTTCGAACAGCCTGTTGCCGAGCCGGCTCTTTTCTGGCAGATTTTAGAATTCATATGTATGATTGCATTCTTCTGCCTGATGATTTATGCTGTTATCAGGCTCATTCTTTTTATTGTACGTTTTCTGAGAGAGCGCTTTGGAATGAACTTCCGGCTAAAATACTGGAATGTACCGGAGAATTCGGCAACAGATATCCGCGAAAAATGTAAAATGGATAAAGACTCTCCTTCCGATAAAAGCCTTCACCTTTTGCAATTTTTAAGCACCGGGGAACGAATAAGGAAGCTTTACAGGAAGAAGCTTCTTGGTGCATCTGTTGCATTGGTAAAGGGTGATTCCGAAAAGCTTTCTCTTTATACTGCACGGGAATCAGAAAAAGAGTTGGGGACTCAGGGTATGGCTGCTATTTACGAAAAAGTACGCTATAGCAACCATTCCGTCACATCCCGGGATTTAAAAAAAATGAAAGAAGCTTGCAGGTAATTTAATTCCAAAAAGAAAGAAATCGAGGTATTCCTTTTATGTATGATAAACTGGCACTTTCTGACGATATTTTGATGAAAGTTGAAAAACCGGAACGCTATATCGGACATGAAGTCAATTCCGTTGTTAAGGATAAGTCAAAAATAGCAGTGCGCTTTGCCATGTGCTTTCCGGATGTATATGAAATCGGAATGTCACATCTTGGTATTCAGATTCTCTATGATATGTTTAATGCGCAGGAGGATGTCTGGTGTGAAAGAGTCTATTCTCCCTGGATTGATTTAGACAAAATCATGAGAGAACAAAACATTCCTCTATTTGCTCTGGAATCTCAGGATCCCATTAAAGATTTTGATTTTCTGGGTATTACTATTCAATATGAAATGTGTTATACCAATATTTTACAGATATTGGATCTGGCACAGATTCCTATCAATTCTGCTGACCGGGGAGAGGAATATCCCATTGTCATCGGCGGAGGTCCCTGTACCTACAATCCGGAGCCCCTGGCAGATTTCTTTGATATCTTTTATATCGGAGAAGGTGAAACCCGGTACAGAGAACTGCTTGATTTGTACAAGGAATGCAAAGCATCCGGAGTCGGTCGCATTGAGTTTTTACGCCGTGCGGCGAAGATACCCGGCATGTATGTCCCCCGATTTTACAAAGTGACTTATCATACAGACGGCACTATTGAAAGTTTTCTTCCGACAGAGGAAGGAATTCCATCCACGATTACAAAGGAAATCGTTATGGATGTAACCGATACCTATTATCCCATGAAACCTGTTGTTCCCTTTATCAAGGTAACTCAGGACAGAGTTGTTTTGGAAATCCAGCGCGGCTGTATCCGCGGCTGCAGGTTCTGTCAGGCAGGACAGCTCTATCGTCCAGTTCGGGAGCGCGACGTAGAAACTCTGAAAAGATGGGCTATGGAGATGCTGAAAAACACAGGTCATGAGGAAATCTCGTTAAGTTCCTTAAGCTCCAGCGATTACAGCAAACTTCCCGAGCTGATTGATTTTCTGATAGAAGAGTGCAGTAAAAAACATATCAATATCTCGCTGCCGTCTCTTCGCATTGACGCTTTTTCACTGGATGTTATGAGCAAAGTACAGGATGTAAAAAAATCCAGTCTTACCTTTGCTCCGGAGGCAGGCAGCCAGAGACTTCGGAATGTCATCAACAAAGGCTTGACCGAAGAAGTCATTCTGAAAGGTGCCACCCTTGCCTTTGAAGGCGGATGGACCAGAGTAAAACTTTATTTCATGCTCGGACTGCCTACTGAAACCGAAGAAGATATCCGTGGAATTGCAGAGCTTTGCAACAAAATTGCGGCCACCTTTTTTGAGACTGTTCCAAAGGAAAAACGTGTAAATGGAAAGATACAGATTGTTGCCAGCACCTCTTTCTTTGTTCCCAAACCTTTTACTCCTTTTCAGTGGGCTCCGCAGTGCACCAAGGATGAGTTCATTGAAAAGGCTTACCAGACAAGAAAAGCCATCTCCGAACAACTAAATCAGAAAAGTATCAAATATAACTGGCATGAGGCAGATGCCAGCGTTTTGGAGGGTGTTCTTGCCAGAGGCGACAGGAGACTCTGTGAAGTAATCCGCCGTGTATACGAAAAAGGCTGCTTCTATGATGCTTGGAGTGAATATTACGACAACGAAAAATGGATGGAAACAATCGAAGAATGCGGGCTTTCCACAGATTTCTATACCCACAGAGAACGCAGCACAGATGAAATTCTTCCCTGGGATTTCATTGATTGCGGTGTTACAAAGGAATTCTTAAAGCGAGAATGGGAAAAGGCAAAAAGGGAAGAAATCTCTGAGAATTGTAAACTGAAATGTCAGGGCTGCGGAGCTGCCAGATTCGGTGGCGGCATCTGCTTTGAGCCAAGGACGATAGAAATAGAATAAGAGGGAAAAAATTATGAAGCTCCGTATTAAATTTAGAAAATATGGTCCGATTCGCTTTATCGGTCATCTTGATGTCATGCGCTTTTTCCAAAAAGCGATTCGAAGAGCACAGATTGATATAGCATATACCGGTGGCTACAGTCCTCATCAAATCATGACTTTTGCAGCGCCTCTGGGAGTCGGAATGACAAGCAATGGTGAGTATATGGATATTGAAGTACATTCCATCACTTCATGCGCAGATGTAAAGGAAAAGTTGAATCAGGCAAGTGTTCCCGGAATTGAAATCGTCTCCGTCAAAATCCTGCCTGAAAATGCCGGGAATGCCATGGCAAGCGTAGCCGCCGCTTCCTATACGGTTCGTTTTCGTGAGGGAAGAGAGCCGAAGTGCGACATTGCTTCCGAGTTAAAGAATTTTCTTTCCAGAGAATCCATACGGGTCACAAAGGAAACAAAAAAGGGATGCAGGGAACTGGATTTAAAAGAAGGGATTTATCAACTTTTCTGGGAAGATAACGCTTTTTATATGCTTCTGTGTGCCTCCAGTGCCGGAAATATCAAACCAGTTCAGGTTGTAGATGCATTGCTTGCTCAGTCCGGTGAAACCTTACAGGAGAATGCCCTTCTGATTACGAGGGAAGATGTCTTTACCAGCATAGTTCAGACGGAAGCGGGGGCAACAGACACCTTAGTGAATAAATCGCTGCATTTGGTATCACTGGATGAAATCGGCAGTGAAAAAATACCTTCTACGGAGAATCCCTATGAGTCGTAACATACCTGATAAAAATTCAGTTTCCATATCACCGGAAGAGAGCAGCTTGCGTGATACCGCAGCCGGAAAGCTGCTCTTTACCTGCTACCATGATAAGCAATGTATCATGCTTCTAGACGATGGACGACTGAAAACTGTTTCTTTTCCGGAAGAAGCAAACAGTAAAATCGGTGCAATTTATATTGGTAAAGTAAAAAATATCTCACAAAATATCAATGCTGCCTTTGTGGAAATAGCAGACAGTGAAATCTGTTTTCTTCCTTTAAAAGATGCGACAGCGCCATTTCTTTTGAACCGCAGTTTCGATGGTCGCATTCTTGCCGGTGACGAGATTCTCGTGCAGATAGTCAGAGATGCACAAAAGACGAAACAGGCTTCCGTAACGGCACGTATTTCGCTATCCAACGATTATTTTGCTCTGGAGCTTGGGTTTGACCGCATCCTTTATTCTTCCCGGCTTGACAAAGCAAAGCGCACTCATATTGCAAACTTACTGCAAGACTGCGGCATAGAAGAAAAAGCAACATATTTAAATCAGAATGCATTGAGAAACCGGGAGGAACACCAAACTACAAACGAAGCTTTCTCGGGAAATATCAATGTTCCTCCAATTGGCATGATTGTAAGGACAAAAGCAGGAGAATTTACAGATGCTTCCGAACTGTCTTCCAAGTTCCATGCGCTTTCTGATATTTTTATAGATTTATTGCATAAAGCGCTGTACCGAAAATGTTTCAGTCTACTGAAGGAAGCACCCGAACCCTTTGAATACGTTTTCAATCATCTCATTTACACCAATGAATATAATGAAATTGTCACCGACAATCCGGAAACCTATTCAAAACTGATCAAGTATACCCGGGAACACATGCCGGATAAAAAAGTTCGCCTCTATACAGACAACACTTTATCCTTACAAAATCTTTATTCGATCCCTTCTAAGATGGAGATGGCTCTGAACGAGCGTGTGTGGCTCAAATCGGGCGGTTATCTGGTAGTTCAACCAACGGAAGCCTTAACAGTTATCGACGTAAATTCAGGCAAATACGAAGCCAGGAAGGGCTTCGAAGAAACTGCTCTGAAAATAAACCTGGAAGCAGCGGAAGAAATCGCCTTACAGCTCAGATTACGAAACCTTTCCGGTATCATTATTGTGGATTTTATCAATATGAAAGAAGATGACTCCCGTGAAAAACTGCTGGCATTCCTGAAATCAGCTGTAATAAAAGACCGATTACAGACAGAGGTGGTAGACATGACACCGCTTGGCCTGGTTGAATTGACACGAAAAAAGGAGAGTAAGCCACTTTATGAGCAGGTAAAGGGGGTAAGATAATAATGATGGAATTTTTACAGTTTGAAAAGATAAAAGACGGAAAATATCTAAAGAACTATGAAATCACTTATCGCAATAAAACGGGCAAGGAAAAGAAATACGAAATTGTCAGCAGAAGAGAGTTAGCGAGTATTGAGGATGTAGGTGCAAACCCCAGCGGGGTTTCCATCGTTGCTACCTGCAGGGGGAAAATGCTTCTTTTACACGAATTTCGAATGGGTGTCAACAGAAGTATCTATAATCTCTGCGCCGGTATGATTGAACCGGATGAAACAATCGAACATTGTATCGCAAGAGAGCTCTACGAAGAAACCGGATTAAGAGTAAAAGAAATCAAAAAAATTCTTCCTCCTTCTTTCTCCGCGGTTGCAATTTCCGATACTACTACTTATATTGCTTTTGTGGAAGCGGAAGGAGAATTTTCTGATCACACTTCTGAAAACGAACAAATTGAAGCTGGTTTTTATACTCCGGAAGAAATTCTCTCACTGATTGAAACAGAACCGTTCAGTTCCAGAGCCCAATTGGCCGCATATTTCTTTGCCTGCGGCACACTTTGAGAAGCACAGAAGTATAGAGCCAACTATGCGCAAAACCATAGTTTAACGAATAGTTGGCTCTGGAATTACTTCTTTACAGTCAGTTATCAGCATCTTTCTGATTCTTAAGAATTTCAGCAGAATCCAGGATTATAGTAAATGGTCCGTCATTCAGTAACTGAACCTTCATATCCGCTCCGAAAACACCTTCCTGAACCACGGAGATTTCCTGTCTACATTTTTCAATGATATATTGATATAACGCATTTGCCATTTCCGGTGCACCGGCATTGACAAAGGATGGGCGATTTCCTTTTTTGCAATCAGCATATAAAGTAAATTGTGAAACCAAAAGCAGCTGTCCGTTCACCGAATGAATATCTAAATTTATTTTGTCATTTTCGTCTTCAAAAATTCTCAGTCCTATCAGCTTTTTAACCATCTTATCCGCAATTTCGCAGGTATCTGTTGCACTGATACCAATAAGCACCAGAAATCCTTTACCGATTTGTCCGACTATCTTTTTATCAACAGTAACGCTTGCCTGTGTTACTCTTTGTACAACAAATTTCATTTCTGTTCCTTTCCATCCTCTTCTGCTTTTTCGAACGTACTTTCTTTTATTTTAGCAACTTTTCGTTTCCCGCCCGGTTGCTTAGCTTCTTCAGGAATATTATGAAACCCTTCGGTATCAACAAATTCAAGCCGTTCATATTTTTTTGATTCTACAGGCATATCCTTCTTTTGCAACATACTATTAATAACAGACTTAACGGCTGCATAAATAACAGCGAAGAATGGTACACCAATAATCATTCCAACTACTCCAAACAAACCGCCGAACAAAGTAATTGCAAATATAACCCAGAATCCTGAAAGTCCTGTGGAATTTCCCAAAATTTTAGGGCCAAGGAAATTTCCGTCAAATTGTTGCAGAATCAGTATAAAAATAACAAAGTACAGACAATTCAGCGGATGAATCGGATCTACAATAAATATCAGTATCGTACTCGGAATAGCACCCAGATAAGGTCCGAAAAATGGTATGATATTGGTTACTCCGATAACGACACTCACCAATGCGGCGTAAGGAGTATGCATTATTGTTGTACCGATAAAACATAAGATACCAATAATAATGGAATCAACAATCTTTCCTCCAAGAAATCCGATAAATGTCTTATGTGTAAATCTGAAATTCCGAATCACAGTGTTTGCCGTATCCTGTTCGAATATGGCATAAGCCATTTTTTTTGCCTGCCCGGCGAACTTCTCTTTACTGGACAGAACATAAATGGAAATAATGAAGCCGATAATAAAATCCCATAAAAATCCAAAAACGCTGATAACACTCAACGATACTGTCTTTATCAGCTGTATCGTATTCGGCAGAAAATCATTTAACCATTTCTCCAGTTCATTTGAATATTTATTAACCGTTTTGACGATATAGTCGCCAAATTCAGGATTAACCTCCAGTGATTTGTTTAACCATTTTGTGAAATTACCGATATAGGTATCAAAGTTAAAGATTATATTCTGAACACTCGGTACAATCTGAGACAGCAGCATATAAAACAAAAGATATATTAAGGCGATAAACAGGCATGCAGTTGTCAGTATACCGATTCCTCGTAATACCGTATTTCTTCTCTTCGATTCCTTTATCCGGCATTTTTCACATAAAGGGTACAGTATTTTCCTCTCCGCAAAATTTAGTATGGGAGTCAGAAGATATGCAATTGCAAATCCCCATACAACAGGCATCAGAATATCTGTAATCACTTTTATTCCCGATTTTATATTGGAACTGTGAAACATGAAATAGTAAAAAAGTATACTGGCAGCTACTACCAGAAAGGCTGTAAGTCCCCATCGAAAATATTTATTATTTATCTTGAATTTCATACCCGCCATTTCCCCTTCTTTGGTAATGATATATTTCTATAATACTCTTTATCCGCAAATCCCACAAGCTGATTTTATTCTAATTCTTTTTCAGAAAACTTCGTTTTCTGAAATCTATTTTCTCATGTATTCATACGGAGTCAATTCAAATCGAATAAAATATCCTCGCTCATGATGGCAAACCGGGCATAGAATCGGTGCCTGGGTTCCCTTATATACAAATCCGCAGTTTAAGCACATCCACTCCTCTTCCGTTTCTGAAATAAACAGCTTTCCTTCCTTTATAAGCTCAGCATACTTACCAAATCGATCACCATGCATTTTTTCAATCTCCGCAATCTGCAGAAAGGAAGACGCAATCCGTTCAAACCCTTCCTTTTTTGCTGTCTCACCAAAAGCTTTATAAACGGAGTCATGTTCTTCATACTCATTATGCTGTGCCATAAGCAAAAGTTCTTCCATATCGTCTGTAATATCTACGGGGTAACCGCCATCAATAAAAATATTACTTCCAGCCATTTCACACAGATGATGATAGAATATTTCTGCATGCTCCTTTTCCTGCGAAGCTGTAAAACCGAATATAGCGCTGATGACAGGCAATCCATTTTTCTCTGCCTGCGAGGCGGCAAAAGTATATCGATTTCTGGCCTGACTCTCTCCTGCAAAAGCTCTCATCAAATTTTCCTTAGTCACACTTTCTGCAAATTTTACTGCCATTTTGTCACTCCTTCATATATAATTATTTGTGTTATTCAGTATACCCTCTTATATTTGAAATATAATAAATATATGCCTTGCTTTTTATAATAATTCTCTCTGTTTGCACTCAAAAAAGAATCGTGATATGATAGAATTATAAAATTTTCAACAAATTATTTTGAAAATGGAGAGTGTTATGAATCTGCAACATGTATTAAGCTATGTCCGCAAAGCAGTTGATGATTATCATATGATTGAAGAAGGAGACAAAATAGCCATAGGCATATCAGGCGGGAAAGACAGCCTTACGCTTCTCTATGCACTGCATGGTTTGAAACGCTTTTACCCGAAACATTTTGAAATTCACGCTGTAACTGTTGATCTTGGTTGGGACAACCTTAATCTTGATAGAATTATTGAACTATGTAAAGAACTGAATGTAGAATATACTATCGTAAAAACAGATATTGCTCAAATTGTATTTGAAGAACGAAAAGAAGAAAACCCCTGCTCGCTCTGTGCGAAAATGAGAAAAGGAGCATTAAATCAAGCTATTAAGGAAGTCGGCTGCAACAAAATAGCCTATGCCCATCATAAAGATGATGTTGTGGAAACGATGTTAATGTCACTCATTTTTGAAGGTCGTTTTCATACCTTCTCTCCCGTCACCTATCTGGACCGGACACAATTGACCGTTATCCGTCCTCTCATGTATATGAATGAGGCAGATGTCATCGGCTTTGTAAATAAATATAATGTTCCTGTTGTAAAAAGTCCCTGTCCTGCTGATGGGCATACCAAAAGGGAATATGTAAAAAATCTACTTCGACAGATAAATCGGGATAATCCCGGTGTCAAAGAGCGTATGTTTACTGCGATTCAAAACGGAAATATGAAAGGTTGGTCGGAATACATTGGCTGTAATGAAGCAAAATAACTACCATGATGAGCAAAATAAACAGAATATTTTAAAAATGAGAGCCGTTCTGGAAACTCTGCCACCATTTTGTAAAACCTTTTTCAGAGGTATTGAAGAATATACCTCTGCCAGAACAAGACTGGCATACGCATACGATATTAGATTATTTTTTGAATTTTTGCACGAAAAAAATGCTGTTTGTGCCAAAATGGAAATATCTCAGTATCCACTCACTATTCTGGAACAGCTTAATCGACAGGATATTGAAGAATATCTGGAATATATGGCTCTCTATGAAAAGGACGGCAAAGAAATCTCAAACGATGAGCGCGGAAAAGCAAGAAAACTTGCTTCTTTGCGCAGTTTTTACAACTATTTTTATCAAAACGAAATGATTTCACAGAATCCCGCTTCTCTCGTTCCCCTTCCGAAGCGTCATGAAAAAGAAATTATTCGACTGGAGCCAAATGAAGTAGCTATTCTGCTGGATCAGGTAGAGGACGGTACAAAACTGACGAAGAAAGAGCTTGAATACCATAAAAAGACAAAGCTAAGAGATGTAGCACTTTTAACCCTGCTTCTCGGAACCGGTATCCGTGTGTCCGAATGTGTTGGATTAAATCTATCAGACGTTGACTTTGAGTCAGATGGTATTAAAATCAGACGAAAAGGCGGATATGAAGCAGTTATTTATTTTGGAGAAGAAGTGGAAACTGCACTGCTTGATTATCTTGAAGAGAGAGAACATATCATACCGGAAGCAGGACATGAAGATGCGCTTTTTCTTTCCCTGCAAAACAGAAGAATGGCAGTACGCTCCGTTGAAAATCTGGTAAAAAAATATGCTTCTCGAGTAACAACACTAAAGAAAATCACTCCACACAAATTAAGAAGCACCTATGGTACCGCGCTCTATCAGGAAACAGGAGATATTTATCTTGTGGCCGATGTACTTGGACATAAAGATGTAAACACCACCAGAAAACACTATGCTGCACAAGAGGATGAACGCAGACGTCAAGCCAGAAATTTTGTTAAACTCAGGGAAAAACCTGATTAGTAACAAACATTCTTTTCGTTATTCCTATAAGCTTACAGATAACTAATGGATTAATAAACAAATTCAGCCGAATAATACGGCAATATCAGTACCTGTCCTGCTTTAACAGTTCCTTCTTCGTCCAGATGGTTGATACTTTGAACCTCCGATATATAGCTGCTCTTGTTATTATAAAAATCGTAATCTATATAGTTATCTGCAAGTTCCCAGAGTGTTTCTCCTGCACCGACTGTTACACTTGTATAGTATTTATAACCGCTGTTTGCTTTGGTCTTGATTGCACTATAAGATACCGTACATATTAAAATCATACAGAATGTTGCTAAAGCAGCTCCTGCAAGCGCAAAACACTTCTTTCTTCTCTCACGACGGAGTTTCAGTATTCTCCGATAATTTCTCAATTCTCTGTCATTCATTTCATAAATGTTTTGTCTCTTACTCATATCCGCCGCTCCTTAAATTCGTTTGAATTCAGTTCATATGTTCGGAACATTTGTTCTATGTTTGTATTATATGACAAGAACATTTGTTTGTCAACAGAAAAATCGAACATATTTTTGGAATATATGTTTGCTTTTTTACCTTTTATATGATAAACTTAATTTATCAGTTACAGAAGACAAACGGTAAACATAAAAATTTTTTATTGGGAGGTATCAGAATGGGTTTTGGTAAAATTACACCTAAGCAACAGGAAATTCTTGATTATATTAAGGATGAAATATTGAAGAAGGGATATCCCCCTACAGTGCGTGAAATCTGCGAGACAGTGAATCTGAAATCAACCTCTTCTGTTCATTCTCACCTGGAGACTCTTGAAAAAAACGGATATATCAGACGTGACCCCACAAAGCCCAGAGCAATTGAAATTTGCGATGATAGTTTCCAGATGGTACGAACTGAAATGGTAAGCATTCCAATTATCGGCAATGTTGCTGCCGGCCAGCCGATTCTTGCCGAAGAAAATATTCAGGACTATTTCCCTGTTCCTGCTGATATGGTTCCCAGAGGAGAATCCTTTATACTGAACGTTCGTGGTGAATCCATGATTAATGCCGGCATTTTAAATGGTGACAGAGTTTTTGTAAATGCCTGCAATACAGCAAATAACGGTGATATTGTTGTTGCATTGATTGAGGATTCCGCCACTGTTAAAACCTTTTATAAAGAAAATGGGCATATCCGTCTACAGCCCGAAAATGATACCATGGATCCTATCATTGTCGAAAACTGCCAGATACTGGGAAAGGTATATGGAGTACTCAGGTTCTTCCGTTGAGAATATGTATTTCATTAAGAACTGTTAATACAAGAAAAGCCGTATCTCTGATGCAAACAGACATACGGCTTTTTATTATACATACGTTCTTCTTTTCAATTAAATGAATTCTTACTGGAATCTCACGTTC
The DNA here is from genome assembly GCA_945913255.1 of uncultured Lachnospiraceae bacterium. GTDB lineage: Bacteria > Bacillota > Clostridia > Lachnospirales > Lachnospiraceae > Acetatifactor. Next base: position 127,426 of record CAMEDC010000005.1, read on the forward strand.
ATATAGGCGATAATTTCTTCTACACATCTTTCAAAACCAAGTTTCGAACTGTCCAGGCATAAATCATAATTTCTCGCATCTGTCCACTCTCTTCCGGTATGATACTTATAATATTCCGCTCTGAATTTATCCGTCCTCTGAATAAATTTTTCCAGTTCTTTTGTGCTCATACTATGTTTCTTTGCAGCTTGTTCCATACAGAATTCATGCGGTGCGTGTACAAACACACTTAGCACATTATCATAATCCTTCAGTACAAAATCAGCACATCTTCCTACGATGACACAAGATTCCTCTTCTGCCAGCCTGCGAATCACTTTTGCCTGATAATTGAACAGATTGTCATTGGATGTGAATTCATTGCTTTCCGGAGGAATCAGTTCTCCGTTATAGACATTCGGCGTATTTCCGAAAAACCAGGATCCCTTAGACTTCTCATCTGCATTCACAAATAGGGCTTCGTTGATACCACTTTCTTCACTTGCAAGTTTCATCAATTCCTTGTTATAAAAATGTATTCCCAGTCTTTCTGCAAGCATTTCACCTACGGTTCTGCCGCCGCTTCCGTACTGTCTTGCAATTGTAATTACTACTTTATCCATTCCCATTCCTCCCAATTTATCCGGAATTTTATTCTCCAAGATAAGCCTTTTTAATGGAATCATTATTCAGCAGATCACTTGCTTTACCTTCCAGTACAATATTCCCTGTTTCCAGTACATACGCTCTGTCAGCGATTGCTAATGCCTTTTTCGCATTTTGTTCAACCAAAAGTACTGTAGTACCACTCTTGCTTACTTCCTGAATGATATCAAAAATTTCATTCACGAAGATAGGCGAAAGCCCCATAGAAGGCTCATCCATCAAAATCAACTTCGGATGGGACATCAATGCCCTTCCCATGGCAAGCATCTGCTGTTCACCACCGCTTAATGTTCCCGCAAGCTGATTCTGACGTTCCTCCAATCTGGGAAAACGTTCAAATACCGTTTTTAAAGTTTGTTGAATTTCCTCTTTATCCTTTCTGGTATAGGCACCCAGTTTCAGATTCTGTAACACTGAAAGTTGAGCAAAAATACGTCTTCCTTCAGGTACATGTGCCATTCCCATGGATACTATCTGATGGCCGGGCATTTTGACAATATCATTTCCCTCAAATGTTACAGTTCCCTCTTTGGGAGTAATCAAACCGGATACAGTATGCAGAATCGTCGTCTTACCAGCACCGTTTGCACCAATCAAAGCAATAATTTCTCCCTCTTCTACATGGAAAGAAACTCCTTTGATAGCCTGTATCATACCATAATATACTTTTAAATCTTTCACTTCCAACATGGACATATCCAATACCTCTTTCCCGTTCCCGAAGACTGCATAAAAAAGGACCTATTCACCGAGATACGCTTTTATTACTTCCGGATTATTCAGCACGTCAGCAGTCTTTCCCTGGCAGAGAACACGTCCAAAATTCAGGACCGTCAATTCCTCACAAATTCCGCTTACAAGCCTCATATCATGTTCAATCAAAAGAATTGTCATGTCAAAGTGCTCACGTACAAATCCAATGATATCCATAAGTTCCTGCGTTTCATTTGGATTCATTCCTGCCGCAGGTTCATCCAGCAGAAGTAGTTTCGGTTTAGTTGCCAATGCTCTCGCTATTTCAAGTTTCCGCTGCTTTCCATAGGGCAAATTGGATGCGAGCGTATCCGCTTCGCCATCAAGCTCGAAAACTCTTAACAGTTCCATTGCTTCTTCCTGCATCTGCTTCTCAATAGCACGGTATTTCGGCAGGCGTAGAATTCCTTCCAAGGTATTATATTCCAGATGATTGTGCAAACCTACCTTTACATTATCTGCTACGGATAAATCCTTAAATAAACGGATATTCTGAAATGTTCTTGCCACTCCGGCGCGGTTAATTTCAATGGTCTTTTTCCCGGTAATATCCTGACCGTCCAAATGAATAATTCCCTCGCTGGGCTTGTAAACACCGGTCAAAAGATTAAACACTGTTGTCTTTCCGGCACCATTTGGTCCAATCAGTCCATAAAGACATCCTTTTTCAATCTCTACATTAAAATCGTCAACAGCTCTTAAGCCGCCAAAGGAAATGCCTAAGTTTCTTATTTCCAATAATGCCATAACTTAAGCCTCCTTTCCATTTATTTTGACAATCTTTTTCTTTTTCAGCTTATAGGCTATCTTTTCCCTCCACTGAATACATGCAGGAGCCCAGTTAAACAGCATCATTACAATCAGCACAATTGCATAGATTAACATACGATAATCATTCAATCCTCTGAGCAGCTCAGGCAGCAAAGTCAAAACAACTGCAGAAATAATTGAGCCTCTGATATTACCGATACCTCCCAGAACAACAAATACCAGTATCATAATGGACATATTATAGCCAAAGTTCTTAGGCAGTGCAGTCAATGTGGAAAGATTGTGCGCATAAAGTACGCCCGCCAAACCTGCTAAAGCCGCCGAAATGGAAAACGCCATCAGCTTATACTTGGTAATATTGATTCCTACCGATTCCGCTGCTATAGTGTTATCACGAATTGCCATAATCGCTCTTCCGTCTCGTGAATGAATCAGATTCAACACGATGAATAATGTAAGCAACAGCAGTATGATTCCTATTGTAAAATTAGAATCATGCGGGGTTCCGGTAATTCCCTGCGCCCCCTGAATAATTACAGTTCCATTCTCACTTAAGTTCAGATCAAGAGAACTTTTTGTTGAGAAATGAAATCCGTTTTCATCAAGTCCGACATAGAGAATATTAACCAGATTCTTAATAATTTCTCCGAAGGCAAGGGTAACGATTGCAAGGTAATCACCTTTTAATCGCAAAACCGGAATTCCAATCAGAATTCCAAAAAGCCCCGCACTGAGAGCGCCGATAATAATTGCCAGCGTAAATCTCACTCCTGCAATGGGAATCACATCCTGCATACATTTGGAGAAAAAAGCACTGGAAAATGCCCCAACGCACATAAAACCTGCATGTCCAAGACTCAACTCTCCCAGTATACCTACCGTCAGATTCAGGGAAACCGCAAGGATTGCATAAACACATAACGGAACCAGAAGTCCTTTCAACAAATTTGAAAGAATTCCTGCCGCCATTAAAATCTCCATTAAGATATACGCTATAATAACCATTCCAAAAGTAATAAGATTGCTTTTTAATGTTTTGTTACTCTTCAATTTTGTCATAAAAGCTTTCTGCATATTATCATCCACTCCCTTATACCTTTTCCTGAACGTTCCTTCCTAGAATACCGGTAGGCTTAATCAGCAGAACAATAATCAAAACTGCAAACACAATGGCATCCGCAACCTGAGAGGATATATATGCCTTTGCAAATATTTCAATGATTCCAAGCAGGATACCACCGATGAAGGCTCCGGGAATGGAACCGATTCCGCCAAACACTGCCGCAACAAATGCTTTGATTCCGGGCATTGAGCCGGTGTAAGGGTTCAATGACGGATAAGCAGAACAAAGAAGCACACCCGCGATAGCCGCAAGTGCGGAACCGATGGCAAATGTCAAAGCAATCGTCCCATTTACATTGATTCCCATAAGCTGCGCCGCTCCTTTATCTTCAGAAACTGCAAGCATAGCCTGCCCGGCTTTCGTTTTATGTATGAAAAGCATCAGACAAATCATAATTACGATACAGGAAAGAATCGTTACAATTGTTTCACCGCTCACAGTAATTGAACCGTCGGCAAGTTCCAATGCCGGAAAAGAAACCACGGAAGCAAAGGCCTTTGTATTTGCACCGAAAATGAGCAAGGCAATATTCTGAAGTAAATAGCTGACACCGATTGCCGTAATCAGTACTGCGAGGGGTGACGCAGCCTTTCTGAGCGGTTTATAGGCAACCCGTTCAATTCCCATTCCCAGGAAGGTACATAATATCACTGCTGCTAAAACACCAATTACAGGCGGCAGCCCTAATGTGCTGCAAATGGTATATGTAGTAAACGCGCCAATCATAATAACATCTCCATGGGCAAAGTTCAGCATCTTTGCAATACCGTACACCATGGTGTAACCCAATGCAATTAACGCATATACACTTCCAAGACTGATTCCACTAATTAAATATTTTAAAAAGCTCATAAATACCTCCCTTGCCTTCCGGTTTTCCACTTCGTTTATTATATCAGACGCATACCATTCGGGCAACAAATAACTTTAAGACTCTGCACTTTACTCTTACAGACTCTTAAAGTCATCTGTCGGTTACTCTTTCTTCTGAAAAATTCAGGGGGTTGCCTGTTAATGGCAACCCCCGTTGGTTACACTAAGAATTACATTGCTTTGTATGCACCGTTTTCGATGATAACTGCCTTAGGAGCCTTGTTCGGTTCTCCTGTCGCATCCCAGACAATACCTTCACCTGTAAGACCGTCAATAGAGATTTCAACAAAAGCACCCTTCAGACCCTCACAGATATCGGATACGCTGTCAGAAGGCTTTACGCCGCTCTTTTCAATGGCAGCCTTGATTGCATAGATAGCATCATAGGAATCTGCAGCAAACTGGTTGGGAATCTCACCGAATTTTTCCTGATAAGCTGCTACAAACTTAACAGTCATGTCATCGGTTGCATCTGCTGCAAAAGGAGTCAGAAGCATAACACCCTCAGCCAGGCTCTTATCAAAGTTATCCACACCGGTCAGGATACCATCCATACCATCCACACCAAAGAATTTAGGTGCGTATCCCATACCATTAGCCTGTGTCAAAATCAAAGAAGCTTCCTGATAGTAAATAGGCAGGAAAATCAAGTCTGCACCAGCATCCTGAGCCTTCTGCAGCTGAACGGAAAAGTCAGTCTTACTGTCAGCAGTAAATGCCTCTTCGGAAACAATTTCAAAAGACTGGCTTGCAGCACCGCTTACAAAGCTCTCATAAATACCGGTAGAATAGGTGTCGGAACTGTCATAGATAATGGCAACCTTGGAAGCAAGACCATTCTCACCAATGTACTGTGCAGATGCAGCACCCTGTGCGGGATCGGAGAAGCATACACGGAAGTTATTGTCGTACTGCGTACATGCAACAGCAGATCCGGAAGGAGTCAGCTGGAACATATTATCTTCCTTCGTCTTATCAGTTACTGCGATACAGCAACCGCTGGTAACAGAACCAAGAATAATCTGAGCGCCCCAGTCTTTTAAGGTATTGTACGCATTAACAGACTTTTCAGCATCCAACTCGTCATCCTGGAAGTTCAGTTCGAACTTGTAACCATTTACACCGCCTGCAGCATTGATTTCATCAACAGCCAACTGTGCAGCATTCTGAACCGCAAGACCATATGCAGCTGCACCTCCGGTTGTAGGTCCAATACCACCAATCTTAAATGCATCAGATGAACTGCCGCTTTGGCTTGCGTCAGAGCCACAACCTGCCATGGACAAAACCATTGCGGAAGCTAATGCAACACTGACAAATTTGTTGAATTTCTTCATAATTTTTTCCTCCTTTATGTTTGCACAATTTCTTATGGAATTATGCCGTGATAATTGTATACAAGTATAATTATCATTTTTTCATAATACGCTAATGCCATTTCTTTGTCAAGAACGAATTACATTTTTCTAAAAATAATGTATAAGAAGCTGCGTTTCGCAAATACTATTTTTAACCGGAAAATTTCATTTTTGTATAATGGAGGCTAAAACATGGGAAATAAATATCTTGACGGTACTGCTCTTACAATTGTCATTATCGGTGCCATTAACTGGCTCCTGATCGGTCTGTTCCGCTTTGATCTTGTAGCACTTCTCTTTGGTGAGATGTCCTGGCTGTCCAGAGTTATCTATACTCTTGTGGGAATCTGCGGACTGTATCTGATTAGCTTTTACATGCATCTTGGCAGTAGAGATGATGTCGCCAGATAAGAGCTGGGAAATCAAAAAACTCCGGATATGATATCGCACATACCCGGAGTTTTACATAATTACTATATCGTTTTTTATTATGGCCTTACAACTCTTCAACAGGAATCTGCTTTCCATCCCTCCAGATGCGTTCCAGATCATATAAAAGTCTGTTTTCTTTGTCAAAAATATGCACAATGATATCACCAAAGTCCAGCAAAATCCAGTTTGCGGTATCATAGCCTTCAATCTGTTTTGCCGGCATTCCGGCTCTGCCTAACTTCTCCTCAACATTGTCGGAAAGTGCCTGAATCTGGCTGCGGTTACTTCCGCCCGCGATAATAAAATAGTCAGCAAGCACAGACACCTCGCTGATGTCTATTACACGGATATCCTCTGCTTTCTTGTCTTCCAACGCTGCTATCGCAATCTTTGTCATTTCAATTGAATTGTTTTTTCCCATATTACCTCCCCAGTTTTTAACTGTTTTCCCCGGATACAGTAGTTGTTTTGTAATAATTCAGAGTATCCTCCGTTGCCGGGTCAACTTCTCTGTTTCCCTCTTTCAGGTACGCAACCGTATCTTCCAGAATACGTATCATTGCTTTATCGATATCTATGAAAGCAAGCTGTCTGATTTCCTGTAAATTTGGTGCCTGCTTTCTTCCGGGTTCAATATAATCCGAAATAAAAACAATCTTCTCCAGCAGACTCATATTTTTTCTTCCTGTTGTATGATACTGAATCGCATTCAGAATATCACTGTCTCTGACTCCATACTTCTTTTCCGCAAGATAGGCACCGACCTTGGCATGGAGCAAAAACGGATTTCTGCGTTCTACTTCAGTCACAGGAATATGCTGTTTTTCACAGACAGAAAGTCTCTTCTCATCTGAGAGGCATTTTGCACAGTCATGGAGCATACCGGCTGTCTGTGCATCTTTTATGGAAACATTATAGCGCATAGCCAATGCGGCCGCTGTGTAAGCCACACCAAGTGTATGCTCATACCTTTTGCTGTCCTGTGCCTTTTTCATCGCTTTTCTCAACTGTTTCATGTTATCTGCTTTTTTCATCGCGATAAAATCCCTTTTCTTCTATATAGGAAAGTACTTCATCCGGCACCATATACCTGACACTCCTTCCCTTTCGGATTCTTTCCCTGATTTCTGTGGAACTCACAGACATCCGTACAAACGGCATCAAAATAATACTCCCACCGAACTGATCTAACAGTTCTTTTCGCTTCTTCTCCATTTTTTCCATGGTGACATCATTTCTCACCGCAGCAACAAGCGTGCAATTACTTAAAATCTTTTCCGGATATTTCCAGCTTTCCAAAGAAAACAGGCAATCTGCGCCCACCAGAAAAAAGAACTCTGTATCGGGATTCTGCTTTTTCAGCAGTTCCAGCGTTTCGTAGGTATAAGTATACCCTTTCCTTTTTATTTCTACATCAAGGCATCGCAATTTTTCATTACCATTTGCGGCAAGTTCCGCCATATGCAGCCTTTCCGTTCCGGGAAGAATTCCATTCTCTGCTTTCATATAGGGAATACCTGTCGGTACAACCCAAACTTCTTCCAATTTAAGTTCTTCCACTGCCCATTCCGCTAACATCATATGCCCCACATGAATGGGATTAAAGGTTCCGCCCATAATACCGATTTTTTTCATATCAATCACGCTTTATCGGATTTTTTTGTATCAGGCAGTAAAATTTTAGGTTTGTCTTTATCCGGCTTATAAAGCACAAACTTTTTGCCGATAACCTGAACCACCTGAGAATGTGTTCTCTCCGCTACCATCTGTGCTATCTCATTCGGATCATCCGCACAGTTTTTCAGGACAGCAACTTTTATCAATTCATTTTTGTTGAAAGCCTCACCAATGGCTTCTGTCAGTTCCGGCGTCAGGCTTGATTTCCCAACCTGAAAAATCGGATTCAGGCTGCTTGCCAGACTTTTTAAATAGGCTCTCTGCTTACTTGTCATATTCCCTCACAATCTGCCGCCCTGTAATAACTCCTTTAGGTTTTGCTGTCACCGGCGGCAATTAAATTATTGTAGCTTTTGCGAATGGGCTCTGAATAGCTACCATTATTTATAGTAATCAAAGGACAATCCGTACATTCGTACAGTATCTCCATCCTGGATACCAAGTTCTTCCAGCTGTTCCAAAATGCCGGTATCCTTCAGGAAATTCTGGAAAAAGGTAAAGCCTTTTTCACTGTCAAGATTAGTATAGCCCAGCATTTTTTCAATTCTCGGACCTTCTACAACATACTCGTCCTCTTCCTCATCATAAGACACTGTATACGGTTCGTCTGAAGCACGGAAAGCTGCAAGTTCAGGGAAATATTCCTGTTCAAATACCGTCACCTCATCAGTCAGACCTTCCAGCATTTCATTCACATGATACAAGAGTTCTTTTACTCCTTCTCCGCTGACAGCCGAAATGGGGTATACAGAGATTCCCTTTTGTTCAAATTCTTTTCTGATGGCATCCACAGGACTGTTTTCCTGATCATATATCGCATCTATTTTATTTGCTGCGATTACCTGGGGTCGCTTAGCAATATCAGGATTGTAAGCCTCCAATTCCCTGTTGATTGCATAAATGTCTGCAACCGGGTCACGGCCTTCCGTACCCGCAGCATCCACAATGTGAATGATTACCTTTGTTCTTTCAATGTGGCGCAGGAACTCATGTCCCAATCCCACACCTTCGGAAGCACCCTCTATAAGTCCCGGAATATCAGCAATTACAAATCCTTTTGTTCCCTCAAGGTCAACTACGCCCAGATTTGGATTTAATGTAGTAAAATGATAATTTGCAATCTTTGGACGAGCATTTGTCACTCTGGCGAGGAAAGTAGATTTTCCCACATTTGGAAAGCCTACCAGTCCCACATCCGCAATCACCTTTAATTCCAGAAGCAGTTCCAGTTCCTGGGCAGGCTGCCCCGGCTGTGCATATTTCGGAGCCTGCATGGTACTTGTAGCATAATGTTGATTCCCATTGCCGCCTTTCCCTCCGGTAAGGAGCACCACACGCCTGTTGTCACCCGACATATCCGTGATAACCTGTCCGCTTTCTGCTTCTTTAATAATCGTTCCCTGCGGAACTTTTATGATAATATCCTGACCGTCTTTTCCGCGGCAATTTCTTTTTCCGCCGGGTTCTCCGTCCTGTGCCTTATATTTTCGCACATTTCTAAAATCAATCAGAGTGTTTAATCCTTCGTCAACTTCAAAAATGACATCTCCGCCGCGACCGCCGTCTCCACCGTCAGGACCGCCGGCCGGTACATATTTCTCACGTCGGAAAGAGACATGACCGTCTCCGCCTTTTCCGCTTCTCACAAATATTCTTGCTCTGTCAGCAAACATAAATCTACCTCTATCCTAAAAATAGTTCAGCCATACAAAGAAGGACTCCAAACATCAAGTTTGAAGTCCTCTGAATTCGGATTACTGCTCCACAGGATATACAGAAGCCTGCTTCTTGTCTCTTCCTTTTCTCTCGAAACGAAGGACACCGTCAACCAGTGCAAACAAGGTATCATCTCCGCCGATCCCTACATTTACGCCGGGATGAATCTTGGTTCCGCGCTGTCTGTAAAGAATGTTTCCTGCCTTTACGAACTGTCCGTCAGCTCTCTTCGCACCTAATCTTTTGGACTCGGAATCTCTACCGTTCTTGGTAGAACCAACTCCCTTCTTATGAGCGAAAAATTGAAGGTTCATATTCAACATGGTCTACACCTCCTCGAATTTTACTTGCAAATATCTGACACCGTATTCCCTGCTGAGATTTTCCAGAGAAAACACCATGGAATCCAAAAGGAATACTGACTTTTCCTGAAGCACGCTCTTAAAATCACATCGAAGAAAACCGGTTTCTTCATTCTGCGCAATCGTAAGTTTTTCACCCGCCAGTTCCTCAAGGGAATTGATTGTGCCGATTGTCAGAGCCGAAACTGCTGCACAAAGGATATCCGGCTTACCGGGCTTTGCGTACTCCGCATGTCCCATACAGTAAAAACTTCTGTAGGAACCTGATTGGTCTTTACAAATCACTACAGTTATCATTATGCGTTGATCTTATCAATCTTAACCTGAGTGTATGCTTGTCTGTGACCATTCTTCTTGTGGTAACCGGTTTTTCTCTTGTA
>CAMEDC010000006.1 GCA_945913255.1 uncultured Lachnospiraceae bacterium
CAAAAGTCCGCGTGGGATTGATGTGGTATCTTTAACTTTGGGAAACTCCCGTCTCCCATTTCGACAACGTCTGCCGGGATACATTCACTTTCTCCGCCAGTTCCTCCTGGGACATGTGATTCATTTTACGCAGCTGTATCAGGTTCTCGTAAAACATTCTTTTTCTTCTCCTTCTTTATACCGAGTACACACCATCGAAGTACCGGAATCCTGGATATGATTTCATACAAAAGGTATCCTCCAGCAAAGGCTGCCACACCGCCTATCAGATACGACAACAACGCAGGTGCATTTGCATTCCTGTCCATCCAGTAAGCAACTGCTGCCAGCGGCAGATAATGGAACACATACAGTCCAAAGCTATGCTTCGTCATCCAAGCGGCAAAAGCAGAACTCCTGTCTCCCCATTTTTTCATCACGGCAAATACGGCAAGAATCACCACCCATGCGTATGCAACGGAAAACGGGCTGTTCACAACAGGTGCTTCCGCATAATTCTCTCCAAAATAGCAATACACATAGCCGCATCCCAGGCAGACTGCTGCAGCCGCCAGGATATGCCAGTATCTGCTCAGTTTCTTTACCACTTCCTCGTGAGCAAACACAAAATAGCCAAGCAGGAAGCAGAAGCCATAAATTCCGAAACGATAAACCACAATCACGGGAGTATTCAGCACCTGCGCCGCTCCCCATACCGGGACCGCCAAAGCGAGAAGAATGATTGGATTTGCCTTACCACAAAGCTGATACAGCTTCCCCTTCTCCAGCTTGCGGATGAGCGCCAGCACAAGGGAGAAAACCCACAGCATCTGGATATACCAGAGCACACCTGTACCCGATACAGACATAATAAGATAAAGAACAATCTTCGGCATTCCATCCGACATAGGCGCAAAGGCATTGCTGATTGCCATGTTAAAATATCCCAGAATCCACTGGAACACAAACAGACCGATTGTAGACGGAACCAGCAGCTTTCTGGTTCTTACGGCAATAAATTCTTTTATGGTATAATTCTCCAGATAATATCTCGAACTCATCCCCGATACCACGAACAGTATCACCATAAACCAGGGATACAGAATATACTGAATGGCATCCTGGTACTGAATCTCGGAAAAAGGACCAATTACCCCCGAAGTAATCACACTGTTATACATATAGATTACATGATAAAAAACCACAAGCAGAACCGTAATCCAGCGAATATTATCCACGTAGTGTTTTCTCATACATTTCCCACCTTTGCAACTATTTTTAACCTATTATACAAAACGGGAAACAATATTTCTACCAACTTTTCTTAACACGCTGCCTTCTTTTCCGTTAAAATCAGTGGCATTCTAAACAGCCGTTTTCAATCCCATCTCTCTTAATGTCCTCAGTAGCTGAAACACCTCTGGGTAAATGATTGGCTAAATCTGTACCGGAGAGGATACCGGTGTTGCAAGCCAATCTGAAACAAAGTTACAGCAGTTATCCCAGCTTCTCACAAATCTCCTGCGCAGTCTTCATCACATCTTCCATGGCCACATCCGCCACGTATGCACCAAGCTGCTCCACCATTGGTTGAAGTTCCGGCGGAAATGCATAGGTTTCCAATTCCTTCATAGCGCTGTCCGCCGCGTCCAAATCAAACTGATCCACGGCATCCCGCAGGCGAAGCAGGGTCTGCTTTATTGTATCATTGGATACCTGTACCAGATTTTCCTGCGATGACGCATATCCGGCAAGGGTCTCCCTGTAGCTCCTGAACAGTTCCAGCAGCTGCGGCATTCCTTTTTCAATTTCATCCTGCTTTCCGGCATTTCCCAGCTGTTCCATCCGGTAAAACATCTGTGACAATTCCATAGCACCTATCATGCGCGCCGTATTTTTCAACGCATGTACCTCTATGGTATAATCGCGCAGCATACCGTCTCCCAGACATTTTTCCAGCTTTGTGCACTTTTGGTTAATCAGTTTATGGAAATCTCCCAGCAATTCTGTAAACAATTTTACAGAACCGCAATTCTTGATTCCCTCTGCCACATCCAGCCCGGCAATCTTTAAAATTCTACCCGCATCATCCCCTGGCTTACATATGCCTGTTTCTTCCGGGGATGCCTGTTCCGACATGGTTACCAGTTCCTCCGGAAGCCACTTAAGTATACACTTTGCCAGCTCCTTGGGGCGAATCGGCTTGGCAATAAAGTCGTTCATTTCACCTTTCAGGAACATTTCCTTCGCCTCCGCCGTTGTGTTTGCTGACAAAGCTATAATCGGCAGCTTCTTGTACGCTTCTCCGTCCAGAACTCTGATGGCGGCAGTTGCCTCCATTCCATCCATCACAGGCATCATATGATCCATAAAAACAATGTCATATTGCTTTTTCTGAACCATTTGCACTGCCTGTTTTCCGTCCGTCGCCGTATCTATCTGCATCTGATACGGCTCCATCAGCCCCCTTGCCACCTTCAGATTCATGTCATTGTCATCCACCACAAGAATCCTGGCCTGAGGTGCCGTGAAATTCAGTTCCTCTTCCGCGGCACTTTTATATACCAGTTCTTCCCCATTGATAAGCTGGCAAAAATTCAGGCTGTACAAAGGTTTATTGATAATCATCAGTTTTTTATCTGAAAGATTTTCCAGCATGGGATTCTGAAGCACGCAGACTGTTCCTCCTGCCTCTTCCCATCTTTTTCTTTCTTCTTCCGAGACTGCATCCGCGCTGTCCGTAATCAGGAAATCAGCTATCGTCTCCGGTCTTTCGTCCACACTGAAACAATCTACCCGATAGGATGCCGCAAGATTTTTCAGTTGTTCCTTCACGACTTCATCGGAAATCCGGAACGCCACCTTCTTTACCGGCACCAGTTCTTTCCGGACTGACGCTGCCGGTCTGGCATTCATCACCTTCTGGGGAACCGTAAAATAGAAGGTACTACCCTCGCCATAAGTACTTCTGACACCGATATCTCCGTGCATCAGCTGCACCAGCTGCCTGGAAATCGCCAGCCCCAGACCGGTTCCTTCCTTATTACGGTTTCGCCTGGTATCTACCTGCTGGAAGGACTGGAAAAGCTTCCCCAAATCCTCCTCTTTGATTCCCTGCCCGGTATCTTCCACCGAAAAGGTCAGATTAATCCTGTCCAGACCCGCCAGACCGATTTCTACCTTTAATTTGACATAACCGCTCTCTGTAAACTTAATTGCATTATTCATAAGATTGATAATCACCTGTCTGAGACGTTTGCTGTCTCCATACAGTTTTGCCGGCATGTTTTTATCAATCTCATACAACAGTTCCACCTTTTTCTCGCCGATTCGATTCAGGAATATCATGGTCAAATCATGGAACATGGACATGGGTTCATACTCTTCTTCCATAATTTCCAGCTTTCCCGATTCAATCTTGGAAAAATCCAGAATATCATTGATAATCGTCAACAATGCTTCCCCGGAATTTTTGATATTGCTCAGATATTCCCTTGTACTGCGGGATTGCTCCTCCCGCAACAGGATGTCCGTCATTCCCACAATGGCGTTCATCGGTGTTCTGATTTCATGGGACATATTGGACAAAAACATGGACTTCGCCTCGTTTGCCTCGTCCGCACGCTCCTTTTCAATCCTCAGCTTCTCCATCAACAGCACATCCGGGCTCTCCACCGTCAGGAAAAAAGCCAGATTTATCAGAGTCAACCCCATACTGCTGATCAAAGACGCCGGGAAAATCGTCTGAATAACCAAAACAACTATCTGAATCCCGAATGCCAACGCCACCACATACCTCTTCTGGGAATCTATCTCCTTCCAGTGTTGTAACAGAATCAAAACAATCAATACTATGTAAAACATCACAAGAATATGCACCGTAAACACAGACGGCCCCCAGGAATAGTTTCCTTTTACTGTCTCCACGTAATCGAACGGCAAAGTAATAAGCCCCAGCCAAGCAATCCAGACCGGAATTGCCATCAGCCAGAATCTTTTTTTATCAAGGGTATTATCAATCAGAATACGACTATACAAATAGCACAGAAATACCTCCATAATCAAGCTTCCGAGGAAAATAATATGGCATGCCTTGTTCAAAACCGGCGGCACTGTTCTCAGATGATTTACCGTATAAACCGTAATCATATCAAACACCAGATGTACAACCATTGTCCCCAAAGATAAGGAAAACACAATATGAGAATAAGTCCGTACCCGCTTTGCACGAAAATAAACCGCTGCCATAAACAAAATAATCAGCAGACAGCAAATCTGTAGTTTTATCATATGCCTGTCCCCCTTGGGTAATTTAACTCTTCATGTACTTTATTGTATCATAGAAGCAAGCCACAAACAAATAAAATATCCTCCCGGGCTGCATTCGTTTCCTGTCGGTCCGGGAGGATTTCTGTTTTTCTTCCACATGGTTTCTGCTAAGTACAGAAAGCTGTACTGTCTTCACTTACATTGCCGGGTTTACATGAACCATGATGTGCTTTACCTTGGGAAAATCATGTTCAATTTCATCATGTACGGCTTCCGCTATATTGTGCGCTTCCTGCAGGGTACACATAGCATCCGCCTGGATTTCCACATCCACATAAATCTTGTTCCCGAAAATACGCGTCTGGAGTAAATCAATCCCCAGCACCTTCTCATTCTTCATAACACAGTCATAGATTTGCTTCTCTGTCTCTGCATCACAGGAATGATCTACCATTTTATCCATGGCATCCTTAAAAATGTCAACGGCTGCCTTCACAATAAACAGGAAAATCACCAGACTTGCAACCGAATCCATAATCGGGAACCCAAGTCTTGCTCCTCCGATACCAATCAAAGCTCCAATCGAAGAAAAGGCATCGGAACGATGGTGCCAGGCATCCGCCATCAATGCACTGGAGTCAATTTTTTTCGCATAGTACCTCGTATACCAGTACATTCCTTCCTTGGTGACAATGGATATGATTGCCGCCGTAAGCGCCAGAACGCCCGGCACCTGCAAAGAATTGTAATTACCCTGCAAAATATTCTTCAATGCTTCCAGCCCAATTACAAGACCGGTAATAAACAAAACCACTGCCAGAATAATTGCCGCCACACACTCCAGGCGCTCATGCCCATAAGGATGCTCCTTGTCAGGCTCCTTCGAAGCCAGCTTAATACCAATGATAACCACAATAGTACTGAATACATCCGACGCCGAATGAACGGCATCACTAATCATAGCACTGGAGTGCGCTATGATTCCTGCCAGAAGCTTAACCACCGACAACACTACATTTCCAATAATGGTAATGAGTGATACCCTGTTTGCCACCTTCTGAAAATCGCTTTCCGTGACATTGTTTTCTCCTGCCGTTTTGATTTTTTCCATAACAGTTACCTCCAAAATTTTAAGATAGCTCTATGGCACCAGATATTTGTGGGAGTTAAGCTGAATCGCTTTTTGATAAAAAAGGATAAAAAAACACCCACGAATCAGTATTAGCAACTACTGTCCCGTGGATGATAGATTCCACTGTCACTCATGTGACCCGACTCCATAACGCTTACGTCACGGCCTGCTCAGTTTGTACTGTAGATTTATATGCAGTGCAAAGAGTTCCTGTAGAATACCATATGCAGCAACATTTGTCAAGACCGTTAGCGCATCGTCCGGGCTGCAGACGGTGCATCCATAAAGTTCTCAGACCGTATTTTGTTTTCTCAATTTTCTATTGCTTTTCTCTCTGACAGTGCTATACTTTCCTCATGGGGCATTAGCGCAGCTGGGAGCGCGTAACATTCGCATTGTTAAGGCCACGGGTTCGAATCCCGTATGCTCCACTTCTCTTTCTATTTCTTATTCAATGTGATTTCTGCTAATCCTTCACACGCTTCAAATAAATCCTGCACAAAAATAGACATACGACAAAAGTAAACACAAAAGATAAGGGCTGTGCCTCCTGCACACCGGACATTCCCCGGACATTTTGCAAAAGTAACAGCGTCGGAATAAACAAAAGCCCGCTTCGCAGACAGGAACCAAAGCTTGCCAGCAGCTTTTCCCCAATACTCTGGAAGCCCATTTCCACCATCATCGTGAGCGGCACAAACAGCTGGCCAACGCACATGAGCCGCAATGCACGGATGCCCAGTTCAATTACCCGCAGGTCATCTCGAAGCTGCTGTACCAGCGGCCCAGCAAAAATAAAAATCGGAACCGAAATAAGCGCCAGGACACATTCCGCTCCCACAAGAGCCGACCAGAATGCCTTCCGCACACGATCCTTCCTCTCTGCGCCAAAATTAAAGCTACTGATGGGCTGAAAACCTTGCCCGATTCCGATTGCCACCGCCATCGGGAAGAAACTGATTCTGGACACAATACTCATGGCCGCTACCGCTTCATCGCCGTACACCCCTGCCGCTCTGTTTAAAAGCATCGTCGCCACGCTGTTTAACGCCTGTCTGAGCAAGCTGGGGAATCCGGTTGCCATCACATTCCATACTGTTTTAAAATCTCGTGCCGCGTATTTCAAGGAAATCCGCGTCTGGGTTTTCCCGCGCAAAAACATGCTGAGCAAAATGCTGAAACTGATCACCTGGGAAACTGCCGTGGAAATACCGGCACCCGCAATGCCAAGCTTCAACCCAAACATAAGAACAATATCTCCGAAGATATTGATAAATGCACCAATCATAAGTCCAACGGTGCCCAGTTTCGCCTTTCCCTCATAGCGAAGCAGATTGTTCATCGTCAGGCTGGAGGTGAAAAACGGAGCCGAAAGCAGAATATAAAATATGTAAGTTCCCGCATAAGGTGCGATTGTCTCTGTGCTTCCCAACAGGTACAGAAGCGGCTTCATAAACACAAAACTGAAAACAGCCATAACAAGCCCCAGTGCAAAGGATAAAAAGAATCCCGTGGAGCTGTATTTCGTCGCTTCCTCCTGTTCTTTGGCACCCAGCTTTCTGGACATGATGCTTCCCGCACCTTGCCCGCACATAAAGGCTACCGCCTGCAGAATTGCCATATAACCAAATACAATTCCGGTTGCCCCGCTCTCACTTGTACCCAAAGTTCCCACAAATGCCGTATCCACCAAATTGTAGATATTGGTAACCATCATACTGATGATTGTCGGCACCGATAAAGTGAACAGCAGCTTTCCCACCGGCTCCGTTGTCATTCTCTGAAATTGTTTTCTTTGTACTTCCTTCTCTGCTTCCATATCTTCCTCATGTTCCTCCCCGTTAGCAAATATTAGTACATTTATTCCCACTATGTCAAGCAAGCGTCCTCACTTTTCCCTTCGACACCAGGAGCTTTTCTGTGGCGATATTGTCCACAAATTCCATATCATGCGACACAAACACAAGCGTCCCCTCATACTCTTTCAATAGGCTCTCAAGTGCTTCTATTGACGGCAGATCCAGATAATTGGTAGGCTCGTCAAGCACCAGCAGATTTACATCGGAAACAAACAGCATTGCAAACGCAAGCTTCATCCGCTCGCCTCCCGAGAGCTCGCCTGCCTTCTTTTCCATATCTCTGCCCGTCAAAAGAAGTCTCGCCAAAACCGTTCTTGTTATATCTTCCTTTTGGATACTTACTTCCTTTGCATTTTGGAGCACTGTCTTCTCCATATCGATTTCCGCCATATTCTGGCTGATGTATCCAATCTTTGCCGCCGGCACCACTGACACCTGATTTCCTGTAAGAATCAGGTTCAACAGCGTGGTCTTCCCGGCGCCATTATCCCCAAGGATTGCCACTTTACTTTTGTTTTTAATGACAAAGGATGCATCATCATACAAGAGTTTCCCATCGTATCCGAATGTTATATGCTCTCCCCGGATTACAATCGGATTTTCGGGCGGACATGTCAATCTGAAATCAGGCCTTATTTTCGGCATCTCCCTGGGCTTATTTTTGACCTCCATGTGCTCGATTCTCTTAAGCACATTTGCAGCACTCTTTTCCATATTCAAGGCACGATCCATCGGTATGTGTCCACCAATAAAGTTTCGCATTTTATACTCGCTGTAGGACATGCCTTTTGGCTTCTTTGCCATGTTCTTTGCCTGACTCTTTTTGTCGAAATAGACCTCCATCAACCTTTTCTTTTCCGATGTGTATTGCTCATACTCAACCCATTGTCTCTGAACCTGTTCCTCTTTTTGATGCCGGTAATCATCATAATTTCCGCTGTACTCCGTAAGCTTACCTTCCGAAATCTCTACGATTTTATTGCACACCTTATTCATCAGCGCCCTGTCATGGCTCACTACGACAAATGTCGTCATCCCGGTCATTCTTTCCGACAAAAGTGCTCTGCCCTTTCCGTCAAGATTTGCGGTCGGTTCGTCAAGAAATGCCACTGCCTTATTGCTCCCGAACATCTGAGCTAACCTGATTCTTGTATTTTCTCCTCCGCTAACCTGCTCCTGCCATATTTGTTCTCTCACTCCCATCGTCTTGATTTCTTTTCCGTCAAGTTCGAAAGGATCACAAGTCTCCTCAAATTGTTTAAAATAAAAGGGATCGCAGTCCATTTTCACACTTCCCCGCTCCGGCTCAAGCTGTCCGCAAAGCACCCTCAAAAGAGTGGTTTTGCCCGCTCCGTTTGCCCCTACAAGGCCTACTTTATCACCCTCATAGAGCCGGAACTTTTCAAAGTTTAAAACCTCCTGCTCCCCAAATAATACTTTAATATTTTCCGCACATAATAACTGTTTCACCGACATAAAAAAATCCCTCCTTTGCATAAAGAGAGATTACCTTCACAATACCATAGTACTCCCATGATATTTCATATATGAAAAGATGATATGATTCCAGATAATCTCCGCACAAAATCCGGTAAAGCCGAAGCTTTCCGCTAATATACTTGTTCTTTTGGTCAGAAAATTATCTAATAATCAAATCTATCACACTTACCCTTTCGTTTCTTTAGGGTTGATTATATTCCCGTATCTTCACTTTGTCAACCCCACTTGGGGACGCTTCTTGACTTTGGGGACGCTTCTCATGTCACGGTCATCGCCTTTTGCCAAGACCATTGCCCTTCGTCACGACCACCGCCCTTTGTCACGGATTAGGCCAAAGGGCTATGCTCGTGACGAAAGAAACGTCCCCGCTAACATTACATTCTGATAAGAACTTGCCATGATATCAGACAACTCATTTATGGTAGGACTTTCCTTACAGAGGTTGACAAGCATCTTTATTATCATGCAGGCATCTGTTTCAATATTTCTATGTGATTCGATTAAGCCAATACAAAATAGCGATTGTAACGATACCTACTCCTAATAGTACTCCAAAGCATTTCATGAGTTCATTTTGCACAAATTCTTCTTTGGGAAGGATGCTTTCCTCATTATAACCATAATAAACATGATTCACTGTGTAAGCCGGAATTTTATCTCCAATCAAGTACTGCATGTATATATCATGCGGTACTTGCATTTTCTTTTGTTCATCATTTCCGTAGTAAAAAAAGTAATTCTCATTTGTACTAAGCTCGGATGAAGAATAAGAATCTACCTTTTTCTTTACAATTGTTACATCTTCTATAAAATAGTCTTTTCCAAGAACCATATCTTCCATCTGATCATCAAATTTTGCAGACGTCAACGAGACACTTACCCAAACTGTCACAAAAGATATCGTGAGTGCGATAAAACAAAATAAATATATTCTATTTAATCTTTTTTTCTTTCTTCCTTCTTTCTCTGGTTGGTTCCTTACTAATTTATGTGACATAAATACCTCCAAAATAATACAGAATGGACATTTTCCCCAACAAATCACGCTTTACAGTATTTTAATATTATTCTCAACGAAGTACTTCTCACCGGTTCGAGGGTCCGTCTTTTCTTCAGATAAGTGGTCAAACGAAAATCCGCAGGCCATCTGAAGTCCACGAGAGGCTTCGTTTTCAGTCCTGTTACTGGCCAGGAATCTAATCGCACCCACCCGCTTTGCCTCATCTGTCAGCGCATTTAAAATCTGTCTGCCGTAACCCTTTCTCACAAAGTCCGGACCTAAAGCGATTCCTGTTTCCTCGTAAAGTCCATCGCCCGAGTCTCTCATTCCTGCATTGCCGATAGGCTCTCCTGATTCGCGGAGATACACTAAAAATGTATACTTTTCTATCTTCTGAAAAGCGATTGTTCTGTTCATACGGGCTCTGGCTTCCTCTTCGCTTTCAACAGATGTCCAGAGCATATATTTAGCACTATCTGCATGCTTCCAGAGATTATGATATAAAGCTTCCCAGTCCTCAAATTTTGCCTTCTTAAGGACTAAATCCTCAGTTTCAAGTTTTACATCAGAGTAGTCTGCAAGAGGAATCCAGATATATACACGTTCATCCGTCTGCTTGATCAGTTGTCCTCCATTAGCCTTTGCTACACCTATGGAAGCTGCATTTGTAGGAAGTACAGTAATTAATACTTTTTCAAGTCCCTTATCTCTGGCCTCTGCCAACAAAAGCTCCAATAACTTTTTGCCATAACCCTTACCTCGTTCAGAAGGTCTGATGGCATAACCAATATTTCCGCCGACCTCTTTCAGTGCGGGTGTCAGGAAATGTCTGATATCAGCAAAGCCAACCGGCTTTCCATCTACATAAAGCCAGTATCTTGTTGAAGGAACCTTCCATCCATCAATGATTCCATCCATCCTGGACTCTTCCTCTCGCTTAACCAAAAAATCTTTATATGCTTCAAGCGAGATTCCATTTACACTATTGTGCATATTATTCTCTTCGGCAGGAATCTCCTGCAACATTTCATAAATATCCATTCCGTCCTGAACAGAAAGTCTCCTCAACTCAAACATACCCATTCTCCATCCATTTGCAAAGCATCGATATCCCTATACGCCTCCTACATCCCGCTTTGTATCATAATCATGTATAAAAGTGTACTTACACCAATACTTAATAAAGTGTTCCGCTTCCAATGATGAATCAGTATCGTAACTCCTACACAGATTAGTTCCGGAAATCCATGCTTTCCTTCCATAAGATTTATATTTCTTAAGCAATATACCAAAAGCATGCTCATGATTGCCGGTGGTAAAACTTTTCCCAAATAAGAAATCCATCCTGGCAATTGCTCCCCATGGTCAAATATCATAAATGGCAGGAACCTAATCAATATCGTTACAATTGCCATTACCGGTATTGTCCGTGGAAATACTTGTTTTATTTCCTTTTCACAAAGGCACCTCCGCAAATTCTGATTGACACCCTGTAAATCTTTTCAACCTATGAGCATTATATCAGTTATTTCCATTACTGCATAGTATTTCCCATTTATGGTAGGCGGTTCGCCCTTCACGTCTGCAATATGGTGCCAGTCATCCGGTTCTTGGCTCACTTAGGAAAAGCCTACCGACAATTTTGTCGATAGGCTTTTTGATTAACAAGGAAATTACATAATTTTTATCTGTTGAAAAGGCAATATTTTCGCGACAGAACAGGTTTCAATCCCTATTCTCCAGTATTTCCTTCAATTCATATACTCTTGCCTTTGTGATTTCCGCCGCAGCATCATTTTCCAGCATCGGTTGCATAGAACCGCCCTCCGCTCCGGCGCCGGCCTCCTTTACAGCCTCATCCTTTTGGGCAACCCATTCTCTTTCTTCTGCCCTGAGTTTTTCTTTTTCCTCCGGTGAGAGAACTTTCATCAGAATTCTCCATTCCTCATTAAGCGCTAAATCCCATAACTCAAATCGTTTATAAGCATTTTCGGTCATCTCCATCTGGGTCACAAGGCTCTGCAATTGATCTAAATATTCTTTCTCCTGCTCCTCATAAAACCGGAAACTCCTCAGAAAATTTTCAACCACATTGTAACTGTAAAAAGCCTCCTCTGCATCTTTGTTGTATAAACACACAAATCTAAGTTCGTCTACGGGATTGTAAGCATCATCATACATTGCCTGCCCAACCCACATCAGACAATCCTCTGACAAATCCTCCCTCTTTGTTCCGGGAAGATAGAAATAGAGCGTTCCGGCATTGTCAAGTCCATAGGCATCCGAATAAATATAGCGAACTCCATCCAAATATTCTTCTTTTCCAACCGGCTCTTCGTAGGCAATATCTATTAATTCAGCAGTGTAGGTAAGGTCATCTGTTTTTGTAAGCTTACTTAAATGACCACTAAATTTGCAGGAATATCTGGTTCCGTTCGGATATCCTTCTCCCGTATCCCCCATATCGGAATCATTATACAATCCCTCAAAAGAACCATCCTCAGAGATTGTCAAATACGTACTCCACGCACCGGCTCCACTGCAAAAAACAAATTCTACTCCACGCAAGTCAACATAGGAAAAACCGTTTTCGGTTCTGTCCACTTCTGCCTCATCCTCCTTTGATGTTTCACCTTGCGCGGTTTCGTCCCCCCGCATCTCTTCTTTTGACGTTTCATTCTTCTCCGAAGTACTACTCTCAAACACTTTCTTCTTTACTTCCAGGTCCGGTTTTTCATTCTCACTTCCACAGCCTGACATTATCATACACAGCATTGGCAAAATGAATATGTGCAACTTTTTCATAATATTATTGTCCCCTCCGATTCAATGATTTCATTTTAGTCAAAAGCTAATGATATGTTACTTCAATCACATCACAGTTACGATTTCGGTAATACTCTTTCTGTCATCATGACTTGGCGACGGTGCTGCATTCTGGGAAGGATATCCCATTACAAGTATGCATACCGGTATTATATCCTCAGATAATGAAAACTCAACCGAAACAGCTTCCGGAATAAAATGCATAATCCATGTAGAGCCGATGCCCTGATTCCAAGCTGCAAGCATCATATGAGTAGCAACAATGGAAGCATCCACTTCTCCACTTCCTTTTTGATCAAACTCTCGCACCCAGCATTCCGACTTATCATAGCAAATAATAAAGGCAAGCGTTTCTCCGAAATGGGAGAATTTACATTTTTGAAGAGTCTCAAGAGCTTTGTCACTTCTCAGCATATATATTTTAATTGGCTGTTTATTACATGCTGTCGGAGCAAGTTGTCCGGCACGCAAAATATAATCTATTTTTTTATCTTCGACTTTAGTACTTGCAAAAGACCTAACGGAATAACGTTCCTTGCATAAATTAATGAATTCATCACGCATATTTGCATCCTCCCCTTGCTAGCAAAAAACAAATAACCTGTATATATTCCATTATTTACACAGTTTATAAATCGGATTTTACCCAATAGACAAATTCATATTGCCATCTTATAAAACTTCTCAACCTATGAGCATTATATCAGTTATTTTCATTACTGTATAGTATGATAGAACAAACACCCTTGCATTAGAGTGAGAAGCGCAAGTGCATGACCTTACGCACTCTTTACCCGGAATGGTTTGCCTACAAATGGCAGGACACCAACAATTCCAGTTATATGAACCAAAACACAAAAAATACGGTAAGCGATTGCGGAAGATGGAGTGAGGTGGAAAAGTGCACCGGAAGGCGCACGCAGAAAAAGGTCCGGTGGACCTTTTTCCCACCGAACCGACCGACGAGCCATTTATGGCGAGGAGACCTTGAGCCCTGGGCTCAAGGGACTCCTCGGCAGAAAAGAAAAAGGGCTAAGCCGTAAGGCTTAACCCTTTTCTTTTCCTGCGGAAGATGGGACTTGAACGCATGCCCACACCCGTAAATACCGATTATAAAGGAGAAAGATAGCATCGTCACTTCTTGTCTCACCTTAGGTCTCACCTCACAATAGGTGTTATTTTTTTGACTATTCTCCAGACCAAATTGTTCTGATTTTTCAGACATATTATAGCATAGTCAAAAATAATATACAAGTTATCTTGACTTTTAACAAGATTTACGATATTATAACGATATATAATTAAATATTGTTGTCACAACGGGGAGCAAACAGTAAGAGACACTCCTGCAATCTAAAACGAAGTTATGCGGTGACAGATATTCAAGAAACAATCTTGATTATCTGTTGCCGCTTTTTTGTTGCCCAAACAAGAAAGGAAGCGAGACTATGGAAAACGAAAAAGTATTACTGTCAATCAAAGAAGCAAGCGAGTTGAGCGGGCTCGGTCAATCAAAGCTGTACGAATTATGCCGCCAGCCAGACTGTGAGTTTGTTATAAAGCTCGGCGACAAGAAATTGAAGAAGAATCTGATACATCGTGCAAAGCTTCTAGCGTGGCTGGATGGTGTCAAAGAGATTTAACGAGTTTTACCAATTTTGATACCATTTTTTGCGCATTACTGAAAAACACGCAAAAATCATGTAACCATGTAACCAGAATCTATATACACCCGATTGTAAGCCGATTTTTCACACCTGCGGGCTGGCTACATCGCTACGGCAAATGATGTAGCCAGCGTGTATCCATGTAACCAAGAAAGGAGTTAAGAATTGTATGGAAAATGACATAAAAAATGAAGCCGCCGACATAATGTCAACGACCTCAAACCCTATTGATAATTTACCACAAACATCACTAAAAATCAATGGTAAGAAGAAAAACAAATATACTATTCGCAGTTCAGTCAGAACACTTTCAGTCAAGTGTTATGCAGAACAGTTACCTGACGGCTGGGACGCAACCAAGCAGGCTATACAATCAGCAGATAAAACAAAATATCAAATTCTCGCGATTGAACATAATCGAGACTATAACAACGATAGCATCTGGACTCCGTCTTTTGAGAAGTCACATTTTCACATTATTGTAAGATTATTACAAAACTCTGAACACATTCAGACACTGCTCTCAATGCTGAAAGTTGTTTATAGAACGCCCGAAGATGATGAACTTTGGCGAAATCACGGAGTTGAAACATGCAGAGATTTCTCAGCAATGGCAAACTATCTCACTCACGATACAGAACAAGCACAGCTCGATGGCAAAACACAATATCAGCTTGATGAAATTGTAAGCAATCTTGATGTTGATGAAATCAAAAGTGTTCGGGATGGTTATGTTCGGGTATCTGATATCAAAAGGGTTGCAAGCGAAGACTTAGAAGTCCTTGATGGTCTCGCGTATGCTCTGGGATTGTCTCTCGAAGACTTCAATGAATGGTATGGTAATCTCCCATTTGCTGTAAGAGCTCATGCCAAAATGAAAACGATAAAGGAAAGTTACCAGCGCGGAATCGAAGACCGAACAGCAAAGCGAGAGGAAGTCAATAGACTCTGCGTTTTCATCCAAGGCACGCCAAACATCGGTAAGACCTATGCCGCAAAAAAAGTGCTGGAACATAAACACATAAAAACGTACTCAGTGTCTGGTGGCGGCTCTGGGAAATTCGATAAGCTAAAGCCAACACACCAAGCTATTATACTTGATGACTATACGTCGAGCAATCTTCTAAATATGTCAGATAACTACATGACTGAAGTGTATCGGCGTAATAATAACAATCCAATCTGGGCGGGTACATATTTCATCGTCACAAGTAATTTATCATTCCAAGATTGGCTTATAGAATGTAAAGTTGCGCGAAAACATTTTGAAGCAATGTACACTCGTTTTTATGTACTTGAAGTGCTTGAACATGATACTCAAATTGATATAAAAATTCATAATGAATCGACGCGCGGAACTGCAACAGAAATTGCAGAACGTAAAAAGAAATTCGACGAATTTTTGACAGATTATTCAGTGTTAATAACAGACTATTTTAATGAGCGAAAAGCTGGCTCCCCGCAGGGGCGAACCGAAAGTGGGGCTCCCACTTTCTTAGGTTCGTTCTAACAATGTGGGAGCTCCACATTCAAAAAGGAGTTGAGACTATGGGAAAAATTAAGATGACATGTCAGCAGAAACATGCTGACTCAAGCAAATACAGTAAGGAACATAATTCACGAGAAAAAGTCGCAAAAGATGTTGTCGTTGAAGCGTACAGCGATTACTTCAAAATTATTAAAAATGAGAATATCGAAGACGCATATCATGACGAATTTGATGAAGCTGTTGCTGAATATAATTCTCGTCAAATTCCTAAACATCTTGACAGAATCATTGATGATTATTATTCACAAATCAAGCTCAACGAAGACAAGCACGAACATGCTAAAACAATGTATGAATCAGTGTTCAAGGTGGGTCGTATGGAAGACTATGAATCAGGCAAGATTGACCGCTCCACTGCTATGCGAATGTGCGAAGATTATATCCAAGAATGGCAACAACAGAATCCCCAAATGAGACTTTTTGGTGCTTATATTCACGGGGATGAAAAGGGAGCAGTTCATTTGCATTATGATTATTTCCCAGTTGCAACTGGTTACAAGAAAGGTCTCTCGAAACAAGTGAGTATGTCTCGTGCTCTCAAGCAACAGTATGACGAACAAGGTATAGACTTGCAAGGCAAGCAGCCTACGACGGTTTTTGCGGAACGCGAGCAGGCTCTTGCGACTGAAATCTATGAAAGATATGGCTACGAACGGGTGAAATCAGATGATGATTACATAGAGCAGGACTTGTACGAATCTACCATGCAGAAAGCTGATTCTGATATTTTTGCAACGAAACATCAGCTTGACATTCAGCAACAGTCTGTTGAAATTGCTCGTCGTAAGAATCAGCGCGACAAAGAAGCTATCGAAAAGTATGTTGATGACGAAGAAGCTCGTATCGAAGCTATGAAAGCTGAGCTGGAAGTCGAGAGACAGAATATCGAAAAGACTGTTCAAGAACGTACAGAAGCTGAAAGACAGCGCTTGCAGTCTGAATTTGCAAGACGCGAAGCTCAGAGACAAGCTGAATTTAATGCTCACAAGCAAGCAGTTGACAATGCTATGCGCGCGAACGAGCGAACCGCAGAACGCACAGTTCGTCAATTCGGCGGTAATATTGGCAAATTTATGTAGTGTCAAGGGTGGCTCTGCCACTTACGAAGCCCTTGACGCTCTCACACTTCTCATAATGGATGTTGTCAGCTAAGACACTCTATGTCTTAGCTGGCTTAGCTACAAAGGTAATATAGACATGATGAAAAGCGGAATTTTTGACATCGAACAGCAAAAAAATGCTGTGCAAACTCTTATCAAATATGATATGCTATCTCTCGACGATGCTATCAACATTAAAAAAATGACTGATAGAAACGAGAGAAATATGAAAAAGCAAGCTGTTGACGCTGTTCATAGAACACTCAATGGCGAGCAAAGAACAATTAAATATTTGGAATCAAAGGGTCTGTATCAGACGATTATGGCTGACAAGTCCAGAATCACAGCAAAAACGCTCGATGATTTGTATGACAAGCTTTTCGTCTATTACAATCTTGCTATTGACAGCACTGTTTTGAGCGAAGTGTTTAAACGAGCTCTGGACGAGAAAGCTCAGACTGAAAACAATAGTCCACAGACGATTACTCGCTATGAATACGACTTCAAGCGCTCCATATCAGCTGATTTCGCAAAGCGAGATATCAGACAAATCACAAAACAGGACTTGAAAGCATACACGCAATCGTATGTAAACAGCTCACATCCTACCAGAAAATCATTTCTGGCTTACAAAGGAGTGTTGAATCTGATTTTCGACTATGCTGTCGAACATGATATCATTGCAACAAGCCCAGTCCCAGCGATTCGTAACAGCGTGTATCTGAAAAGCTGTGTAGCGCCTCAGAATCGACCAGAAGACAAGATTTTCTCACCAGATGAAATAAATATCATCAAGAAGAAAATAATGGCTTATATGGGCTCTAAACGTTATAGCGGATACTTCATTAACGGATATGCAATGCTACTTTCAATCGAGACTGGTATGCGGTCAGCTGAGCTCTGTGCTCTGAAATGGACTGATATTGACGAAGCTGGTAAGACGATACACATTCACGCTCAACAGCTGTCACAGAAGCCCAAGGGAGCTCACAAAAAGCAATATGTCTATGCAGAGTACACAAAGGACGAGAAAGGCATTTCACGAGGTGGAAGGTATTTTCCTTTAACAGTTGCAATCAAAGCCATTCTGGACGAGCTGAGAGCTCTACAGACACGTTTGAACATTAGCTCGGAGTTCATCTTCTGTCACGAAAACGGTGACTGGATAAAGACAGACGCATACGAGACATGCTTGCGGCGTTTGTGCAGGAACATCGGCTTGGATGTAACGAACAATCACGCATTCAGAATGAGCTTGAATTCAAACGTATTCATATCACAGCTGAATCTGCCCGTGACAGAAAGAGCGAGGTTGCTGGGACACTCAGTCGAGACAAATTTACGTTATTACAGTTATGCAGCCAAAGATAATTTGTGTGATATTTGTGAGCTTTTAAACAATGTCTCACCCAGTCTCACCTAATTCAAAAATTAACAGACAAAAAAAGAACCTCAAATCCGCCAAAATTCAAGGTTCTTACAAAAAACAACTAATGCGGAAGATGGGACTTGAACCCACACGGTATTGCTACCACAAGATCCTTAGTCTTGCTCGTCTGCCAGTTCCGACACTTCCGCATGCGATATTCAATGCATTTACGCATTACGCACCGCGCAAGTATCATATTAGCATCTCAAGCCATAAAAGTCAACAAATTTTTGAAAAAATTTGCACAATTACTCCACCCGGATCTGAGAGTTCACTCCGCAAGGCAGTTTACTCCGCCAGATACATTTTCAAGCCGCCCTCTATCCGTGATACCGTGTCCTCCAGGCTTCTGCTGCCGTCCAGATAAGAGCCGAGCTCGTCAATCAGCACTTCCCGTATCTTGGCATCCTCCACAACCGGTCTGTCAAGCTGTCTGCACAGAGCCATCAGTTTGTCAGCTGTCTCCTGCGGATAGGCATTAATATTGAATATTTCCGAGCCGCCGTCTCCAACCTCAATCTCCGTGCAGGCAGCGATATCCGAACGATCAACTGCCGACAGTTTTTCCAGGCAGGACACATTGACAGGGTATCCTGTATAGTAATCAGTGCCCTGCACTGCCTCAGATAACGAGAACCTAACAAAATCCTTCGCCGTATCCTGATACTTGCTCTTGCTACAAACACTCATCAGGCAGGAGGGTACAAAACAATTTTCAAAAGCCGTAAAGTCACCTTTGATAAAATCCACAATTGCCACATCAAACATACTGCCGTTAAAGCCTGTGCTCTCATCAAATGCCAGCTTCACACGGGATGCCAGATCCCATTCATTATATGCATGCCCGTTTCTGCCGTTACTGTCGTCATGCTTTTCTACCACGCCGCTGTTCTTGGCGATTTTTTTCAGATATTCAAGATTCTCTTTCAATATATCCTGATTCAATTTTCCGTCAGATACCATTTCCCCGCAAAAATACGGATAAAACAAATCCACCAGTTCTTCAACCGTCTGGGCTCCCAGATAGCTTTCCTGCTTTCCTTCCAGAAAAGCGGAAAGTGTCTTCAGTGAAGCCATATTCTCTGCCGAGATATCCCTTCCCATTGCAAAAGTAAAGCCGAATTCCATGGGCACTGTAAAGCGTCTGCCGTCCTCGCGGACATAAGCTCCCGTCACATTGGCAAGAATTTCTCCCGATTCCTCCAAGGGCGCCACTGTCTCCTGCAAATCTGCCAAAAGCCCCTTTTCCGCATAAGATTCCATATCCAGATGATCCAGCACCAGAATATCAGGTGCCTCCTCTCCCATCAGCATGGTATTGAGTTTCTGATAGACTTCATTATAATCAAGCGTCTTTCCCGCATATTTATCATTGTAGGAATAAGCGTACTCCAGTTCAATCAGAACCTCCGGGTGCTCCCGGTGATAAAGTGCTGCCGCATTCTGTAACAGAAAGCTTTCTTCCACCGCAACGAGTTTTAAAACTTCCGTTACTTCATTGACAGCATCCGGGTCATATTGATATTTCTCCAAAGTAATGCTGCCATTTTCCTGTTGGAACAACGCATGGATACTGCCGTCCGACAGAGCAGCCATCCCGATGCACCAGCAGTTAGTCAGGGCAAAGCCCGTTTCCGAACCGTCCAGCAGTTTTTCCCATTCTGTCTTACCTGCTTCGCAGCGGAAGATGCCATCCCCTCCCGCAGAAATCAGGGTTCCGTCCGGCAACACACAAAACTCTATTCCAACCGGGCTACTCCGGTCAAAAGGAATAATTTCTGAATTATTGCTTTCCCCGCCTTTCCACTTCTCAATGCTGTTTACTCCTCCCCCGTTGTCCAGCGCCGCCAGATACAGGTTTTCGCCGTCTGACAAAATGTTATCATCATAGTAATTGCCTGTATTTTGCTCGCTTTTCAAAATGCTTCCGTCTTCACCGGACAGCGTATCAAGAGACAGCCCCGAATAAGTGAGAAGCGTTCCATTATCCAGAGCTGCTATCCCATTTATGACCTCATAGCAGCCCCAGTCTTCATTTAGCTCCGTCCACCTTTCCGGCGTAATATCCCGTGCCGTTTTCCCATCACTTCTCCAGAGGTGTCCCTTATAGGAATCTTCCTCCGAATCCGTATAAGCCGCATACAGGTATTGGGTATTGTCTCCTGCCTCCATCAGCCTTACATCCAGCCACTTCTGCGCCGGAATCGCTATTGTCTGAAGCCACTCCCGGGTCACATCTGTAAACTTTTCATTCTGATATTCCCATTCCTGTAAGGCAAGATTCTCGCCCTGCTCCTTTGCCATCAAAAGATGTAACCTGCCATCTGACACAAACAGCTGCTTTGCTGTCCAGCCGTCCCATTCGTCCGGAAGCTGTTGCTGCGTCTGCACAAATCTTCCCTTTATCTCCTCCGGTTGTTCCTTTTTCGTCTCTTCTTTTGCTCCACAGCCTGTCAGTGCTCCCAGAAATAATGCCGCACTGATAAACCAGGCCAAAACTTTTTTCGTTCTCATTTTCACTACCTCCTGCATGCCGCAATTTACGACTGCAAATTTCTCTTCCAAAACACAATAGCATACTACACACATTTCGTATCTTAACCGTATCCTAAATGTATCATGAGAAAGTATTAAGATTTAAAATGAGATTCAATGACTTCCAGAGAAAAATGTTACTTTTTTCAGACAGAATCAAAAAAGTGTAGCTTCCACTACACAGAAGAAAAGAGGAAAATCTTTAGGAGGAGAAAGGGTGTCGATTATGCAACAAAAAAAATGGTGGAAATTATTGTTCATACTGATTTTATTGGGTATTCTGTACTATACCTTCCGGGATTCTATGGGGGATATTCTGCAACAGCTTGCCGCAACGCCACTGTACCTATTGCTTCTCATCAGTCTCTGCCCGGTGGGCTACCTGCTTCTGGAAGGACATATAGTATGGCTCGTTGCACACAGAAATACCAGTAGCTTCACTTATGGAAATGGAACAAAAAACGCATTCTGCTGCGCTTTTTACCGTGTCGCCACACTGGGCAGCGGTTCCGGCGTTGCAGGCATCTATTATCTGAACAAAGTTGGACTTCCCATCGCCAATGCCACGGGGATGGTCCTCTTCCAATACACACTCCACAAAGCATCCATGTCCCTCTACAGTCTGATCATGCTTCTCCTTCAATTTTCTTTCATCAAAAAGACTTACGACTCCTATATCCACTATATTTTTGTTGGCTTTTTGCTGACAATTCTCATTGCCGGAGTTCTTCTGTCTGTAACACTTATCCCGCAGGTGCAGAACTGGTACCAGTTCCTCAGCCGGAAAATCATAGAGAGAAATCCGAAATGGGAGGATAAACTGGAAAAAATCGGAACACAGCTTGCTCTTTTACAGTCAGAAGGTAGTGCCATCGCAAAAGATAAAGTGCTGCTCCTACGCATCGTCCTGACAAACCTTGCAAAATTCTCCTGCTGGTACATAATTCCCTTTATCATACTACACTCTCAGACAGAACTCACATTGCTTCAGACACTGACAGTCACCTCCCTTGTCCTGTCACTGGCCGGAGTGATTCCTACCCCTGCAGGTATCGGCTCTATCGAGGCACTGTTTCTGCTTCTGTATTCCAGGCTGATTTCTCAGTCTCTCGCAGCTTCTGCCATGCTATTATTCCGCTATGCCACAATGCTTCTGCCCTGTATCCTTGGTGGAGTGATTATTCTCATCGAAAAATTACAAGAAAAGAACCGGACAGCTTAACTGCCCGGTTCTTACTATAGTATTGAGATTTCTCCTGTCTTTATCTCTGAACACGTCCGGAAGCATCGCCGCCAGCCAGAGTCTCAACTTCCTTTCTGGAAACCAGATTGAAGTCGCCGGGGATGGTGTGCTTCAATGCGGAAGCAGCTACACCGAACTCAAGAGCATCCTTGAAGTTCTTGCCATCCAGCATACCGCAGATTACGCCGCCTGCGAAAGAGTCGCCGCCGCCGACACGGTCAACGATGGGATGAATGCTGTACTCCTTGGAGTGATAGAACTCCTTGGTATCTCTGGAGTAAATACATGCGGACCAGCCGTTGTCAGATGCGGAATGGCTGACACGCAGGGAGGAAATGCAGTACTCAAAGTTGTAGTCTGCTACCATCTGCTCGAAGATGGACTTGTATCCAGCCAGTTCCAGGTCACCACTGGTAACGTCAGTCTTACCGGGCTTATAGCCAAGAACCAGTTCAGCATCCTCTTCGTTTCCGATACATACATCAACATACTGCATCAGGTTCTTCATAACCTTCTGAGCCTTCTCGGAAGACCACAACTTCTTACGGAAGTTCAAGTCTACGGAAACCTTTACGCCATGCTTCTTGGCAGCCTTCAGAGCTTCCTCGGTCAGAACTGCTGCTGCATCGGATACAGCGGGAGTAATGCCGGTGAAATGGAACCAATCTGCATCCTTGAAAATATCATCAAAATCAAAGTCTGCTGCTGTTGCGGTAGAAATAGAGGAATGTGCTCTGTCGTAAACAACCTTGGAAGGTCTCATGGAAGAACCGCTCTCCAAGAAGTAGATACCAAGTCTCTCACCGCACTTTGCGATGTGCTTTGTGCCTACATTGTACTTTCTCAGGGCAGCTACTGCGCACTCACCAATCTCATTGTTAGGAACTGCAGTTACGAATTCTGCATCGTGGCCGTAGTTAGCCAGAGATACTGCTACGTTAGCCTCGCCGCCGCCGTAGCAAACATCAAACTCGTCTGCCTGGATAAATTTCTCATTGTTGGGGGTGGACAGTCTCAGCATAATCTCACCCATGGTAATCACTTTTGCCATTGTTGTAAATTCCTTTCTATTTTCGTTTGCGGATACTGTTTGCATACAAATCCGCTCGTGATACATTTTCTATGTGCTCTTATTTCTGCAGAAGATGGATTGCGAATCCGCCTACTTCTTCCTTCAGATAGATTGCCTTGTACTTACCCTTGTCGTCCTTCTTGGGCTCTTCAAATTCAACGCCGAGAACAGTGCTCATGTAATTGACAGCTCTCTCGATATAGTTTGTTCTGATAGCAATGTGACCGTTGGTGCCCTTGAAAGGCGTCTTCATCACTTCTACAACAGCACCGGAGAAGATGGAGCTGTTACCAACCTTAACAGGCAGACCAAACAGGAAACCGTAACGGTTTGCAATCTTCAAAGCCTCTTCTTCATTTTCAGCATTGATGCCGATGTGAGCAAGTTCAAATCCGAGCATGGTCTGAACGGCTTCTCTGGTCAGCTGCTCAATCTTATCCCACTCACCTGCATTAATCAAGTCGCCGGGAACCATCCAGGAACCGCCGCAAGCGATAATCTTGGGGAAGTCAAGATAAGAGGTCAGGTTCTTAGCATTGATTCCGCCGGTAGGCATGAACTTCATGTTTACATAAGGAGCTGCCATAGCCTTAATTTTTGCAAGACCGCCGGACTGCTCTGCAGGGAAGAATTTTACAACATCAAGGCCAAGCTCAATTGCCTGCTCAATGTCGGAAGGGCTGGAAGTACCGGGAGTGATGGGCACACCCTTCTCAATACAATACTTCACTGTGTTGGGATTTAAGCCGGGGCTGACAATAAACTTAGCACCTGCTGCAACCGCTGCATCCACCTGCTCTGCATTCAGTACGGTACCTGCACCGACACACATCTCAGGGAAGTTCTCGGTCATAATCTTGATAGCGCCTGCTGCTGCGCTGGTACGGAAAGTAACTTCTGCACAGGGAAGTCCGCCTGCACAAAGAGCTTTCGCAAGAGGAAGTGCATCCTCTTCTCTGTCGATCTTAACGACAGGAACAATACCGATTTTGCTGATTTGCTCTAATACTGCGTTCATAATTTCCTCTTTCTGTATGCTTTCGCATACGATTTTTATTCTTTAAGTTAATCGATACTCTGCTTTACTAAGCAAGAATCTCTTTTACTGCCGCTGCGATTTTGTCACACTTACAGTTTGCAAAGAAATACTCCTTAAACTTGTCACCGGACAACGCACCCTTTACAAGGTCTCTGTCAAGATTCTGCAGAATGGTAACCATATCCTTATGAGTTACCTCCTTCACCTTGTCCAGAATCTTCTTGTTTCTCTGCTCAGGCTCCACTCTCTCAGGGGGATAACCGCCGCCACCGGGTGCACAGAACAGTTTCTCGAAGGTGTACTGCAGATTCAGCTCACCGCCCCAGCCGAAATTCTCAGCGAAAGGCAACGCCACACAGTTTCCGTCGTTTACCTGGGAAAACAGGTAAGCATCCAGAGGAGACTCGATGTGTCCGCAGAGAACCTTGGGGAAGGAATTGCAGGCAAGCATTGCGCCTTCGCCGGTACCACAGCCTGTGATGACATAATCGGCTGCTCCGGAGTTAAGCAGTACAGCTGCCAGAATACCGTTCTGCACATAGGTCAGGGGATTGGGATCCTCCGCACCGCACATACCGTAGTTGAACACTTCATGTCCCATGGGTTCCACAACCTTCTTCAGGGTTGCACAGATCATTTCATTTTTGGCTGCCTGGCTGTTTTCATTGATTAATGCGATTTTCATGAAATTGCCTCCATTTCTTTTATCTCGTTCACACCACACGCCGAAACGCTTTGCATTCCGGCGGCGTTTTACGCGCCAAAAAGTCTGCCACGCATATACGCGTGCAAGCACGGTATATGCACTTCAGACTTCTTGGCTTTGTGGTGTTCGACTACTCGGGCTGCTTGCCGATGTAAGCAAGGATACCGCCGTCAACGTAAAGGATATGTCCGTTTACCGCATTGGATGCTTCAGAAGCAAGGAATACAGCGGGACCGGTCAGTTCTTCGGGCTTTAACCATCTGTTTGCAGGAGTCTTCGCGCAGATGAACTGGTCGAAAGGATGTCTGCTTCCGTCAGGCTGCTTCTCACGCAGAGGTGCTGTCTGAGGAGTCTCGATATAGCCGGGTCCAAGGCCGTTACACTGGATATTATACTGACCGTACTCGGAACAGATATTCTTTGTCAGCATCTTCAGACCGCCCTTTGCTGCCGCATATGCGGATACGGTCTCACGACCAAGCTCGGACATCATGGAGCAGATGTTGATAATCTTTCCGTGACCCTTCTTAATCATAGCAGGAATGACTGCCTTGGATACGATAAAGGGAGCATTCAGGTCAACATCAATCACCTGTCTGAACTGCTCTGCGGTCATGTCTGTCATGGGAATTCTCTTGATGATACCGGCATTGTTTACCAGAATATCAATCACACCGACTTCCTTCTCAATCTGAGCTACCATCGCATTTACTGCTTCCTCATTGGTAACATCACATACATAGCCGTGAGCCTTGATGCCTTTTTCAGCATATGCTGCCAGACCCTTGTCAACCAGCTCCTGCTTGATGTCGTTGAAGCAAATGGTTGCGCCTGCCTCAGCGTATGCGGATGCAATTGCAAAACCGATACCGTAAGATGCTCCGGTTACCAATGCTACTTTGCCTTCCAGGGAAAAATTGATAAAGTCACTCATGTTTCTTTCTCCTTTTCTTCATTATGATATTTATGAAAAATGCTATACACTTTTCATAATAAATTACATCAAATCTTTCATTGCAACGCCGTCCATGTCATCGAAATCCTGATTTTCTCCGACCATACCCCAGATAAAGGTATAGGCTCTGGAACCGCATCCTGAATGGATGGACCAGCTGGGAGAAATAACAGCCTCCTCATTTCTCATCACAATGTGTCGTGTCTCGTTGGGCTCGCCCATGTAATGCATCACGAAGGCATCCTCCGGCATTTCAAAATACAGATAAACCTCCATACGTCTGTCATGGGTGTGACAGGGCATTGTATTCCATACACTTCCGGGCTCCAGCTTCGTCATACCCATCTCCAGCTGACAACTTTCCACCTGTCCGGGAAGTATGTACTTGCAGATAACTCTGTGATTCGCATCCTCCAGGGAACCAAGTTCCACCTTATTCTCAGGCTTTACAATGACAACGCCCTCTTCGGGAGTTCCCTCCGGCTTTATCAGCACGGTAGGGCAGGTTCTGTGTGCAGGAGCGGAGTTCAGATAAAATTTCGCAGGTTTCGCTGCGTCCTCACTTGCAAATACAATATCCTTTGAACCCATACCGATGTACATTGCCTCCTTGAAGCCTACCTTGTACACCTTGCCGTCAACGGTGATGGTGCCTGCACCTCCGATGTTGATAACGCCAAGTTCTCTTCTCTGGCAGAAATACTCCGCACGAAGCTCGTCTCCTGCTGTCAGCTTGATAGGTTCTACGGGTACTGCCGCACCTGTGATGATTCTGTCAATGTGGCTGTATACCAGTTTGATTTCGCCGGGTACGAAAAGATTCTGAATCAGAAACTCTTCTCTCAGACGCTCTGTGGTATAGTGCTTTACATCTCTTGGTGATACTGCTGTTCTAAGTTCCACCTTTACGCCTCTCTTTCCTCAGTATTCGGTTTCCATGCCATTTTAGAGAATGCACCGATACTGATTGCTACCGATTTATGAAAGTGCTTACATTATACCATACAATGACCGCCATTTCCATAAAATTTTCTGTTTTTCTCTAAAAATCTTGTGGCATTTTCTGTTT
The DNA here is from genome assembly GCA_945913255.1 of uncultured Lachnospiraceae bacterium. Classification (GTDB taxonomy): domain Bacteria; phylum Bacillota; class Clostridia; order Lachnospirales; family Lachnospiraceae; genus Acetatifactor. The sequence continues at coordinate 26,930 of CAMEDC010000006.1, forward strand.
TATGATTCAAGTATAGTCGAAAAAATTCTCCAAGTCTATTCAAATATTCTTAAAAACCTTGCAAATTTTGAACTTTTCGAATATGATTGGAACTGTAAGTGGAAATTCGAGAAAATCCGAGGTAAATTCGAGCAGAAATCAATTCAAATCTTGATATTAATTCAAATTCTGATACCAATTCAGGTTCTGGAAGCATTTCATGTTCTGATAGCAATTCAGGTTTTGATACCATTTCAGGTTCGGATAGCATTTCAGGTTCGGATACCAATTGCAAATTACATAAATACTGTCCATTTCCCTTTTTTTTAATCTTCGACCAGTATATTGGATGAGTTTTAGCAGTTTACACCAGACCATTTGAAGCTATATACTGATGATTTAGTATTTTGCGCAGTACCACCAGTATTTCGAGAAAATTTTGTGTTTCAAGAACAAAGATTTTCAGGAAAAAGCTGGTGAGCAATGTTCAATATCAAATTTTGCCAGTATTTTGGGAAAAATCAGACTCAAGAGGCAGGTCTGAGCAAAGAGCCGGCCTAAGCAAGAAAACAACTTCAAGCCATAAATCGGTCTAAGAAAGAAAACAGTCACAAACAATAGAAAAACGTAAGCAAGTGAACAGTCACAAACAAAAAGATAGGAGTAAGAACACCATGGAAGAAGTAACATCCTGTAAAATAGCAATGGAAAACTGTGTCCGTACCAAAACCTTTTCCGTTGCTCACCTCTATAAAGAAGAAAAAGCCATGGAAATGCATATCCATGACTGTTATGAACTGTATTATTCGATTTCCGGCGGCAAACAGTTTCTGATTGACAACCGCTTCTATTCCATTGTCCCGGGAGACCTGTTTATAATCAACCAATACGAAAGCCACAAGCTGACCCAGATTGACAATCAGCTGCATGAACGCATTGTCCTGTCCGTGCATCCCGATTTTGTCAAGCGGATTTCCACACCGGATACGGATTTGGACTACTGCTTCACCAACAGAGGCAGCCGCTTCCAGCACAAGGTGTCTCTGAACAAGGATCAGCAGAAACGGTTTCTCTATTACATCAATAAAATCACTTCCGCTAAAGGCTATGCCCATGACATCATAGAACAGGCCGCATTCATGGAGCTTATGGTTATGATTAACACGCTGTCCGATACCAATGCAGAGGCTGCTGCGGAGAGTGAATACAAATACAACCATCAGGTTGACGATATTCTGGCCTACATTAACCTGAACATCGGACAGCCAATCACCGTGGAACAGCTTGCTGAGCATTTTTTCTTAAGCGAATCTTATATCTGTCGCATTTTCAAGCAGGCAACCGGTACGACTGTCGGCAAGTACATCACCGCCCGGCGCATCAGCATTGCGAAAGCTCATTTAAATGAGGGTGCGAGCGTAAACGAAGCCTTCGAAAAAAGCGGCTTCGGGGATTACAGCAATTTCTTCAAGGCATTTACCAAGGCAGTCGGCGTATCTCCAAAAAAATATGCGAATCTGAGTGTGTCATAACGTGGGAACCTGCAGTAGATTTCCACTCTGCCACACCGCCTTTATTCCATCCCCGTTTTCCTTCTGGAATCCTCTCTCACCGCATTCCGAAGTTCATTGATATATTCCGAAAAACCGCATTCCTTTGTCCCATAAGTCATTTGCAGGTCATATTCCAGAGGAATCCAGGTGGAAAGGTCGGCCTCATTGTGCTGAATCAGTGCTTCCAGCTTGTCCAAAGCTTTATACAGTTTTGCTTCTATCGTCTGCTGCGCATCCATTTCGGCAAACAATTCTCCCACCTCATCATAATATGGTTCCGGGAGCTGTTCCAGTAATCTGGACACGGCAGTACTTTCCACTTCTTCATCCTGCTTCGTCTTTTCAAAGGCGGGAATGTCACCTGTTACTGCTTCCCCCATATCGTGAAACAGGCACATGCGGATTACCCTGTCAATATTTACCTCAGGGAATTCATCTTTTACCAGATATGCCATCAGAGCCAATCTCCAGCTGTGCTCCGCAACACTCTCATGCCGCCCCGAAGAGGTATAGGAATGTCTCGTATTGCATTTTAATTTTTCCGCAATGTTCAAAAAATCCAGAAAAGCCCTGATTTCCATAGATTACCTCTCCAATATCTCCAGCACTTCAAATTCTTCAAAAATAACCGGCATGTCTTCATTAAACTCATAACCGATTTCTTTTCCCTCTTCCGTAAAAAACTCTATGTGGTTCTTCTGCCAAGACTCGAGGGTATCGTCTTCCCCCTCCAGCACGGCGATTTCAAAGGTGATATCCCGATAAGGAAGAATTCTCACATTTGTTGTCTGAATCACACATCCGGGCGTTCCGTCCCAATAGGTAATCACACTCTTCTGACCTGCTTTCGGGATTTCTTCCCCTTCTATTTCATATGCCCACAGACTGCTTGCGGTAGCCCGCTTTTTTCCTTCCAGAACAAGCCCCAGCAGGTAATTTGCTGCTCCTTCCGTGATTTCAAAATGCCATTTTTCAAGCTTGCTGATATCCGTTTTTACCATTCTCAATATCCTCTGATAAATCCAGTTTATCCTTTCTTCGAAGTCCTGGATCTTTTTCCTTTCCGTTCTTGTTTTTTTACTGTAATTGCTCCATCTCTTTGTTCACGCTCTCCTCACAGGATCGCATTGCCAGAATTGTCTTTTCCAGCAGTTCATCCAGTTCCCAGCCCAGTCTTTCCGCACCGGTTGCAATCACGTCACGGGAACAGCCTGCCGCAAATTTTTTATCCTTATACTTCTTTTTCAGGCTGGATAATTCCATATCCATAACGCTTTTGGAGGGACGCATTCTGGCCGCCGCTCCGATTAAGCCCGTCAATTCATCACAGGCAAACAAAATTTTCTCCATCTCATGCTTCGGCTCCACCTCACAGCAAAGCCCATAACCATGGCTGCAAATGGAATAAACCATGTCCTCACCCACGCCTGCTGCCCGCAAAAGCTCCGGTGCCTTGATGCAGTGTTCCTCCGGGTAAAGTTCGAAATCAATATCATGAAGCAAACCGACGATTCCCCAATACTCCTCATCCTCACCGTTCCCGGTCTCTTCGGCAAAATACCGCATCACGCCTTCTACAGTCAAACCATGCAGAATGTGAAACGACTCCTTGTTATACTTCTTTAACAATTCCAGTGCTTCTTCTCTTGTCAGATTACTTTTCATATTTCTGGTCCCCTTTCCTGTTTTTTTGCATTTTCTCTCAATCTAAAATTTCAACCTCATCTGATACCAGACCGCACCACCGTGCACGGATTCGGAAATACCCTCCTGCACAAAGCCAAACTTTGCATAATACGGCACCAGTTTGTCCTTACAGGTCAGCACAAGTCCCTCTCTGCCCTGCTCTCTTGCCTGATCAATCACATACCTTAACAGCTTTCCGGCACATCCCCTGCGCCGATAATCCGGCAGGGTATCCACACCGAATATCATCTGCCATTTGCCTCCTTCCTTGTGGATAGCGGCATTCTCATACATTTCATCTGTGAGATCGGGTAAATCCGTCACCATACCGTTTACAAAGCTTATCACTTTGTCCCCATCCTGCAGCAGCCAGAAATGATTCGGGTAGACTGTCAGCCGCTCCTGCAAACTTTCTCTTGTTGCCGCCTCTGCCGCCGGAAAGCAGCACCTTTCAATCTCTGTAAGAACATCCAAATCTCCGATACCGGCTGTTCTTATCGTCACATTCTCCATCTGTTTCTGCTCCTTATTATCTACACATTATTATATATTCCGCATCTTGATATGATCTTCTCTCGCAAATACGGAAGCATACTGCTCCAGTCCGAATCTTCGCACAAAAAGTTCACATTTGCACAAAAAGAAATAATAGGGATTAACACCGTTTCCGTAAAGTCCCTCAAAGTTTCCCTGCCCTTTGGAAATAACAATGTCCGCAGTCAACAGACGCACTCTTGCCGCATCACTCATTTCATCCGGTACCGTTCCTGCAGTTTTGCATCCGCTGCCCATACAGTCTGCTATCTTCGTCAACCCCACTTCCGCCGCATCTTCCATTGTAGCATCATTGAGCACATCCTGACCGCGCACCATTACCGTAATATGTAAGTTTGGGTACCGTTCTTGCAGAAGTTTGATAAAAATCTTATCCAGCACGATTTCCCCACAGTTGTCTGTCAGGTAGACAAGTTCCCCTGCCTCTGCCAAATCAGACAAAAAGCCATCGTATTCCTGATCCGGCACGCTCTCTTCACCCGCCTTCTTCAGCAATTCGGAAAGCATTTTTTCGTTCACATCTGTCACCGCAGAAAAGTCAATATAGTTTCCGGCACAAACATACTGAATACAGGCCCGAATTGGGTCTGATGCTTCTCGAATTCTCCCTTCCAACATTTCTTCCTGCCTCAACATCAGCTGATTATAGGTATGCTTTATCTCTTTGTAATTCATTTGTGCACCAAAATACCGGATGTAAATCTCATCCACCCTGGCAGCCAGCTGCGGAGCGGACTCCTGCTGCCCGTACTGATATAGCACACCCAGTACCTCATGGAAATAAGCTGCTTTTTTCTCATCATTTTCAAGATTCCGAGTCAGCTTGTCCTGCTTTGATAAAATGCAGGACAGACAGGTTCCGTTTGCATGCACAGCCGTTCCCTCCTTTTTAGCGTTCTGCTACATTTTTATAGGAAATTACAATGTGGCTCGGACCAAACAGCATTGACGAAATAATCAGTAAAACTGACCTGCTCATGATTCCGCTGAACAAAAACAGCACCGATGGAATAACAGAAAGAGCCAATGCCCTGAAAATGTTGTTTCTTCTAAAGCAAATGATCCAAATCACACAGTAAAGCATTACAAGTAGTACATCCACAACCAGATATACCGCAAATGCTTCGTCAGACCACCAACCAAACCATGTACCCGGAATATTGATGATCATAAACCCGAAACAGCCAAATCTACCAATTTGCTCTATCGTCTCAACTAATTTGTGGTTCCACTTGTTTTCAAAACCATCTTTGCATTTCAGTGCAAATACGATGTTGGGAATCATGATAACAACAATCATAAACAATCCATAAGCATTAAGCCATTCCACATAACCCCTCCTCACTTCTTACTGAATGTTACATTTCTCATCGTATATCTCCTTGCATTCAAACTCTACCCTTTTACAAGTGCTCTTACTGGCATATACTGCTTGTTCCCCTCTTATATTAGTTTAAGCTGTAGTTTTTCCATTCCGCATTTGAATGAATACGGCTCACCCTATGATTGCCTTTTTTCAGGCAGTAATTTTTTACTCATCAGCATCATTTTGATTGCACCAACATCATTTTGTACGCAAAAAGTACCGCTTCATCGAGTCACAATATATTGTAAGCAGTAACCTTCCCTTTTCGCAAAGTAAGCGAATGTTTTAGCAATTCACGCAATAACTATCCATCATTTTACCGCCACAGGTACACTTACGTCAATTAATCATCGCCTGTTTTTTCTTCCGGCATAATACTTGAAAAATTTGATTTTCAAGCCCAATACTCAAAAGTTTGATTTGACATTTTCCGGCAGGAAATGCACAATATTGATACAAACCATTATGCAAGTTTCAAGGCCAACCGAATAATATCAGAGAACCGCAAGTTCTCAGGCCAACCTAGTAAAAATAAAAGGAGATAAGCTACCATGAGCGCATATCTTTTTGTCCATTTTAAGGAAAAACGTACCCCTGACGGGGAACAGGTTTACTTCGGCATCAGCCGCGACGGTTTCCACTGGGAAACCGTAAACGATGGTAATCCAATCCTCTGGAGCTATGAAGGGGACAAGGGTGTCAGAGATTTCACCATTACCCGCACAAAAGAGGGGCAGTTTGTCATTCTCGCCACAGATTTGAGTCTGTCTTACGGAATGCCTTATCAATATAAAAATTCCTGGGCAGAGGTTTCCAGAAACGGCAGTAAGTGCCTTGTCATGTGGAAATCCGACGATTTGATTCACTGGAGCAATCAGGAAATGGTAAAGCTGGGAGACGAGAATTTTGGCTGTCTCTGGGCACCTGACATCATCTTCGACAAGGAAAGCGAAGATTACATTGTCCACTGGTCTTCTTCCCATGCCATGAACGACTTCGGTCCCAAGGCAATTTTCTATTCCCGCACAAAGGATTTCAAGAGTTTTTCCAAACCGGATGTACTTTACCGCAAAGAGGACGGCGGCCCCGTCATCGATTCCGCCATGTACGAAGAGAACGGCAGATACTACTGCTTTTTAAAAAGTGAGGGTGACCCCGCTCACGTTATTCTGGTAGCATCCGACCATGTAACCGGTCCTTTCACAAGAGTCGAATCATTTGACCGCTGCATGGAGACTCTGGAATCTGGACGCTACGAAGCACCCACGGCATTTATCACCGCCGATGGCAGATGGTGTCTGATGCTGGACTACTATGGTTGCAGTGCCGCCGGGCAGGGATATGTTCCCTTCCTCGCCGACAGCCTTGCAAGCGGAGCATTTGTGCGCTCCGATGCCTCTTTCTCCTTCCCCTATGGCTTCAAGCACGGTACAGTGCTTTCCATCACGGATGAAGAATATGACAGGCTGAAAGTGTTCCGGAAATCTCCGGACGAAAGGTAATTTGAGTTCTAATTGGATACACCTTTTCCTCTATAAATAAATCGCGGCCCCTCTTCACCGATTTCCCCTGTTGCTTCGAAGCCTGCATTGCGCAGAACGTGTATTGCAGTTTCCGTGTACGCTCCTTATCATCAAGACTCTTTCTGAATTCTTGTACTCCTTCTTCTGAGTATTCCGGTGCCTCGAATTGAAGAAACACATCCCAGCTTAAATCCAGTGCGGTCTGAATTTCTTCCGGATACAATCTTCTTACCGGGAACTGCGTATCCTGCCTTGTATAGGCGTATAAAGCCATGTCCAACACCTGTCCGTTCTTGACAGCATTATCATTCATTTTCTCACCCTAATTCTTTCCACCGTTTTCCTTTATCCATTCCTGCTCCCTGCGAGCTTCCTCCAGGGAAGCTTCATAGCCCTTCAGGATATCACATATCTTTTTCACACTGGTTATTCCGCTGGCTTTCCGGTCCGGGCACTCCATCCAGGGATGCTGTTTTTCGGGCGGATAAATATTCTCTATGGTATTCTCACCAATTCTGATCCATTTCCCCTGAAAACAGACTGCATTCTTATCTGCATCCAAAAAAGCTGGAAGCTCTGACAACAGATGGGTCTCCTCTGCTAATATCCTGTTGCTATCATTCCCTTGCAGCATACTGACTCTGACACTGTCTTCCGACAGCTTAATCCGCAGCCATTCCGACTCCGCAGGTCTCCCCCAGATTCGATCCAGAATCCAATTGAGAGGACCCAATATCAGAATTGTCATAATCACAGCCAGTACATAACATGCTTCCTCCATCCATCCGCTCTGTACAATAATCTGAAACCACAGATGCTCTTCTTCCCGCACGCCCCAGACTCTTGTGACGATACAAACCGCAGCAAGCAGATAGATAAACGCAGCAGCAATCCCAAAGGGCACCAGAACTTTCTCTTTCTTCATTCCCCATGCGGCATATGCCGTTTTTTCCTCTTCGGTGAATTTCACCGGCAATTCGTAGCTTTCCATCTGATTTCCCTCATCCTTACTCCTGAAATTCTCTTTCTTTCGCATTTCTCTTTCTTCTGCGCAGGAATACAAGTACCAAAAAGATACCGATACTCACCACGCTCACCGCAATTCCCGCATAGAATCCCTTTGGCACATAATGCATTTCTATCCGGTATTCTCCCGGCTCCAGATCAAAAGCCATCAGACAGCCCCCGAACAGTTCTCCCACCGTCTTTTTACCGTTCATATACACTGTCCAGCCGTCTTCATAGGGAACAGAAAGAATCAGTCTTCCGGCAGTCTGCATGGAAATCTCACCGGAAATCCTGTCACTCTCCCACTCCACATTCTCCATATGTTGTTCGGAGAGAAGCTGTAATGCCTCTTCCAACACAGTCTCGTCCAGCCGGTAAATGTCCGCATGGATTTCAGGCGTTTCATCCTCTTCATTTCCGTTTTCCAGAGTAATCCGCTGCCCCTGTTCCAGATATCCGAGATACAAAACGGAACCGTTCTTCAGGTCACTGAAGGTTTCCTCCACAGTACTTCCGCCAATGTATGTCACTTTTCCTGTTCCACCCGCCGTCAAAGCGGCATAATAGATGCTACCCTCTTTTGCGGTAAATTGGATGTTTTCTCCTTCATCTTCTGAACTGACTTTCGTAAACAGTTTCCCGGAAATCCCCAGTTCCTCCGTCAACTCGTTCTGAATTCTAATGGCCTGTGTTCCTTCCGGGATATCGAAGCCCGTAGGCGCAACATACCCAAAAGGCAATACAGCCGTGCACTCATACAGATAGACATCCCCACTCTGCTCCAGCACATGGTAAAGATTGTTTTCATATTCATCTGAATTTCCAAACATATAGTTGACATTAAGCAATGCCGAAGTAAGTGCCGTCGCACCGTCAAAGCCGTAAAACACCTTACTGTGCCGCATCCCCAGCTTCTTGTACAAATCCATCACATCGGAATTCATCGTAGATGAAAATACGCTCGCTGTGGGATACCCTGTCAACGTCCCGTCATTTTTTGTCTTTCGGTCAAATTTTTCCAGACGATAAAGGCTTTCTTCCCTCGCCTTTGTCAGTTCATACAGTGACTGATAATCCTCCTGCTGCCCCAGATAAGCAGAACGGCTGGTAGTTGAAATACTGGTATCCAGCGTGTTGATGCTGCACTCTGCAATCACCGCCACAAATGCAACTATTGCAATGGCTTTGTGCGCCTCACGGCCTTCTCTTGTGCGGTACAAATACAAAAGTACGGCATACAGCGTCACGAACATTAGTGTCAGTAGCTTTACCCCCAGTTCAAAATCCTCATGCTCCACAAATTTTTCGCAGAACAGCAAAAAGCCGGCTGCCGCAAGATAGCCGTAGACAATCTGCTGAGAATCCACTTCCTTCACACGCAAATAGGCTTCATAGCACATAACCAGAATTAAGAAAATATATATAAAAGATTGCCTTGCCGGAAGAGAATCCGGATAATTCAGCCCGTGCCAGAGAAAGTCCAGCAGATTGGTACTGAAGCTTAACAGCAGGAAGCCGGCAAGCAGCATCCGGCAGAATTTTTCGCGGATTGCTATCTTTTTGTTCATGAGATACATAGGTACCAGCATCAACACAACGCTGCCACAGTAGATGTTTGGCCAGTGATCCAGTCCTCTCTCCGTGAACACGCACATGCAATGCCTTGCCAATATATCAAGAATCGGGAAATAGGTCTCCAATTTCTCCGGGAAATCCATATCACCAAAGTCCGTCTGAATGATTGCACAGACCTCCGGAATCAGAAGAATCGCCGCCATCCCGCCCGCCAGCAGGGAAAACAGCGCAAAATATCCGATGCTGCGAAGCCTGCTTTTTTCTGTCACAAGCAAAAGGCAAAAATACAGCACCAGGAAAATGCAAATCATGATGGAAATGTAGTAATTTGTCAGGATAGACAGGGCAAGCGTGACACAATACAGCCCCCATTTTCCCTCCTTCACCAGACGTTCCAGCCCCAGGACAATCAGCGGCAGCAAGATCACGCAGTCCACCCACATGATGTTATAATTGTATGCCGCCATAAATCCCGAGAATGTATAGAAGCAGGAAAACAGAACCGTTCCCCATTCTTTCGTTCCGAAATGTCTGCGCAGATAGATGCAGGCGGTAAGTCCGCAAAGTCCCGTTTTTACCACAATCAGGTACCCGATGAATTCAATCAGATAGCGTTCCGGCACGAGAAGTGCCAGCATATGCAGCGGGCTTGCCAGATAATAGACAAACAGCGCAAGAAAATTGGAACCAATACCCACATTGAAGGAGAAATACAACGTTTCCCCGCCTCTGATTTTGTGCAGCAATTCACTGAAAAACGGCATGTACTGATGATACAGATCTGCTGACAGAAAACTTCTGTCTCCGAAGGGATAGATTTCGTTTGCAATAAACATAAGCAGCATGACAAACAGTGGAATCAGAAAGGACATCAATAACGAAACTGTTCCGGAATCTATGGATTTACTCTTTTTTTTCATGGTTACTCCTACTTTTATCAAAAATGAAAGCCCGCCAAAATGCTGCGGGCAGAACCTCGAAAATGCTCCGCATTTCCGAGGCCGCTTCGCTCGCCAAATAAGCCAGCGGGCAGAACCTCGAAAATGCTCCGCATTTCCGAGGCCGCTTCGCTCGCCAAATAATTTCAGGCATGTCAGCTTGTGCTAGCACAGCCGCCATGCCTGAAATTACTTGGCTCTGCCCTTTTCGCATATTATACCATCTTTTCTTTTACCTGAAAACTATTATTGATGCATGGGTTTTTCGGTAGTATAATCAGGAACAGCATAATATATTGACAAAAGAGTAATTTTATGGGGTCTTCAAAATGAGAATTGCAATTGTAGGAAAAAAAACAGAAACAAATAATTATGTAAAGTATGTGAAATCTATCGGTGCAGAGCCGGTTGTTACTTTCAGTATGGGCGATGTTGTACACTGCGGCGGGCTTATCCTGCCGGGCGGTGGAGATATCACCCCTGCTTTTTACGGTGAAAAAAATCATGGTTCCCGCAATATCAACACCGAGCTTGACATTCTGCAGCTTCAGGCACTGGATCTCTGTATCAGAGAATCCATCCCTGTTCTCGGCATCTGTAAAGGGCTTCAGATTATCAATGTAGGCTTTGGCGGATCCCTGATACAGGACCTGCCCACTGCCTCAATCCACCGCTATGAGGACGGTGACAAATACCATTCCACTGTCACTCTGGAAGATTCCATATTGCACAAGCTGTACGGTGAAAGCCCTGTTGTCAACAGCGCTCATCATCAGGCAATTAAAGAACTGGGCAGCGGGCTTTCCGCCATTCAATGGTGCCCCGATGATAACTGCATCGAGGCCATCGTGCATACGCGACTGCCCATTCTTGGCGTACAATGGCACCCTGAGCGCATTGATGAGAAAAGGGCTATGATTTCCGGGCAGAAGCTTTTGACTTATTTTGCCTCCCTAATCTCTTCTTCCCGGGAATAGCGTTCTGCGTCATTTTCTCCTTCATGTGTTCTCCCGCAATTTCAAACAGTGATTTTACAACCTCCTTCAAAATTTTCGAGGTTTCTCCGTCCACTTCCTTCAGTGCCGCCACAATCCCATTCATACTCCGCTTCCATTCAGCTGTAAAATCGATGAGATTGTCGGCCTGGGATGCGGAAATCACCTGATAAAGCGTATCCACAAAGGTTCTCAACTGCTCCTCATTCAGAGAAAGAATCCACTCATTTAAAGTGTTATCCATCTGCTTTCTCCGCTCGTAGATGTCATTTGCCCTCGCTAGATGTTCCCCCTCCACAAGCCAGGTATAGGGATCATGCTGTGCAAGCCCGAAGGTTTTGCTTTTTACCACCTGATAGTGCATATCCGACTCAAAAAGCATTCCAACCAGTGAAGAATTGGGAAGAATTTTCACCACACGATTACGTATCATATCATAATTACATTTCTCCAGGACCTCCGGTCGAAAGCCCGGTCCATCCATACTGTATATCTTGATGATGCGCTCCTGTATTTCAGGTCTGCAATTCATCGCGCTGTATACGGCCAGATTTCCCCCCTTCGAGTGACCACCCACATAAAATGGACGCTTGATTCGTGATGCCACCGTATTAAGATACCTGACGCTGTACTCCTGCCCGGGAACAGGCGACAGAAATGCCATATTGAAATCCTCTTTCCAACCCACTATCGTCTCATCCGTACCGCGGTATGCAATATAGATGGTTCCGTCCTCCAGAATGAAAGTAATGGCAGAAAACTGCGTCTCCCACTTTTTTTCTATCACATTGATATAACAATTCAGTTTCAGATTCCGATACCTTCTGCCCGCCAGCATCGCCGATACCAAAGCACGATTCACACTCTCGTATCTCACATCGGCAAACAATTTGTCAAAATCATCCCGCTCAGCGAGACTGCTCAGCGTTACCGAAGGTCGATTTTCATTCACCTCCGGCACCATGCCGTCAAATTTCAAATAGGAAAGTTGGCACAATGCAAGACTGTCCACCTCTGTCATTGGCATTTCCATGAAAGAATAATCTCCGAATTCCTTTAAATAGTTGAGTACTGTTGCCATATTGATATCTCCAGATTAATACTTTACTAAAGCTGCTTCACGCGACCACTCGCAAACTCGCTGCTTACGCAGCTTTACGCGACCACTCGCAAACCCGCGCTGTCGCGCTCTATTGTCTGCTGCGCAGACTGTTTGCTCGTTAATACGGCTGGAAAAATGAATGTCGCTTCGCGCCGCTCATTTTTCTTCAGCCTGTATTATATCATTAATATCTCACGAATCACACTGAATCGTGAAATTTAATTGAATTTTAATCTTATTTGTGGTATTTTATTATTATAATTTTACAAATTTTTTCCAAATTATACATCCATGGAGGCACATTATGTCAAAATCCAAAAAGACTGGAAAGAAAATCTTTGGATTACAAAAAAAAATCCTGTTAGTTACCATTCCTCTGCTGGTGGTTTCTTTTGTCACCACTGCTGCCATTATATTCACGAGTACCGGACAGACTCTTCTCGCAAATTCTAAACGGGCTCTTGTATCGGAAACAAATGCCAATACTACATTGGTAGAAAATTCCATTCTGGCTTCTACAGGAAGCAGAACCCTATCTGATGCATACCTTCAGCTCATTTATCTTCCCCAAAAGCTGGAACCCGTTTTTGAGACTGTTTCACAGATTACCATTATGGAAGACGGATATATGTTTATGGTAAACAGTGAAAATTATAAAATCATTGCACACCATGATTCCGCTTTGGTTGACACTGTTCTCACAGAATATACAGCCGGGAGCTTTTTAGGTGATATTGCTACAGAAATATCAAATAATACCACCGGACTTTTCTCTGTCTCAGATGGTCTGACCGAGTACTATGCCATTCTCTCCTATATAGAAGGCACCCCTTATGTTCTCGTCGCCTGCATTAACCAGAATACCATACTGAGCGAACTTGCATACCTGCTCATGAATATCTCTATTGTATTTATCGTGGTTTTGGTACTGATTATTATTTCGCTTACCCTGTTCCTGCAAAAGACACTGAAGCCCATCAATGTACTGACCAATACCCTGACCACCATTACTGACGGTGATTTCACGGTTAACGTATCCGCCAGGGGAAATGATGAAATTTCTCATATGGGAAATTCCCTCAACAACTTTGTTACCATTATGAGGGATATTATTTCCGATATCCGCACCATTTCCGAACAGCTGGATCAATCCGGCAAAACCACGAAACAAATAGCCGGAAATCTGAATCAGTCCGCAGCTTCTCAGGCAGACTCCATGAGTGATGTCAAGGTTACAATCGACCAGGTTGCTACCGGTATTCAGGATCTTGCCCTGCATGCCACCACTCTTTCACAGGTAGTAGACGACACCAATCAGCGCGGTGGTGAGGCAAAGCAAAGCATGCAGCAGACTGTCGATGTTGCAACGCGCGGTCGGGCAGACATGGAAGAAGTAAACAGAGCCATGGATTCCATTGTAGATTCTATGGAACAGCTGGAAAAGCTCGTAATGAATGTCGGAAATTCAACAGAACAGATTAATACCATGGTAGGTATCATCAGCGACATCTCCGACCAGACAAACCTGTTGTCACTGAATGCCGCTATTGAAGCCGCCAGAGCCGGTGAAGCCGGAAGAGGATTTGCAGTCGTAGCGGAAGAAATCCGGAAGCTGGCAGAGGTAAGCGCCTCTTCCGCATCCCAGATTTCAGACATCATAGCACAGGTTAACTCGCAGGTTTCTTATATGGTACAGCAGACCTCACAGAGTGTTTCCTATATCAAAGATAATTCCGCAAAGATTACCGCCTCCTGTGATATTTTTGAACGAATTTACAAAAATGTGGCAGACGCCGATGTACTGCTGACTGAAATTGTAAATCAGATTGCCCATGTGGATGACGTGGCTACCAATATCGCCGCTCTCTCCGAGGAGCAGTCAGCCAGCACGGAAGAAATTCTGGCATCCACCGAAGTTCTGGCGGAAGCTTCTCTACAGTTTTCAGAAGACAGCCGCCAGGTTGCCAAAGGAGCGGATGAAGTTGCTGATGCCTCCTTTGCGCTTGCAGAGCATATGCGGAAATTCAAGATTTAATACAAGCTATCGTTTGGAACTTCAAAATATAGAGTACCTGATACAAAAGATTTCATATACATTTGCTGAATGTACATAAAAAGCAGCTGGTCGTCCGTATATTGGATCAGCTGCTTTTTTCTGCTTTTTTGCCTGTTTCTTTTATTCTGTTTCTTTTGAACCTTTATTATCGTTCTTCCATATCCACATATTCCCGCTCCTGCATCACGCTCTTGTAGGCAGGACGGATGATCTTATCCATATTGATTAACTCTTCTATCCGATGGGCACTCCACCCAACGATTCTGGCAATGGCAAAAATCGGTGTATACATTTCCAGCGGGATTTCCAGCATGCTGTACACAAAACCGCTGTAAAAGTCCACATTGGCACTGACGCCTTTATAGATACGTGCTTTCTCCGAGATAACTTCCGGTGCCAGACGCTCTATCATGGAATACAGTGCAAAATCCTTTTCGCGTCCCTTTGCCGTGGCAAGCTGATGTACAAACCCCTTAAACACCTGGGCTCTTGGATCAGACAAAGAGTATACCGCATGCCCCATTCCATAAATCAGTCCCTTTTTGTCAAAAGCCTCCTTGTTCAGGATTTTCTTCAGATAAACTCTCACCGCATCCTCGTCTTCCCAGTCGGACACGTTCGCTTCAATATCACGCATCATTTCCACAACCTTGATATTGGCTCCGCCATGCTTCGGTCCTTTCAGTGAGGATAATGCTGCTGCAATAACTGAATAAGTATCCGCTCCGGAGGACGTCACCACACGTGTCGTAAAGGTCGAATTATTACCGCCGCCGTGCTCCATATGCAGTACCAGCGCAATGTCAAGCACGGTTGCCTCGAGCTCTGTATATTGTTTATCCGGTCTGAGCATCATCAGAAGATTTTCTGCCGTGGAAAGCTTCTTGGAAGGCCGGTGAATATACATGCTTTCGTCATTCTGGTAATGATTGTAGGCATGATACCCATAAACTGCCAGCATGGGAAATACACTGATTAATCCGATACATTGACGTAGCACGTTCTCTACGGATGTATCACTGCAGTTTTTATCATACGATGCCAGTGTTAAAACGCTTCTCGTCAACGAATTCATGATATCGCTGCTGGGTGCTTTCATAATAACATCCCTGGTAAAATTTGTCGGAAGCGTTCTGTGGGAAGCCAGTATGTCTCTGAATTCCTTCAACTGTGCCTCTGTGGGAAGTTCACCGAACAGCAACAGATAAGCCACTTCCTCAAACCCGTAATGCTTTCCCCGAAATCCCCGGACAAGTTCAATACAGTCATAGCCTCGATACCAGAGTTTTCCCTCACACGGTGTCTTAACCCCATCCACCATCTGAAAGGATTCAATTCTGGAAATATTCGTCAGCCCTGTCACCACACCGTTTCCGTTTTTATCACGTAGCCCTCTCTGTACATCATACTCATCAAAAAGAGCCGGCTCCAGTTTATCCGCATGCCTGCATAATAATGCGTAATCCTTTAAATAACTTTCATTCTTCTTCAATAAAACTACCTCCTTATATCCCTTATGAACCCCTTGGCGTATCCACGCGGAGATTTCCGCTTCTGCGACTTGTATATCTATCTTATCTTTTTTTGAGGTGTCATGTCAATTAAAAAAACATAAAATTATATAAGGAAATGATAAAAGGGTTCCGCCTTTACACGAAACCCTTTTACGCATATTCATACAGTTTATGCAGTATAGACCTTATTTACACAGTTCAGCTACAGTCTCATTGATTACTTTGCCGTCTGCCTTGCCCTTTAATTCTGCCATAACAGCCTTCATAATCTGCCCTTTGTTTTTCGTGGCGACTATCTCAGCGAAGTGTGTTTCTATATATGCCTTCACTTCTTCCGAAGACATCATCTTCGGCGCATATTCTGAAATCACATCGTACCGTGTCTGATATTCAGCCAAAAGGTCAGTTCGATCTGCCGGGCAGGCATCGAGCTGCTCCTTCACAGTCTTTAACTCTTTGAGAATCACCCGGTCAACAAGATCTGTCGGCACATCCTCGCGGCATCCTTCGTCAATAGCAGCCTTCTTTACAGCTGACACCAGAGAGGAAATGGCATCCTTTCTCTCCTTATCACGTGCTTTCATGGCTGCAACCATGTCACTTCTCAACTGTTCTAATTCCATTCTGATACCTTGCCTTTCCGTTTACCTTACAGCTTATCCCTTACAAAAGAGATTCATACAATTTGGTGATATCTTCCACGCTGGTCTCCTTCGGATTACCGGGTCTGCAGGCATCATCATATGCTGACTGTGCCAGGAAAGGAATATCCTCTCTCTTGACAATATCCTTCAGATCCGCAGGGATGCCCACGTCCTGAGAAAGCTTCTTCACAGCATCGATGGCAGCCTTTCTATATTCTGCCTGACTCATGGAATCAACACCCTCTACGCCCATGGCTCTCGCAATCTCACGATACTTCTCACCGGTTGCCTCTGCGTTATATTCCATAACAGTAGGAAGAATAATAGCATTTGCCACACCGTGAGGGGTATCATACAATGCACCCAGAGGATGTGCCATAGAATGAACAATTCCCAATCCAACGTTGGAGAATCCCATGCCTGCAACATACTGTCCCAGTGCCATTCCTTCACGGCCTTCCGGTGTGTTTGCAACTGCGCCTCGCAGGCTTCTGGCAATAATTTCAATTGCTTTCAGGTGGAACATATCGGAAAGTTCCCAAGCACCTGCCGTAATGTATCCCTCAATAGCATGGGTCAATGCATCCATACCGGTCGCAGCGGTCAGACCTTTCGGCATGGAGGACATCATATCAGAATCAACGAATGCCACCACGGGAATATCCTTAGGGTCAACGCAAACCATCTTACGATTCTTTTCCGTATCGGTAATAACATAATTAATGGTAACCTCTGCTGCTGTTCCCGCTGTGGTAGGTACCGCAAAAATAGGAACCGACTTATTCTTTGTAGGTGCCACACCCTCCAGACTTCTGATATCCGCAAAATCAGGGTTTGCAATTACAATACCGATACCTTTTGCCGTATCCATGGAAGAACCGCCGCCGATTGCAATCAGATAATCTGCTCCTGCTTTCTTAAATGCCTCCACACCAAGCTGAACATTCTCGATGGTGGGATTGGGTTTAATGTTGGAATAAATCTCATAGACAAGTCCCGCCTTGTCCAAAACATCCGTAACCTTCTTTGTCACACCGAAACGAATCAAATCCGGATCAGAACAAATTAATGCCTTCTGAAATCCCCTGCCCTTAGCTTCGGTAGCAATCTCCTGAATTGCACCCGCTCCATGATATGAAGTCTCATTCAATACAAATCTGTTTGCCATAAGTAATTCCTCCTGTTCTTTTTCTTTGCTATATTTTGCCGCCTCTTCCGGCGAAAAACTACTTACTGTACAACACCGACAAAATGCTTCTGAATCAGATCCTTACGCTGCTGTTCCAGGACGAAAAACGCAAGATCCTTTGGCTCATCAATATGATACCTGGCACGGATAAAGCGCTCCATGGCATTCTGAATATTGAAAAGCGTAGCTTTCGTCGTCTCTTTTGCAGTGGCATCTCTACAGGTTTCAAACCGGAATATAATACTCCAGTTTCCAAGAATCTCGTTGTGATTTTTCCCGGTCTCATCCTGCACCACCTCTGCAGTAATGCGGATTCCTGTCACATCCATCCGTTCCGGCGGTTCCTCAATCCACTTGTATCCCGTCACATTTCGCAGGGCACCGCAGAACATTCCCCTGAGTATCTCGTTAGCCTTGTGCTCCAATCCGTCACACTGCAGACTGATTGTCTCCAGGAACCAGGCAAACTCAAAATCCGGGTCTATCTTCCCATTGCTCTTTACTCCATCGTACATCCGTCTCATCCTTTTCACTGAGAATTTACATCAGATAAATTGGCAGTTCCTCTCCCACACCATAACGTCTTTCCTGTTTTGTATCGGGCTTTTTTGTGTCAATTTTTTTTGCTCTTGTATCGGCTGTTTTCCTGCTTACCGGCTTTGCCTCCTTCGGCTTTTCCGTCTTTGACTCTGCCTTTGCTGCCGTAGCCGTCACCTCCGTTTTTTTCTCCTGCGGCTTTACCGCTGCTGCTTTTGCAGCTCTTTTGATACTACCTGCTCCTACGGACATTTTTATCTACCTCCTTTGCCAGCTCCAGATATTCTCCTGCGCTTCTTGCACTTTTTTTATAAGCCATCACGGGCTTGGAATGGTCCTGCGCCCATTCTATCTCGCTGTCCACACGAATCACCGTATCAAATACCGTAACCTCACTAAACTCCTTTAAAACCTCCAGCGTCTGCTTTCCGTAATTTTTTCTGGCATCCATCTTCGTAATCACAACTCCCAGCAGTTCCAGCTTTGGAGCAACCTTCTTCACATTTTCCAGAAATTCAAACATATTTGCCACACCGAAAAGTCCCCAGGGAGAAGCTTCCACCGGCAGAATACAGTAATCCGATGTGCAGAGAATGTTCATTACCCAGCCACCCAATGTCGGCGGCGCATCAATCAAAATATAGTCATACACTCCGCTTTCCCTGATTTTTTTCAGTCCTCTGTTCAGAATTGTCTCCCTCTGCCACTTGGTAAACAATTCAAATTCAATACCGCTCATCAGCGTGGAAGACGGAATCAAATCGAGATTTTCATAAGGCGTATGTACCACATAATCCGTCAGGTCTTCTTCCTTTTTCACGGCATTGTACAAATTTTTCTCCCCGGCTGCGAACTGTAACACTTCGTCTTCTCCGAAAAAGGAAAGAGAGAGGTTTAGCTGCATATCCCCATCCACCAGAAGAACCTTTCTTCCCATCGCAGACAGAGAATATCCCAGATTTGCACAGGTAGTCGTCTTGCCGCTTCCTCCCTTGTTATTGGTAAAAGCTATCGTCTTCGTCGTTTTCTTTGCCATAGAGACATTCGATTCCTTTCTCTGCAAAATATCCCATCCACTCCTCAGAAGGTCGGATATCTGTTACCACCATATCAATATCCGATAACTCACAGATTTTCGAGAAAGCAACATTATTGAATTTCGTATAATCGACTGCCAGTATCCGCTGCTTTGCAGATTTTAGCATTGTCTGCTTTACCTGTGAAAACATCTCGTTGGCATCCGTAATTCCCTTCTGCATATCAATCCCCTTGCAGGACAGAATCACCTTTTCCGCATTAAAAGAGCTGATACCGTCCATAGCCTTGGGACCTACCAATGCCAGATAACTCTCCCGAAGTGTACCGCCTGTGGAAATAATGTCCCAGCCGCTCACATCGGAAAGCTCCACCAGTACCTCAATAGAATTCGTAATCACGGTCAGATGCTTTTTGCTTTTCAATGCCTTGACAATGGCTACCGCCGTGGTACTGGGATCTACAATAATATGCTCTCCCTCCTGTACCAGTCCGCTCACCAGTTCTGCGATAATCTGCTTGCCGCGCATATTCCGTTTCTTTCGTACATTAAAAGGCATATCAAAGCTGGTGTTCTCATTCAGGATTGCTCCGCCATAGCTTTTGGTGGCAAGACCATCCTTGTCCAGCTTGTCAAGATCCCTTCTGATGGTTTCTTCAGAAACGTCAAAAAGAGTGCTCAGTTCGCTGACCACTACCTTTTTTTCGTCCTGCAATTTCTCCAGAATCAAATTCCGGCGCTCCACTGCAAGCATTATTTTCTCCCCTTCCTACCCCATACTGCTGTTTTTATATATAATTCAGCTTGGCACACAATATAAAATACGGCAGCACCTGCTTAGATGATTGACCTGATAATCTGCTCATCAGGATGCGCAATCACGGTAGAATCCAGGAACATACCGCTTCCCGCCACACTCTCTTTTGCTCTTGAAATTGCCGCATCTACGGCAGACACCTCACCACACAGATAAACATAGGATTTTCCGCACATTCCCTTCGCAATACGAAGTTCAATCAGTTCCACTTCCGCCGTCTTTGCGGCCACATCAGCCGCCACGATAATCGCTGCCGCATCAAAGGTTTCCAGTACCCCCAATGCGCTCACATGCTCCACATGAGTTGTTCCGTAGATGGCGGGGAAAATTCCCTCATGCGGATTTCCCAGCACAAAGCTGTCTATCAGCTGCTCCGGATAATGGTTTTTTGCCGATGCGACTGACGCATCAACCGCACTTAAGTCTCCTGTAATCAGGGCAATATATTTACCGGGGCAGACAACCTGTGCTTCTATCAGTTCGACTGCCGCCGTCTTCACCATGAGATCTGCGGCAGTCACACCTGCCGAAACCGTCTTAAATTCTATCATTCCGATTGCTCTGCTCATGTGAAATCTTCTCCTTACTTCGATTCTGCTATTGTAATATACTCAGAAGTCACTTCCTGTACCACACCGTCTATGGAAGCATGAATGGCAACGCTCAACCCTTTTCCGGGTTCCGCAATTTTGTCTCCTGCCTTCACCACCGCGCCTTTTTCCACACAGGCTACGGCAGGTGCCCCGATATGCTGGCTCAAACGAATCTTTACTTTATGTATCTGACAATTTTCCTTCCAGAACGCATCCGGCTGCAAGGGAGCATCCACATCATACTTCGACACACCGAGTCTCGCTGCAAGTCTCTCCTCCGGCACCTTCCGGTATTCTCTGCTCTTTAAAACCGCCGACGACTGCACATCCGCAGGGGGCTTCACACCTGCCTTACGCAGACCGTTCTTATATTCCGTTATCAGCGTTCTGGGAGCCAGACCCTGTGGGCAGGAAAAATTCTCACACAATCCGCAGGAACTGCAGAACATGGTATTGATAAAAACATTGGTATCCTGAAAATCCTGGTTTGCCGCGCTTCTCATAAACTTGTGCGGCTCAATGGGATGTCCCAGCGCATGTCTGGGGCAAAGGCTTGTACAGGTCTCACACTGACAGCAGGAAGAGGCCGCACGCTTTAAATCAATGGCGGTATTCCTGTTTTTCCTCTGTATCAGGGAATGATTTTTATCCAGTACAATAATAGCGTTGGTGGTTTTTGTGACGGTCGTATTTTCGTCTCCAAGATTACCCATCATCGGTCCGCCAATCAGATAAGCCGGATTCTTTACTTTGGTTTCTCCCGCATACGCCACGACATCCCTGACGGCTGCTCCGATAGGCACACGCAGAGTAATGGGATACTCCACCTCACCCACAACGGAAACCAGCTTATCCTGCACAGGAATATTTTGTTCCACTGCCCTGTATATATTGTAAACCGTCTCAACGTTAAAAACGGCTACTCCTTCCTCGATGGGAAGTCCGCCGGGGCGAATCACTCTCCCGGTAGCCTCGTATATCAATACTACTTCGTCCCCCATGGGATATGCACTGTCCAGCAGCTGCACTCTCATGTTGGGGTATGCATCTATATATCTGTCTATGGCCTTTAAAGTGGCCTTGTATTCTCTCTTAATTCCGATAACTGCCTCAGAAGCGCCAACCGTCTGAGCTATCACCTGGAAGGTACGCAGAATTTCTTCCGCATGATGCTCCAGAAGCTGTCTGTGCAGCTTCAGAAGAGGTTCACATTCCGCACAGTTCATGAGAATGATTTCTGCCCGCTCATCCAGCTTGGCATAGGTAGGAAAGCCCGCGCCGCCGGCACCTGCCACACCCTCATTCTGCAGAATCTGTTTTAAAGTTGCAATATCCATACTATTTCTCCAAAACAACGGGAAATTTCCCTGTCATTTCTTATTTTTCATCCACAATGCCGACAATCGCCGCATCCACCGGTGCACTTTCCATGCCAACTCTGGCTGCACTTCCGGTTGCCACAAGAACCGTTTCTCCGATACCGGCTCCGATATTGTCAATCGCCACAAAGCGGGAAGCGCATGCTCCCATTTCTTCAAGAGGCTCGATAATCATAAATTTATTTCCAATCAGGTTTTCACATTTCCGTGTGGAAACAATACTTCCCACTACCCTGCCTATCACCATGGTATCTACTCTCCTCTATATAATACTTCAGAGCCATACAGATTCAGCATAAATTGACCTTGAGAGCTTACTCGTCAAGGTCAATTTTGCTCTGAAACATTACTTCATAATTGTCACCTTGTCACCGGTTTTGATTTTAGAAGCATTTGCTTCATCCGTATCAATGTGCATTTCCAATGTAAAGCTGTCGTGTACGCGAATCTTCACCTGATTAAACACCGTGCCGCGCTCATTGTCTGCCCTGACGGAAACAATGTCACCGTCATGCACACCTGCCGCCGCAGCGTCAGCCGGAGACATATGAATATGCCGCATGGCAATGATGCAGCCCTCTTTTAGATAAATTGCACCCTGGGGACCAACTACTGCAACCGGAGCACTTCCTGCCACGTTGCCGGACTCTCTGATTGGAGCCGCAATTCCCAGTTTCATGGCATCGGTTGCCGAGATTTCCAGCTGGGATGCCTTTCTGACAGGACCAAGCACACGCACATTTTCGATTGCACGAAGCTTCAGCCCCACAACAGTAACCGTTTCGTTGCAGGCATACTGCCCGCCCATCAAATCCTTTTTCTTTGTCAGCTGATAGCCCTCGCCGAAAAGAATTTCCACATGCTCCTGTGTCAGATGGATGTGTCTCGCAGACACACCCACCGGCACCTGAAAGCCATTTGACTTCGTCTCCATCTGGTTCAGAGACTGAAGTACCATTTTCGTAATCATTTCAACAGTCTGCTGTTCCATGATTCTCCTCCCGGTCTATTATTTTACTTTGGGCAGAATCATCTCAACATCAGTATGAGGACGAGGGATTACATGGGTAGCTACCAGCTCGCCGAGCTTGGATGCACTTGCGGAACCTGCTTCTACGGAAGACTTTACTGCTCCCACATCGCCGCGTACCATAACGGTTACCAGTCCGGAACCAATCTTCTCGGTACCTACCAGAGTAACGTTTGCTGCCTTACACATTGCATCTGCAGCCTCGATTGCTGCTACCAGACCTCTTGTTTCTACCATTCCCAATGCTTCCTGTGCCATTTTCATTTCCTCCTGTTTTTAAAAATTTTGGCGTTTTATACTTCCTGAATTGTTCTCTCGTCAAGCGAATCTGCCTCCGCCTGCTTATTCATGAATCTGCTTGCACTCAGGTTCACAAGTCTCATGATTTCCTCGTGAGGATTTGCAATAATTCCCTTTGCCACGGGCTTCTTGATTGCTTTCTTTGCAGCTGTCTCCACCGCTTCCGTGACAGACGCCACATCACCTTTTACGATAACCGTGACAAGTCGTCCGCCGAGCTTTCGCTCCCAGGTGGCCAGCTCCACGCCGGAGGTTTTGCACATAATATCCAGTGCATCCACCGCGGCAACCACACCTGAAATTTCAATAAAGCCTAATGATGTATTGCTCATTGTCCGGCTCCTTCTTTATTCTTTACTTTCCTTCGTGTCCGCTTGACTTCCTAGATGCGGGGCAAAATCTTCTCAACATCAGCGTGAGGACGGGGAATCACGTGTGCTGCTACCAGTTCTCCCAGTCTGCTTGCTGCTGCGGAACCGCTCTCTACAGATGCCTTTACTGCTCCCACATCACCGCGTACCATAACGGTTACCAGTCCGGAACCGATCTTCTCAGTACCTACCAGAGTTACCTCTGCGGACTTGGTCATTGCATCAGCTGCCTCAATTGCTGCTGTCAGACCTCTTGTTTCTACCATTCCCAATGCTTCCTGTGCCATAATGTTCTCCTTTCATATAGGCAAATAAAATATGTACTGTTTTAGTTTTTGTCGAAAGCGTTCAGCTTCAACATTTTTTCCGTATCGGAAGTCGGTCTTGCGATGATGTGCTTTTGCACGACGCCCGTGAGGGATTTTGCCATCTCCTCCCCCGCCGCCATAGCAGCTTCCACATCTGCGACGCTTCCGCGGAACTTGATTGTCACCAGTAAGGGTACCGGCAACGAATCTGCATTTGCAGGTTTATTTTTATCGAAGGTTTCAAGTCTGACATTTGATGCCTTACAGCCTGCATCGGCTGCGATAAATGCACAGGTCAGTCCGTATACCTCCAAAAGTCCTACCGCTTCTTCCATAGCTTCCTCGTTTTCAAACTATTACTTGTTAATAATTGCAATCTTCAGTCCTGTCATTGCCAGATTGGTCTTCAGGGCTTCGTTGATTTCCTCAAGCGGATATGTATGAGTAATCAGCTTCTCAATGGGAAGACCGATTTTCTTCGCACTCTTTAAGAAATCAAAGGTTGTCGCATAATCTCTCAGGGTATATACCCAGCTGCCCACGGTGGTAATTTCCTTGGAGCAGATGTCAAAGTGAGGATTGATGGTTGCATCTCCGCCGTTGATGAAGAATCCCAGTTCGCAAAGTCCGCCGCCGTTGCGGATGAACTTATAGATATTGGAATGTCCTGCGGGAGAACCGGTACACTGGAAAGCGAAATCTGCCAGATGTCCGTCACATTTCTCCTGCACAGCTGCGGTCAGCGCCTCAATACCCTTGTGAGCCTTGAAGTTTACCGCATCGGATGCGCCCAGCTCCTTTGCAAAGTCGAGACGCTTCTGTTCCCCATCTACCGCTACTATCTTGTTAATACCCATTGTACGCAAAATTGCGATACAAATCAAGCCAATCGGGCCACATCCCTGTACAACTACTCTGGAATTGAAACGAAGGATGCCTGTGCTCTTTGCTCTCTCTACCGCATGCACCAGAACCGCACAGGGCTCAATCAGTACACGGGAGTATAAATCCAGATCACTCACATTAAATACAGTAGAGCCGCCCCTGACTAAGATATAGTCGGAAAACCATCCGTTTAAGTGAATGTCATCATCGGGAAGCAGACCATATACATCCGCACCGCCCACATTCTGCTTGTTTAAGTCGAACATGGTGATGTCCGGGTTGTCCTTGAAAATCATGCAGGTAACAACCTTATCTCCCACCTTCAAATCCTTGCCTGCGCTGTCCTTCTTGACGTTCTTACCCATCTTTACGATTTCACCGGTTCCTTCATGTCCCAGTGCCACGGGAATCAGGCTGAAGGGGTCACGCTTGAACTCATGGGCATCTGTGCCGCAGACACCGCAGCCTTCCACCTTCACCAGAATGTCGTCATCCCCAACCTCAGGCATGGGGAACTCTTTTATATCAAAGTGCTCGAGACTGGTGAGCATTGCAACATGTGCCGTCTTCGGAATTGATCCGTTTGCTGTGCCGGCGCTTGCCACAGGATGATTTGCACTCACCGTACCGGACATACTCGCCAGTACCTGCTTTACAATCTCTTCAATCTGTGCTGTATCAGCCATTGTTGTTCTCCTTTCGTTCTAACGTATGCAAAGACTGTCCGCCATGACGCAGCGTCTGCTCTTGGTAAAGGTCTTTGCACTGGTAAGCCCCTCACCGGTACGGCTGGCAATGGTGAAGGTGCAATACCCTTCTCCGCCGAACCCGAGTGCTGCGTAAGAAGGTGCATTCTTTACCAGAATTGCGGTATCAATCTCCCTCGCATATTTCGTAATGTTGTCGATGTTCTTGGAATGGATATGTGCGGAGTGGCGGTTTCCGTGCTCCAGCCATACAGCCTTCTCAATGGCATCATCGATATCCTTTGCGCGAACCATGCCCAGAATCGGCATCATCAGTTCTGTCGCAATCAGCGGATGCTCTTTCTCACCCTCGAACACGATACAGCGGATATTGTCCGGAACGGTAACACCAATCATGCCAAGCAGTGTCTTCGCGTCACGTCCCACACATTTCCTGTTCAGTCCCTTCGGAGTAATTACCGTTGCCGTTAGCTTGTCCTGTTCTTCCTTAGAAGCCAGATAGCAGCCCTGCTCGGTAATCATATAATTCATCAGCTCGTCCGCAATGGCATCCACTGCCACGATTTCCTTCTCTGCAATGCAGGGAAGATTGTTGTCAAAGGTGCATCCGTTGACAATATCCTGAGCTGCTTTTCTGACATCGGCTGTCTCATCTACCACTGCGGGAGGATTTCCTGCGCCGGCTCCGATGCCTCTCTTACCGGAAGAAAGCACCGCCGTAACAACACCGGGACCACCGGTAGCCGCAATCAAGGGGATGTCCTTGTGTTTCATCATAATATTGCTGGTTTCCAATGTAGGCTTTTCCACCGTACAAGCCACGTTATCCGGGCCACCTGCTTCAAGGGATGCCTCGTTAATCAGATTGATGGCATACATGGATGTCTTGATTGCCTGAGGGTGCGGGTTGAATACAACCGTGTTGCCTGCTGCAATCATGCCGATGGAATTACAGATTACTGTCTCGCTGGGGTTTGTACAGGGAGTGATTGCTCCGATGACACCAAAGGGGCCCATCTCAATCAGGGTCAGTCCTCTGTCGCCGCTCCATGCGGTTGTCTTTAAGTCCTCGGTTCCGGGGGTCTTATCTGCCACCAGATGATGTTTTAAAATTTTGTGTCCCACATTTCCCATACCGGTTTCGTCAACGCCCATTCTGGCAATGGTTTCCGCCTGCTCGTGGGTCTTTCTGCGGATATTTGAAATAATCTGTTCTCTCTGGTCAAGGGACATTCTGCGCACAATTGCCTGTGACTTCTTTGCAGCCGCGATTGCATCGTTCATATCAGTGAACACACCGTGATAATTTGATGCCGGCTCCTGAATATTCAGTTTCGCCACAACCTCCTGTACAATATCCTGTACCAGGCTTTCATTTACAAGCACGTGATTACCTCCTCAAAAATGGATTTTCCGTAGGCTGCCAGATTGGTGTCCTGCTCTGCAGTACCGCCGCTGACGCCCAGTGCTCCGATAATGACTCCATTGCGCTCCAGCACCTCACCTCCGCCAAAGATGACTATCTTTCCTCCGTTGGTGAACTGGATGCCGTAAAGGCTTTCTCCCGGCTGGCTGAGCCTTCCGAGCTGCGCCGTAGACATCTGAAAGGCAATGGAAGTATATGTTTTGTTTAATGCCACATCAAAGCTTCCTATGTATGCACCGTCCATGCAGTGAACCGCAACCGGCCTGCCGGAGGCATCCGATACCGCCGTCACCACTCTCATATTCCACTCTGCTGCCTTCGCCTCGATTCTTTCAATAAGCTTTAACGCGAGGGCAAGGGACATGGATGTTTGAATCAAGCCACCGTTTGCGTTACTTTGATGTTCCGAAAGTTTCTGTAAAACTTCCCTTACAATTTTCTCGATTTCATTATTATTCATCATTATCCTGTTTATGAAGAATCTCTTATTTGCCTAACTGCTCCAGAACTCTCTTGGTAATCTCTGCTACCAGTTCAGGAGATGCTGCAGATGCATCCTTCTTGGTGCCACATCCACCGCCGCAGGTATGGCAGCTGGGCTTTCCTTCCTTTGCATTCGGGCAAAGATTTGCGGGATGACGTCCTTTCATGCCAAACTGTCTTCTGATCTCGTACAGGTCTTCTACCTGCTGAGGAGTAAACTCCTTGGGACCACCCAGCATTCTGGACTGGTATAACAGCTGTGCATAAAACTCAACGGATTCCATCTTCAGATATGCGCTGAGCAGAGAATCGGAATAAGTCAGAGCGCCGTGGTTCTCCAGCAATACAGCGTCGAAATACTGCACGTACTCGGAAACCGCATCAGGAATTTCCATGGTGGAAGGTCTGCCGTACTTAGCGATAGGCACACATCCAAGTGCGATAACTGCCTCGGGCATGATAGGCTGAGTAAGGGGAATACCTGCAATCGCAAAGCTGGTTGCATATACGGGATGTGCATGTACCACGCTTCTTACATCAGGTCTCTCCTGGTATACTCTCATATGCATTTTGATTTCAGATGAGGGCTTAAAATTACCGTTTGCCTGAAGAACATTACCCTGTGCATCCACCTTACAGATGTACTCCGGGGTCATGAATCCCTTGGACACGCCGGTAGGGGTGCAAAGGAACTCATTGTCATTCAGCTTCACGGAAATGTTACCATCGTTTGCAGCAACCATGTTTCTGTTGTAGATTCTCTTTCCGATGTCGCAGATCTCTTTTTTGATTTCGTACTCGTTTTGCATTTTGATTCCTCCTGGATAGTTTTTGTTGCTTTTGGCTCTATTATAAGCCTATATACCACACAAGTCAACAAATTAGTGTTGGTTTTGTGTCGCTTTTTGTGGTTTTTCAGTTCACTCATTTTGCGAATGGCGTTCGTGAACTTGCGCTCCCGGACTTCACACTATCTCCTCAGATACTCCAGCACCTTATCTATGCCTTCTCCTGTTGCGGAATCCACAAAGAAAATGTCCTTGCAGCCGGAATTTTTCAGCCACCGCTCTGCCAGAGCCACATTGGCACCGGGATCATTGATTTTAGTTACAATGCCGATTACATCTCTGTTTACCATACATGTGATATTTGGTGGGAAGAGCGTATAGGGTTCCGTCGCTGCCACAAGCAGCCCCACCACGTCCGCCTCGTAGGCATATAAGGCAAGTGCATACCCCAGATGCTTTGTCTGGGCATATTCGCCCGGTGTGTCAATCAACACATCATTATAATGAATATACTGCGTTTTGTCGTAATGAATTTTTTCTCCGGTCAGCGCCTGCTTCAGGGTTGTTTTCCCGCTTTCGCTGCGCCCCATCAGGATTAGTTTTTTCATAATGAAAATTCCATTTTATTCTTAAGGTGTTCCGTTTCTGCTGTTTCTTCCCGGAATCAGGTTTTTGTGATTCCGCAGGTGGTATATTTCAGATTCTCCCGCACATAATCAAGAATCGCATGCTCGGAAGCTTCCACTTCGGACACGGTTCCCGTGATAATCAGAGAACCGCTGAAACGGTCTACAAAACCAAGTTCAACAGCAGCCGACTTCAGCGCCACATCCGCCATGATGATAGCTGTCTCCGCAGGGGAAACCGTCATAATACCGATAGCCGCCCTGGCGTAATCCAGAGCCGGATTTAATCCAAGCTTTTCATACAATATGGGATCAGGGCTTGCAATAATGTGCGCCAGGGTAATCTGCTTACCCGGCACAAGCTCCTGCACAATTCTCTGTTTGTTTTTGTCATCCAGCCAATCCATAATCAATCTCCCAGATTATTATTTTATTGTTTCCCTCGTTTTTGGGGGTATTTCTCTTCTTCCTTTACCCCCAGATTTTTAATTTCCCCCCGTTTTTGAGGGTAATTCCTGTCTTCCCTTACCCCCACATCTTCACTTTTCCTTGTTTTTGGGGTAATTCCCATCTATGCCAACCACCCTGCGGCATATACTTCTCCAATATTTCCAAAATATCAGACCGGTAAACATTTCCACCCAGCACACCGCCATCCGGAGCAACACAGATTTTATTATAGTTTGCCCTACCCGCCAATCTGGCACCGAAGCTTCGTATTTGTCTCCACAACCTTTTTCAGCATCTGCATCTGCTCCGGTTCGGGTGGAAGAATGTCGGGAAGCAGATAGGTTCTGCCCAGTCCCTCATACTTATCCTGTCCCAGCCTGTGGTAAGGAAGCAGGTAGATATCGTCCACCCCGGGCAGCTTGTCCGCAAACACTGCGATTGCCTTAATTTCCTCGGGAGTATCGTTAAAAGTGGGAATCACAGGTACACGGATGCTCAGCTTCGTCTGTCCTGACTCTGCAATCCGTCTGGCATTCTCCAGCATCAGTTCATTGCTCTTTCCCGTAAATTCTTTATGCTTCGCACCGTTCATGTGCTTAATGTCCATCAGATAATGGTCGAGGTACGGCAGAATCTGCTCAATCACCTCCCACTTGGCGCATCCCATGCTCTCCATGGCAGTATTGATACCGCTATCCTTTGCTGCACGCAGCAGGTCTCTCGCAAACTCCGGCTGACAGAGGCTTTCCCCGCCGGACAAAGTCAGCCCACCGCCGGAACGGTCATAGTAGGGTCTGTCGCGCTCCACGGTCTCCATGACCTCTGCCACCGTCACATCCTGGCCAACTATTTTTTCCTTTCCTCGAACCATCATCTCCTGAATGGCGTATTCCTGGGATTCAGGATTACAGCACCATTTACACCGCAGCACGCACCCCTTCAAAAAGCAGATAGTGCGGATGCCGGTGCCGTCGTGGATGGAATAACGCTGAATGTCAAATATCCGTCCCTTTGTTTCCAAGTAACTCATATTTCCCCCTACCAGCCCTGCTCTGTTCTGCGGATAATGTCGTCCTGCAGGGACTTGGACAGTGTTGTAAACAGTGCACTGTAACCCGCCACACGGACTACCAGATGCGCATATTTTTCAGGATGCGCCTGTGCGTCAAGCAGGGTATCTCTGTCCACCACATTAAACTGCATGTGGCTTCCCTTCTGGTCAAAATAGGAGCGAATCAACGCCACAAAGTTTTCCAGTCCCTGCTGACCCGAAAGGGCTGTCGGATGGAACTTCTGGTTAAACAGCGTTCCGTTGGAGGCAATGCCGTGATCCAGCTTCGAAACGGAGTTTGCCGCAGCAGTCGGGCCGTGAACATCCTTTCCGGCAGAAGGAGAAACCCCGTCTGCCACAGGGGTATGTGCCAGTCTGCCGTCCGGTGTTGCTCCGGTCTGTGCACCCAGGGGCACATTTGCGGAAACCGGATACAGACCTGCCTGGAACTGTCCGCCCCTGGGATTCTTGTATTGCAGCAAAGGTCTTGTGTAGGTGTACGCCACATCCCTTGCGAACATGTCCACTTCCTCAATATCGTTTCCGAATTTGGGAACCTCGTCAATCATCGCCCGCAGTTTCTCATACTTCTTCTTTTCCTCTGCGGGAAGCTCCATATTCATCACTGTGGTAATCATGGCAGCAATCTGGCTCTCATCGACTTGCATGCCGTTCTCCGCCATTTCTTTTACAATCTGCGTCACGATTTCCGCAGCGCTGATTTCATCAAAGCCCTGTCCGTAGTTCATGGCAAGCGCACGCTTCCACTCTGTCAGGGTAACCTTCTTCTCATCGAACACCAGCTTCTTGATGGCATATAGGGAGTCTGCCATGTTTGCAATGCCGAAGCCCTGAGGCCCGGTAAAGTTATAAACCGCACCACCCTCCTGCACGGTCTTTCCTCTCTTGATGCAGTCATCCACCATACAGGAAAGAAAAGGCAGCGGGCAGCGGGTTGCATGTGCCACATCAATGGCATTGTCCGCATTCACCAGCAGGGAAATATTGTAGTCCATCTGCTTCTTGTATGCATCATAGAACTCGTCGAAGGTAGTCATATCCTCTACCCTTCCGGTCTCTATGCTGATTTTCTCTCCCTTGTCCCAGCCGTTGGAAAATACCAGTTCCAGCGGACGGCACATATTATAGAAAGCGGCATCATGCCACCCTTCGGTCTTGCCTGCCTTCTGCGGCTCCACACAGCCAATGATATTGTATTCTCTCGCATCTTCCAGCGTCAGTCCCCTGCTGAGCAGGGAAGGAATAATCACTTCGTCATTATAGTAAGCGGGAAGTCCGATTCCCGTTCTTGTCAAATCCGCCGCCTTCAAAAGCAGATCATGGGGACTCTTGTTCCACACACGAATGGAAAGAGACGGCTGAGGCAGGAAAACATGCTTGGAAGCCGTGATACACATAAAGGACAAATCGTTTGTCACATCGCAGGCATCCTTGTCCTGTCCTCCCACAATCAGATTCTGGAACAGGCTGTAGCCCGCAAAGCCCTCTGCACTGGCAGCATCACGACACTTGTTCAGGTCGTTTAATTTTACCCAGATACAGTCAAGCAGCTCCTGCGCAAATTCTCTCGTCAGTTTGCCGACATCCAGATCCTTCTTGTAATAAGGATACATATACTGGTCGAAACGTCCGGGAGAAATGGAGTGACCGCTGGATTCCAGCTGCAAAAGCTGCTGTACAAACCAGAAGCTCTGACACGCCTCATAGAAGGATGTCGCGCCCTTCGCAGGCACACGGCGGCAGTTTGCCGCAATCTGCAAAAGCTCCTTCTTTCTGACAGCGTCCGTGCAGGAAGCCGCTTCTTCTTCCGCAAGAATCGCATAACGATTCGCATAACGAATCACCGCCTTACAGCTGATGATAACCGCCTGCAGGAACTGGCTCTTGGTACAGTAATCCATGTCTCCCGGATTACAATTTGCCAGTTCTTCCTCTACCTGGGCGATAATTCCCTCATAACCGATTGCCAGCACCTTGTCGTATTGAACAGTCACATGTCCCACACCGTTATAAAAATAATTGCCTGGTGTGAAAATATTGTGCTCCATGGCTTTCAGGGTTTCCGGTGCCATCAGCGAAGTTGCCAGTTCACTGGTGGTTTTTCCCTCCCAGTAAGCGTCTGCCTCCAAAAGTTCTTTCTTAGTCTGCTCCGATATGTAAAAAGGGTCTGCCTTCCTGGTTGCTACGGTATCAAACTCCGCCTCCAGCCATTTATAGGAAAATTCCGGGTAGGTCTGGCATCCTCTGGGGGCAAGCGTAGTACTTCCCACAATCAGCTCACCGGGTCTGATTACAATGGGAATATTGTCCAGAATATGCTCAAAAGCCAGAGCACGGCGCATCACAATGGGCTTGTCCTCCGTACTCCGGTAGCTCTCGGTAATCAGTTTTGCTCGCGCGGATTCAATCTCCGGCATCTTTGCAAAAAGGTCGGATACCAGTTTCGGAATTCTGTCTGTTTTCGGAATTTCAAGAGTGTAATATTTTGCCATGATAACTCCTCTCCATCTTCATCATACAATAGTTTTATTTCAAAACCCGCCGAACCAAGCGGGCATACTGTGCTAATTTTCAGTATATTCTTCCTTTCATGAAATGTCAACGAAACAAACACTATTTTTCTAACTTTTATGTGGTATTTATTTTGATTCTGTTGGTTTTAGATGTGGTTTTCTTGATTTTTCCAGAAAATCAGGCAAGAATTATCCTGTTTATTCTTGACTTTGCAAAGGATATGAGCAATACTGTAGCTATGAAAAATGAGAGTCAAACAAATATTTCAAGAATAGAATATCACTACCTGCGGACTGACCTTCACACTCACACCATCGCCAGTGGCCATGCCACCACTGACCGGGTAACGGATCTGGCAAAGGAGGCCGCCGCACGCGGCATGGAAATTCTGGGCATCAGTGATCACGGCCCTGCCACACCGGGCAGCGCCAATCTATCCTATTTCCGGAATCTTTTTTTGTGTGAGCGGAAACGCTTCGGAATTGAACTTCGATATGGAGTCGAGGCTAACATTCTGGACAAAGACGGCACCCTGGATGTGCCGGATGAAATACTGGAAACGTTGGACTACTGCATTGTCAGTATGCACCGCCCGATTTTCACCTCCGGTTCCGCCCTTGAAAACACACGGGCATATATCCGCGCCATGCGCCATCCGAAGGTAAAAATCATTGGGCACTGTGATGACTCCCGCTTTCCCGTTGACTATCGGGAACTGGTGGCAGCTGCTCTCTCCTGCAATGTGTTGCCGGAGTTAAACAATGTATCCCTGCTGCCCGACAGCTACCGAATAGATTGTCGTACCAACGCCGCAAAGCTGCTGCAGACCTGCGAGGCGCTCTCCTGCCCCATTCTGCTTTCCAGCGACAGCCACGGAAAGCAGAATATCGGGGAAGCTGATGAGGCATGGAAGCTGATTCGGGAAGTAGGGTTCCCGGAGGAGTTGATTCAGAATGGGAGGTAATCTTTTCGGAATCCTGTGATTCATGAAGACAAGTGATGTTTACAGAAAGTAAAGGATAATTAAATCTCACCATAAGTTTGAGATTTATTGCAAATTGAAGTTTACCTCGCGAGGGACGTCGCCGGATTTCACCTACTGCCGTCGGGGTTGGCGTATCATGTTCCTTCTTCGACACGTTTTCACTCGGGGGCGCGACGTAGCGGATGCGTAAGCGACCAAAGTACGGTCGCTAAGCACCGACGTCTTGCACGGTCGAATAAGGAACATGATACGCCAACCCCGACTGGTCGCAGAAAAGTTTCGGCGACTGTCTTTTGAAAGCAATCTGCAAGCGTAGTTTCCGGAAAAGCTGTGATGATAATATTTTGAGCTACGTTATTTCTATTTTCATGAAAGCAGTCGGGAGAACGCTTGATATGCCTGGCTCGGCCGTGCAAGACGTCGGTGCTTGGCGGCTGTATTGTAGCCGCCTATGCATCCGTTACGTCGCGCCTTCGAGCGAAAGCGTGTCGAGTCAGGCATATCATGCGGTAAGCCCGACGGAAACTGCAATAACCTAAGTGAGCGAGGTAAACTTCAATTTACCTCTATCCTTAAATTTACCCCCTTAACCTCAAAATAAAAATGGTGCAAATTCTTACGAATTGCACCATTTTTCCTCTGTATTCAGAATATTATTTCAATATTACATCATCAAAGCTACGGGATCGTAATCCTAGCAGAAAATCTCATCCGGTTCAGGCTGGTAATTCAGAATTTCCTCATTCAGTTCCACGCCGAAGTCTCTTCCGATGGCACGGATGTTGTCATCGGTAATCATCTGTCTGGGTGCTTTTCCGCCGTTTGCGGCCAGTGCAATGGAAGCAATCTGAGCTGCCTTCTCGATGGTGTGCATCAGTCCAAATGCGGTATCAAAGTCGGGACCGGATACAAACAATCCATGGAAGGACCAGATTGCCGCATCATACTTTTCCATGAGCACACAGGTTGCCTTTGCGATTTCGGGACCGCCGGGAACCATCCAGGGAACAACGCCGACACCGCCGGGGAATACCACACAGCACTCCGTTGCACTCTTCCAGAGCATTCTGGTAAACACCTCAGCCTTCAGTGGCAATACATAGGTCAGTGCAATTACATAAGGTGTATGCGCATGGTAAATTACTCGGTTTGCACCGTTTGTTACCCGTTTTCTGACGGAATGATTCATAAAGTGGGTAGGAAACTCACTGGTAGGTCTTCCGCCATTCTCCAGACCCCAAACGATACGATAAGAATCACCCTTATCATTGATTTCCACGATACAGATGCTGTTCTGGGGTTCCAGGCCTACATTCTGAAGGAACTTTCCGCTTCCGGTAGAGATAAAATATTCTCCCTTCAGGTTATCTGCCTGAACACCAAGCTCCACCCAGGGTCCGGGCTCCGCCTTGAAATAAGGACGGCACTCTGCAACTTCCTCTTCTTTCATACGATAGGTCAGGTTTCCGCCGTTCCTCTCATGCCAGCCCTGTCTTACACCGTCATGGCACATACGGATATAGTCTTCCATTACCTTTACACCAAATATACTGTTCATCTTAATCCTCCATTCCGCAGATGCATCTCGCCAAAGGAATCGCGTGCCATATATCAAAAATCAGGCTCTTCGATTAAGGCTCTGGGGATGTCTGCGACGCAAATAACCTTGTACATGTTCTGAGATAATCAGCTGTCTTCGTTCAAACGGGGTGCCGAAAGGCACCCCCACACATTTCAGATTAATCTCTCTTAGAGAGAACCTCATCCTCATACTTCTTTACTTCTGCATAGAACTCCTTGTCGGATACAACACCCTGACGCTCACAGTATTCATTCCAGATGTCGCCCAGAGGCAGTGTCTTGATTGCTTCCTGCTCTACCATCAGTTCGGTCATCTTTGCTTCATCCTGCAGTTTCTTCAGTGCCTCGTTGGGCGTACACATTGCCGCAAGAAGTGCCTTCTGCCAGCTTCTGAAGCCCATAGCCCATGCGGATACACGGTTGATGCTTGCATCGAAGTAATCCAGTGCCATGTATACACGGTCAAGCCCGTCACAGCGAACGATTTCCTTTGCCATCTCCTTTGTCTCATCATCGAAGAGTACTACATGGTCACTGTCCCAGCGAATGGGTCTTGTGATATGCAGTGCAATCTCAGGGAAGAAACAAAGCAGTGCGGGAATCTTATCGGAAACCACCTCCGTGGGATGATAATGTCCATTGTCCATCAAAGGCAGGCAGCCTTCGTGGGTAGCGGCAAAGCTTAAGGTAAACTCAGCACTTCCTGCTGTATAGGCTTCCACACCGATACCGAACACCTTGCTCTCTACACAGGGCTTCACCAGCTTTTTGTCAAAGGGCTCAGCCAGAATTGCTTCGATGGATTCCTTATATCTCATGCGGGGTCCCATTCTGTCAGCGGGAACATCTTTAAAGCCGTCTCCTGTCCAGATATTCATAACGCAGGGAACGCCTGTCTCCTTCGCAAAATACTCGGAAATACGGATACATGCCTTGCCGTGCTCAATCCAGAAGTTTCTTACCTCAGGGTCGGGGCTGGACAATGTCAGACCGTCTTTTACCATGGGATGAGAGAAGAAAGTGGGATTAAAATCGATACCCATGTTTCTCTCTTTTGCAAACTCCACCCATTTTGCAAAATGCTTAGGCTCCAGCTTGTCACGGTCAACAAACTCACCGGGCTCAAAAATAGCATAGCATGCATGAAGATTCAGCTTTTTCTTTCCGGGCATCAGGCTCATTGCCTTATCCATATCAGCCATCAGCTGCTCGGGAGTCTTAGCCTTTCCGGGGTAATTGCCGGTAGTCTGGATGCCTCCGGTCAGAGGACCGTCATGGTCAAAACCGGTCACATCATCTCCCTGCCAGCAGTGAAGTGCTACGGGAGCCTCAGCCAGCTTCTTCATTGCTGCTTCTACGTCAACTCCGTAAGAAGCATAAATTTCTTTTGCAGATTCAAATCTTGTCATTTTCGTTTCCTCACTTTCAGAATTTTCATTGTTTCTACCTGTTACTATGGTTTTTTACTTCCTTTTATCCCTTTTTTGATCCCATTTTTGCTTTTCTCAACTCGCAAACTCACACCTTCGCTGCTTCCTGTCTGCTTCGCAGACTGTTTGCTCGTTAAATGATACATGAAAACCAAATGCCGCCTTCGGCGTCGCTCGGTTTTCCTATGTATCATTTATATTCTTTAATCTCGAAGGATCTAAATACACATGCCCTGGCATCCTTCAATCCCTGAAGTTCACCGCCGGTCATCATCTGTGCCGCCAGATTGCCGATTGCCGTTGCTTCGGTAGGCCCTGCATAGACAGGAACGCCTGTGGCTTCTGCCGTCAGCCTGTTCAGATAATCTGCATTGGCGCCGCCGCCCACGATGTGGATGCAGTCATACTTCTGCCCGGTAATCTCCTCAATCTCCCGGATTGTCTTCGCATAGCACTGCGCCAGGCTGTTGTAAATTACACTCGCCACCTCCGCAATTCCTTCAGGAACCTGCTGACCTGACCCCTCACAAGCCGCCTGCACCTCTTTTGTCATATTGGCAGGTGCCAGGAATCTGTCGTCATTGCAGTCAACAATAGAAGGAATATTGCAATGGGAAGCCTGCTCACAGATTTCGCCAAAACCGAGCGCCCCGCCGATTTCTTTCTTCACGGACTGAATCATCCAAAGACCCATGATGTTTTTCAGATAGCGGAACCGGTAATCATATCCGCCCTCATTTGTGAGATTGTGCTTTTTGCTCTCCGGAGAACAATTTGCCTTCATCAGCTCCGTGCCCATCAAAGACCATGTACCGGAACTGATGTACAAGGTGTTGTCTCCTTCCGCCGGAACTGCGATGACTGCGGAACCTGTATCATGTGTAGCAGGAGCCACCACCTTACAGTCAAAGCCCACCTCTGCCTGTATTTCCTCTGTCAGATTTCCAAGCACCGTACCGGGTGTCACCAGCTTCTGGAAAATCTGTCTGGGGTAACCCAGCCTGTCAATCAGCTCCATATCCCAGTCCTTCGTCTCAGGACTAACCAGCTGTCCGGTAGTTGCGTTGGTATATTCCGTGACAGCCACTCCGGACAAAAGGTAATGGAAATAGTCCGGCATCATCAGCATGGTTTTTGCCTGTGCAAGTTGCTCCGGCTTTTTCACCTTTAGTGCCATCAACTGATAAATGGTATTGAAAATTGCCTTCTGGATACCGGTTCTGGCATACAATTCCTCCTCCGGAATAATTTTATAAACTTCCTCATCCATTCCTTTGGTTCTTCCGTCACGATAAGCAACCGCATTTCCGATGCGCTGTCCTTTCTCGTCCAGAAGCACAAAATCCACGCCCCAGGTATCAATGCCGATGCTGACAGGTATTTTCCCCGCTTCCGCACATTTCTTCATGCCCAGCTTAATCTGTGCAAACAGCTCATCCACATCCCATACATTCTCGCCATCGCGCTCCACCATTCCGTTAGGAAAACGGTGGATTTCCTCCAGCACCATTCTGCCGTCTTCCAGATGAGCCAGGATGTGCCGCCCGCTGGATGCCCCGATATCAACTGCAAGATAATAGGTTTTCATATACCCTCTCCTCTCTTTCCCCGATTACTGTAAAAATTTTACCATACCCACAGGCACAAAAAAAAGACACTCTTTTGTTTAAAAAAGTGTCCTTATTTGCATTCTCATAAAAATATCTCTTATTCCTTCATAGCCCCTACCGCTGCGGAGATATTCATTACAATATCCTCTATCTCCTTATTTACAATAGTACTCTGCTCGGACAGCTTTCCAACTTCCTTTGCAACCACAGCAAAGCCGGCACCCTTCTCACCG
Organism: uncultured Lachnospiraceae bacterium; assembly: GCA_945913255.1. Lineage (GTDB taxonomy): Bacteria > Bacillota > Clostridia > Lachnospirales > Lachnospiraceae > Acetatifactor. The sequence continues at coordinate 65,774 of CAMEDC010000006.1, forward strand.
GCACGCGCAGCCTCGATGCTTGCATTCAGTGCCAGAATTTTCTGCTTATTCTGCAACGACTTCAGCTCCGCGGTTTTTAACGTAATCTGCTCTACCAGATTATTCGTTTTATCCACGCCGTTTGTCAGCTTATCAATAATCACACTGTTCTTCTTCTTTGCATACTCTGCATTGATAAAGTTATTCAGCACCTCACCCAAAAGCTCTGCAGATGCTTTGATTGCCTCTTCGGTACGAACATTTACCTTATGCAGTGCCTCTATGTACTGATCTTCATTCACACCGATTTCTCTTGCAACCCTGCGGAATTTCTCCTCGTCAGGCTGCTCCGGCAAAACCTGTCCGCCGATGACAGAACCTACTTTTTTTCCTTCCACCATGAGAGGGATACCGAAATCAATCAGTCCCGCATGGCAGTGGTACACACCCTGACCTTCTCTGTCACACTTCTCACATCTCGCACAGCCTTCACTGCTGCCACGTGTCAGCTTGATACAGAAATCTGTAAAATTATAACACCCAGAAATATATTTTCCGTCAGCATCGACCGCCACTGTCGCAAGACCTGTCGCCATTGCCCAGTTTGCCATAATACTCTCAAATTTTTGCATATCCGTAAAATCTTTGATATCCATCTGCCATACCTCCGAGTTCATTCTGTATCATATACCTGCAATCACCTTTTCCGCATTTTGCGTCGCATGTTTTTGCCTGCGTACATTATACCACACCCCTATACAAAAAGCATAGATATTTTTACAATTTCATTACCATTTTGTCTATTTCGCACTAATTCTGTATTTTCTGGGGGTCATTCCGTACTTTTTTTGGAAAATTCGATGAAAATAACTAATATTGTCATATCCCACCGCCAAAGCAACATCCAGAACACTCATTCCGGTTGCGGTCAAAAGATACGCAGCCTGGCTCAACCGTTTCGCCTGTACCAGTTCCGTATAAGTCTTTCCCGTCCGGCGCTTAATCTCTCTGGACAGCCAGCAGACATCATAATGCAGTGACTCCGCCAGTTCTGTCAGTTCTCCGTCCCGATAATTTGTTTCAATGTAGCTGAGGACCGAAATCATCAGCTTCTGCTCACCCGAACTTTCATCTGTTTCCAGCTTATCCATATAATTCATAAGCTGCAAAAACAGCAGACCCATAGTAGCCTGATTCGTCCGGCGCTTATTAGGCTGTCTGTTCCAGATTGTCCAAATCAGATTTTCCACCAGATTCTGTACCGGCAGTACATCCGATACCTTGAAATGAAGATAGCCCGCCCTCTGGTTTTCGCCCCGCAGACAGTCAATCACAAAACTCCGCAGCTGATTTTCCTCCGGCTCCATCATGTTCAGTCCATACTGAAAAAACTCCGGCAGCACGATGAAATTCACCGCGATGTCATCCAATCCCGCCGGATAAATCTCCTGCGTGGCAGTCTGGCTTAAAAAGAGAAGTTCTCCCTGTTTCAGGATGACATCCTCTCCGTTGATTACATGATGGGTGCTTCCGGAACACATATAAATCACTTCAATATAATTGTGTGTGTGCTTCGGGAAATGGACAAACCGGGTGTGCGGACGTACCTGAATCATTTTGCCCGCCTCCAGCAGCTTCCGCGCGTCAATAATATTTGCCCCGGAAGACATATACAATGTCTTTTCAATCTCCTGCCTGCCTGAAAGCAATTCTTCCTCTTCCGGCGTTATTTTCTTCAATTCTCTTAATAGTTCTTCTGTCATATAGCCCTCTCATTCGTGCTGCTGATTTGTCTTTATTGTACTACAGACATACCAACTGTGAAAAGCTTAATTCAAAGCTTTTACCCAGACTTCTGCCGTTTTTGACTCCGGTTTGGAAAACTGCTATAATTGAGACATCAGAATTACTGTTAGCTTCAACGTAAACGGAGGATACCCATGACAAACCTTACCATCAACACATCCCATCAGCTAAACACCGTCAGTCCCATCCTGTACGGCATCTTTTTTGAAGACATCAATTATGCGGGAGACGGCGGACTTTATGCAGAGCTGATTGCCAACCGTTCCTTTGAATATTATGACAGAGACAACAAAACAGACAAGCACAAAATGTGCTGGGAAACCATCGGAAAATGCTGCTTTGAAATCAGGAATCGTTTCCCATTAAGCACCGCACATTCCTTCTATGCTCATCTGGAAGGAGATTCCGGAACCGGGCTTCGCAATCTGGGTTACTGTGAAGAAGGACTCGCCGTTAAGGAAGGACAGACCTTCCGGTTTTCCTGTTATGCGCGGAATCCCGCTCCCATGAAACTGACGGTACGGTTATGTGACCGGGACGGTGCAAACTATGGAGAAAAGACCTTCTCCCTGGTTCGCGTGGGACACGGCTGGTCAAAATACAAACTGACTCTCACCGCAACAGGAACCTGTAAACACGTATACCCGGAAATTCTTCTAAGCACTCCCGGAACCCTTGATCTGGATTTGATTTCCCTGTTTCCGACAGACACCTATCTCGGCCGGGAAAACGGAATGCGAAAAGATATGGCTGAAATGCTGGCTGAGCTGTCTCCGAAATTCATGCGCTTTCCCGGAGGCTGTATCGTGGAAGGCAGAAGCTTTGAAAATATGTACAACTGGAAAGAAACCGTCGGCAGCCTGACAAAACGCCGCACCAACTGGAACCGCTGGCAAATGGAAGAATATCAGATTCACGGACGCTCCTCCGCTGACTATTTCCAGTCCTATGGTCTTGGCTATTATGAATATTTCCAGTTCTGCGAGGATATTGGTGCAAAACCCGTTCCCGTCATGAACGTGGGAATGACCTGTCAATGGCATGAATCTCTTCTGGTAGACATGGAGCATCTCGATCGATGGATTCAGGATATCCTTGATCTGATAGCCTTTGCCAACGGGTCTGCAGACAGCGGCTGGGGACAGATACGCGCCGAAATGGGACATCCGGAGCCCTTCGGACTGGAATACATCGGAATCGGAAACGAACAGTGGGGAGAATCGTATTTCGAAAGGTACGAAGCTTTCCAAAAAGTACTCTCTGAAAAGCATCCCGAAATCAAGCTGATTACCTGTGCCGGCTGGACCGCAGAAGGGGATGATTTCGATTATGCCTACCGCTGGATGGAACAGAATAAGGAAAAAGCTTATGCAGTAGATGAACACTTTTATAAATCACCGGAATGGTTTCTGGAGAATCTGCACCGGTATGACAACTATGACCGAAGCCTGCCCAAAGTATTTGCGGGAGAATATGCAGCACACTCCCACCCCGACACTCCGCTTCGTGTCTGCAACTGGAAAATGGCACTCTGTGAAGCTGCCTTTCTCACAGGCGTGGAAAAGAATGCTGACCATGTTGTGATGTCCTGTTATGCACCGCTCTTCGGCAGGACGGGGCATGCCCAGTGGCAGCCGGACTTAATCTGGTTTGACAATGACAGTGTATACGGTACGCCCAGTTACTACGTGCAAAAACTGTTTTCGAACCATACGGGAGTTAGTCAGGTAGAGATTTGTCTGGAACCGATGGCTGATTCTATGCAAATACGTACTCAGCCCGCCGCAGATTTCTCTACAGAGCCAACTCAGCCCGCCGCAGATTTTTCTTCAGAGCTTGCCAAGCTTGCAGGCGGTTCCCTCCATATCTCTGCCACCCTGTCGGAGGACGGGCATACGCTGTATGTCAAACTGGTAAACCTTGACGATACCCCACAGGAAATCCGATTAGCGGCAGATAAGCCCTTTTTCTCCTGCACCGCGTATGAACTATCGGGAGAACTTGAGGATGAAAACTCACACGAAATGCCGGAAAGAGTCGCTCCCCGCACCTATACTCTCACGGAAAATGTCTGTCAGTCCAAAAGAGACTCCGACTCTTCCACAAGCCAGGATGTCATACTGCTCTCCTTACCAAAATACAGCGTTACAGTGTTAGAGCTGGGCATCTAGCCCAGCTCTTTTCGTGTCATAATAATCATAGCTGTTCCACCCTCCCGAGCGGCACAGGTACAAACTTCTTTTTGGCCATTTTATGCGCCAAATGCCTGATAACTCTTATACAGGAAGATCATGTACAAAATTCCTGCCACTATCAATGCAATTCCGACAATCACACTGACAATACCGGCAAGAACAGATAAAAGCGGAATCTTGGACAGAATTGTAATCACAATGGATGCCGCATAACAAACCAGGTTGATTTTCCAGACAGTTTCTCCCTTTGCGGCAACATCCGCATAATTATTTGCCTGCAGTACAGCTCCTACAGAAGTGCATACCAGATATACAATCAGGAAAGTCACAACATTCTCAGCGATGGAAATCAATACCGAAATCACTGCCACCTTAGCGAACAAAGACCCCAGAACACTGAGTACAATATTTACAATTGTCAGGGTAAATGCCTGTTTGCAGCCCTCAATATCCTTGCCGACAGCAGCCAGTCCTATCAGGCTGATAATCGCAAATACAATTGCGCCGATACCACCGACAACCCATCCGATAATCGGTATGATCATCACCACCGTACATGCAATCGCACCAATCTCCGCAACAAACATTTTTTTCAGACCTGCGCCTGCGTTTTGATAGTTGCCCATCTCTTAATTCCTCCTCTTAAGACATTATTTTATGTACTTTATTTTACATAATCCGGAATCAAATGTAAAGATGCTTCACCTCTTCAAATTCCCCTGATTTTTAAAATCCAAATCCACATTCCTTCTAAGCATTTCGCCTCTTCAGATACTCCAGGAAATTGCGTATCTCCGCATCCCAGAAGCGCCACTCATGTCCCATTCCCTCCATCTGATGATACACATACTGATAGTCGGGACAGTTCACCTCTTCAAAGCAGTCCCTCACCAGCAGATTCATGTCAAGCCAGGGATCCAGACTGCCGCAGGCGTGATAAATTAAGGGCTTTGGTCTGTCACTTTTTGCCAGTTCCCTTGCCAGATGCTTGATGCTGAACCGGGTGCCTTGAAATTCAACTGCACCGAACATGCGAACCTCCGGTCTCATTGTACCCGGTCTGTAGGGCTTCGGTTTTGCGTCCGCTTTATCACCCGCAGAGAACGCGCCGATCGCGCCGAAATGTTCCGGAAAAGTCAGTCCCAGCCAGAAGCACCCGTACCCACCGTTGGATAGACCGCTGATATAATTATCCTCTCGTTTTTCCGACAGACACTTGAACATCTGATGCAGGATGCCAAACAATTCTTCTCCGATATAGGTTCCATAGTTTTTGCCGTTGGGCATATCCACAAAGCAGGAATCATTGGCATTGACTGTGACAAAAGCCATATGATGCTCATTCACCAGTTCCGCCACCGTGGAATGATAAAGCCATTCGTTTTCATCTCCGTTTCCGCCATGGCACAGCCACATCACTTTCAACTTTTCTCGCGGTTCCACCTTGTCCGGCAGAAGCAGCCTGCAATCCATGTTCATGCTGAGTACATTGGAAAAATGATTGATTTTCATGGAAGTCATGCGGACACCTCCTCTCCCAGGAACCATGCTAGCATCTCCTTCAGCCTCTCATTCCAATAGCCGAAATCATGACCGCCGTCCCCCTCGCTCCAGGTTAAATCATACTCTCCATGTACCGCGTTTCGGAACCGTACATTCATATCATACAGCCCATCCTGCTTTCCACAGCACAGGTAAAGCCTGGGTCTTAATTCTTGCGGCACTTTATGACAGTAATTATAAACATTGTAATTCTCCGCAATTTCCTGCTGCCAGTTCTCTCCGAAAATCAGTTCCATGCGGAAGGTCGGAAGACGATGTCCCATATCGCAAATGTCCAGCGCTCCGCTGAAGGATGCAATCTGTCCGAACCGCTCCGGGTGATTTAGTCCACACACCAGAGCGCCGTAGCCTCCCATGGATTCACCCGCAATCAGCCAGTTCTCCCGCTTATTAGATACACGAAACATCGTCTTAAGCCACTCCGGCAGTTCCTTTGCCACATAATCCATGTAATCATAACCGTTCGCGGTATTCACGTAAAAGCTGTTTTTCCCGGAAGGCATACAAACCAGAATGGGCAACTCCTTCACCATGTCAAAAATCTGACTCTTCAAAAGCCACTCCGTCCTGTCATTGTTTGCCCCGTGCAGCAAAATCATCACCTTGTAGCCATCCGTCTGCCTCAGGCTTTTATACCCTGGCTGCGGAACCAGAAGTTCCACCTCCACCGGCATATTCACCGCTGCCGACCGGAAAGCTGTACTAATCCATGCCATTTTCACTGACCTCCTTAATTATGTCGTTCTCCGGCGTCTCTCTGCCGACTTCCGGATATCCACCTATTCTTCCTGATTACACCTACTTACCCTGATTTGTTCCTATATTCCTTGATTCGTGAGCACCACATCCCCTTCCTGAGGTGTCAGCAGAATATCATGATTCACCGTCCGGTAGAACAGACTCCTGAACTGCACCGGGTCTTTCGTCTGCCCCAGTGCCCACATTGTCTTTGTCACCGTTGCTTCCAGCGTCATATCGTAGGCCTCCATCAGGTTAAAATTCTCCTTAATCACCTTCCCCACCTGGTAGACCTCCATATCGCTGCCCTCATGTGTCACCTGGGTTGCCATCATCACAACCTTTCCGGCATCCGTCCAACGCCTGATTTCCGCAAAGAAAGGATTCTTTCCGTACTCCGGAAATCCACCCACGCCAAAAGCCTCAATTATCACACCGTCGTAATAGGGGAATAATCTGTTCAGTATCGCACCGTCCATGCCCGGAACCAGCTTCAGCAGAAGTATCCTCTCATTCATCTCATGATAAAATCTGACCGGCTCCGTCACCCTGTCCTTATCATCAATGTAAAAAACAATTCTCCCATCCCGAATGACCGCTACGGAAGGATAATTGATACTGGAAAAGGCGTTATAACTTTTCGAACGCTCCTTCTTCGCCCTTGTTCCCGCAATTACCTTGCCTCCGAACACAATATTCACGCCATGAGCCTTCGGCTCCGATGCAAACTTCAGGCTGTCCATCAGATTAGTGCGCGCATCCGTTATCGGCAGATTGATCGGCTTCTGGGAACCGGTTATCACCACGGGTTTTAAACTGTTCTGAATCAGATAGGAAAGAGCTGCTGCCGTAAAAGCCATGGTATCCGTACCGTGACAGATGACAAAGCCGTCATATGTATCATAGTTTTCCTCGACCAGTTCTGCCAGCTGCAGCCAGTGCTGTCCATAGATATTTGTGCTGTCCAGACTGAAGGGCTGCAACACATCCACACTGCAAAAATCCTGGTATCCTTCCACAAACCCAAGCATATCCTCTGCCGCAATCTTCGGTGTAAGCCCTGTCTCCGTATACCCGGAGGCAATAGTTCCTCCGGTAGCAATCAGTAAAATCCGTTTCATTTCCGCACGCCTCTCTTAATCATATCTGCCGCCGCCCAGACAACACTCATGCCCACAGCAATGGCAAGGGCATACTGCAGTGTTGCCAGACCGTATTCTCCCGACAGCTGCCAGTTTTTTTCCACACTGTAGCTCATGGCATAGTATAAACTTCCCCCCGGAATCAGCGGTATCACCGATGGTAAAAGGTACAGAGGTACCGGTGCCTTAAACTTTCTTGCCATCAGTTCCGAGTACAATGCTGCAAAAGCACTTGCAATCAGAGTGGGATAAAATATCCCTTCTATCTGTCCCGCAAAAAGCAGATAAACCGCCCAGGTAAATATTCCTCCCAGTACTGCCGTCACCAGATGCTTTGTCCGAAGATTGAAAAGCAGTCCGAATCCAAGAGTTCCGACACCTGCTGCAATGATTTGTATCACATATATTTTCATCTCACTGACCATACCTTTCTACCTGAAAACTTTTCGGCCACAACTCTCTGCAACGCGAAACCTTTCGTTTCCTACATCACCACCCAGATTGCCGCCATGAATCCGCAGGCAAGAGCACCTGCCCACAGGAGTGCCTCAATCAACCGCATCGCACCTGAAATCGTATCTCCTACCAGAATATCCCGGACTGAGTTTGTCAATGCAATCCCGGGTATCAGAAGCATAATGTCTCCAATCATGATTTTGTCCGCATTCAGGACAGGAATCCACCTGGCTGCCAGACAGATTCCGACACCCGTCAAAAACGAGCAGATGACATTAAACACCACCCGGTTTGTACAAAAAGGATCCATGTACCGCTGCATCAGACAGACAAAAGCCGCAAAAACCGCAGCAGCCAGACCGTCCCATAGACTGCCTCCGAAAAATACAGCAAATCCGCCCGCGGCAAGAATACTTCCCAGATAGCATTTGAGACGGTAATGGTCTTTTTTCTGAACCAGTTTTTCCACTTCACTGTGCAGCTGTTCCGATGTAAGAGGATTTGCACAAAACCTCCGGCTCAACTCATTCAAATCCTCCAGCTTTCTGAAATCCGTCCCGGCAGGCTTTACAATACGCCTTGTCTGGGTTACTTCTTCTCCGTCCTCAAACAACATGGTCACAACAATACTGGAGGTAATCACAAACACATTCATACGCTTTGCTCCGCAGGCACTGCCCATACGCTCCAGTGTGTCTTCCACCCTCTTGATTTCCGCGCCGTTTGCCAGCATCATTTCCCCGATATTCAACAATTCATGCAGAATTGCACCGTGTTCAGACCTGCAGCGGTCTTCCTGCTCTTTCAATGAAAGTTCCCCCCTGTTATATCAAATATTCCTATCAAATATACCATATTTCAGCATTCATTTCCATCAAGACTGAACCATTTTCTGCACTTCCTCCGGCGCCAGTTCCTGCGTGACTCTAGAGAAGTTATCTTCTGACAAATACCTGTAAATTCCAGCCAGCAGGGCTCTTGCCTCCGGATATTGCTGCAGATTCTGAAGTCCCATGGCGGACAGCAATACGTTTCCTTCCAGACACCGGAATTCCACCAGCTGCGCCATGGGGCGCAGGTACGCATAGCTGTCCATCTCCGTGACAATACACTGCATCCGGTGCGGCAGAATCACCGCCCGCTGTCCTGCCATCGCCCACCACTGCCAGTTGGTATGAAACTCTGTCGGAAAATCCCTGAAAATGGAATGCTCTGCCTCTATCAGCTGTCCCATGCCTCCCTCCTGACCGGCGAATGTACCCACAGACCAGAAATCAGTGGTAAACTGCGCCTGGATTGACGCGGGCAGATGTTCTTTATCCGCGTCGGGAGTCAGGTAAACGCAACCGCCTTTTTTCAGAACCTCTATTGTCTTCTCATCAAATACCTTCGTCTCATACACATTCTTAGGGCAAACAGGTTTCACCGGAGGATAGACCCATATGGGGTAAGTGTTTTCCGTCTCTCCTACTTTTACAATCAAATCGAAACGAGTAGCAACCTTTGCGAATTCCAGCGGAATTTCCAGTTTCCCCGCAAGCGTATGGGTTCCCTGAGGGCAATGCTTCATTCCAAGGCTGCCTGACGTAACTGTTTCGATACATACTTTGCTGTCACTGCTCCCGCCTGCACAGCCTTGCTTCTCCCTACACTGTTCTTTGGCCGTCTGCACAGTACGAATCTCCCAGCGCAATTCTCCCACAATCTCCTGCTTTCCGAAATTCGCCACCAGGATGTCCGCTTTCAAAGTTTCGGAAGTCTCATAGGTGTATTTCTCCAACAACACCAACGGAAGACTTTCCCTGAAAAATGCACGGAATCTCTCCGGTTTTGCAAAGGCATAGGGCTTGGGCTGTAAATGGGCGTCCATCATTCCCACCAGCGCCGTTCCCTGACCCGGGAAATCCTGCAGACCTAACAGGGAGATACCGGACAAGTCCTTTGTCCGCATCGCGGCCTCAATTTCTTCCCGGTATCCGATTCTGGACAACTCACCGGTTGCTTCCACATATTGTTCCCAGACCTCCTCCAGTCCGCGCTCTCTCACCTTCTCCTGAATCAGTCTTAAGTTTGCAGGGTCGGAAATCCCCTGAAAGGCTTCCAATTCCCGGAAATCAGGTAATACCTCAAACTGTCCTACTTCAAAGCTGAAGACCGGCTTTTTATACTCCCTGCGAATCAACTCCATATCACTGTCGTAATTATGCCCTGCGCCGGGGTATTCATGATTGATATACCCTTTCATCTCTGCAAAAGTTCCACGGATCTTTGCCTCATAGCAGCTCTGGGAGGTATAGAAATCGCTGTTTTCGTCACAGCCCTTATCACCGTAATGTACATTGGAGCCGTTGGCATAAAGTCTGGTGTTGTCCCTTGTTCTGGCATAGCGCAGCAGTTCATTCATCCTCGCATGGCCTGTCTCCGTGGCATGAAGTTCGTTTCCCAAGGTCAGCATCACAAAAGAAGGGTGATTTGCCAGCATCCGGAGAATGCCGTCCAGTTCCCCCATATAATATCGGTAACTCTCCTCCGTCTCAAAGGCATCCCTTGGATTCCAGTGGGACAGCTCCGGCTGCATCAGCATACCAAGCCTGTCCGCCGCCGTAAACGCTGCCTCCGGCGGACAGTGGGAATGAAACCGCATACAGTTCACCCCATAGGAGCGATACCTCTTCAAGATTTCTTCCCACTCTTCCACTGTCATGGGCGGATGCCCGGTTTCCGGGAATTCACAGCAGTTTGCCTCGCTGCGCAGGAAAATCGTTCTGCCGTTCAAAGCAAGTCTGCCATGTCCGTTATCCCCGAAGGTGCGGACACCGAAGGAAACCTTTTTCTCAGACAGAATCTCCTGTCCGCAGGAAGCTGTTTCCGCTGAATCACTCTCCTGACTCACGAAAGCTGCATCTGTCCGCTTCTCCCGGGAAAGCACTGCCCGCATCTCATAGAGATCTCCTTCCTCCTCGTCCCAAAGCCGCACATGCTCTACCAGAGGCACCCTGATTTCCGTCTCCAGAATGCCCTCCTCTCCTTCCACATGCATGCTGAATGGCTCCTTCAAGGCCTCCGACTCCAACCGCAGGATTCCTCTGAAGAAATGCACAGCGGAAATGCAGACTCTTACCCGCAGTTCTTTTTCTTCGGGGAAAACATTGATTTCCGACACAAAAACCTCATTTTCTGTCCGCAGACGCAAATACCCCAGAATTCCGTTCCAGTTTGTCTGTGTCTCATCTGTCGCCGCAGAAGAATAAACGATTGCATCATGAGGCATTCCCGGATAACTGTTATCGGAAAGGAATGTCACCTCATGCTCTCCGTCCTTAAGCCCCGTCAGTTCAAACACATAGGGAGAGCTGATGCTCGGCGGATACATAGACGGATACTCCTTCTCATCCACAAAAAGCCGCAGTGCTCTCGCACGCTCCGCCTCCAGAAATACGCGCTTTCCTTTCGGAATTTCCACTCTGACGCGCCTCGACAGTCTCGCTTCCCCTTCAAAGGTATGCTTCCTGGTAAAGCGTGTGGCAATAGGCGCATCCGCATCTACCTCTCCCAAAGCGTTTCCCAGTTCCGCATCCGGGTGCCACTGATTCGCTCCCGCATCCTTATGTCCGATCCCGTTTTCATCCAAGGTTCCCGGCAGAAACATCTGTCCCGCCGTTCCATCACTCAAAATTACATTCCATGTTCCTTCCAATGAAATAATCATAAAAAAAGCTCCTTCCCGTTTAAATAAAGTATATTACCTTTCACGGGAAAAAGCTATTTTTTTCGTTGCCCGGCAATTGAGAAAAATTGCTCTGAACATTCATGCTATTTTGTATATTCCTGCAACATCTCCATCTGCTGTAAAATGCGCTCCATGGATGCGGCAAAATTTCTGACCAGACCAACATTCTTTTCGCTGGTTGTATCCGCTTCCTGCGTGCTTGCACTAATCTCTTCACTGGTAGCGGATAGCGTGTTCACGCTGTCCACAATTGTATTGTTGGATTCCACCAGTGCCTTCATCATCTCGTCCACCTCTCTGATGTGTCCAACCAGAGCGTTGGTTTTCTCCGTGATTTCCTCAAATCTGTTGGATGCCTCCTGTGCCGCCTCATTTTCCAGATTGGAAGCTTCCACATTGACAGCCACCTTATCCGCCATCAGCTGCGCATTCTGGGATAACGCATCAATCAGCGTGGTGATAATCTCTGTCTCTTCTCTCGTCTGCTCTGCCAGTTTCCGGATTTCCTCGGCAACTACTGCAAATCCTCTTCCGGCCTCTCCCGCTCTGGCTGCCTCAATGGAAGCATTCAGGGCCAGAAGGTTCGTCTGGCTGGAAATACCAAGGATAATACTGGTAATGCCTCTTACTTCATCCGATTTCTCCTGTAACTGTGCAGCGGTCTCCTCCATTACCTTACTGTTTTCAATTGCCTCATTCACTTGTCCGTACAAAGTATCCATTGCCTTCGTACCGCTGTCCAGAGCTTCCTTTGCTTCCCCGGTAATACCGACAATTTTTTCTGTTTTTCTTCTGGTTTCATCCAGAATTTCCTGTATTTCCTGAGTCTGCTGGGTCTGCTGTACGATTGCCTCTGCAGTGCTTGTCGTTCCTGCAGAAATGTTATCCATGGATTCGCTGACCGTCTGAGTCGCCTCCGTAATCACCTCAAGATCATTTGCCATGGCTTCGGCCTGTTCCTCTACCGCTTTTGCTACCTCTGCTATCTTTTGTGCCACCGCTTCATTCTGTCTTGAAACAGTCAGAATCTCTTCCATGGATTCCTCAAAGAATGTATTCAGATGCTTTACGCCTTTGATTGCTGCAAGCGTTACCAGAATCGTGATAATTGCCTCAATCATAACCGATTCTATCACCAGCGCAGGGTTCTCGGCACCTGCCACAGTCATAATAATCCGTATCACATTGATAACAGCAAAGACTGAGCTCGTAACCCTGACGGAAAAAGCATCCAGAGCCAGTACCGCACAGATCATATAAGGAATCATATATGGGAATACACTACCGGAAGACGCCAGCAGAATCATGGCAGCGTATACCACGGAAAAGGCAATGGCTATGTATCTGACAAAAATAACATTGTTGGAAAATTTCAAATATACCCCCAGGGCGCCTGCCGTAACAAGCCCTTCCAGCACCAGCGGCAGAATACTGTTAATCGGTGCCAACCCAGACAGCTTGAGTTGAGAAACAAGCCCGACGATAATACATATCGTAGCTGCAATATGCCCGCATAAAATCAGAAGATTTACCCTCGACAAATGTTTTTCTTTCATATCGCTGACCCTCCATACATTTTTCAGAAAGATTACTTACATTATACCGCAATGTTTGAAAATTGAGAATAGCAAATTAAAACTTTAGTCGACAAAATCTGCAGACATTCTGTGTCATCTCTATTCCGCCTCCCTCAAAATTCCTCCCTCCGTAATTTCGACATTCACGGAAATACTTTCCAGAAAATCGTAGATACGTTGCCGTTCTTCCGTTTCTGCCGCATAGGTGGTCTTATAGTCCGACTGAACCGCCGGAATCACCTGCACCTCCAGAAAATCTTTCTCCGCATCCCCGTAGAAATGCAGCTGTATCAGCATGGTGTCCAGAGTTTTCTCATTGAACCAATAGTTGCCCAGACTGTATACAATGGGCTTTCCATTGTAGTATTCCAATCCCTGCAGACAATGCGAGTGCGCACCGATTATCACATCTGCTCCTGCATCCAGATATTCCTTCCCCGTGTCTATCTGAATCTGCTCCAGATCAAAACTGTATTCCGTTCCCCAGTGCACAAAGGCAATACAGAAATCGGCATTTGCCTTTGCCTCCCGGATACTCTCCTGGAAAAGCGTTGTGTCATAGCATCTTAAGATACCCGGCTCGGTTTCCGTTGCCTGCGGTGTCATCTTGTTTTTCTCTGCCCTGGAGGCACCCACAAGAGCAATCGTCTTGCCATCCACCTCCAGATACAGAGGACTCATGGCCTCCTCCAGATTTTTTCCGGCACCAAAATAAGGTATCCCAGCCTCTTCCAACACAGAGAAAGTATCCAGCAAGGCTTTCTTTCCGTAATCGTACACATGATTGTTTGCCAGAGTCACCGCATCCACTCCCAGCTGTTTCAGAACCTCAACCCGCTCCGGTTTCGCCCGGAAGGTGTATGCCTTGCCCGGCAGCGGACTTCCGCCCGTGCTGTAAGTAAACTCATTGTTCAGGCACATAATGTCTGCATTCTGCATAACCTCCACCAGTTCCGGCGAGATACAGTCAAAAATACCATTCTCCCTTACATCCATGGACTGTGTCGTTCCCCAGTTTTCGTCCAGATTGATGTCTCCTGCAAAGCAGACGGTAAAATCATAGCTTGTATCGGGAGTGGGAAGCGGAGTCGGTTCCGGTGTGGGCACAGGTGTTTCATACGCCGTCTCCTTATTTATGTTCTCACTTGTTTCTTCCGATGCCGTTTCCTGGCGAACACCTTCTTCCGATGGTGGAAACAATGCCTCCTTCTGTTCCTGACCGGAACATGCAGACAAACTCAAAACAATCACAGCACCGGATATTCCAAATATTTTCTTCATATAAATTCTCCCATCAACTCTGTCTCTCCATGCAAAAATACCGGAACAAACCCTGATCGCCGCCGGTTCTCTCCAAAATCTCTTCACAATATACGGTTTCTGTCTCAAAGCCCTGCTCCCTGGCTTGTTTCATCAGCCCGTACAGCTTTTCGTCACTTTGGGAGGGTATTCCCATACAATAGAGCGTCAGACATTTCCCCGACAACAGGATTTCCCCCTTGCTGTCAACCTGATAAGTTCCTTTCAGTGCAAAGGTTTTCCCGTCCAGAATGGCACCGTTTCCGTATCCCTGAAGCAGATAATTCACCATACCGGTATGATGCGGCTCACTATGAACTCTTCTGGGCGTACATTCCTCCACGAAAGGAATATCCATGTGCTCCGCCGCTGTCTGAACAAGCTGAAGGGTATGCGCTACGTAATACTGCTGCCGCTTCAGCTCCTCCAGCTTCCCATCCAAAATCTCCTGCTGCTTCTTCAACCGCTTCAGCACGCTCTCCAAATCATCCCCTGAGAGCATCTCCCTGATTTCCTTCAGGGAAAGTCCGTGCTCTCTGAAAAGGCGGATTGCTGAGATTTCATCCAGCTGTCGGATATCATAAAGACGATATCCGTTGTTGCTCACGGAAGCCGGTGCAAAAATCCCCATCTCCTCATAATATTTTAAGGTTCGGGGTGTGACGCCGCACAATCCTGCGAACTCTTTCACATTATACCTTTTATTCTCATCCATAAAATTCTCCATTGACCTGTACGCCGCGTACAGGTTTATAGTATGGTTTATTATAAATCACCAAGGGCTGTTTTGAAAGGAGTTTTCTCATGGATTTGACAGAAGGAAAAATTGCCGGGAAGCTGGTTCGCTTTACCATTCCCATTATCATCATCCAGTTTTTGAATCAGGCATACACTCTGGCAGACAACATCGTGGTAGCTCGTTTCGTCAGCGAAGAGGCTCTTTCTGTTCTTTCCACCGTAAACTCTACCCTGCTCGTGGCATACTGTCTGATGCAGGGCTTCGGCAGCGCAGCCACCATCCTGATTGGCAATCTCTTCGGAAGCCGCAGCTATGCAAAACTGCGTATCACCGTCAGGACACTGCTCATTGGCATCACGGCAGTCTCCTTTCTCATTTTCCTGATTTACACCTTCGGAGCCTCCCCCATTTTCGAACTGTTGAAGGTACCCATGGAAATCAGATCCCAGTGTAAATCCCTCATCTGGATATATGCTCTGTCGCTGCCGCCCACCTTTGTCTGCTCCGTTTCCACTGCTGCCTTAAACGGCATGGGAGACTCCAAAACACCCATGTTTATCTCCACGGGCTCCCAGCTTCTGAATATTGTTCTTGATGTTCTGGCAGTGGCTGTCTTCGGCTATGGCATCGTGGGAGCCGCCCTGGCCTCACTGTTCAGTGTCCTGATTGCCATGTCACTCACATGTCTGTATCTGAAACAGGTGCTGAAAAAGCTGGGCGAAGAGAACTGCGACCGGAAATATTCCTGTCTCAAACAGTACATGGCTCTGGCGATCCCTTCTATTTTACAACAGTCAATCCTGTCCATCGGAAGTCTCCTGCTGCAGCGGCTGGTCAATAACCAGGGAGTATCCTACATCAACGGCTATACCGTTGCATGCACACTGAACAATCTCTTTCTGCTTCCCGTTGTCTCCTGCTGTATGGGTTATGAAACCTTTGCTGCCCAGAATCTGGGCGCAAGGAAATCGGAACGAGTCAGACATGGGTTCATCGGTTTGCTGGGTACCGGTTCTCTCCTGTGTGTTGCGTTAGCTTTGGGTACCTGCCTTTTTGCCTCGCCTCTCATTCGCCTGTACCTGACAGATTCCGCCGGCACGGCTTTCCGTTTCGCAAGACTGTACCTGCTGCTTCTGATTCCCAATTATTTCCTGATTCTGGCAAAAAACAGCGTGGACGGCCTGTTCAAGGCACAGCAGAAAGTATACCTTTTCACCCTGTCCTCTCTGATTGCCCTGGGCAGCCGCATCCTGTTAGGCTACACTCTGGCGCCCTTCATGGGGCTTACGGCTCTGGCCTGGGCGACCACCGCCGGAAACCTGATTGCCGCATTGACGGACTGGGGTGTTCTGCTGGCAGGCTGAAGGAAAGATTTGGACAAATTCTTTCTTTAATGGTATTCTATATTAAGATGGTATCCTAAATGGATTATCCTTATCGGAAGCAACAAATATTTGAAGCAGGTTACTGAAAGGCAAGGTTATTAGTATGAATTACAAAATAAACGAAGAAAGATTAACTGCCGATGAATACATCGATTTTTTGAAAGAAACAGATCTGGGATCACAATACCCGAAGGAAAGATTTCAGGAAAGGATCAACAAACTGGTTAAGAATGCATCTATCAGCCTGGTTGCAAGAAATGAGAGCAACCGGATTATCGGTGTCTGCTTTGGTATCACAGATTTTGCATACTGGCTTTTTATGACTGATCTGGGCGTGATACGGGAATGTACCGGGCAGGGTGTCGGAAAAGCACTTGTAAAAAAACTGCATGAACTGGCAGGCGGAATGAAGGACATCATCATGTACACCTGCGTAAATGAGAATGCCATTCCGTTTTACGAAAAGATCGGTATGTCCAGACCGGATGATGTCATGGTCTATAATAAAATTGAATGGACCGATTTTACAGTCAGGTAAACCGGCGCAACTGCCGTTGTTCTGGTTTACTGCCACAGTACTGTACTATTGCCGCTGTTCCGGTTTACCGCTGCCTTAGTGCTTCTCCTTCAACACGTTTCAGCATACGCCAGAGAGTGGTTCTGCCGATGCCAAGGCGTTCTGCGGTTCTGGCTCTGTTGCCGTTCTCTTCCTGCAAAATTTTCAGGGCATACTCCAGAGTCACCTGCTCCAGATATGTCCCTGTTTCTCCGCCACCTGGTTTTACCCACGCACTTGACATTCCAATCCTGTCTTTGGCACCTGTTACTCTTTCAGCAATTCTTCCGTTTTCCAGTGCTCTCTTTAAGTCCATTTCCGTGACAAATCTTTTTCCGACCAGTGCCTGCACAGTCTCCTCCTCTACGGGAAAACCGAATTCTACCAGATTGCTTCTGACAATTTCCTCCTTGTCTCCACGCTCAAAATAAGAGCTCACATGCAGAAAATGATAAGGGATGGAGCTCATAATTCCCCGCAATACCTCCTTATTACGGACTGCCAGCACAATCTTGTTGACGGCAAGGATTCTTGAGTCCATGAAATAATTTTTCAGCATCTCCCGAAACATACCGTCAAGTGACTCTATCCCATCGAAAATAATCACATGATGATTCAGATTCAGCACTGAATTTTCATCTTCAAAAAGCTTTCTCAGACGGCTTTCCGTAAACATACCGAAACGGATATAAAAGGGGGTGGATTCCCTGTATTCCGAGTGACTGATAAGGTCGGAAAAAGCCTTTCTTTTTAAAATTTCATCCGCAGCGGAAATCACCACGGGAAGGGAGGAAGCCGCATACAGTAAAAGTTCCTCTCGCTCCTCCGCCACCATGTGGTAATTTCCCAGTGCCCCTTCTCCGCTCTTTCCGGGCATATCCTCTTGAAAGGCAATGTCTGCCAACGCTTTCGGATACTTTATGAACTCCACCTTAAGCGCTGTCAGTCTCTCGTCCTCCGACCTGAAGTGATGGTTGTATATTCTGATAAAATACTCATTCCTGTAAATACACTTCTCCACATAACGTTTTCGCAGGAAGACATCCAGATACTCTTCAATCAATCCTTCAATCTCTTCCTGAATCAGGGGATTGGTAATCCGTCTGATATAAAGACTTCTGCCGCGATACAGATACACATTTTTGTTTTCGTCAAGAAGATAGGCATCCAGAATGTGTTCCCTCTTCTTCAATTCCGTCAGCTCCTCATACAGACTGCACGCCCGACAGTAAGCTTCTCTGACGGACTCGTAGGAGGATTCAATCAATTGGGTATGAATCCCCCTGCTCTTCAGATAAACATGACTGTTATAATCAGAGAAAACCGTTCCGTAGCTTCTGATTTCCTCCTCATGACCGAATAGTTCTTCGTGACTGTTCAAAGAAAGGATATTGAGTTTTACGCTTGTAAGCTCCTTCAGTCGGCTGGCAAATTCGGTAATCTCTTTCACTCCCACAATCAGAATGTCTTCAAGATGGGAAAAATCCAGCATATTGATGATATCATACACCGTTACATCAATGGGAATCACCGGCTTTGAAACTCTTTCTTTGATATACCGGTACGCACCACCTCTGGAAATGACAATCTCACAGTCCGACGTCTGAATATAGTCCACTGCCTCCGCGCGGGACATATTCTGCAAATCAATCACGGCAATTTCATCTTCTTTAAATTCCTGTCTGAGCCTCTCAATTTCCTGTTTCATTTTCTCATAAGTGCTTACAAACAGAACCTTCATACCGTACCTGTACCCTTCCAATGTTTACTGCAGTGTTTCATATTGAAACACATTTCGTCGTTTTTCTATTTTAGCATATCTTGAGAAACTGGTAAACTGAAAATCAATAAAAGGAGTGTGATGCCATGCATATTCTACTGACTACTCCCACATCCGTCTCAGTGGAGCTGGAAAACAGAGATTCTTATTACACCGACTTCTATACCGTATACCTGAACGGTCAGGATATGGGCAGAAAAAATCTCAATTCCTTCTCTCTGCATGGGTTGGAACCCGCTGCTTCCTATGAATTGCGCGTGGTGGGAAAACATTTCACCAACAGCATAACGTTTCAGACTCTGGCAAGACGGGAACGGATTTATCACTCGACAGGCGGTGGAACCGAAAACGAAACCGACTCTCTCCAGCAGACAATTGACAGTCTGGAGGCAGATGAATTTCTGACCATTCAGGGTATTTGTAAAGTAACGGCTCTGTTTTTGAGAGATAACCTGTATCTCCATCTGCCGAAGGATTCCAAACTCATCGGAGAAACCGACCGGAACCTTTTTCCCATTCTGCCCGCAGACCGGGAAGAAAACGGGATTGTACTGGGCACCTGGGAAGGCCGTGCCGACGACAGCTTTGCCAGCATACTCACGGGCATCGGTGTTAAGCATGTCTGCATCTACGGAGAAGGTATCATCGATTGTCGTGCGCAGGAATCCGACTGGTGGGTCAATCACAGAGTCAAACGGATTGCAAGACGTCCCAAGGGAATATTTCTTCACACCTGTGAGAATGTTTCCCTGGAGGGTATTACCGTATGCAATACTCCGTCCTGGAACCAGCACCCCTTCTATTCCAGGGACTTAAAATACATCAATATGAAACTGATTAACCCCGCCAATTCCCCCACCACCGACGGAATCGACCCTGAATCCTGCGATAACGTGCTGATTGTGGGAACAAGAATCAGTGTCGGTGACGACTGCATTGCCATCAAATCCGGTAAACTGGAATTTGCCGAAAGATACCATACTCCCTCCTCTCACATCACTGTGCGGAACTGCCTGATGGAATACGGACACGCAGGTGTCACCATCGGAAGTGAAAACAGCGGCGGAGTCAGGGATGTGCTTGTGACAAACTGTTTCTTCAAAATGACGGATAGGGGATTGCGCATCAAGAGTCAGCGGGGTCGCGGAAATCTTGCTGTTATTCGTGACATCGTTTTTCAGAACATTCGGATGGAGGACGTCAAATCTCCCTTTGTCATCAATGCCTTTTACAAGGCCGGCAATGATGAGCTGGACGAGCGTTTTCTCCGGGAGGCGCAGCCAGTCACGGATCTCACTCCCGTATTCCTTGAATTTACTTTTGAGGACATTACCTGCGAAAATGTTTCCTACGGAGTCGGCTTCTTTCTCGGTCTTCCGGAATCCATGCTGAAAAAAGTGACATTGAAAAATGTCAGCGTCTCTTACAAACCGGATGCCGAAGCGGGAGAAATGGCAATGACCGCATGGAAGGAAACCTTCCGTCATGCGGGATTTATCTGTGAAAATCTAGAGGAACTGAATCTGGAGCATGTGGTTTTCCAAGATGCTCCCAGTGAAAAATATATCTTAAGAAATGTACATCAAGTAAAGGAGAACTAGAATGGATACTTTAATTTTTGCCCTAAATGCGATACTGCCGATTATCCTGCTGATTTTCTTCGGCTACTTTTTAAAGCGTAAGAATTTTCTGGACGAAGCCTGGTTTAAAAAGGGAAATAAGCTGATTTTCAGGGTTTGCCTTCCCTTCCTGCTGTTTACCAATGTCTACAACATTGAATCCTTTACCGCCATCAACTGGTCAGTTGTCATCTACTCGGAAATTGCCATTTTTACGGTTTTCTTTCTGGGTATGCTCCTTGTAAAGCTCACCATTCCCGATGACAGGCAGAAAGGCGTTGTCCTGCAATGTACCTTCCGCTCTAACTTTGCCATCATTGGTCTGACCCTTGCAGAATCCCTCGGCGGTCCGGAGGGTGTCGGTATTGCGGCAATTCTGAGTGCTTTCTCCATACCAACCTTCAATATTCTCGCAGTGATTGCCCTCACCATGTTCAACAAAGGTGAAAACGGTCAGCGTATTGATTTCAAAAATGTTTTGAAAAAGATTGCAACAAATCCTTTGATTATCGGTGTTGTCTGCGGACTGGCTGCATTGGGCATCCGTGCGCTGCTTCCCGCCGGTGCGGACGGAACTCCTGTTTTCTCCCTTTCCGGAAACCTGCCCTTTCTCTACACGGCAATCAGCAATGTTGCAAAAATCAGCTCCCCTCTGGCACTGATCATTCTGGGCGGACTTTTCGATTTTTCCGCCGTAAAAGGCATGCTGAAGCAAATCCTCATTGGTACGCTTTCCCGTGTTGTCGCGGTTCCCGGGCTTGTGCTCGGCATAGCTGTACTTCTTTCAAAATATACGACCATTTTGAATTTTGATGCCACAGTTTACCCCGCTCTGATCGCTCTGTTCGGTTCTCCCGTTGCAGTGGCAAGTGCCATCATGGCACAGGAAATGGATAATGACGGAACGCTCGCCGGGCAGCTGGTTGTCTGGACCTCCATCCTGTCCATCTTTACTCTGTTCTTCTTCATTCTGATTCTGAGAGGACTGGGGCTTTTGTAAAGCCCCGGTACAGACTATGGTGAAATAGTGGTTTAGATGTAAATTGAAGTTTAACGTACGAGTGACGTCGCCGAGGTTACCGTTGTTTCCGTCGTGCCTACCGCATAGGGTTCCTTCTTCGACTCGTTTGCACTCGGGGGCGCGACGTAGCGGATGCATAAGCGGCTAAAATACAGCCGCTAAGCACCGACGTCTTGCACGGTCGAAGAAGGAACCCTATGCGCTCTCACGACTGGTTGCATAGAAAGTGTCGGCGACTGCTTTCCGGCAATCATTATCCGCATATTCCATGCTTTCATGATTTTTGGGGTGCTTTTTTGCGTCCGATACCCCCAAATTTCACGTTTTCCTAATTTTTGGGGTATTTTCCCGCTTTCGATACCCCTAAATTTCACGTTTTCCTAATTTTGGGGGTATTTTCCCGCTTTCGATACCCCAAAATTTCACGTTTTCTCATTTTTTGGGGTATTTTCCCGCTTTCAATACCCCCAAATTTCACGTTTTCTCATTTTTGGGGGTATTTTTCCGCTTTCGATACCCCAAAATTTCACGTTTTCCTAATTTTTGGGGTATTTTCCCGCTTTCGATACCCCTAAATTTCACGTTTTCTCATTCCTTGGGGTATTTTCTTACTTGGATATTGCCGTCAATATATCGTTATCACACTCTTTAAACAGCTATGTTCCGTTCCAGTCAAAAACCCATAAAGCAACCGACTCTATTACAGAAAGCAGGCAAATACCGACGCTCCTGCAACAGTTAGCAGCCCTGCCACCGCTATGGACAGGCTGCTCATGGCTCCTTCTACCTCGCCCATCTCCATGGCTTTCGCCGTCCCAATGGCATGTGCCGCAGACCCGATTGCCACACCTTTTGCAATGGGCTCCGTAATCCGAAACAGCCTGCAGACCGGCTCAGCCAGTATATTCCCCAGTACGCCTGTAATCACGATAACAGCCACCGTAATTGTCACATAACCTCCCAGTTCCTCCGATACACCCATGCCGATTGCAGTGGTGATAGACTTAGGCAGAAGCGTCACATATTCCGTATGGGACAGCCCCATGATAAGTGACAATACAAAAATTGTAGTCATGCTGGTGATAACACCGACGGTAATTCCCGCCATTACAGCTCTAAAATTCTTTTTCAACAATTCCAGCTGCTCATAAAGCGGAATTGCCAGACATACCGTTGCAGGTGTCAGAAACCAGCTTAAATACTTTGCTCCCGCGTTGTACACCTCATAGTCTACCCCACTGACAACCAACACCAGAATTGTCACAAGAATGGAAATCAACAGCGGATTCAAAAGCGCCAGTTTAAATTTCTTTTTCAACTGCATTCCCAGCATATATGCTATCAGACTGACCGCTACCCCTGCAAATGCAGATTCCACAAAGAATTCACTCATTCCTCCGCCCCCTCTCCCATTATCCGTGTCGAGTCATAAACTTTTATCCTCTTTTCCGTGCCGGATGATAAACTCTTCTCCATTTTCTCCGTGCCGGATGATAAACTCTTCTCCATTTTTTCCGTGCCAGCTGATAAACTCTTCTCTATTTTCTCCGTGCCGGATGATATGCTCTTCTCCATTTTCTCCATGCCGGATGATAAACTCATACCTTTTTTCCCATGCCGGATAATCAACTGTGTCACGCGACCTCCGCAAATCATTACGAGCACCAGCGACACAACCGTAATCACAATCACCGGAACAAGCAGCGGCTTCAGCAGCCCCCAGGAGGACATCAGCCCCACCCCGGCCGGAATAAACATAACCGGCATAATCTCAATCAGGAATTTCCCCACGTCCTTTACGGCATCCAGTTTCAATATGCCGGTGAACAGCAGGACAAACAAAATGACCATTCCATAAATGCTTGCCGGAACCGGCAGAGGGAGCAACATTTTCAGTACTTCCCCCACAAATGAAATGGTCAGAATAATTAAAAATTGTTTTAAATATTTCATTGGCAGTACCCCTCTTTTGTTTCTTGCACTGCCAATCATTATAATTTATTTTCCGTCAAAGTCAAGACAACATCTGCTGATTAACCAACCTGACATCTGTCTTTCACGCCGGTTCTTCGCCTTTCCGCACTGCTTCTTCGCCTCTTCACGCCGCTTCTTCAGCCTTTCTTCTTCACGGCGCGAAGCTCGATATAGCCTCTCTCCCCACGAGGTTCCAACTGAATCCTGGGATTTTCATCATCCCATTCATAGCCGATTACTGACGGGTCATACTTGTCCATAGCCTGCTGCACCGCCGTAATTGCCTCGACATAATCTTCTTCCCGGAAGGGTTCTCCCTGAAATACCAGATACTCCGCTTCCGGCAGGGTAATGACGTCAAATCCTTCCGGAATCGCACCATCGTAGTCAACTGCAGCCTCCACACCCTGCACATAGGTAGAAGTACCCGGCTTCTTATACCGCCCGGTCAGCCACAGGCACACCGGTTCGCCGCAGAGGGAATCCATGCTGGTCAGTATTCCCCAGACATCACAGCCCACTTCCTCACAATAAGTCCAGTAATGATCCGCTTTTACGCCACGCTTTAATATTACTTTTCTCTCCGGTTTTCTCATTAACTGAACAAAAACACTCTGCACTTCACTCATATCGATTTTCTCCTTTTTTAGTTCCTTAAACTTGACTCCGTAAGGGATAAATAGAGGAATGGGAATCTTCGTACGCGCGTATTCTCCCGGATTACAGCCGAATTCCTTCAGAAAGGCTCTCTGATAACCGTCAACGCTCCCAAACCCAAGTTCCCCGGCCACATCGATTACCCGGCAGTTTCCTTCCTTCAGCCGCATTGCGGACTTTGAAAGCCGCAGCCGCCGAATGTACTCCGCGGGTGTCTGATTCGTGTACTGCCGAAACAAACGATAGGAATGCCAGGGAGAAAAGAGAGATTCACCTGCCAAATCTGCCAGCGTAATCTCTTCTTCCAGATGTGACTCAATATATTCCTGCATTTTCTGTACCGCCATCACCTGTTCCTTCATTCTTCTGCCTCTTTCTTTCCGAACTTATTCTTCCACAGACTTTCTCAGGTATCTCGCCGTTATAGTCTCACCCTTCTCCAGCATCTCCCTGGGTGAACCCGTAAAGACAATCTCACCGCCTGCACTGCCGCCGTCCGGTCCCACATCAATCAAATAATCCGCCTGCTTCATCACATCCAGATTGTGCTCGATGACAATCACCGTGTTGCCACGCTGCACAAGCCCGTCCAGAAGCTCCATCACCTTTTTGACATCGGAGGCGTGAAGTCCCGTGGTGGGTTCGTCCAGAACATAAATATTTCCTTTTTTGTCCAAATCCTTTGCCAGTTTCACACGCTGTCTTTCTCCGCCCGAAAGCGTGGACAGAGGCTGGCCCAGAGACAGATACGACAGTCCAACCTCCAGCATTGCCCGCAACGCCTTGCTGATTTTCCGGTTATCCGCAAAGAAAGTTGCTGCCTCCTCAGCAGACATTCCCAGAATCTCCACAATATTTTTATCATGATACCGGTAGGAAAGCGCCTCTTTGCTGTATCGGCTTCCCTCGCACGCTTCGCAGGTCATCGTCACGGGATCCATAAAGACAAGTTCCGTCGTAATCATGCCCCTCCCCTTACAGATCGGACAGGCGCCCTTGCTGTTGAAGGAGAACAACGATGCGTCCACACCGTTCTCCGCCGCCATCACCTTACGGATTTCATCAAAAAAGCCAAGAAATGTAGCGGGCGTGGAACGCCCGGTTGCCGTCACGGGAGACTGATCCACCAGCACTACCCTATCCTCGTACTGCTTCGCAAATACATCGCGAATCAGGGAGCTCTTTCCTGATCCTGCAACACCCGTCACCACGGTCAAGACATCCAGAGGTATATCCACGGAAACATTCTTTAGATTATGAAGGGTTGCATTCCTGACAGACAGAAACTTTATCGGCTTCCGCGGATTCTCTTTGACCGGAGTCCTCTCCTGCATGGCATTTCCCGTCAGCGTGCCGGAGAGCAAAAGCTGCTCGTAGCTTCCCTGAAACAAAATCTGCCCGCCGCCTTTTCCGGCAAGCGGTCCCACGTCAATGACCTCATCCGCCACAGAGATCACATCTTTGTCATGCTCCACCACAAGAACCGTATTTCCCTTATCCCGCAGGCTTTTCAGCAGTCTTGTCATGCGGTGTACATCCCGTGGATGCATACCGGTACTTGGTTCATCAAAAATATAGATCATTCCTGTCAGCGAGCTTCCCATATACCGCACCAGTTTCAGTCTCTGCGCCTCTCCGCCGGAAAGGGAAGCGGATTCCCGGTTCATGGACAGATAGGGCAGCCCGATATCAATCATCCTTGTCAGAGAAGAGACCAACGCATCCACAATCGTCTGCGCTCTCGGGTCTGTGATGCCCTTCAGAACCTCCACCAGCTTCACAAACTCCATCTCACACATTTCATCAATGCTGTACCCCATAACCTTACAGGAAAGAGCCGCCTCATTCAGACGTCTTCCGAGGCAGACCGGACAGGGCTTTTCCTTCACCAGATACATCAGTCTCTTTACGGAAGCCTCTTTCAATTCCGAGGTGTCCCGGTTAAGAAGCAACCGTTTCAGGTGCGCGGATATTCCTTCCACCTTTTTAGAAAGCCGCTTTCCGCCCGGCGTATCTGCGCCGTAAAGCAGCCGGTTTCTCTCCGTCTCCGTAAAGTTCTTCCACTTTTTATCCAGAGGGAACAAACCCGACTGGGCGTACTGGATCCAGTACCAATTGTCCACATGAAAGGCAGGCAAATCCGCCATTCCCTCATTCCATGTTTTTTCCGGGTCAATGCGTCCTTCGATATCCACCTCCATAATCTTACCGATTCCCGCACACTCCGGGCACATACCGTTTGGATTATTAAAAGAAAAATAAGAAGCCGTCCCCACATAAGGTGTGCCGATTCGTGAGTAAAGCAGCCGCAGCGCGGAATACATATCGCTGATAGTTCCCACCGTAGAGCGGGCATTCCCGCCCAGCCTCGACTGGTCTACTATAACAGAGGCCGAGAGATTGTCGATTACCTCCACTCTCGGCTTCTCATACTTCGGCATTCTTCCGCGGACGAATGCTGTATATGTTTCATTCATCTGGCGCTGGCTCTCCGCGGCAATTGTGTCAAACACGATGCTGGATTTTCCGGAGCCGGAAACCCCCGTGAAAACCACGATTTTTCCTTTGGGTATGTCCAGCGAAACATTTTTCAGATTATTCTGATTCAATCCTCTGATGATAATTTTGTCCTGTGATGCCAACTTTCTTGTCCCTCACTTTCTTTTTCTCCATATCGGGATTGTAACAGCCTCGGAAAAGAATCGCTCGACTTTTTTTGTCACGTTTTGTCCGCATGGTTTCGGTCACCTGAATGACTCCTCAGTGACTCTCTGCATACTCCAGAAATTTCGGTGTCCTGGACCAATACACATCTTCTTCATCTGCTCCAGATACCCCGGCAGCATCCTATCCTGCAACACCAGTTCATAGACAGTATCTCCCTCTATATACTCTTTCAGGATGCGCTCCTTCTCAATATCCACATCCAGCATTTTCGGCATGGGAATTCCGATTTTCTGCAGATGTCTGTAATCGCCGCTTTCCGCCAGATAAGAATAACCGCCCTTCCCCTTTCCGAGCAGTTTCAGAAGATTATATTGCTTTTCATTCACACAAAGCGTTTATACCATAAAATTGAGTCCCCTGTTCTTTTTTCTGCAACTATGTTTTAGCATATCCGTAACCACCTGTTTTGTCAATTCGGATTCAGTTTATATGACATTTTCCAATTGGGATTCCAATTTTTCAAAAAATATATTGACATAATCTGACAGAAGCGGTATTATAAGTCCAATTTAAGAATATTTCGCTTTGACGAGGAAGAGTAACTGATTTGTAGTTTACAGAGAGCTGTCGGATGGTGCAAGACAGTAATGAGATTTCAGCGAAAATCACCTCTGAGCTTTTTGGCTGAAAGGGTCGCAGCTTCAGTAAGCCGGAACGGTCAACATCCGTTATCCTGTTTCCCATTGTCAGATGGTGAATGAGTGGTCGTATACGGCAAGTAGAGTGGTACCGCAGAGGTTTAGCCCCTGTCTCTTGAGAGACAGGGGCTTTTTTTAGTCTACGGAATATTTTTAAAGAAAATATAGAAAAGGTAGGTAATCTCAAATGAAGGTACTCAAGAAAATCACCAATTTCGTCAGCAAGTATATGGCAATCATCGTAATCGCCGTAGCTGCTCTCGCACTCTTTGCTCCCGGTACTGTCAGCTTTATTAAGACCAAATATGTCAACACGCTGCTGGGTATTGTAATGTTCGGCATGGGACTGACTCTGAAGCCCGGCGATTTCAAGGTTGTGTTCAGTCGTCCCAAGGATGTTATCATCGGATGTCTTGCTCAATTCACCATTATGCCGCTTCTTGCATGGCTGCTCACAATCGTTTTCCAGCTGCCTGCCGAGCTTGCTATCGGTGTAATTCTGGTAGGTACCTGCCCCGGCGGAACCTCTTCCAACGTCATGACCTATCTGTCCAAAGGTGATGTTGCTCTTTCCGTTGGTATGACAGCCGTCTCTACAATTCTGGCTCCTTTTCTGACACCTCTTCTTACCTATGTGTTCGCAGGCGAAAAGGTAGATGTCCAGATTCTGGCTATGTTCCTTTCCATCATCAAGGTTGTGATTCTCCCGATTGTCGGCGGTTTCCTGATCAACCACTTCTTCAAGAAGTTCACGGAATCTGTGGTAGAAATCCTTCCTTTGATTTCCACCACTGCAATCGTTGCCATTGTAGCTGCAGTTGTTTCCGCAAACTCTGCAAAGATTATGACTTCCGGACTGCTCATTGTTGCCGTTGTCATTCTGCACAACGTATGCGGCTACAGCCTGGGCTACCTGATTGGTAAACTGCTCAAGCTGGATACTACAAAATGCCGTGCGATTTCTATCGAAGTCGGCATGCAGAACTCCGGTCTTGCAACCTCCCTGGCCGCAGCACATTTTGCTCAATACCCTCTTGCAACCATCCCAGGCGCCGTATTCAGTGTATGGCATAATATCTCCGGTGCGGTGCTTGCAAACTTCTACGCAAAGTCTGCTGACAAGAAAGAAGAAAAAGCCGCATAATCTGCAACGAATAACCCCCGGTACAGACGACTTATGGCAGGGTTCCGAAAAAACGGGTACCTGTCACTTGCGTCTGACTCCGGGGGTATTTTTTATCTTCCCTGCCGTCTGTCTTTACCGACTGACCTGTAATAAGCTGCTTTATCCTCATACATCCGCCGCTCCGATTCCGAGAGCAGCTTTTCAAAATCCGATGCAACATTTTTCTGCCATGCTGTACCAAGTGCCATGTTTACGGAATATTGCGGCATATCCTTTTTCATTGTCACCACGTATTCTTCAAAAACCTTCTCTTCGATGCCGGGACACAATGCCAGCAGTTCATCTCCGCCTACACGAAAAAGCCCATACGCACCGAATGCCTTTTTCAGACACTCTCCGGAACGCAGTATCAATCTGTCTCCTGCTTCATGCCCCTCCGTGTCATTGACATGCTTTAGCCCTGTAATATCGCAGTAAACCACGCCAATACTTTCCTCACTGTTCAGGTTTTCCACAAATTTCTCCAGTGCAAACCGGTTGCCGAGCCGGGTAAGCTGGTCAAGATAACTCATGGTTCTCAGTTTCCTCAGCAAATTACGCCTTTTGAGAGAAGAAATAATAAAATGACCCATAATCTGAAGCATATTCTGGGCGTAATCCAGTGAGTCCACATGGGGATTGTCGACACCGTAAAAACCGATGATTTTATTTTCATCGTATAGCGGCACCACAACCAGAGATTGAATCTCCTGACGCTTCAAATTCTCATATTGCAGCGGATCCTCTTCTCTGATGTCTTCCAGATCTTCTATGATAATATTCTTATCCTCACGGAAATTCCGGTACCAGTTTGCACAGACTTCTGCGGGAAGATTCTGTAAATTTTCCTTCTCAGGTCTTATTCCGCTTGCCACCCACTCGTATGTATTATCATCGCCCCCCGTTTCATTCTGCTCAAATATATAGGTTCTCTCTCCCTTTAAGGCCTTTCCTATATACTCCAGAACAATATCCAGCCCTTTGTCAGGTGTGGGTGCCTGCAAAGCAATCCTCAGACCCTCGTTGGCAAATGTCTCCAGATTCTGATAGCTTTGAATCACATTCCGCTGATTTTCCTGCATGCTGACATCAATTGCAATTTCAATTCTGCAGCGCCTTCCGTCCTCTTCTATCATCGTATCTTTTAAGGATAAATACTTTTGGAGAATCGGGCTGTAATAGTACCACTCCTTAAACTGCCCCGGCACCAAATCCTGGTTGTTGCAAATAGAGCATGGGGTATTGCATCCCTGAAGCAGTTCATAGCACTTTCGTCCGACATACTCCTTCTCGGAATACACGCCATATATTTCCCGTGCTTTTTTGTTCATATAAATCAGTTCATTTGTATCTATATCGGAAGCATAAACAAACTCATTCAGGTTTTCGAAGAAATCCCACATTTTTTGCATGATGTTTTCTCCTGTTTCTTTTGTACTGTACATTATATCACATTGTTTGTAACCAAATCGTAACCGGCTTTCTGCTGTATCTCCGGTAAGCATTAAGAATTCAAAGACAGCTTCCGTTCACACAGCTGGGCGTTTCTGAGTTCTCCCCAGGAATACTCTCTCATATATTCTCCGCTGTAGTTCCTGATTGCTGCCTTATCGCCCGCAAGCATACGATACAAATCGCATTCTACCTTATCCGTCATAAGATACTTTTTTCTTCCATCAACCACAATCAAGTCATCGAGTTGCTTTCCTTTTAAGACATCCACCATGCGCTTATAGGTCATCCGATAGAGTGACTGGGTATTCTCATCTGCCATTCTTCCCGGCCAGAGACAGGCAATGGCTTCACCGGTAGTCAATCCCTCACTTCCCCTGTCCACAAAAAGAGCAAACAATTCCTCAACCTTGGTTCTTCCCCAAAGCATTCTCTCCCCATCCACAAAAACTGCAAATCCCGGTATCGTCTGAATACGGACACGTTTTACCGGAAGCGGCCGGAATCGGGCTGCCTTATCCAGTTCTTTTGCAACCTCATCGCGGGTATAGGGTTTTAAGACATACCCAATGGCATCCACTTCAAATGCCTGAAGGGCATACTGGGCATAGGCAGTCATAAAGATAATACAAACATTAGGCGCAATTTTTTTCAGATTCTTTGCCAGTTCCAGCCCGTGCATCTCCTGCATTTCCATATCCAGAAAGGCAACATCCACGGAATGCTTTCCCGCATATTCCAGTGCCTCCTGCGCTTCCTGAAAAAGCCGCAGGCTTTCAATCCCCTTCAAATCCTTCACTGTTAAGCGGAAATTGTCAAGTGCCGGCTTCTCATCATCTACACAGATCACGTTCATTGCGCCACCTCCTGACTGAATATTTTCGCAATCGCAACGATAATCCGAAATCTGTTTTGTATTATACTATAATTTTTCCGTTTGGGATAGCCCTTTCGATTCAACAGATTTTTTCGCGGGATTGTCCAACAGCTTTCCATCCTTATCGAACCGGGAACCATGGCAGGGACAGTCCCAGCTGTTCTCCTCCGGATTCCAACTCAGTTTGCAGCCCATGTGGGAACAGCGAGGTCTGCCAAACAGTCCGCCTGCAAGTCCTCTCACACTCATCCCCACATCCGTCAGCAGATTGCCAACGGATGCCCTGAAATGAAACCTCTGCGGGCAGAATACTTCCGCATACGGATTTCCCATCCCACATATCTCATCACGCAATATCATGGCTGCCACCATGGAAGTGGACATTCCCCATTTCTGAAAGCCGGTGGCCACATAAAGCTGCGGCGTAAACATGGAATATCTCCCGATAAAAGGGATTCCGTCATGCGGCATACAGTCCTGTGCTGCCCAACGCACTTCTTCCCGGGCACCGGGAAAATACTGCCCGGCAGCCTCTGAAAGACGCTCAAATGCCTTCCCATCCCGGTTTTGTCCGGTACGGCAGGCGCTTCCACCAAGCAGTAAATACTCTCCAGTCTGACGGAAGGAAAAACCTCCCTTGTCAGCACTGTAGTAAATCCCCTGAATCGGTTTGCAACTGGAGAGTGCCAGCACATAGCTTCTCTCCTGATGCTGACGAAGAAAATAAAAGCCGGGCACATTCAAAACAGGGTAATGGGTTGCAATCACGATTTTGTCAGCCGTCAGCTCTCCTGCCTCCGTAAACACGCTGTTTCCTTTCACCGCGGTTACCTTTGTGTGTTCCCATATTTCCAATTTACGGGCAATCCTGCGTATCAGTTCCGGCGGGTCAAACTGTGCCTGTTTGCGAAAACAGACTGCTCCCTTTACTTCAAAGGGCAACTCCGTCTCCCTTGTGAATGCCGCGTCAATACCAAGGAAAGCGGCTGCCTTTGCTTCCCTCTCGAGCAGTTCCGCATCCTGTAAAGTATAAAGATAAGAAGAGACTCTTTCAAAGCCGCAATCTATCCCGTTTTCCCAAACCAGCTTCTCATATTCCCTGACAGCGGTTTCATTGGCCTGTGCATAGAGTCTTGCCTCTTCCACTCCCACTTTATCTATCAGCCAGCTGTATTTTATCCCGTGCTGGCTCGTGATTTTTGCCGTCGTCCGCTCCGTCTGTCCCGATGCAATCTCAGCCGCCTCCAGCACCAGTACATTTCTGCCCTGCTGCTGCAGATAAAAGGCAATTAATAGACCTGCCATCCCCGCGCCGACAACAATGATATCTCTGTGTGTATTCTCCATATAAAAACCCCCGCATCTTTTTCCCGGTGCATCATTCAATATCAGCCGGACTAATGATTGGATCCGGTTATTTGCAGAATGATATATTAGTATATACAATCGGTTCAAAAGAATACGAGGGTCTGTATAAATCTCTCACATTACAGCCTGTTATATTGTTCTATAATTGCATTTACTGCCTCTTCCATACTGATTTCTTCTGTATTGAAGCATAAATCATAAGTATCCGGATTTCCCCATTCCTGTCCGGCATAGCTCTCATAATATTTTTTGCGCTGCTTGTCCATCTTTTTCACAAGACGCCTTGCCTTATCGTAGCTTAAGCTCTCCAGCTCCATTTTTCGCTGTACACGATGCTCGAACGGAGCGGAGATAAACACACGAAGCAGACTGATGTCTTCGTTTCGAAGAACAAAATCTGCACACCGTCCCACAAAAACACAGCTTTCTCTGGCGGCAATCCGCTTTATTTCATGACTTTGCAGAGAAAACAAGACCTCCGATGTAGGCAATCCCCTCGTCACATGATAATTCCCCTCATGTACGGTTTTGAACAAATACGGATTTGTTGCCCTTTCGTCGTCTGCCTCCAGTATTTTATCCGACACTTCTCCATATCTGCATGCCAGAAACACCAGATTTTTTTCATAAACCTTAATTCCAAGCTGCTGTCCCAGGCGCAGGGCGATTTCATGTCCCCCGCTGCCGAATTCTCTGCCGATACATATAATCTTATTGCCCATCTTTTGTGTCCTTTCCTGCTGTCAGGGCATCCAATACAGCCTCGGGAATCGAAAAGTCGTCTAACGTTCCGTTATCTTCCAACAAAAGTTCTCCTGTCACGGAAACCGGTGTGTCAACGTGAAGAAGTTCTATGCTGCCGTCACAGACGAAGCGCATTCCGGCGATTTTCTCATCCGTCACCGTAATCTGCACACTGCTGGTTCCGTATGCAATGTCCATATTTTTTGTCTCCGGCACAACCGTCTGTGCAACAGTTTTTGCTCCCTCTGTGTCCAGCATCAGGGTATAAATGTAGCTTCCGTTCGTCTCCATGCATCCAAAATTGCTGTTCAGGCACAGTTGATAAACAAATTCCAGCAGTTTTGCCGATTCCGCTATCGATTCCTTTTTGCTGCTTATTTTGCGCCCACCCTGATCGCAGATTGCATCCTCTGTGAAGTACACCGGCTGTGCATTTTTGCGGATGCATTCTATCCGCGTATCATTCTCCGTCACCCGGAACATCTGCAAGGTATCATTTACTGTCAGCGAACCGCAATCTGCTTTTAACTGTAGCCGGGCGGCCAGCTTCTCCCGGTGATTAAAATCGGACCACGCAGTCAGAAGCCGGAACAAATCTTCCGTAATATCTTCTTCTGCCGCATACTGCCCTCCGGCGATTGCCTCCCGTACTGCCTGGGGTATGCTGATTTCGTCCGCATTCACATCCGTTACCGCTATATCAGCAGTAACGGAAACCGCTGTTTTCTGCGTATCATTCAATGTTCCGCTGGACGAAAAATGAATGGAAGACAGCTTCTCTCCGGTTGTAAACAAGTCTACATTTGCTATCTGTATTTCGGAGAACTGATCTGCAATTGCCGGCATCAGTATCTCCAGAAGTGACCTGACCGTTTCCTGTTTGGTAATAACGCTGTACTGTTGTTCCTCCTTGTCGCCGGACACAGTGACATCCACGCTGTGATACAATTCTGCCATATGCGGCAGAAGCGCCGAATAATCGGGAATCAGGCTTCCCGCCCTGAATGCTTTCCCGTTTTCAAGGAAAACAACACCATCCGCATAATACAGTGTCATTCCCTGCTGCTCGATACGGTAAATGGGCTGTCCTTCCGTCTCGGTGCGAATCACGGTTATTTTTGTTTCACTTTCTTCTGAGCCAATCTTCGAAAGCACGTCAAATTCCATGCAAAGTTCCTGTTGCTCCGCATAATCCTTCAGCAGATTATAGACAGCCATACTGCCGCCGAACTGATACCTGAGATACAGGAATGCTGCAGCAGCCAACCCAGCCACTAACAAAAGAATCACTAAAACAATCACCAGTATTTTCTTCCTGCGTTTTGTCTTTTGAGCTTTCAATTCTTTCTGCTCCTCGTCATGGTCCGGGTTCGACTCTGCTGACGTCCCGCCTTCCGCATCTCCTGACGTCTCACTTTCCGGTTCTGTCCGTTTCTTACGGCAAAGTCGTATCACCTTCTTCACCAACTTGAAAAGCAGACTCAGAATCAAAAACAGTATTGCAAAGACAACCAGCCACATCCATTGAACAGATAAAGTGGAGACAATCGCCAGTTCTGCCTGTTCCCCATCGATGGAAAAGCTCAGATAACTGCCGACTTCTGTTTTTTGCGTTTTATTCCAGCTGCCGTCAGGCTGTCTCACATAGATTTCGAGTCTCTTTCCGCTGCCGTTAGGGGGCAGATATCTCACGATATGGGAGGTAAGCCCGTCATCCGGTATACGGATACTCCATTGCTCTACTACTTCTCTGTTTATCTTCATTTCCGGCCTGGTTTTGTTCTTGATAAAGGAAAAATAGTCTTTTGTCAGGATATCTTCCGCTGTTATCTCCTGCTGCACACACACAAAAGAGTCCTCTTCTTCAAACTGCCCTTCCACAAAGAAAATCAGTCGGTTATCCTCCCTTTTTTCCGTGCCGGGCAGAGCAGAAACCGCCTGTAAATAGACTGCGGTTACCTCCGTATCAAACATAAGATTTTTCAGTTCCGCAGTGTCCCACTCGCCATAGTATCCTTCCTTTTCCGGTATTTCCGGGAACACGCTGTCGTCGAAGGATGCTCCATAGGAAAAAGGAACCGTCTTTACCACTTCATCCTCCACAACAAATTCAAGGGTCAGCTGTTGAAACTCCTCCGGCAGTTCCTCCACTTTCAGTAAATCCGAATAGCGGACCGGCTCCGCCTTTCCCGAATAATTTGTCCGTTCCACACCCTGCAGCTTTTCGGATACAAAATAGTTTTCCAGGAAGTTCCCGTAATTAACCCCTGCAACCGCCCCTGCATATTGTTCAAACTCGTCAATAGTAACAAAGGTATAGCATCCAAGGACAAGATTTCCCACCTCGGAATCGGATTCCTCCAGTCCGGAACCGATTACGCCGCCGATATATTTGTTGCCCGAAAGCGTACATTTCGAAAAACATCCGCGAATGGTAGCTCCCGACAACCCGGCAATACCGCCCACATAATTTCCTCCGGCGCTGCTGACATCACCATAGGATTCGCAGGAAATCACCGCACCGATTTTCGTTTTTCCAATAATGCCCCCCACATAATCCTTCTTGGCAAGCACTTCTCCGTAATTCCTGCTGTTGCGGACAACCGCCTTGACCGTAGACTCAGTCTGAAAGCTCTCTGTTCCCACAACGGAAATATCTTCCTCCGGGTCGATATCATATTCTGTGGCAATCTGCCCAACGATACCGCCTACGTTAATATCCGCTTCCACACCGGCACGGTTATCACATTGGGTAATCTTTCCTTTCTGAAATGTGGATGTATCATAGCTGCTCTCATCTGTTTCCTCGTTGGAAATATCATTGACGCTGATTCCTTCCACTCCAAACAGATCATCGCGAATTTCGCTGATGAGCCTCCTCAGTACTCTTGTCTGGTCAGACAGAGCATCTACATCCGCACTTGTCTGGTCTGAGCCGTCTATGAGAACATCCGACAGCTTTTTCATGGAATTGCCTGCCGCATCCAGAGCCGTATCCAGAATCTTGAGATTATCTCTGAATAAGTCCTCTCTGGCCTCTGTTTCGTCAAGCATGGTATCCATATGTCCGGAGGAATTGCGAATCAGCTTTTCCAGCATATCACTATATTTGTCCACCCGGCTTCCGCTGCCGATATCCACGCTTCCGTTCCAGTCCCCTCCGCTGACGCTCGGCAGATTGTTCCAGTCGTTGCCGCTGACACTCGACTCGTTTCCCTGATTTTCCGATGAATTGTTTTCTTCCGATAACTCATCCCCGAATTTCTTCAGATTGTCATTCAGCGCATTCAGCTCCTGATTATAAATATGCAATAAATCGCTGGACGCATCAGAAAGCTCTCCTGCCGCATTGCCTGCCCGGTCCAGATTTCCGGAAATACTTTTCACCAGTTCCAGCGCTTCATCGCCATAACTGTCAACATGGTGAAAGGTATCCTCGCACATATCGATAAATCTGTCTGCTTCCCTGTCCAATTCCTGAAGCTTGTCCGTCAGGTATTGTATTTCCAGAAAGGGCTCCATCTGCCCTGCAATGCCGCCCACATCTTTTCTTCCAAGAACACTTCCCGTATTTGTGCAGCCCTGTAAATAGCCTTGATGCAGCCTTCCCACAATACCGCCCACATTATATCCCACGTGGGGATAGCCGACAGCACCGGAATTGGTGCAATAGAATATTTTCCCGGCAGAAAGACCCGCAATACCGCCTGTGTCCATGTGAGCAGCCGCATTTTCCGTGCTGTTGAGATTTCTCATATTATCTATGGTCAGATCATCAATGTCATAGGTGATGCTTGCAAACTGCGTGTTAATATCACCTGCATTTTTACAGTTATTCAGCTCTCCGTTGTTTATACCTGCGATACCGCCCGTCGAATGATTGCCGCTCACCACCGCATTTGCCTGGCATCTCCTGATTTCCCCACTTTTTTCATTGACGCCTGCAATGCCGCCCACATTGTCATCTCCGGCGACATATCCGGTATAACTGCAGTTTAGAATACTTCCATAATTAATGCCCGCAATACCGCCTACTCCCACGGCGTCGCCTGTCGGACAGACATTCCCCTCCAATTTCAAATTTCTGACAACCGCTGTTTCCTGTAACACACCGAAAAAACCAATTTCCGAATAGTTTCCGGTAATGTTGAAGCCCGTTATCGAATAACCGTTCCCGTCAAAGGTGCCGCCAAAGGTGGGAATGGAAAAGGATTCCACATCCTTCAGGGAAATATCTGCCTGAAGCACAACCGTTTTCCCTTGAGACCATGTATCCAGCATACAATTTTCCGCCAGAGTCAGCAGTTCCTCCGCCGTTTTGATTTGAATCGTATCCTCCGTCCCGGCCGCAAAGAGTGACAGGGGGGAATGAACACACATCAGGACTGCCAGAAAGAGTGCTGTAACACGAATTCTATTCCACATTCTATTCATTTTCATCCTCTCCTTCCTGTACGGCTGTTCCGGAAATTAAATTAACATTCACATCTCCGTCTACGATTGCGTGCATGGTTCCACTGACTGTACCGGAAATTTCTCCTCTCACCACGCCATCCACTCTGACACGTCCGCCAATCTTTTTCTTTTTGATGGCACTGGGTACAGTAAAGGAAGTCTTATCCACAATAACACCACCAAGCAGCAATATCTGAGGCAGCACAAACATAACGAGAATAATGGAAATAATGGTTCCCCGTCCAAGACTCTGCCCGATACCCACGATGGCTGCCTCGGAGGTCATCTTTCCAATCAGTATTCCTGACACCGCCAGGATACTACCGGATGTAATTATCGTCGGAAAGGCAAAATTCATCGTCTCGATAATGGCCTCTTTATGTGACATCTCGTTTTTCAGCTCCGTATATCGGCTTGCAATGACAATCGCATAGTCGATATTCGCGCCCATCTGGATGGAGCTGACCACCAGATAACTCATAAAGAACAGACCCGTTCCGGTAAACGCGGGAACCGAGAAATTAATCCAGATACTTCCCAGAATGACAAGAATTAAAAGCACAGGCATTCCTGCCGATTTAAAAGTAAACAAAAGTACCGTCAACACAATCAGAATAGACACGATGCTTACCACCATGTTATCCGTGCTGAAGGATTTCTTGAAGTCATACTCCGTTGTAGAATTTCCGACTACATAAACATTTTCGCCCGGATAATATTTCTGCGCGGTGCTGCGGATGGTATCCAGAAACGCATAGGTTTCATCACCGCCTTCCGGCAGATTCAGATAAACCAGCATACGGTTATAGGTATCCCCCTGAAGCTGCAATTTACCGTTCATCATCTGCTCCTCAGCATCCTTCAACAGTTCTGCCTGCTCGCCATCCAGTTCCACGACACCGGAATCTAACTGGTCACATACAAAGAGAAA
Organism: uncultured Lachnospiraceae bacterium; assembly: GCA_945913255.1. Classification (GTDB taxonomy): domain Bacteria; phylum Bacillota; class Clostridia; order Lachnospirales; family Lachnospiraceae; genus Acetatifactor. Next base: position 104,347 of record CAMEDC010000006.1, read on the forward strand.
CATATCCATCAGGGGGACACTGTAATTTGAAATGTTTCCCACAAGCTGCCCGTACTCCTCTTCGCTTGCAGCATAAGCGGCATACACCACCTGTGCCATCTCATAATCCAAATCTGTCAGTTCTGCGAACTGCCGGGGTGTCAGCTTATCCGTCAGCATATAGCCGTCCATTGCCTCGATATTGGACAGTCCCATGGTGTAATCTACTTCTTGCCTTTGCTCCAGTTCCGCCAGCAGCTTACTTTCTTTTTCGTAGTCTCCCGTGGGAACCACCAGTGCAACCATATTCGTGGTTGAAAAATTATCTTCAATCATCTGTGCCGCAATCTGTGTTTTATTCAGTTTTGGCGTTTCCAGTCCCCCGTATCCGTATGCATAAGGGCACTGATTGGAGAAGTGAAATGCAAAAATCAATACAGCCACAAAGACCGGCGGAATCAGAAATCGTGTCTTATAGTCAATTTTCCCTACGAACGGAATTTTCGGGACAAAATTACGATGCCCTGTCTTATCCATCAGGGGACCAAACAACACCAGTAATCCCGGCATCAGTACAAACACGGACAACAGTGCGAAACCAATTGACTTAATCAGGCTGACAGCCATATCCGGTCCGATTTTGAACTGCATAAACATCATGGCAATGAGACCGCCGACTGTCGTCAGGGAGCTGGCGCTGATTTCCGGAATTGCCTTGCTCAATGCAACAATCACAGCCTCCCGGATTGGAAGTGTCTGATGCTCCTCTTTAAATCGGTTACACAAAATAATGGCATAATCCAAAGACAACGCCAACTGCAGAATACTGGTAACCGAATTGGATACAAAGGATATTTTCCCCAACAGGAAATTACTTCCCAGGTTCAAAATCATGGCAGTTACAAAGGTAATCAGCAAAACGGGTACTTCCGCATAGGTCTGAGAGGTCAGTGTCAGAACGATAATTACGATAATCGCCACATAGACCATAATTGCGCTGACTTCCGAAGCAATGGTTTCCGAAGCGGTATCTCCCAGGGAGGTAGAGACATACATGTCATAGGCAGAAAGCATTTCCTGAACCCTTCCCAGGGCATCCAGGCAGGCATCATCTGTTTCATCATAGTCAAAGGTAATCGAATACAATGCGGAGACATGGTTATAGTGGTCTGCAGAATCATCAAAGGTAACACTCTGCACACCCTCCAGCTGCAGTATTTCCTCCTTGATTTTCCATGCTTCCTCCAGTGAAATATTCGCAAGCATCACATCTGCCGTGCCAAAGGTGGTAAACTGGTCCTCCATCACATTCAGGCCCTGTCTTGTCTCTGAATCCTCCGGCAGATAGAATTTCAAATCATTCTCAACCTCTATCCAGTTTCTGGAAAAGGCAGAAAAAATCAGCCCGATGATAACAATCAGGAAAAAAAGATTCCGTTTATCCACAATAAAAGTCGCCAAACGCATCATAAAACTTTCATTGTTCTTCTCTTTCTTCTCACTCATATTTATCCTTCCTTGGGAACGCCATTGCGTTGGGGACGTCCTCAACGCAGTAGCAAGTAACATATATCAGTTAATTGACATTTGTATCTTTCATATTTAAGTATCATATGATAATCCGGGTAGAACTGCAAGATACATTTTTGTGCATTTGTCTTATATTTGACAGACTAGCTAAAATGTTTCCGATTTTATCAAAAAGGAGACAGTCCGGATTTTATCCTTCGCTGTCTCCGACATTCCTCTCTGCCCTGTTGATTTATACCGGCTCTATACCGGTGTAATCACTTTTCCGCAAAAATATCATCTATTTCATTTAGAACATTGGACGCATCCGTCACGACAACCACCGTATCCCCCGCCTGCATACTGCTGTTGCCGTCAGGTATCATAATCTCTTTGTTCCGGATAATTGCCGCAATCAGAATCCCCTTCCGCAGTTTAAACTCAGGCGAACGGAACGGTATCCGAATCTTCCCACAGTTCTCCGAAACCTCAAATGCAATAGCCTCTGCCTTTCCGTCGGCAATGCGATACAGCTTTTTAATCCTGCTGCGGTCACTGCTTGCCAGATTTCGGATAACCGACAGAAGCTTTTCCACAATCACGCTACTGGGTGATATGCAAGCATCAATATCTGTCGACTTCAAAAGCTGCTCGTAGCCCATCTCGTTCATCTTGGCGAGCACCTGTGTTACACCCTCCGCATGTGCAAACAGGGATACCGCCAGATTTGTTCGATCATCCCCCGTCAGCGATAGGCATGCATCCATCTTTCGGATCCCTTCTTCTTTCAATGTCTGCGTATCAACGGCATCTCCGCAAACGATCTGTGCCTGTGGGAACCGCTTCAAAAGTTCGATGCATCTTTCTTTGTTTCTCTCCAGAATTTTCACGGAAAAGCCCGACTGCTCCAAATCTTTTTCCAGGTAGAATCCCGTTGTTCCACACCCTACCAGCAAAACGCTTTTTACCTGCTTTTTCTTCATATGAAGCTTACTGAAAATATCGTGGACAGAGTCCAGGGTCACGATTATTTCCAGTTTGTCCTGCGGCACAATTCTGGCATTGCCATCCGGAATCACCACTCCGTTTTTCCGCTGAATCGATACTACCAGCATATCTGTATCAAAAAATTCCTTTATCTGCTGTATTGACTTGCCTGCCAGAGAACTGTCTTCCTCCACCTCCAACCAGGCAATGATGGCTTTCTGTTCAAAAAATGCCTCTATCCGAAGTGCACCCGGCATTTTTATATGGCGAAGCATTTCTCTCGCAGCTTCCTTCTCAGGGTTCAACAGCCTGTCTATGCCATACTCTTCCATAATATAGGTTTCATCTTCATCAAATTCAGGGCAACCGATTCTGGCTGAGGTATCTCTCGTTCCCAGCTTCTTTGCCGTCATGCACGAAAGAAGATTCAGTTCGTCATACGGAGTCAGAGCAATCAGCATATCTGCACTTTCCGCTCCTGCCTGTATGAGAATTTTGCGAGAGCCGCCGCTTCCCACAACTCCGTTTACATTATATTTCTCTGTCATTTTTTCAACAGCTTCTCTTCTGCTGTCGACAACGACCACATCATGATGTTCCCCGGAAGCAATCGCCGCCAGCAGTTCACCGGTCTGCCCCAGTCCCACAATTATAATCTTCATGTCTGTTATCTAGTCCTCTCCCCGTTGATTCGCCGGTTTTTCTTATTCTCTATCGCTCTGTAAACCTTCTTTGTCGTCAGTCCCTGTACCAGCACCGTAAAGAAGATGGTAATGTATGCTGTATTCAATACAATCAGATATGTCTCCCGTGGCAGAAATTCCGCAGTTCCAAGTGCCAAAGCCAGCGATAAACCGCCCTTTAAGGCACTCCAGGTCATCAGCATGGAAAACTCCCTGCCACTATAGTTTCCCGGCAGTCTCCCCCGCTCCATAAAACAGCTGCAGATTCTGACTCCTGCATATCTGGACAGAATAACCGTTGCAATGGAAACAGGCAGTAAAATCAGAAAATAGCTGCTGGGCTGTGCATGCATCACGGACATTCCCAGAAGCACGAACAATACCGCATTAAAAATACCATCCGCCACCTCCCAGAAATTGTCGTAGAGTTCCTCCGGATCCAGCACGGTAATCTGCCTGGATATCCGGCTCCGCATATAGGCAAAAAGCATGCCGCAGACAACAGAAGCAATGACGCCGGAAAATCCCAGGTGTTCACAGATACAATAAACCAGCATGACATCCGTCAGGCTGATCAGAATATGTCTGACCGGATCCTTGGTCATCCGCATCAGCCCAAAAAGCAGAACCGATACGACAACAGCTACCGCAACCGCGCCAAACAGTTCTTTTCCCATAATATAGAAAAAATTACCGCCACTCTGCTGCGATAGAATCCCTTTTACGAATAAGAACAGCGCGACACCTGTCCCGTCATTGAACAGAGATTCGCACTCGATGACGGAAGTCACATTTTTTGACATTCCCAGCTTATTCAAAATCCCGGTTGCGGCGATGGGATCTGTGGGTGAGACAATGCATCCCAGCAAAATACAGGTCCACAGACTCATATTCATACGGCAGACTGTGGCTATGCCGAAAAATAAAATCCCGTACACCGCAGAAGACACAAGCGTTCCCAAAAGTGCCAGCAGGCTGATAGGACGGATGTTCTGGGTAAACTTTTTCACAGATACCCTGCTTGCTCCCGCAAACAGCATAAAACAAAGCACCCCGTCCAGCAGATAAGACGCAAAATCAAAATTGCTGTATTCCTGTATCTCTGACAGATACGGTGCCATCGACGGAATTCTCCCCAACAGCAGCACAACAACGCTGATGCCCAAAGAAAACAGAATCAGAACAATATCGCTCTGTATATGAAGCCATTTCTCATTTGCCACACCTATCAAAACAATCAGAAGCGCAACCACCGCAAAAAAGGAAAGAATACCCATTCCTATGCCTCCTCGATGACCACATTCTTCACCGTCATATTCTCAATCATATCTTCTGAAAATCTGTTTTCCTTTGCCCTGACATGCAGATTTTCAAAGGTAAAGTCTGTAAGTCTGTACTGATCTTCCTTTTTCTCCACGTTAAAATATGTCTCGCACTCGCAGTTACAGTTTCTCATTACAATATGGTCTGCCACGGACAATGGAATGTCCGTGCGTCCTTTCAGGTCAAAGAACTGTGTCCATGGATTGATGTTGATGAAATTCTTAATCTTTCCCTCAATGTTCTCCATGGTAATATATTCGTAATGCTGAGGCGTGTCGGGACGCATTTTCAGCCACAGGAGATTGCTTCCCGCCAAAATCTGAATCCGTCTCACGATTATATTCCTGTTATGAATGGATTCGGAACCGCAGGTCAGGCAGCCATGGCAGAAACCGTAAACGCAGTCTTCCACGATGATGCGCTCATTGGAGCCGTTTTCCGGCGCAGTGTCAGCCCAGGGTCCTTTACCGCCCTTCAGCACAACGGAATCATCGTTCACCTCCAGATAGCAGTTCTTCACCAGAAAATCCGTACACACATCAATGTCAATGGCATCTGTGCTGGGCGCCTTGACCGGAGTAGCCGGAGAAAAAATCCGGCAATTCAGATATTTTACATGATTGCTTCTGTAAATATGGTTTGTCCAGAAATGGGCGTTCTGCAAATGCAAATCCGCAACCAGCACATTGGCGCAATTGGAAATGTAGACAAGCCTTGGTCTCTGTTCATCCTTGTTGGTACATTTCGGATTCCAGTCTCTCCGCAGCCAGAACGCCTTCCAGGACCGCAGTCCGTTGCCGTCAATGGTTCCGGGTCCGCACATGGTAAAGCCGTCCAGGCCGTCCGCGTTAACCAATGCCGCAAAATACCGGCAGGTCTCGCCCTCAATACGGGTTTCGCATACCTTATAGTCGGAGACATCATCACTGCCCTTTAAAGTACCTCCCTCAGCCACATAGAGATTGACTCCCTGCCTGAAAAAAAGGGAACCGGTCAGATAGGTTCCGGCAGGCACCACAATGACTCCGCCGCCCTCCTGCGCCGCCGTATCAATCAGCTTCTGTATTTCCTCCGTATGTACCTTTCCGTCATCCAATATTCCGTGCTGTGTCAGCACATACTGCTTTCCAAGTTCCGAAAGCTCCGGTATCCCGGTATCGTAAAACCATTCGTCAATTGGTGTTCCATCCGGGAAAAATTCTTTCGTATCCTTCATAAGTCTTACCTCTTTCTTAATCCGCTGCAATGGTTTCTTTCAGAAAATCATTGTACCGGTTTTCTTCGTTGTTCTTTTCGCGCCACTCCGCCGGACGCTCTATTTATTATATACAAGCTTCCGGCATTTGTCACCCGACATACACTTATTTTTTTCTTTTGTGTCTTAATTCCGTTATGATTCGAGAAGTCCTAAATCTCAAAATACTGTTCAGCAAGAAAACGTACGAATTGGGTGATTGCATACTGGTCATTTTAAGTACTTTAGCGGTTTGACCAGCATTCTTGAGTTTCGTTCATTCTTTGAGACTGAACACGGTGAAGAAAATGCTGGTGAAAAGAGGAAAATACAAATCGAGCCAGTATTTTGAATAATCCCTGGTTATTGAGTGGTGCTTGCCTTTCACCCCCAAAAAAATCACATCACCCATTACGGGTGATGTGACGAAAATGAACTTGAATTCAGCAAAAACTCTCGCAAGTTTTGGGACTTTATTAATAGTTTTCCGAATTCACTTCAAAATAGCTCTGCGGGTGATTACATACAGGACATACCTCGGGCGCCTTGGTTCCCACTACGATGTGTCCGCAGTTGCGGCACTCCCATATCTTGACTTCACTCTTCTCAAATACCTGCGCTGTCTCGATGTTCTTCAAGAGAGCGCGATATCTCTCTTCATGATGCTTCTCAATCGCACCTACTGCTCTGAACTTTGCTGCGAGTTCCGGGAAGCCTTCAGCCTCTGCGGTTTTTGCAAAACCTTCATACATGTCTGTCCATTCATAATTTTCACCATCAGCGGCAGCCGCAAGGTTTGCCGGAGTATCACCGATTCCGTTCAGCTCCTTAAACCACATCTTTGCATGCTCTTTCTCATTATCCGCAGTTTTTAAGAAGAGTGCTGACATCTGTTCATAGCCTTCCTTCTTGGCTACGGATGCAAAATAGGTATACTTGTTTCTGGCCTGTGACTCTCCCGCAAAAGCTGCCTCCAGATTTTTCTCTGTCTGGGTTCCGGCATATTTGTTTGCAGGCTTTGCCTCACCGACTAACTCAAAGGAGGAAGCAGGCTGCTTGCATATCGGGCAGGTGAAATCAGCCGGTAATACATCTCCTTCATAAACATATCCGCAAATCTTACATTTCCATGTCTTCATGTTTTTCTCTCCTTTTCTTCCCTCTTTATTGATTGCGCTCTTCTTCGCTTTCTGAAAGACAGCGCTTTTATCCTCATACGAGGTATGTAACATTTTTTCTGCCATTTCGCTCAACGGCTTTCCGTAAAACTCTTCATAAACTCTTTTGACATCGGGATTCTCATGGCTCTTTCGCAGCGTCATGGCTTCGTCTTTGGTATACAGGCTTGCAATCCGGGCTTTTCTTACCTCATCCTTATCCTTCATGATGTCTTTGGGCTGACCGCCGCCGCCAATACATCCGCCCGTGCAGGTCATGACCTCCACGAAATGATACTGCTTCTCGCCACTCTGTATCTGCTGAATCACTTTTTCCGCATTTGCCGTACCGTATACCACGGCTACACGTACATCCAAATCTCCGACTTTAAGGACTGCTTCCTTGATTCCGTCATAGCCTCTTACCGGCTCTAATTTAAACAGGACATCCGGTGCAGCTTCTCCCGTGATGTACTCATAAGCCGTTCTGAGAGCTGCTTCCATAACACCGCCGGTATTTCCAAAAATAACGCCGGCTCCCGATGCTTCACCCATCAGACTGTCATAGTCACTGTCCGCCAGGGATGCAAAATCAATGCCTTCTTCCTTCGCCCACTTTGCCAGCTCTCTTGTGGTGATGACCATATCCATATCCCGCATGGTTTCATCTCCGTAGTACTTACCGGCATCACTCATTTCTTCTCTGCGAATTTCAAACTTTTTCGCAGTGCATGGAGTAAGCGCCACATTCACTATTTTTTTCGGGTCAATCCCTGCCTTCTTTGCAAAATAGGTCTTGATTGTCGGTCCCTGCATACTGATCGGGCTCTTTGCGGTAGAAATATTGGGCAGTATCTCCGGATGATACATCTCCGCATACTTCACCCATGCCGGACAGCAGCTGGTAAACTGCGGAAGCGGTGCCGTCTGCTTTGTAATTCGCTCTATGAGTTCACTGGCTTCCTCCACAATCGTAAGATCTGCGGAAAAGTTTGTGTCCAGGACATAATCAACACCCAGCTTTCTCAGCAATGCAACCATTTTTCCCTGAACAAAGCTTCCGTCCGGCATTCCGAACTCCTCTCCGAGTGCCGCTCTGACGGACGGCGAAGTGCTGACAACGACAATCTTGTCCGGGTTTTTCACTGCTTCTCTTACATTCCGATACTCATATTTTTCCGTAATGCTGTTTACCGGACATACATTTGCACACTGACCGCAGTTGATACACACTGCCTTGCCATCTGTCTCTTCAAAAGTATATGTCCCGTGCACTCCGATCTGACTCGTACACACATCCTTACACATGCCGCATTTAATACATTTTTCCTCATCACGGCATATACTGGGGTTGTCTTCCTCGATCGGAACTCTGACAGAAAGCGGTAAATGATTCATGATAATGCCTCCCCATTTTGCGTTTTTTTCAAAATATAGCAATATTATAGTTCAGAATTTCTGTTTTGTCACGCAATTTGTCGATGTTTATCAATATTTGTCGCCAGCAATACAATATCTCAGAAAAGCACTCCCCATGCCATATCATACATATCACGGGCATCTTTCGTATTTCTGATATAATTGGGCTCACCCGGTTCGTAGCGGACATATTTTTCCACTTCCTCGATGAGCGCCAGATAAGCAACAGCGACTGCATACCGGATGTTCTCCTCCCTGCCGCAGACAATCGGTGTTTCTGACGTCCGATTATAAATCTCGATTTCTTCCTGTTTTTCATACAGGGGAATTTTCTGTCCTCTTCCGAGTGTGATAAAGTCCGCTATCCGGTCTCCCCAAAAGCTTCTCTCCGGGTCTATCCAATACAGTTTTCCGTTTTGATAAAGAATATTGCTGTCCCACAAATCAAAATTCACCATGCTGCAGGGTACCTTCTGAAGGATTTCCCTATGCTTGTCAATCATCTCAATAAGGCGCCTGCCATCAGGGGTTTCACGCCCCAGTCTCTCACAATCCTGTACCAGTGCGCTCGTCATGGCACGAATGGCTTCATACCAGGTATCATGGAGACCTGACTGTAAATATCCATACTTCTGTTCATGGATTTTATGTATCTTGGTAAGCATATTTATCTTTTCCGTCTGGATTCGCTCACGCTCATTTTCATCACAGCTGACTGCCCATAAAGGTTCGCCTTTTAAATATTCCATAATAAAACAATGTGCTCCGACTATTTTATGGCTGAAATCAGAAGCATACACTTTGGGAATTCCGATATCCGTATGTTCCCGCATCTGCTCATACCAGAATACCTCCGATTCCATCATTCCCTTCTCATAAGTCAGCACCTCCGCTACCTCAGGCGGCGCAATCTTTAATACATATTTCTTTGCCTGCGTTGAAATCTGATATGCCGCATTAAACTCTCCGGCTCCCAGAGGCTCGATTTCCGTGATATCCCGGATACCCATTTTCTCAAACAATGCGGCTATTTCCTCTTTTGTTGCCAGATATTTTGTCTTACTCTTTGCCAAAGTTACCTCCTCTTGGGAACGTTTCTTCTGCCGCCGCTGTGGAAGCGTCCCCAATTATACTCCTTCCAATATTTTCAACCCTTCTTCTACGCTGGTTCCCAATATTTCCTGCGTTTTCTTGAAATCATAGATTTCATGCAGCTTGTCGTGAACCTGAAAAAATTTCTCTTTTCCGTATTTTCTGATGAACATTGCCTGAGCCTTGCAGGCATTTGTGCCATCGTTGTCCGGCCGGTAAAAGCCTTTTGTACACTCGTCCAGTTCCTCGCATTCATAGCAGCCGTCAATTCCCTTCTTCCGACAGCAGTCAATGTTCGGACATACTCCCTTATCATACATGGTTCCGTAGGAACAGCAGCTGAATGCGGAACGGCAGCCTCCACACCATTCTCCCAGGAAGCAATGGTTACAGGAAAAGCCACAGTACGCCGTCATATCAACACCTTTTCTTACTTCTTTAATAATCTCAGCCTTCCATCTGGCGCCGTTCTCATACCGCCTGTCTTTGTCCGGTCCATCCTCTGCAAGTGCTTTCCGATATATTCTGGAATCCTCGCCTCCCATATCCTTTTCCATCTTCAGAAACTCATAACCGTACTTCTCATACAAGCCGGTGTGGTTTGTGGAAATGTAGATGTACTCTCTCCCCATAACAGTGGCAATGCTCTCCGCATAATCCAGCACAAGCCCCGCATAACGATGCCCTCTGTATTCCGGATATGTATATACAAACCCAATCCAGGGAGATAATTCCGTCGGTTGAATATCGTCCAGTGGTGCAAGGGTACAGAACGCAACCAGTTTGTCCCCATCCACAAGCATCGGTACAAGTGCCGTTTCCCCAACCATTTTTTTCAGATTGTTTTCTCTGAGAAGCTGATACAGATACTGTCCTGCTCCCCAATCACATTTCCCGATTTCATTCAGCCAGTGTTCTTTCTTCTCTGCTGTATAATATTCTATGATTTTCATCCCAGTCCCCTCTCTTTCACATCATTTGTTCAAAAAAGCACACGATGTATATTTTGCAATATATATCGTGTGCTATTATACATTTAAAACCATACTTTGTCAATCAGACAAGCTGCGCTCTCTGCTTTCTTTTAAAATGATAAAAACAGCCAGGAGAATCATCGGCAGCCCACCGATTAAACCTACCATAAGAGGTCCCAACAACGGTTCGTTGTGAAATTCCGCATTCATAAACAGTGTCGGAATCCCGGCAAACGCATTGATGGCACCATGCATCAGTGCAGGGAACCAGATGCATTTTGATTTTTCATAGCTTACATCCAGAAGAATACCCATGGCAGTGGTAATGATGCAGAACACAACAGGTCCCGCTACAGGTGCTCCCCAGTATTCTGTCCCATATTCATAGCCAATCAGAATCATAATCGGCCAATGCCAGATTCCCCAGATGACACCACCCAGAATACGTCCTATTGACCTTCCGAATCTTTCTTTCAGAATCGGATACATATATCCACGCCAGCCGACTTCCTCGCCAATTGCAAAAAGCATGTTTATCCAAGGCGCAAAAGTAATGGATGCAATTACATTGATTGCAACATAAAATTTTACAGTCAGCCCGCCTGCTTCCATCTGTGCCAGTCCCGCTTCTCCCAGAGCTGCATATAGCATCCCAAATCCGGTATCAAGAGCCTTCGGAAACAACAAAAAGTAGAGTGCCGCACCTAATGTACCAAGGATTGCCGGTGCAAACCATGCGTAGAACAGCCATCTCACATTCCCCTTTATCCGTGGCATGAAACCTACTTTCATCCACTCTTTGCCGGATAAAATTGCAGCCGCAAAAGGGGCAAACATGGATATGGATAAAACAATCTGATACAGTCCCAGCTTTCCCTTTATACAAAGAATACTTGCCGTAACCTGCAAAATCCATGCAATCAGAAAAGACCACAATAAATATTTTTTCAAATTCCCTTTTTCGCTCATATACTTTCCCTCATTCCGCTTAAGAAACTGCGGATGATCCACTGTCTCTTCATAATATCTGTGATTTCCGCACCATTTTTACTGTTCATGTATTATCTTCACTGCAGTACCGTATGCAATCACTTCTGCCGCCCCGGACATTACCGTGGAAGAACCGTATTTCACGCCGATGATTGCATCCGCCCCGAGTTCCTTTGCTTCATCTACCATACGTTTTACCGCAATCTGTCTCGCCTCATTCAGCATTTCCGTATAGCCCACAATCTCTCCACCCACCAGGGTTTTCATACCTGCCATAAAATCACGTCCGATATTTTTTGTCTGTACAATGGTTCCTTTCACCATTCCCAATGCCTCAATTTTAGTGTCCGGAATATATTCAATACTTAGAAGCTTCATCCTCTTCTCCTCCTTCTATCTCCCTGATTCGACCTATGAGTGCCGTGACCAATCCGATAATTGCAATGGTCGGTAATGCAATGAGAAAAATCAGTATTCCCAAAGGAATATGCTCATAACGATTGGCCCATAACAGTGCTATGATTCCCGCAAGTGCTGCAGCAATGATGACTGCCGCACCTGCTATGGCTCCCGCTTTCTTTCTCATATGAATGTCAACCTTGCTGATATTCACAAAGTTTGTGCCCTCCTTCTCCATGTGCTCCATTTGTTCCAGCCAGTAATCCATATTGAGATTCTGTATGGAAATGTTGTTCGCAAGCATCAACTCTACCAGTTCTTCCATATGAGATATATTTTCTCTTTCCCATTCGAAAGCCCTGAGCTGATTGGAAAGACAATCTTCCAGTTCCTTTTTTCCTTCAAAGACAGCTTTGATATCTTCCACGGAAATACCGAATTTTCGCAGGAGCTTAATCTTCTTTAAGATATCAATGTCCTGCTGCCGGTATTCCCGATACCCGTTGTCTGCCCTGTCAGGAAAAATCAGTCCCTGTTCCTCATAAAAGCGAATGTTTTTGCTTGTAATACCAACCAATTCTTCCGCCTGCTTAATCTTCATACATAACCACCATTTTACTGTGCTTTTTTGTCTAGACACTCTGCTTATACACCTTCCACAAGGTGGAAGGTCAAGAGGAAAAGCAACTTTTTTTCTGTGAGGACGTTTTTTCTATAGTTTATTCTCCTCAGTTATGAAGAATTTATCTATAATCTCAATGATTTGATCGGGTGCCATGGTTTTTAGGAGATATCCCTGGGGTTTTAATGACAGAACCTTCTGTACGCTCTCCTGATCATCCTTACTTGTCAGGAAAATTACAGGAATTGATTCTGTCCGGATTTCGGAGCGGAGCATCTGCAGCATCTGCGGTCCGGAACATACAGGCATTTCGTAATCCAGCAAAATCAGATCCGGTTGCTTCATTTCAAGAAAAGAGAGTGCATTTGCAGCCGAATTCACTATGGAGACCTGATATTTCGGTTCCAGCCAGCTTTTGATAGTGCGAAGCATTGTTCCGGAATCATCCACCACCAGAATATGTTTCCTGGTTATTTCCTGCTTTTTATCATCGACTATCATAGTCATTCTGTCTGCAATCTCTTTTGCATTGATAGGTCGTTCGAACACTCCCCCGATTACTTTCTCGGGTACCAGTTCCATGACCTTTTTCAGGTCGTCCGGATATCCCATCAGGAAAAGCTTCTTATCTTCCTCGATACACAAATCCCGCAAAAATACCAATACAGCATTGTTATCGACGGCTGCCTCATCGGCATACAGGAAGAACATCGACGACTTATTATTGATTTTGCTGATGGCTCCCACATCGGAAGTCACAGAATCGCATACAAAACCGCTTCTCCTGAGTGCATCCATTATCGCATTGATGATAAATGATACCGAATCACCAATGAATAAAATCCTTTTCTCCATAACGTTCTCCTCATCTTTGGTTCAGTAATTCAATGATATCATCTCTTTCCACTTCTGCCATTAAGATTCTTAACTTCTTGTATTTCTCTGCAAAAGCATCGGGCAATCTATAGTTCTCCAACTGATCCATGACGGATTGTGCCATATCAAAATCAAAGGACTCCACCCCTTCCAGGAGAGTACCCACAGCTTCTTCCAACTGTGCTTCTCCTAACAAGGGCTTTTGCTCTTCTTTTTCCCTGTCATACAGCGCATCCTCTAATTCGGAACCCAGACTGCGATACATCTGCAACAGTGTTCCGGTCAGTTCCTCTATTGTTTTAATGTCTCCATCCTTACCACACTGTTCCAGTTTTTCCGCAAGACCGGAAAGTTCTGATGCTCCCACCAGTCTGGCAGTGCTCTTTAGTGCATGTACCTGGATCGTATACCCTTTCAAATCCTGCTGTTCATACAACTGTTCGATGGTATCGGCCAGAGTTGAAGCAGTTTTTGCAAAATCTTCAATCACTGTTTGATAAATATCTTCACCGCCGGAAGCGGTAATTCCCTGCTCAATATTCAGGCATTCCATTTTAGCCAATTTAGCCATAAGGTCATCCTTTGTATCAGAAATGCAGGGATCCCCACCTGACTGCTCATCTCCGGTATCACAAAGCTGTACCAGTTCAGCAGGCAGAAGACGGGAAATCATCTCCTCCAGTCTGGCTGCATCGATGGGCTTTGTGAGGTATTCGTCAAAACCCTCTTTTATATACTGCTCTCTCGCCCCGGATACCGCATTGGCAGTCAGAATCACGGTAGGAACATCTTTATTCAGAGATTCCCTGTCCTTTTTCAGATGTTCCAGAGTCTCTATACCGTCCATGCCGGGCATCATATGATCCAGGAAAATAATGTGATATCTGTTTTTCGCGGCAAGTTCCAGGCATTCTTTTCCTGAAACAGCAGTATCTATCTGAACCATTGTCTTTTTTAACAACCCCTGTACTACCGTCAGGTTGATGGGCATATCGTCAACTACCAGTATCTTTGCTTCGGGTGCCACAAAACTCTGGGTATATTCTTTCGTCATCTCCCGCAGTTTCTTAAAGCTCTCCTCATAATTACCGACAGGTACCCAGTCACGAACCTCCTGAATTAATCTGAATGAGAAGGTACTGCCCTCCCCATATACACTTTCAACCTCCAGTCTGGATCCCATCATCGCAAGAAGCTGTTTGGTAATACTCATTCCCAGGCCGGTTCCCTCAATATGTCTGTTCCTCGTCTCCTCAATTCTCTCAAAAGCAGTAAACAGCTTATCCAAATCCTCTTTCCTGATTCCCTTTCCGGTATCCTTCACCGAAACAAACATTTCTATGGAGGAATCATCTGCTTTTTCAAATCCAAAGTTCAATATCACACTGCCCTTATCGGTATACTTAACAGCATTGGAAAGAATATTCAAAACTACCTGTCTGATTCTCACCTCATCCCCGTACAATACATGCGGAAGATTGGGATCCACCTTCACCTGAAACGAAAGCCCCTTTTCATAAGCCTTGTTAGCAATCATATTTACCAGATCGTTCACCACGGAACTCAAGTCATACTCTACGGGCAAAATCTCCATCTTTCCGGATTCAATTTTGGAAAAGTCAAGAATATCGTTTATGAGGCTTAAGAGTGCTCTTCCCGAGCTTCGAATATCCAGCGCATAATCTTTGATATTCTTTTCCGTACTCTCTCTGATGATCATTTCGTCCAATCCAAGGACTGCATTAATGGGCGTCCTGATTTCATGAGACATGTTGGAAAGAAAAGCGGACTTTGATTTGCTGGCTTCCTCCGCTCTTTCTTCCGCAGCCTTGGCTTCTACCATGGCACGCAGAAGCTTTTCATCCTGTATGTTGAGAACCTTGATACAGATATTGGCCAGGGAGCCACAGACAAGTACAATAATGATTGAAATAATCATGGACGGAATAAAATACGCCGATTCGCTGATACCACGACCCTCATACATGCTCATGAATGCAGTCCCCAGGATAAAAGCTTCACTGAGAACTGTAATAACAGCCAATATTGCCCTGGACTTAAAAATGATCGTAATGAAAATCGGTATACAGAAGACAAGCAAAATGACCTGAAAAACATTATGGACATACGAAGTGATTCCAAACATCACAGTAATCGTCAGCACCGGAATGGCATTCTTAATCCCTTCCCTTTTCACAAATTTCGTTGCAAGATTTCCTGCCACGAGTACAAACAGATTGAGGATCACCGGTCGTATCAGGTAATCTCTGAAGTAGACAGGAAGCGGCTGCTCTATCAGGTCTCCGGCTCTCAGCACAAAAAAGATACCTATCTCCAAAAACAGAATGATAAAAAAGAGGATCAGGCAAACCCTCAAAAAGGTCTTTCTCCATTTTATATATTCATTATTGTACGTTTCCGATTCCACTCCGGCTGCTTTCCGTTTCTCTTTCATCTTACGTAACACTCCTTCTGAAGTACTCCTTGTTACTGTCTCATTGTACCAAAACACCAGCGTGATGACTAGAGCCAATACATTATTTTTCCACTTTCTATAAAAACGGCAGTTTTACATCTAGTATAGCAGAAAGGAGCCAAACTTCTCAATTTCCAATCATCCTTATTCTTTAACTTCTGCAAAATGCCTTGAAAATCACAAATATTTCCAGCCTTCCAAGAATCATTCCTGCAGTTTCAATTAATAGACATATTGTCGAAGTATTGGAATTTGTTACTCCGATAGAAAGCCCTACGGTTCCAAGAGACGATGCAAATTCAAATGCGCCCTGATCCAAAGTACACCCAGCGAAAAAGGTTAAAAGCACTGTGCCCATTATATAGATGGGCATTCATGTTGTAATGCTGACCGGTGATAACGAACGCACGGCCAAAGCTATCGGGACGAAGGCAGGTGTGGATGAAGTAATTGCCGGTGTACTTCCTGATGGCAAGGAAAGTGTAATCCGTAATATGCAGCAAAAAGGAAAGGTCATTATGGTCGGTGATGGCATCAATGACGCTCCTGCACTGACAAGTGCCGATATCGGCATTGCCATTGGTGCAGGTGCAGATGTTGCAATTGATGCAGCAGATGTGGTGTTGATGAAAAGCTGCCTGTCCGATGTACCTGCAGCTATGCGTCTAAGCCGTGCAACTCTGCGTAATATTCACGAGAAAATTGTATAGCTACTGTTCATTTAAATGACGTATCAATATTGTTCAATCTTAAGCAGATAACCTTAAACTATATTGTTTAAGATTATCTGCTTTTTAATTTTAAAAGAACTTTTTCTTTTTAAAATAGACAATTTCCGCTATTACTATGAACAATGATATAATTATCACAGCAAAATATCCATACCGCCATTGCAACTCCGGCATGTAAACAAAATTCATTCCATACCAGCCTGTAATCAATGTAAGTGGAAGAAAAATAGTTGT
>CAMEDC010000007.1 GCA_945913255.1 uncultured Lachnospiraceae bacterium
CCCGACGGCAGTAGGTGAAACCCGGCGACGTCCCTCGCGAGGTAAACTTCAATTTGACTAATTTACAACCATTCTATTTCAAGATATAAAACCGATAATATAAGAGCAACCAGTTTGCGCGGAACCACTGCATAATCTGCCAGTAACCACAGCCACGCAGACTATATTCATCAATCAGATTAAATTTTGCCTGAAGACTCCTGACATCTTCAAACCATACCTCATGCTCTACTCCGTTTCCCGTATACCGAAAAAACGGACTTTCCGCAACCTCGTCAAACCGGATGACAGCACCGTGTGCAATGGCAATCCGAACTGCCTGTACATTGTTGATTGTAACTGCTTTTGTGATTCCCCTCTCAAACGGAAGAGGCCAGTCATATCCATAATTAGGGATTCCCAGATCTATCTTCTCTGCCGGAATCTCCGTCAAAGCATACTCAACCACACGCCTCACCTGATTGATTGGAGCAACTGCCATCGGTGGTCCATAGGTATATCCCCACTCGTAAGTCATGAGTAATACATGGTCTGCCGCTTCTCCGAGCGCACGGTAATCCTTTCCGGCATACAAAAGACCAGGTTGATCGAAAGAAGTCTTAGGTGCAAGGGCAACCGAAGTATGATATCCGTTAGCACGCATGGTATCTGCTACTTGCCATACAAAAGCGGTAAAGGCATCCCTGTCCTCCGGAAGAATATATTCAAAATCAATATCAACACCCTGATACCGTTTCCTATCCATGACTTCCAGTAAATTCTGAATCAGATTATTCCGATATAGTGCATTGTTTACCACCGAATGAATCAATTGATTGTTAAAAGCACCGTCAGGGCCAAATGGTGTCAGTGTTAAAATCGGCAGCGTTCCAAAATTTTCTGCCATGGCAATCATCCAGCTGTCATCGCCATATGTTGGCGGAAGAAGTTCTCCTTCTGAAGTAAATCCGTAGGAAAATATAGGTAATTCCGAAAGGTACGGCAGTGTCTGCTCCAACACCCATGGACTGATAAAAGGATAAGCATATCCGCTGACACCAATCCCTTTTGACGGATTCCTTGTGTTATCCCCAATAAAAAGAGCCTGCCCAACAGCAAGCTCATATGGGTATATCAGTTGATTGTCATAAATAATCTGTTCAGGATTGGCCCCCAATCCTGCCGCAATCTTGTCAACGGTATCACCCGGTTTTACCACATAGATTTCCATGCCGCACCTTTTATCTCAATTTGAAGGTTATCTAAATCTATGTAAATAAATCTGACAGTATTCAAATTATTCGCATATTTTCCCTTGTGTATGAATCCTATTTTGCCGCAGAATCATGCGATAGCAGTCTTTTATACACCAGCCTTTTTACAAATGTCCTGCAGACAGCATTTGTCGCAATATGGCTTCGTTCTGGCTGTACAGATAGCCCTGCCGTGCTCCACCAGCCTGTGACAAAAATTATTTCCTTCTTCGGGTGGAATAATCTTCCAAAGTTCCTTTTCCACTTTTGCAGGTTCCTTGATACCATCTACCAATCCCATACGGTTTACCAGACGAATACAGTGTGTATCCGTGACAATCGCAGGCTTTCCAAACACATCTCCCATAATCAGATTAGCACTTTTTCTTCCTACTCCCGGCAATTCCAGCAGTTTGCTAAAATCATCCGGAACCTTACAGTCATATACATCACGCAACATCTTCATACAGGCACTGATATCCCTTGCCTTACTGTTGCCAAGTCCGCAGGGATGAACAATCTTTTCAATTTCTTCCACCGGTGCTTCTGCCAACGCATTTACATCGGGATATTTTTTATAGAGTTTCTCTACTACAACATTCACTCTGGCATCCGTACACTGTGCAGCAAGGCGCACACTGACAAGTAGTTTCCAGGCCTGGTCATAATCAAGACTGCATGCTGCATCCGGATATTCCACTTTCAATCTCTCGATAATTTCTAATGTTCTCTGCTTTTTTGTCATTTTTTCAATTCCTCTTTTCTCCTCACAGAGAATTAGAATCATTTTCCTGTATTACTTATGATATGGCTCTCCGTTTATGATGCGGAAACAACGATAAATCTGCTCCGTCAAAATGACACGCATCAGTTGATGAGGAAATGTCATATCCGAAAAGCTTAATGCCATGTCGGATCGTCTTTTTACAGATTCGTGTAATCCAAGAGAACCGCCGATAACAAATGCCACATGGCTTGTTCCAGTTACCGTCAGCTTTTCCAGCCATTCGGCAAACTTTTCCGAAGAAAACCTTTTTCCCTCAATTTCCAGAGTACAGACAAACATATCCTCACGAAGCTTTTCCAGTATGCGCTGAGCTTCTCTCTCCTTTATCTGTTCCTCAAGGTTCTTTCCGACCCCATCCGGCGTTTTCTCATCGGCGACCTCAATCATCTCCAGCCTGCAGTACCTGCTGAGACGTTTTTCATATTCTGCAATAGCGTCTCTGTAAAACTTTTCTTTTACTTTTCCGACGCAGATAACGGTAATTTTCATTTCTCAAAAATCTCTTCGTAAACGTAATCGTCTATAAACTTTTCCAGAAAACCCTGATCCAGATTGACAAATTGTCGGTTCAACTTCTCCTTGATACAGGTAAATCTCTTAAAATACAAGATTTCTTCCGTATCTTCCTCCGATTTTACCGCCTTGTCAATCTCTTCTGCATTCAGGTTCTCTTTGCACCAGTCCAGAAGAGTGCTTCTCAGTGAATTTTCCGACTCTGCTTTCTTATCAAATAATTTTGCATTTTTGATTGACATGATGCCCGAAACAAGAAACAGAATAAAGATTGCACCCATCACTCCATAGAACAGATAGGGATTTCCCATTCTGATCGGTAAAATCTCTGTCGCACCGAGAATTACCAGTACAATACCAATCGTACCGATTATCATCAATATCCATCCGGAGGATCGGTTCTCGCTTGCTCTCTCCGAACTGTCCTGATAAGGTATGTAGGAAACAGTTTCTTCCTGTTTTTCCGTTTCGCTTTCTTCTGCCTTCTGTTTTGTCAGTTCTGTAAATGCCTGCTCAGCCGGAATCGCATCAAACATCACATCCTCGTCTGCCTTAACTGCATCATTTTCCATTGGTTCCTCATCCACCAATTTCACACCACAGTCTGCACAGACAGTAAACCCTTCCCTATACTCACTTTTACATTTTGGACACCATGGCATACCCTTCAACCTTCTTTCATTTATCCGCTATTTGTTGCTCAGATACTCGTCAATTCCCTTTGCCGCTGCTTTTCCTGCCCCCATAGCAAGAATCACCGTTGCTGCTCCCGTAACAGCATCTCCACCAGCGTAAACACCTTCCTTGGTGGTCTGACCATTCTCCTCTTCCGCAACAATACACTTCCATTTATTTGTTTCAAGACCTTCCGTTGTAGATGAAATCAATGGATTCGGCGAAGTTCCGAGAGACATGATAACGGTATCAAGTTCCATAACAAATTCAGACCCGGGAATTTCCACAGGACGTCGGCGCCCTGAAGCATCCGGCTCACCAAGCTCCATCCTGATACATTTCATACCGGTTACCCAGCCCTTTTCATCTGCCAAAATTTCTGTTGGATTCGTCAGTAAATCAAAAATAATACCCTCTTCCTTTGCATGATGTACCTCTTCCACTCTGGCAGGAAGCTCTTCTTCACTTCTACGGTATACAATATGTACTTCCGCACCGAGACGAAGCGCAGTACGGGCGGCATCCATCGCCACATTTCCACCGCCGACAACCGCAACCTTTTTACTGCGCATAATCGGAGTGTTTGAATTTTCATCAAATGCTTTCATCAAATTACTTCTGGTAAGGTATTCATTTGCAGAGAATACACCGTTTGAATTTTCACCGGGAATTCCCATAAATTTCGGCAAACCTGCACCCGAGCCGATAAATACAGCATCAAATCCCTCTTCTTCTATCAATTCATCTATGGTAACGGATTTACCTACTACCACGTTTGTCTCAATCTGAACACCAAGCGATTTTACATTTTCGATTTCTTTTGCAACAACAGCTTTCTTCGGAAGACGGAACTCTGGAATGCCATATACCAATACTCCTCCCGGTTCGTGCAGTGCTTCAAATATGGTAACATCATATCCCATCTTTGCAAGGTCTCCAGCGCAGGTAAGACCTGCCGGTCCGGAACCGATAACTGCCACTCTTTTTCCTTTTTTTACAGCAGCACCCTCGGGCTTTATTCCATTCTCTCGCGCCCAGTCGGCGACAAAACGTTCCAGCTTTCCGATGGAAATGGGATCTCCCTTGATACCGCGGATACATTTTCCTTCACACTGGCTTTCCTGCGGGCAGACACGTCCGCAAACTGCAGGCAATGCACTGGACTGGCTGATAATTTTATAAGCTTCTTCGATATTCCCGTTCTTTACCTGTTCGATGAAACCGGGTATATTGATGGAAACCGGACAGCCTTTAATACACTGAGCATTTTTACAGTTAATGCATCTGGAAGCCTCATCCATTGCCTCCTCTTTATTGTAACCAAGGCAAACTTCTTCAAAATTTGCTGCTCTCTTCTTTGCGTCCTGTTCTCTTACAGGAACCTTCTTCAAAACATCCATCTTAAATTTTCCCTCCGTTTAATTGCAGTTTCCGCAGTTGCCATGATGTGAATCGCCCTCTTGCAGCTTCAGCATAGCCCTGCCTTCCTCAGTCTTATAAATCTGCTGACGACGCATAGCCTCGTCGAAGTTTACAGCGTGTCCGTCAAATTCCGGCCCGTCCACACAGGCAAATTTTACTTTTCCATCCACTGTCACACGGCATGCTCCGCACATTCCCGTTCCATCTACCATGATAGGATTCAGACTGACAACAGTAGGAATATTCAGTTCCTTCGTAAGAAGGCACACAAATTTCATCATAATCATAGGGCCGATGGCAATACAAACATCATACTGTTTTCCTTCTGCCACCAGGTCTTTTATTGTCTGAGTAACCATACCGCTTCGTCCGTAAGAACCATCGTCTGTTGTAATGTACAGATTCCCGGCTACAGCCTCCATCTCATTTTCCAGAATCAGCAGGCTTTTTGTTTTACTGCCGACAATCACGTCTGCATCCACACCATTTTCATGCAGCCATTTTACCTGAGGATACACCGGTGCAGCTCCGACCCCGCCTGCTACGAACAGGATCTTTTTCTTTTTTAATTCCTCCAAAGGTTCCTTAACCAGTTCTGACGGGCATCCGAGAGGCCCTACAAAATCATGGAAGGCATCTCCTTCTTTCAAATCAGCCATCATCTTTGTTGCTGCACCTACGCATTGAAATACAATGGTAACCCTTCCTTTTTCTCTGTCATAATCACAGATTGTAAGTGGTATTCTTTCCCCTTCTTCATTCATTCTTACAATGACAAACTGACCAGGCATACATGACTTTGCAACCCGCTTTGCCTCCACATCCATCAGATAAATATTTGTGGTAAGCTCACTCTTTTTTACAATCTTATACATAATCCACCTCTCTATTCCCCGCTCTGGGAATCCTCCTTTATTTCTAATTCAGTCAATACAATTCGGTTGTAGCTGTCACTCTCAATTCTAAATCGCTCACCTGAATAGATATTAACTGCAAAATTCGTTCCGGTCTTGGTAAGACTTCCATCTGCTCCCCGCAGGATTTCCGCTATGACATAAAAGTCTCCTACATCCCTGACATTTGTTACATACTGATATTCGTATTTATAGGCAGCATCACTTTCGTCAAAGTGTCCCGTTTCATCACGTATCTTACCGCACATCATAGAATATTCCACTACCGCTGCAACTGCCTGCTCCGGTGTAAATTCCGTGTTTAATACAAGCTGATAGGAACGCTCCGCTGTCTCTCCCGTCACGCCATCAATAATCCGGGCAAATTTATAGGTTGATTTTCCTAATGGCATAGGAATCGGTCCTTTATACAACTGCGAGGAATAAGTCGGCTCAGAACCATCTGTTGTATAGTAAACTTCTCCTTCATCATCCAGAATTTCAATATTTATCGGGCAATTATATTCGCCGCTTATAACACTGACCTCGGGAGCAGGTATCACATCGTTTTCGATATGATATTCTTTTGTTGCCACATCACTGACAATTCCGTTATCATTGATAAAAATTGCACGAATCAGATAATCGCCATCTTCCAGAATAATCGGAGCCGTATACTTATCACTGTTTTCATCCGGCTCATTTCCATCCGTGGTATAGTATATTTTCCCGGACCCCTGTGCAGAAAGCTTTAAAATCTGAATGCTCGTATAATATCCTTCCTTTATACTGAACTCCGGCTCCCTCGCAATATAATTCTGATAAGTAGTAAGAATTTGCTCATTATTACTGCCCATAAGCAATTCATTGATAGTTTTGTAATCTCCTCTCGCACGATAGATAGCTATCAGTTTTCCATATGCTCTGTCCAACTGTTCCAATGAAGCATTCTCATTTCCCGTAATACTCCGGAGAAGATATTCATATTCAATTTTATTGTTTTTCAGCATATAAACTTCTGCCATGCTGAATTGAAGTTCTATATTGTCTTCATCGAGTTCCAGTGCTCTGTTATAACAGGCGATTGCCTTGTCATAATTTCCGGATGCGGTACACTCTATTGCTTCTGATATCTGGTATTCCTCTGAATTATATCGATAAACCCAGACACCCATACCAATTGCAGCCACTAAAATCAATAAGGCGAGTGCAACAGCAAACTGCCACATGTGGTGTCGTTTTGGAGGGTGCAAACTTTCTTCCGTGTCATCCGAGGTATTTTCCAGCTCACCAGATTTCTGACCGATATCCTCCACTATATCCTGAATTGACTGCTGCATATTCTGTTCCAGCTCCGGTTCAAAATCAGGTACGATATGGATATCTTCCCCGCAATGCTCGCAATACAGAGTACCTTCCCGCATTTCATTTCCACAGTTTGGACACTTCATAACTACAGTTTCCTCTCAATTATGCTAGAACAAGCCTGTAATAACGCCCTTCTCATCCACATCAATTCCGTAAGCAGCAGGTTGTTTTGGCAATCCCGGCATGGTCATAACCTCTCCTGTCAAAGCAACCACAAAACCGGCACCGGCAGAAACATAAACCTCTCTTACGCTTAATTCAAATCCTTCCGGTCTGCCCAGAAGTTTGGGATCATCCGAAAGAGAATACTGGTTTTTCGCCATACATATCGGCAGGTTTTCGAATCCCAGTTCCGTCAGTTTCTGAAGCTGTTTTTCCGCTGTAACCGAAAAGTTTACACTTCCCGCCCCATAAATTTCCTTTGCAATTGTAACTATCTTTTCTTTCAAAGGCATTTCATCCGGATAAAGCACACGGAAATTACTTTCTTTTGTTTCAAGTGTTTCCAGTACCTTTTCCGCCAGGGCAATTCCGCCTTCTCCGCCCTTTTCCCAAACCTGTGAAAGAGCAAATTCACATCCCAGATTTTCACAGAACTCTCTTACATATTGTACTTCCTGCTCCGTATCAGTCACAAAAGAATTCAATGTGACAATGATAGGCACACCAAACTTATGTAAATTTTCAATGTGCTTTTCAAGATTTACAATTCCTCTTTTCAGTGCATCCAGATTTTCGGTTTTCAGTTCTGTCTTGGGAACACCACCGTTATACTTTAAAGCACGGATAGTTGCGACAAGTACCACAGCATCCGGTTTTAAACCTGCCATACGGCACTTTATGTCAAAAAACTTTTCCGCACCCAGATCTGCGCCAAAACCTGCCTCTGTGATGCAATAATCTGCCATTTTTAAGGCCGATTTGGTAGCACGTACGGAATTGCATCCATGCGCAATGTTTGCAAAGGGTCCACCATGTACCAGAGCCGGCGTGTGCTCCAAAGTCTGAATCAGATTCGGCTTCATGGCATCCTTCAAAAGTGCTGCCATTGCGCCAACTGCTTTCAGCTGCCCCGCCGTCACAGGCTCCCCGGCATAATTATATGCCACAACAATTCGGGACAGTCTTTCTTTCAAATCTTCCATATTTTCCGCAAGACAAAGAATTGCCATAATCTCGCTCGCTACCGTTATCACAAAATGGTCTTCTCGCACAAAGCCGTCAGTCTTTTTTCCCAATCCAATCACAATATTCCGCAAAGCTCTGTCATTCATGTCTTCACAGCGTTTCCATACAATTTGTCTGGTATCAATCTGCAGTTCATTTCCCTGTTGAATATGATTATCTAAAAGTGCTGCCAGTAAATTATTTGCGGATGTAATTGCGTGGAAGTCACCTGTAAAATGCAGATTCAAATCCTCCATGGGGACCACCTGTGCATACCCACCACCGGCTGCACCTCCTTTTATTCCAAAACAGGGGCCAAGGGATGGCTCACGAAGCGCAATGACTGCAAGTTTTCCAAGCTTACCGAAAGCCTGTCCAAGTCCTACACTTGTGGTTGTTTTTCCTTCTCCGGCGGGTGTCGGATTGATTGCCGTTACCAATATCAGCTTACCATTCGGTTTTTCCTTCAGGCTTTCGATATATTCATCAGAAAGCTTTGCTTTATATTTTCCGTAAAGCTCCAATTCGTCTTCCGATATTCCGAGACGCTCCGCGACTTTTCCAATCGGTTCCATTACCGCTTCCTGTGCAATTTCAATGTCCGTCTTCATTTTATGAACTCCTTTCCTATATAATTTCTTCTATTAGCTGCTCAAACTGCTCGGGGCTCATCAATATCTTTCTCGGTTTTGTACCTTCTTCCTCACCAACTACACCATATTCACAGAGTTGGTCCATAATTCGTGCTGCTCTGTTAAATCCGATTTTCAGTACACGCTGCAACATACCGATAGAGGCTTTATCTTTTTCAATGATAAATCTTCCGGCCTTTTCAAACAATTCATCCAACTCATTGCCCGTTCCGTCAGTTATGCCATTTCCTGAACTGCTTCCAATACTCTTTATTTTTTCTTCGATATCTTCTGCATAGGTATTTCCAAGTGTCTGATTCTTTAGGAAATCCACTACATCCGACACTTCTTTATCTGAGACAAAGGCACCCTGAATACGTGCCGGTTTAGAGTATCCCTGCGGGTAAAAGAGCATATCACCCTTTCCCAGCAGTTTTTCTGCACCATTCATATCCAAAATGGTACGGGAATCCACGCCACTTGAAACAGCAAAAGCGACTCGGCTTGGCATGTTCGCCTTTATCAATCCGGTAATCACATCTACGCTGGGACGCTGTGTTGCAATAATCAAATGAATACCGGCTGCTCTCGCAAGCTGTGCCAGACGACAAATGGATTCCTCCACTTCTCCGGGAGCGACCATCATTAAATCCGCAAGTTCATCAACGATAATGACAATCTGTGGCATCCTTGCAGGCGCATCATCCTCGCCATTCTCCTTCATGGCCTCTACCTTCTTATTATATCCTTTTAAATCTCTGACATTGAAATCAGCAAATTTCCGATAACGGTCTTCCATTTCCGAAACGCCCCAGTGAAGTGCCGCAGATGCCTTTTTCGGATCTGTTACAACAGGTACCAGCAAATGAGGAATTCCATTGTATACACTAAGTTCCACCACTTTGGGGTCAATCATAATAAGTTTCACATCATCAGGATGTGCCTTATACAAAATACTCATGATAATTGTGTTGATACAAACAGATTTTCCAGACCCTGTTGCACCTGCAATAAGCATGTGGGGCATCTTCGCAATATCCGCCACAATCGTTTTCCCTGCAATATCCTTACCTACCGCAAAAGCAAGATTGGATGGGAAATCTTTAAACTCCCTGCTTTCCAGCAAATCGCGCAAGGCAACCGGCATATTTTCTTTGTTGGGGACTTCAATTCCAATCGCTGCTTTTCCGGGAATCGGTGCTTCAATTCTGATATCAGTGGCCGCAAGATTCAATTTAATATCATCTGCAAGTCCGACAATTTTTGATACCTTGACTCCCTGTTCCGGCTGCAGTTCATATCTTGTGACACTCGGTCCCTGACTGATATCCGTTATCGTCACCTTCACTCCAAAAGTATTCAGAGTCTGCTGCAGACGGATCGCTGTCTCCTTCAATTCTTTTGTGGAATCTCCTGTAGCAGTGACACCTTTCTGCAGTCTCGACAAGGGCGGAAACATATACTTCTTTGGTACTTTCTTTTCTGCTTGCTGTATTTCTTTTTGCATCTCGGGCTGAGGCGGTGTAATCTCTGGTCTGATATTCGTTCTTGCTGCAGGTTTTTGTCTTTCTGTAAACGTTGCTTCTTCCGGAACACCCTCTTTATGTATTCTGATTTCCTGATCCGGGAATATCGTTTCCTGTTCCCTATATACCGGCTCTTCCTCCAGAGCATCATCAATTGTGACCTGGTGCACGCTTCTGATTCTCACTTTGTCAAAATCAGGAACGTTACTTCCTGTTGTTTGTATCTCCTCTGTTTCCTCCATGCCTTCCATATCCGTCAGCATGATTTCATGTACATCATCTCGTCTGCTTTTCTCTTCCGATTTCGATAAGGTCGTATCCAGCATTACACCGGAAACCTTTTTCTCCATTCGAAGAATTTTCTCATTCTCCTTCTCTTCCGCTTTAAGTTTGCGTTCTTCTTCGCGTCTCGCGCGTAATTCTTCCTGTTCTTCCCGTCTCGCACGAGCATTTTCTCTTCGCCGTTCCGCATCTTCCCTTGACAGCTCTCTCATCCGGTTTCCGCTCTTTTTCATTCCATCCAGCAAAGATTTTTCCGTCAGTAAAATCAAACTGATTACAGAACATAGAAGTACAACCAGAACCGTCCCTATCGTTTCAAGATAGTGCTGCAACAGATAACTCAGGCTTCCTGCCAGAATTCCGCCACCTGATTTGGAATTTCTGCAGTATTCATAAATATCCTTTATGCTGTATATATCCATGTTTCCTGTATAACCGACAAACAAATCGCACAGAATCCCCAGCATCAGAAAAAGGACACATCCCGCTGCCAACTTACGCACCGCATTCGAATTACCCTCATTTGCATACCAAAAAGCTACTGCTAAAAACAGCATAATCGGTGCCACATAAGCCGTCAATCCAAACACACCGAACAGAAAGCCGCTGATTGTATTACCTACCGGCCCAATAATTCCAAAATTGCAGCAAAACAGAAATACCATGGCAACAAACAGCACAATCAGCCCTATTTCGTGAAATAGGGCACTGTCCTGTGCTGCCTGATAAGTATCTTTCTTTTTCCGGTTTTTGCTACCGCTTTTGGAATTGTTTCCCTTCCCGGTATTTTTATTTGAAGATGAGGACCTTCTTTGATTAGAAGCTGTCATCTCACTTACTCCTTTTGCTATATTTTTAACACAAACATAAGTATATCATTTTTACGACGACTTGTCATCTGTGTTTTTTCACAATATATCATCACTTAATATCGATTGCATTGCAATCAATTCATGCAATTTGGACATTGCTTTATCTATCCCTCCTACTTCATTGATGATACCGTACTTAACAGCTTCTTCACCCACAAGAATTGTCCCTACATCTTTTGTTAAAACACCGGTTTCCGTCATCAACTGTTCCATAATCTGTTTCGTAATATTACAATGACTGCATACAAATCCGGTGATTCTGTCCTGAATCAGTTTAAAATAATCAAAAGTCTGCGGAACACCAATCACCATCCCGTTCATTCTGACAGGATGTATTACCATCGTACCTGTCGGTACAATAAAAGAGTAATCTGTGCTGACAGCAATGGGAACTCCAATAGAGTGGCTTCCTCCCAAAACCAGTGAAACCGTTGGTTTACTTAAAGATGCAATCATCTCTGCAATTGCAAGACCGGCCTCCACATCCCCTCCCATTGTATTCAAAAGTACCAGAACTCCCTGTATCGCTGCACTGTCCTCTATAGCTGCCAGACTTGGCAGAATATGCTCATATTTTGTCGTCTTCGCATTACCGGATAGATTATCATGCCCTTCTATCTCACCGATTATGGAAATCAAATGAATGTTTCCCGATTGCTCACTCTCGTTTAATGTCACTTGTCCTGTCTTTTCGATTCTTTCCTCTTTCTGCTGTTCCTTTTCCAACTGCCCGTCCTTTTTCTGTTCTTCCATAATTAACCTGCCTTTCTATTCCTCAATAAAACCGAAAAAAGGAATATTCCTCTCATCAGAGAAATACTCCTTTTAGTTTGCACATTATTTATAGAAAAAATTCGGTCAGCCTAAATATCAAAATCATCATCTTCTGCTATTTCCAGATCAAAATCGTCTTCCATTTTTTCCTCCATTACATCGTAATCCAGAATACGCTTTTCATGCTTTTTGGGAAGCGGCAGAGGATTTTCAATATAATTACACGTATGTTGCGGTGTTGGCTCTTCTCTTTTCAAAACAGCTTCTTTTTTCATTTCAACTGCTTTTGACTTTTCAATTTCTATTGGCTTTTCAACTGTCTTTGGCAATTTGCGGAAGCACTCTTCCACACTAATACCGGCAAGTATGGAAAGAATTAAAAACAGCCACAGAGTTCCTGGCATTTCCTCTGTAAAAATGCCATAGGAAGAAGCTGCAAGAACAATGCAGATACCAATTGTATATGCCTTCATGTAATCACTCTTTCTGTCTCTCCAGAAACTGAACACACCAAAAGCCAACAAGCCAAACAGTACAATACATTCTGTAACAGAGTCTGAATCTGCATAGGTTACAGGCAGCCGAAATCCCTTCGGATGATACAATGCTTTCCATGCAGCCCAAACACCGTTTGCACTCTTACCGCTGATATATGCATCCGTGTATACGCATGCGGTAAATCCTATCAGCAGACCGAAAATGCACAAAAGCATCGCAGACAGCTTTTTTCTCCACCCCGGCTGTTCTTTTCTCGTATCAAGAATAACGGCAATCGAAAGAAAAAAAAGCAACAATCCCGCTATATCCATGTAAGAAAGAACCGCTATCATGGCACCGAGAAACAAGAATTCGGAGGGACGCAA
This sequence comes from uncultured Lachnospiraceae bacterium, assembly GCA_945913255.1. GTDB lineage: Bacteria > Bacillota > Clostridia > Lachnospirales > Lachnospiraceae > Acetatifactor. Next base: position 13,007 of record CAMEDC010000007.1, read on the forward strand.
TTTTACCATATGTCCCGATACAACCCATGTCATTGCTGCCATGAAAAAAATCAGATAAAACATTTCGGGTGAAAGCATCAGGGTACTTTGCACCATATAGGGAGAACACATAACAAACGCCAGAGTCACAAGCGCAGCAATATGACCCGATAAATGTCTCATGGAATAATACAGCATCAATACTGCGCCGTACTGGAGAATTATCTGAAATCCAATTCCTGCGATAAATTTATTCCCCAGGAAATAAAAGACGGTATGCAGAATCTGTACGTAAAAATAAACTGCACCATGTGCAATCTGCGGAATGCTCTGTCCTGATGTAATCTGTGCCATTTCAAAATATGCGGCAGTTTGACCAGCTTCATTCAGTCCCCTGATTCGAAAGACAAGTCCTACAGCCAATAAGACAACTGCAATAGCAGCTTCCATCACATTTCGCACAGTATGCTTTTCGTTCCGTTTCTCGGAATATTTTGGTCCAAAGCGATGCAACAGAAAAACAAGAATTCCTACCAGTGCAAAAGCCAACGCTGTACAAAGAATCCCTGTTGTCATCCTATTTTCCATTCCGCTAAACAGACAGATGAGAGCCGTTCCCGTCATTAATGCATAAATAAGCCATATGAAATAACTGAATCCGTTTTTTTTCCAACTCATGTTATGCTTTCCTATTTTTCGTCATTGGTCAGTATTTTTTCGATATTGTAACGAGGTCTTTGCTTCACTTCAATGTAAATCTTACCGATATACTGCCCCACCAGTCCGATTGCCAGTAATTGCAATCCTCCCAGGAACCAGATAGAAAGGATAAGAGAAGTCCATCCCGGTACTACATGCCCCGTACAATAAGAGATCAAAGCATAAAGCAATGCAATCGCAGAAAACAAAATAATTATCAGTCCCAATCCCAAAATTAGGCTAATTGGCTTAACACTGAAAGAAGAAATTCCATTAAATGCAAGAGCCAACATCTTTTTTAATGGATACTTGGATTCTCCGGCAACACGTTCTTTGCGATCATAATAGACACAATCGGTCTGATATCCAATCAGCGGCATCATTCCACGCAGAAACAGATTTGTTTCCTTGTACTTGGAGAATTCCTCCACTGCCCGTTTGGACATCAGTCTGAAATCCGCATGATTATAAACCGTCTTTACCCCCATCATACTCATCAGTTTATAAAACGCCTGAGCGGTTGTGCGTTTAAAAAAGGTATCTGTCTTTCGTTCTTTTCTGACTCCGTACACAATATCGTTTCCTGCATGGAACTTATCTATCATTTCCTCTATCACTGCCACATCATCCTGAAGGTCAGCATCAATGGAAATTGTCACATCACTCATATCTCTGGCTGTTATCAAACCGGCAGTAAGAGCAAATTGATGTCCAACATTTCCTGCCAGCTTTACACCGCAGACCTGAACAGGGTGCGCGGAATGCTCTTCTTCAATTAACTCCCATGTCCGGTCCTTGCTGCCATCATTTACGAACAGAATAAAACTGTCCTCAGCAATTTTCCCTTTTCCGATCAAATCATTCAGAACCCCTCGTAACGCATCAGAAGCGATTTTCAGTACTTCCTCCTCATTGTAACAGGGAACTACGATTGCCAGCTTGTCCATATTTCCTCACAATCTGCCGTTCGTGCGGCTACGATATTATACAATCTTTTTCCTATTCATCCCAGTTATGATAAACCGCCTGAACATCATCATCTTCGTCAAGGATATCAAGTGTTCTCTGCAGGCACTTAATTGCATTTTCATCTGTCAGCGTCACATAATTCTGAGGAATCATTGTAACCTCCGCACTAAGCATGGGTATTCCCGCTTCTTCCAGCGCCTTACGCACCTCCTCAAAAGAATCCGGATCCGTCAGAATTTCATAGCTGTCTTCTTCTTCGCTAAAATCTTCCGCACCTGCATCCAGAGCAGTCATCATCAAATCATCTGCTTCCAGTTCGCACTCTTCTTTATCAATAATAATCTGCCCCTTCTTGTCAAACATAAAGGATACACATCCGGGGGTACCTACATTCCCCTGTCCCTTGGTAAATGCACTTCTCACATTTGCTGCAGTACGATTCTTGTTATCTGTCAATGCATCAACAATAATTGCAATACCATTTGGACCATATCCTTCATAGGTTACATATTCATAGTTTACGTTTCCAACATCACCTGCTGCTTTCTTGATACCTCTCTCGATTGTATCGTTCGGCATATTATTTGCTTTTGCCTTTGCGATAACTGTTGCAAGCTTAAAATTATTTGAAGGATCGGGACCGCCCTCTTTTACAGCAACTGCAATTTCTCTACCGATAATGGTAAAGATTTTTCCCTTTGCCGCATCATTCTTTTCCTTCTTATGCTTAATGTTTGCAAATTTTGAATGTCCTGACATAAATTTTCTCCTTTTTATTTCAATAATTTATCTTTGAATGATTTCACAGGTCACTGCGCACATCATATCATTTTTTTTCGGTTTCTTCAAGTATCGGTTGTTCCTCTTCCGTCTCCTGTACCTTTTCCGAAAGTCTGGTTACAAGAACGCTCTGAATCATCTTATTCTCTACGGAAAGGATTTTAAAATTATACCCCATATAATCCACATCAAACTGTTCATCCGGTTCCGGTATTTTATCAAGTCTGGAAATCAAAAATCCGTTTAAAGTCTCAAACTCCTCATTTTCGAAGGAAATACCGAACCGTTCTTCCAGTTCTTCCAGTGGTGTCATCCCCTCCATCACATATTCATCTTTACTTTTTTCTTCTATATATTCGCTGTCGTCATCATACTCATCCAGAATATTTCCTACAATTTCTTCCAGGATATCTTCCATGGCAATCAGTCCGTCAGTCTGCCCGTATTCATCCACCACAATTACCATCTGCAGCTTATCAGCCTGCATTTCCCTGAACAGTTCATCAATATTCTTTGTCTGTGGTACAAAACACGGCTCTCGCAGCAGCCCTTCCAAATCCTTGATTGGGCACTCCATTTTGTTTTCATCCGCATGGAAACGCATTGCATCTTTAAAATGCAAAATGCCAATAATATGATCAATTGTCTCTTCGTAGACAGGATATCTGCTGTTTTTCCCTTCCAGAATAAAGCTGATAACATTTTTTAATTTACTTGAGCCGTCTATCGCAACAATACTGCTCCTGTGGGTCATGATATCCTGTGCTTCTTTATCGCCAAATTCAAAAATATTTGAAATCATCTCCGCTTCACTGGCTTGAATCAGACCCTGCTCGTGGCCCTCATTTACCATATTGATGATTTCTTCCTCTGTCACATCACTTTCATCCGTATTGTCATTTACACCAAAAACATGAAGAATTCCGGTTGTTGTTACTGTCACAAGTCCAGTAAAAGGCGAAAGCATTTTCGTGATAAATGATACCGGAGTAATACAAGCATATGCCCACTTCTCAGGAATTTTTGCACCAATTCTCTTCGGAAGCAAAACACCAAGTGTCAGCGTTATGTACAGCAGCAGTAAGGTTGAAAGCACCGCTGCAATTCCAATAATTATTTCTGTAGATACCGCATGCAGTTTCAATTGATGCTCTGCCACAAACTGCAGTCCGCCGGAAATGGTTCTGAGCAGAATACCCAGATGCACCGCACCGATAATGACATTAATCAATGTGGTAATCAGCTGAACCGTATTCACATATTCCGCCGGATTACCAATCAAATTTTTTAGTCTGATTGATTTTTTATCCTTGTCCTCGTCCGCTCGTCTTTCAATTTCTGATTCATTCAAAGATTCAAGTGCTGCACCGAATCCGTAAAAGAACATATCAATCAGCAAAAGTACAACAAAAAAAATAATACTGGCAGTAGGTCCACTGTCGTCCATCTTCCGTCATATCCTCCAAAATAAAATTTATGAATTTCTTCCGTAATATTCCTAAATATATCATTCAAAGCGTTATTCGTCAAGAACCGGGGGCATATCTTATGTATCCAGTTCCAGACTAATCATCAGGGCTCGATTAACCCTTTTCATTATATCACCATCCAGATGACATACTTTATCCTTCAGTCGTTTCTTATCAATTGTTCTGAGTTGCTCCAGAAGCACCACGGAATCTTTATCCATATCATAAAGCGACGCATCCAGTTCAATATGCGTAGGCAGCTTCGCCTTATTCATCTTTGAGGTGATTGCAGCGCAGATAACCGTTGGACTGTGCTTGTTTCCGACATCATTCTGAACAATCAGTACCGGTCTGATACCTCCCTGTTCCGATCCGATAACCGGTCTCAAATCTGCATAATATACATCTCCTCGTCTCATTTTTCCTCCAAATTGCTTTTCTATTCAGGGAAAAGTATTACCGCCTTTTTCAGATGTATACATTATTTCTTTTGTAAAGTCTCGGAACTCTCTGACTCAGATCACATACAAGCTCATAATTAAATCGTCCGGACAGTTCTCCAAGCAGTTCCGCACTGATATGCTCTTCTCCGTCATATCCGATTAAGGTAACCTTATCTCCTTCCGATGCTTCGGGTATGTCCGTTACATCTGCCATAAACTGATCCATGCAGACTCTCCCCAAAATCGGCGCTTTCTTTCCGCGAATCAGCACATATCCCTTTCCGGAAAGGGAACGTGGATAACCATCTCCATACCCCAGTGGAATCGTTGCAATCCGCATATCTTTCGAAGCAGTAAAGGTTCCTCCGTAGCTGACAGACTGGCCTTTATGGATCGTCTTACAATATACAATTTCACTATACAGTGACAGTGCCGGTCGTAAAGGTACCGTTTCCCTGCTCACTTCATCCGAAGGATACAGGCCATAAAGCGTAATACCTGCTCTCACAACATCCATATTTGCCTCTGGTAGTTCCAGAATTCCCGCACTGTTAGAACAGTGTTTCACCGGAATCCTCAACCCCAGGTTCTCTTCCACCATGGTAATAAACTCCCGAAAACGTTTCAACTGCTTTTCAGCATTGCTTTTATCAATCTCATCAGCTCTAGCAAAGTGGGTAAATATTCCTTCAATCTCAATTTCCCTGTGTTTCATCAGTTCACGAACAAAACCAAGTCCTTCCTCATCGGGTGTGATACCGATACGACTCATACCTGTGTCAACCTTGACATGAACCTTTACAGGTTTTCCGCTCTTTCGTCCTGCCTCGGCCAATTTTTCAATCATGTCATAGCGAAATACTGCCGGTCTGATTTCCTGTTCAGCCATTGCCTCATAAGCATAAGGGAAGGTATATCCCAAAATCAGCAACGGTTTCTTTATTCCAGCATTTCTCAGAGCGCATGCCTCTTCGAATGTCGCCACCGCAAATCCGAACATGAAATCAAGCGGTTCAAGTACCTTTGCAATCGGTATACTGCCATGTCCATATCCGTTTGTCTTAATGACTCCGATCATCTTCGTACCCGGCACCAGAGTCCTTTTCATGTTTATCATATTTTCTTCAATGGCATCCAGATCTATTTCCGCATATCCTCTTCTGCAATATTCGGGGATACACACTTTTTTCAGCTTTTTGTAATCATTCTCAGTCATTTTATCTCTCGTCCTCTCCTTTAATGCATTCTATAGATCGCCAGATATCTCCTGCCATGCAGCTATATTCTCCAATTTCTGCGCTGACTCGGTCTCCCGCCATCCCATGCAGATAAACTCCGACAGATGCTGCTTCAAAAGGTTCCATGCCCTGCGCAAGAAGTCCTCCGATAATTCCCGACAAAACATCTCCGCTTCCGGCCGTTGCCATACCGTTGTTTCCCGTCAGATTAACACAGGTGCTCCCCATCTCTCTGCATACAAAAGTACGGGCATCCTTTGCGGCTACTACAGCGTGCAGTCTTTCTGCCAGTTTTTCAGCATATCCCGCGGTATTGTCCTTCAACTCCTGTACAGGAATTCCGGTCAATCTTGACAATTCCCCCATGTGAGGTGTCAGTATCATTTTTCGTTTACCGGGCTCCTGATATTGCAAAAAATCAGTCAGTTCCGAATGTTCTGCCAGCAGATTCAGTCCATCGGCATCAATCACGATTGGAAGCATACTGTTTTCCACTGTCTGACGTAAAAGGCATATAGCTCTTTCATCTTTACCGATTCCGGGACCAATTACAATTACATCTGCCCATTCATTCATATCTTTCACAATATTCTGTCCTGTCTCCAGCAAAGCTTCCGGAACAGTCTGCTGCAGAATAATTCTGTTTTCTTCCGGAGTCACTATCTTCACCATACCTGCACCGGTCCGGTAAGAAGCCTTTGCTGCCAAAACAGCTGCACCTGCCATATTTTTGCTTCCGGCAATCAGAAGCACTTTGCCAAAGGTTCCTTTATTTCCCGAACGCTCTCTTTTGGGAAGCAGTTCTTTTATTTCTTCGTCATAAGCAAACCATCCAGGCTCTTTTCCCAAAAAGGCTGTTTTCGAAATACCGATTTCTGCAGTCGTTATCTTCCCTGCATACTCGCATCCCGGATATAGAACAAGTCCTCTTTTGCAAAAACCAAAGGTTACCGTTTCATCCACTATTGGAGCTATGCCCCATATTCTGCCGGTGTCTGCATCTATTCCACTGGGCAGATCAAGCGCCAGTTTCCAGCCCTTTATCTGTCCGAATACTTCCAATGCCTCCCGATAACATCCGGTGATTTCTCTGGAAATTCCCACTCCAAACAAAGCATCCACCACAATAGTATATTCATTTAACATTGGTTTGGTACTGTATTTGACCGGATAATGATTTAAAATATTTTTCTGCGCTTTCCAGCTCTCAGTTGCCTTATCTTCCTTCCCGACGCTCCAGATTTCTACCGAAACATTCATTTCCGAAAGTAACCTGGCCAGCGCAAGACCGTCTCCTCCATTGTTTCCGCATCCTGCCAGTATCAGAGCTGTTCTTTCTTCAGCGCGACAGCTATCCATATGTCCCTGGCATCGCTGTAAAGCTGCAAGTGCTGCCCTTTCCATCAGAGCCAACGCCGGTATTCCGATCTCTTCTATTGTATTTCTGTCATATCTCTTCATTTCTTCCGATGACACAAGATATTTCATTTTTTATACGCATGCTTTCCCTGCATGAGCCTCTCCTTTCCTTATCTGTTGACGCAAAAAGCAGACTGCATCCGGTTTTGTCCTGCAGCCCGCCTCTATTCATCCATATCTTCTTTATTCTTCTTTTTATTCTTTTCCTTATGCATATCTTCTGATTGATACTGCATATCGAAAACATTTACCACATCTGCTCCGAATATATCGTGCATATAGGAATAAATTCTTTGGTTCTGCTGTTCCATTTCCTGCTTTTTGATGAGACGTTTTTTCAGTTCAATTCGCACTTCTGTCACCCATGATGATATGCTTTGAATTTCTTCCGTATTCTCTTTCATTGCATCATAACAGCATTCCATTGTTGCCAGCATAAGTTGGAAATTCAACTGATCTATCCGCTGCGGCAATTCCAGGAGCTCATCCTGATACTCATCAAGCCTTTGATTGCATTCTTCCACCAGCTTTTTGTGTTGTTCAATTTTTTTATTGATTTCTTCACTGCCATTCTGGTCTGCTTCATCAGCCATCGTGACAATCTCATTCATCAGCTTTTTTTTCAGCTTTTTGATATCTCTGGTTTCCGTATTCAGCTTTCCCTGGCGTTTGAGCAGCTGATTCAGCTTTTCTTCTGTACCCGAAACAGTTTTTCGGGTTTCTTCATCCAACAGCTTATACCACTTGTTATCCAGCGTTAATATGGGAATCTTCTTTCCACGGAGCGCCTCTGAAAACTGTTGTTTCATGGCTACCTCCCGTCAGGCCTTCTCCTGCTCTTTCATATACCGGTTGATATTATAGGACAGCTTCATCAGACTGTCAGAAAGATGTACATTCTCTACCTGAATTTCCTCAGGTACATTCAAATCTACATGTGCAAAGTTCCAGATGGCTCTGATGCCGTTATTCACAAGTCTTTCTGCCACACCTACTGCACTCGTCTTCGGAATGGTAAGCACTGCAATATCAATATCATTTTCCTGCACAAATTTATCCAGGTCTTCCATTGACATTACCTTGATTCCCCTTACATCCTGACCGATTAATGCCGGGTTCTGGTCAAACATGCCGCGGAAAATAAATCCTCTTCTCTCAAAGTTCATATAGTTTCCGAGGGCACGTCCCAGATTTCCGGCTCCGATAATGATAAAATTATGTTTTCTGTCAAGACCCAGAATCTTTCCAATCTCATTATATAAGTATTCAACATTATATCCATATCCCTGCTGTCCAAATCCGCCAAAATTATTAAAATCCTGCCGTATCTGGGAAGCAGTCACTTTCATCAGTTCACTCAGATCCTGTGACGATATTCTCTCTACCCCTTCATCCTTCAGTTCTCCCAGATATCGAAAATATCTGGGCAGACGACCGATGACGGCCTGTGATATTTCTTTCTCCTCCAAAGGTATTCCCTCCAAACCATTTCTGTTATATTCAGTTTAACAGGTCGTTAAAAAAATGTCAATGAATTGACAGGAGAATTTCCAGAAAGTACACTATATTACAGACTAAATTCATCACGAAAGGACATATTATGATACTATCCTGTCAAAACATATCCAAATCATTTGTTGAACATAAGGTTCTTGAAAATATCAGCTTTCATATTGAAGACTATGAAAAAGCTGCTATTGTAGGTATCAATGGTGCCGGTAAGACCACTCTCTTACGAATCATTGTCGGACAACTGCAGCCTGACAACGGTTCAGTTACACTTTCCAGGGATAAGTCTTTAGGATATCTTGCCCAGAACGATGCAGTAGACACCGACAACACAATCTACGAGGAGCTTCTTTCCGTCAAGCAGAATCTGATCGAGCTGGAACATCGTATCAGGACATGTGAAATTACCATGCAGTCAAAAGAAGGCACTGAATTAGAGCTTCTTATGAAACAATATACAAATTTGACTCACGCTTTTGAAATCGGCGGAGGGTATGTATACAAGAGCGAAATTGTCGGTGTTCTGAAAGGTCTGGGATTTTCCGAAGATGAGTTTTCGAAAAAGGTTTCTACTCTTTCAGGCGGTCAGAAAACGCGTGTTGCACTCGGCAAATTGCTTATGCAAAAGCCTGACTTGATTATCCTGGATGAGCCAACCAATCACCTGGACATGAATTCCATTTCATGGCTTGAAACTTATCTGCTAAACTATAAAGGTGCCGTTATCATTGTTTCTCACGACCGTTTCTTTCTTGACAGGATTGCCACAAAAGTCATTGAAATTGATCAGTCAAAAGCAACTACTTTTCTTGGAAATTATTCCGACTATGCTGTGAAAAAAGAGCAATTACGCGTTGCAGCCATGAATGCCTACCTAAACCAGCAGCGTGAAATCAAACACCAGGAAGAGGTTATCGAAAAACTTCGCTCCTTTAATCGGGAAAAATCCATCCGCCGTGCTGAAAGCCGGGAAAAAATACTGGCTAAAATTGAGGTAATTGAAAAACCAACCGAAGTCCGCGCGGATATGCGCTTAAAACTGACTCCCAGGAAAACCAGCGGCAACGATGTCCTGACTGTAGAAGGCCTGGGAAAATCCTTTGGAACGCATCTTCTCTTTGAACATATTAATTTTGAAATCAAACGGGGCGAACATGTCGCTATCATAGGAGACAACGGTACCGGTAAAACCACTCTCCTGAAAATAATCAATGGACTGATTCCTGCCGATACCGGACTATTTCGTCTTGGTACCAATGTGGAAATCGGTTATTACGATCAGGAGCACCATGTCCTGCATTCGGAAAAGACGCTTTTTGAAGAGATTTCCGACGACTATCCGACTCTGAGCAATACCGAGATTCGAAATTGCCTTGCCGCTTTTCTTTTTACCGGAGAAGATGTTTTTAAACAAATTCAGGATTTGAGCGGTGGAGAACGCGGACGTGTCTCTCTGGCAAAACTGATGCTTGGTAACGCAAACTTCCTGATTCTGGATGAACCAACCAATCATCTGGATATCATGTCAAAAGAAATTCTGGAAGATGCCATAAACAGCTATGAGGGTACCGTGCTCTATGTTTCCCACGACCGCTATTTTATTAACAAAACAGCTCACAGGATACTCGACCTGACTTCTCATCGCTTTTTGAATTATAACGGAAATTACGATTATTATCTGGAAAAACGCGAGACAGTAATGGGCACCCTGACAGATGTTTCCTGTGAATCTCGTTCTGCCGCACAGACATCTGAATCGGAAACCAAGCAGAACTGGAAAGCACAGAAAGAGGAGCTGGCAAAGCAGCGTAAAAAAGAAAATGATTTAAAAAAATGTGAAGAAAGAATTGCTGTTCTGGAAGCACGCAATGCGGAACTTAAGCGCGAACTGTCAGACCCGGCTAACGGTACGCTGGTTGCAAAATTACAGGAACTCGCGAGAGAACAATCTTCTGTATCCGAGCAGCTGGAATCACTTTATACAGAATGGGAGCTTCTTGCTGAATAGCAGAAAGCTCCCATTTCTTCTTTTTCCGATTTACATCATTTCGTCCAATGTTGCTCTGATTGCTTTGATAAAGTCAAGGCTGTTTAAAATGACAGGATTCTCACAGGTGGATATCAGAGAAAGACTTTTTGTCATTTTTCCGTCTTCGACAGTCTTAATGCAGGCTCTTTCCAGTTTATCCGCAAACTCTGACAATGCAGTGATACCATCCAGTTCTCCCCTCTTTTTCAGAGCACCTGTCCACGCAAAAATGGTTGCAATGGAATTGGTTGAAGTCTCTTCTCCTTTTAAATGTTTGTAATAATGGCGCTGTACGGTTCCGTGTGCCGCTTCGTATTCATAAACACCGCTCGGAGACACCAGAACGGAGGTCATCATGGACAAATCACCGTAAGCCGTTGCCACCATATCTGACATTACATCACCATCGTAATTTTTGCAGGCCCAGATGAATCCGCCCTCTGAGCGAATCACTCTGGCAACCGCATCATCAATCAGTGTATAGAAATATTCAATTCCCAATTCTTCAAATTTAGCTTTATATTCCTTCTCGTAAATTTCCTGAAAAATATCCTTAAAAGTGTGATCGTATTTTTTGGAAATCGTGTCCTTCGTGGAAAACCATAAATCCTGTTTTGTATCCACAGCATAACTAAAGCAGGATCTCGCAAAGCTGGAAATAGATTTTTCCGTATTATGGATACCCTGAATAATTCCGGCACCGTCAAAATTATGGATCAGTTCTCTTGTCTCAGTACCATCTGCAGCTGTAAATACCAATTCTGCCTTTCCCGCTCCCGGGACTTTCATTTCCGTATTTTTGTAGACATCGCCATATGCATGACGTGCAATGGTAATCGGTTTCGTCCAGTTTTTCACATACGGCATAATACCCTTGACCAGAATCGGCGCACGGAATACTGTACCATCCAGAATTGCCCGGATCGTACCATTCGGGCTCTTCCACATCTCCTTTAAATTATACTCTTTCATTCTTGCCGCATTCGGAGTAATGGTGGCGCACTTTACCGCAACTCCATATTTCAGTGTGGCATTTGCGGAGTCAACAGTCACCTGGTCATCCGTAGCATTTCTGTTTTCCAGTCCCAGATCATAATACTCTGTTTTCAGATCAACATAAGGAAGCAGAAGTTCATCCTTAATCATCTGCCAGAGGATTCTGGTCATCTCATCTCCGTCCATTTCCACTAAAGGGGTTGTCATCTTAATCTTTTCCATTGTCTGATCTCCTTTATTTGATTGTTCTCTGATATACTTCGTGCAGACCGTTTTTCACCATATTGTCATATGCATTAATCATGTGCTGGTGCGCCAGTTTTTCCGCCAAATCAGCATCTTTCGCTTTTATGGCCTCACAGATAGCCTTATGCTCCTCGTTGGATTTCGGCCCTCTGTTAACATTTGCCAGCGTTTTCTTTCTGACACGCAATACATATTGATGAAAATCTTTCAGCTGGTGCTCCAGTATCTTGCTGTTGCAAGCCTCATACAGAATATCATGGAAACGGTTATCCAACTCCGCCAGCTGCTCCAGATGCCCTTTTCCCGCATGAAATTCCGCGAGATAAACATTTTCTTCCATTTCATCCATCTGCTCGGGTGTAATGTGCTCCGTTGCCCAACGTGCACAAAGTCCTTCCAGCAAAGAACGAATCATATAAATGTCTTTTACATCCTTCTCCGTAATTCCTGTGACATAGGCCCCTTTATTCGGTATAATCTGAATCAGGCCCTCCAGTTCCAGCTGTCTGAATGCCTCACGGACAGGCGTACGGCTGACCCCCATCTCCTCACCGATTGCCACTTCCTTTAATTCCTCATGTTCCTCGTATTTGCCGCTCAATATATCTTCGCGTAGTTTATGGAACACACGACCTCTCAGTGAGTACTTGTCCGTAACTTCCTGCTTTACATCATAATTGCTCATCTCAAATCTCCATTTCCGAGAATTCCCTTTATGAAAGGGTAATGTTTTTCTCTTTGCAGACACGATCCACACAGGCTACAATTTCTTCATCCGTCATAACAGTCACACGCCCTCCTGCGTATTCTTCGTCAACCCATTTTTTGATTTCCTTAACCAGTTCCGAGTTCTTGTCCACCAGCTTACCATCTTTTAACTTATAATAGGTATTCAGCCAATGCGCAATCCCCGCAAGTCCGGAAGTATTTGAGACTGCGCAGAGCACAGGACGTTTTAAGAATTTCTCTGTATCAAATATATTATAGATTTCCTCATTCTTCAGCAATCCGTCCGCATGAATACCCGCTCTCGTCACATTGAAATTCTTTCCCACAAAAGGTGTTCTTGGCGGTATCTGATAGCCAATCTCTTTCTCATAATATTCTGCCAGCTCTGTGATAACTGTCGTATCCATGCCATTCAAATCACCCTTCAGCTGCGCATATTCAAATACCATTGCCTCAAGCGGTGTATTACCTGTTCTCTCACCAATACCAAAGAGAGAAGTATTAATGCCTGCACAGCCGTAAAGCCATGCTGTTGTGGAATTGGCAACTGCCTTATAAAAATCATTGTGACCATGCCATTCAATCAGATCATGAGGTACACCTGCATGTGTATGAATCGCATAAATAATTCCCTGTACACTTCTCGGAATTACTGCACCCGGGAAATTCACACCGTAACCCATGGTATCGCATGCACGTACCTTGATGGGAATTTTATATTCGTCCATCAGCTTCATCAGTTCCAGACAAAACGGAACCACATATCCGTAAATATCGGCTCTTGTAATGTCTTCCAGATGACATCTCGGACTGATTCCTTCTTCCAGACATTCGCGTATCACACTCAGGTAATGATCCATTGCCTGACGTCTTGTCATTTTCAGCTTTAAAAAGATATGATAATCAGAGCAGCTCACAAGGATTCCCGTTTCCTTCATACCAATTTCTTTTACCAGCTTGAAATCTTCCTTGCTGGCACGAATCCAGCTGGTAACTTCCGGATACTGGTATCCCCGTTCCATGCATTTATAAACAGCATCTCTGTCCTTTTTGCTGTACAGGAAAAATTCACTTGCACGAATCATTCCGTTCGGTCCGCCAAGTTTGTGAAGATAATCATAAATCGTTACAATCTGTTCCGTAGTATAAGGAGCACGTGACTGTTGTCCATCCCGGAATGTCGTATCCGTAATCCAGATATCTTTCGGCATATTGTGCGGCACAATCCTGTCATTAAAAGGAATCTTCGGTATCTCGGAATAAGGAAACATATTTCGGAATACATTGGGCTTTTCCACATCGTCCAATATATACATATGTTCCTCAATCTCCAGCAGATTGTTTTTATGATTCATTGTGACCGGACGATTCTGGAATGTTTCATTGTCTCTCATATAATGTATTCCTCCCTGATTTACAAAACTCACGAGACAGATTCTGTTCCTTTAATAAGTTCACGAATGCAGAATCTTTCATGTTTGTATAAGTGTATACAATCATACGAATCCTGTCAATGTTTTTCCTCAAAAAGTATAAAAAACATCAAGCTAAAATTGCTTTATTCTAAAAGACGCTTTACATTCACCATCCCCCACCCCTGTTGATTCCACGGAATACCAAGGTCTTGCGCCGTATATTGGAGTTTCTTACGGCATTCTTCATTCGACATAAAAGGATATTTTTGTAATGCAAGTGCAGCTGCGCCGGAAACAATCGGTGTGGCCATTGAAGTCCCACTTTTAGCAACATATGCATTTCTGATATGATCATATAGCTGAATACAATTTACATTGCAGGAAACAATATCTGTTCCCGGTGCTACCAGATCCGGTTTTCTTACATCTGCACCCTCCACTCCACGCCCGGAATAGGTTTCACAGCGCCCGGGATTTTCTTTCTGAAAATTTCCGTCATGGCATCCTACTGCTACTACTCTGCCGCTTCCCCCCACAGAAGAAATGGAACCGTTTGCAGGGCCCTTATTGCCTGCCGCACATACTACAAGGATTCCACTGTCCCAGACAAGGTTAATTTTTTCCTGAAGCGCTTTTTCTTTCCGATTCTCCTCCAGATTTCCGATTCCCACCGAAATATTCAAAATACGAATTCCATATTTCTCCCTTACAGACAGAATCCAGTCCAGGCCCAGCATCATATGCTCCGCAGAACCGTCTCCTTTTTCATCAAGAACCTTTCCGACAACAAGCCTAGCACCCGGTGCCATTCCTCTGTATTTTCCGCGAGATAATTTACCGCTTCCGCAAAGGATACCGCAAACATGGGTACCATGTCCGTTATTGTCATACATAAGGTTGCGTTTTTCCAGAAAGTCCCGGAAGCAAAGTATTTTCCCGAATAAATCAGGATGTCTTCCGATTCCTGTATCCAATACGGCAATCGTGATGCCGGTTCCACCTGTCAGCTGCTCACCGAAAATGTCTTCTACCTGTTCTCTTACTCTTTGCATAAAAAATCCCGGCTGATATTTATTCTTATCATATGCCGGGATTTTTCTTTTGTTATAGATTGTCATCTGACTCTGTTTTCTTTTTACGATTGGCCGGAATGCAAAGGAATCCTCCTGTAAAAAGCAATGCAGTACCTGCCAGGTGAACCGCAAAATCCATTCTGCCACTATCTTTTACACCGTGTGCCGCTGCAGCCTGTAAGAAAACCTCTGCCTCTTCCAGTACCTCCTCTTCCGCCTCACCCACACTGTAAATGCCAATTAGAGACAGATGTGAAGTCTGAATACTGAGTGCCTCTTTCCCATTCAGAAGAACACGCTTTGCTGCAACAGCTTCCAGCTGACCGTTGCGATCTGTTGTCACAACTTTCAGTTCTTTTCCTAAAAAAGTATCCTGAACAGGAATGATAACTGTCAGCATCTGTCGGCCCAGTTTTGTCAGCGGGATGCCGCTGCTGTCCGTCAATTTCCATTCGTAAATTTCCATGCTCTCCGGCATGGCTTCCTCCATTGCTCTCTCCCATGCTTTTCGAAGTACACTTTCATCTTCCGCTCTGCTGATTGTCAATTCATACGTTTTATCCGCACCTTCCAGTCTGGCACAGGCTCCCTCCTTACCGATAACCGTAACGCCGGAGGTGCTGTTTCCTTTGCTGCTTTCCGCAGTTATGTTATCTTCCTTTTCTGCAGTCATTACGCGATAAGATTCATTGGAAAGTCTGGTGGCAGAAGGTTCATAGCTCTGTTCGGGACGTTCCCCTTCCAATTCAGTCTCAACGCCATCAAACGCACGCAATCCCAATTCTTTTACAGTTGCCGGGATGGAAACATTTGCATTGGTAACTCCACAGAAAGCTCTGTCTTTAATCTTTTCCACTCCCTGATTCAGCTGAATGGTTTTCAACCCGGTACAGTCCTCAAAAGCAGCTTCTCCGATTACTCTGACGCTTTCAGGCAGCTTCAGGCTTTCAATTTCTTTGTGTCCTTGAAACACTTCCGCTGCAATCACGCGGACTCCCTCCGGTACAGATACTTCAGTATTGTTCCCCCTGTAAGCAATCAGCACGCCTCCGCTTATGAGAAAGTCCTCTTCTGAATCGTCCCGCAGAAAGTTCTCCACCCATCCAGTTTTTGCAAAAGCCATCGGTGCTACATTGCAGACAGTATCAGGAATTACCACTTCTCTCAGATTATCGCAATGATAGAATGCTCCAAAAGCAATATCCGTAACGCCATCCGGTAATTTGATTTCCGAAAGCGAACTTCTGGCAAAAGCAAATTCTCCAATTTCCACGATTCCTTCCGGCAACAGCAGTTTTTCCAGTTCATTGTCTCTATAATAAGCCTGGTCTGCCACTATGCTCCCATCCACTATTGTGTATTTGGGAATGGCTTCTGTAATCATTTCAGGTTTTACCGCTTCCTGTGATTCTTCCGGACTTTGTTCAGTTTTCTGCACTTCTTCTGTTTTCTGCTCTGTTTCCTGTCTTACCGCAAGGTTTCCTGCATCGAGAAATACTACTGCTCTGTTTCCAACCACATGCGTTGAGCCAAGCGTATTTCCGTATGTCTCCGTCGGAACCGTGGTTGCCTGCGGAGTTGGTGTTGTATTTGGCAAAGGTGTGCTCGGTACACTTTCCTCCTGATTTCCGCTTTCATCCTCTTTGCCGTACCCGGGTACATCCTCATATTCCGGCATTTCCTTCTGTTTTTCATAAAATGCCTGTGCAAAGCTGTCAGCCGCACTGCCCTCCTGACAATGAATCGTCAGTTTTGCACATCCGTCAAAGGCGCTCTCATGAATTTTTACTGTTTCCACAGGAATGGATATATCCGTCATATTGACGCAATCGCCGAATGCCTGCGCACCGATTGCCGTTACGTTGGCCGGTACTGACATTTGTCTGAGTCCCTTACAGCCGGCAAAAGCGTAGTCGCCAATCTCATTCAGTCCTTTTCCCAGAACAACTGTATCAAGGCTGTCACATCCCCAAAAAGCATAAGCTTCAATCCGCTTTACTGAATTCGGTAACACGACAAGTTCAATCCCAGCCTTATCTTCAAAAGCACTCTCTCCGATTACTTCAACCGTATCAGGAACAGACACGTTTTTCTCCGTGCCGCGATACCTCACAAGTTTGCTTCCCTCCATTACAAAATCGGAAGCAGATGACGCCGCATCTGCTTCCGAAACAGGAAGCGTCATGATAACCAGTGCCGCTATGATAAGCATAACACCTAAGAGCCGCTTTCTCTTTCTCATATTCCTTCCCTTTACCGTTCCTTCAAGTACATCAGGCTGCTTTTACTTTTACCTTTTTTCTTTTTCCGGTGTCCTTCTGCATAAATAAGACAAAGGATATGCAGGCAAGTCCCATTGACAGGAACCATTTGGGATGAATACCGTCACCCGTCTTTGGCGTGCTGTCAGCTATCGTTCCTGCGGAAAGATTGCTGGTATCCACATATATCACGTAAGGTGAAAAATGCTCCGCTGTAAAGGTAACACAGGATACTCCGTTAATCGTTGTAAACTTGGGTGCCAATTTGTCCAGCCTGTCATTTACCACACCTGCTACCTTATTATTTCCCGCATAGGTAATCAATGAATCCGGCAGCGGAAGCGTAATACTGATGGACAGTCCTCTTGTATCCGTGATTTTGCTGGTTCCCGTAGAATCATACAGCGAAATGTCCATCGGGAAATATTTGATATTTGTCAAATCATTTCCGTACTCAGCCATTAGCGCTTTCAAAACTGCTTCGGATGCCGAACTGCTCTCCGAAATCTTTATGGTAAAGTTATCAGAGGAGCCGTTTACCGTCGCAGAAACCACGCCTGTGTTCGATAAACCGTTTTTGTCAATTACAACCGTAGTACCACCCTTGTTCACCGTTCCCGTAGAACCATTCGGCCGGTTCGTATTTGTATTAGAGCTGTTCCCGCTCACGGTACTGCTTCCGCTGCTGCTCTTTTTCTTATAGTTGGCCGTCACGGTCACATTCTCAGACGGCATGGTTACCACCGTAGCAGAAAGTGCTTTGCTCGCCATAACCGTATTGGAAGGTTGAACACTCCAATTGCTGAATTCCAGTCCGCTTGCAGGGTCATCTGCCACAACAATAGGCTGACTGCCCGCGACATAGCTTCCGGAGCCGCTTCCGTTTACAACTGTTAATGTATAATAAGTAGTCGATGTCCCGGAACCGCTTCCCGAGCCACTTCCAGAACCGCTTCCCGAGCTGCTTCCGGAACCGCTTCCAGAACCGCTTCCCGAGCCGCTTCCGGACCCACTTCCAGAATTGCTTCCAGAACCTGATTCTGCCGTATAGGTTGCAACGACATCACGATCCGCTGTAATATTGGTCAGAGATGGCATCCATCCGGAAAAGGTATAACCTTCTCTCGCAGGTGCCGAAATATTGGGAGCATTCCCCCCCTCTACAACACTGTAGGTATCTAGCAGTGTTCCGTCATAGGAATAATATCTCACTGTGTAAATACCCGTTGTCCCATCCGCGACATACTGTGCATAGGTATCCGTAGGTTCCGTTACATTTACAGGGGACGGAAGCCATCCTGTAAAGCTGTATCCTGCCTTTGTTACGGGTGCATCCAGAAGCGGTCCGCTCTCACCGGATGATACATAAGTCGAATAAAACAGCTGCTTCTCTCCTGCATCATCATAATAAAAATAACGTATCTGATACCCTTCCTTATATTCCGCATACACAGTCGTGTCCGCCGTAATATTTGTCAGTGTTCCGCGCCATCCCGTAAAAGTGTATCCCTCTCTTTTTGGCTCCTTGAAGTTCATGGCAGCGTCTGCTCCGTCTTCCACATACTCTGTAGCATAAACGGAATCATCATAATCAATATAAGTTACAAGATGCTTGCCATATCCTTCTGGCGGTGTTTTATAAACGGCTGTGACAACGGTATCTACATAAATTTCCGAAAAATCTGTATCCCAACAGTCAAAAACATATCCCGTCTTTCCGGCCGGTTCCGGTGCTGTTGCAGCATTTCCGCGCTGCACGGTCTGCGTATCTACCGGTACATTCTGTCCCAGTTCTTCATTCCAGTCGCGGAAGGTAACCGTATAATAGTACACCGGTACAACAGTCTTTGCATTGAACTTGTATGTCTCTGCATACTGGTACAACGGACTTCCTTCAGGCGCATAAATGGTCACATAATTGTTGTAGGTGGTATCGGTATTACTCGTCAACTTTGATGTGTCAAGTGCATCCACAATAATTCCATCTGTTGCTCCCGGCTCAATCAGAGCTACATTCTGCGCACCGCTGATTTCCTTGACATAACTTCCTCGAAAAGCATCCTTTTGAATGATTACCTGAGATGCTGTCGCTGCAGAGGGCAAATCCACAAAGGTCAGCGATTTTGTATCCGCAAATGCCCTCACTGGAATTTTTGCAATTGCCGAACCGGACAAATCTATGTATGTCAGTTTCGTATTTTGGAATGCTTCCGGCTCCATCCTGGTTACGGCAGTCATATCATCATTATCGGAATTAACACGACTGGTCCTACCTTCCAGACATTCAATCAGACTCGTTTTCATACCCGATGTCAGTCCATAAAGGAGAGAATTTTCACAGGTAAAATAGGAGCTGTCCTGGAAATCTACATATGACAATTTCTCGCATCCTGCAAACGGACGAATTCCAAGGCTCTGCACACTGCCAGACAGAGAAACATTTTCCAGCGCCTTACAGCCGCTAAATGCATGATTTCCTATCGTTAGAGTACCTCCGTTAATCTGAACCTCCTTCAATCCCTCATCATCTGTAAACGCACCTTCCGCAACGGAAGTTGTATCGCCGTACAGGTAGATTGCCGAAAGCTTCGGACATCCGGCGAAATCACTCTTTTCCGGAACCACTGTAGGAAAACCATCGGAATCCAAATCTGCTTCGCCATCCCCATTCGCATCCTTATATCCCGCCTCGATTGCAGTCAGCCCGTAACAGTACACCGGAAATTCTGATACATCCCCCGGGTCATTCGTTTTTCCATAGAATAATCCGTCTTTAATTGCATCGACACCGGAAGGGATTGTCAGACTCTTCGACGCATTGATAAAGGTTTCCTGATCTTCTGTCAGATTTGCTGTGGCACTGTTCATATTGCTAATTGCATCCCTGGCAGCCGCCTGTTCCTCAGAAGATAGATACGGCTTTGTTGCATAGGTGTCCAAATCTGACTGTGTCGGGAAATCCACAAGCTCACTATAACCTGTTTGCGTACTTGTATCATAATGATACTGAACTGTCAGGCAGGTTGGCCAGCCACTCAAGTACTCAATAAAGCTGAGTGCCTGAGAACCCGTACTGTATCTCCCGGCATAACTCATTGCATAATTATATGCTGTTATGTCAGAACCTATCGTACCCACAAAATGTAGTTGCGTATACGGTGTATTATCGGGGTTCGTCATGGAATCTTTGTTGCTACAGCTGCTCTCATGGTTTGTCACCTGCTGTGTCAAAAAGGCATCCGTCCCTATTTCCACCGTATCTGTATCAAAATAAACATATTCCAGATTATGACAGCCCTGGAAAGCTCTTGCTCCAATCGTCTGAATTGTCGAGGCAATTTTAATTTCTTTCAAAGAACAATGATCCCTGAATGCTTCCTCTCCGATATTTGCAATATAGTACTTACCTATATAATTGGGAAAATTCAGGCTTGTAACCACATCGTTAAATTGCGCGGAAAGCAATGTATTTCCGTTATCAACCTGATAGGTTACGGTTGGGTTCCCGGTACCATTTTCTTTTTTTGTCAGTTCATAAATTTCCTGGTCCAGATATTTAAAGGAAACTTCATTGTCCGTACAGGTTTGATGCACCTTGCTGTCCGAAGGTCCTTCCAGATAGAACTTCTCTGTTACTCCAAGCTTGAAGGCTTCCCAGGTAAAATCACAGGTAGTGGAGTCAATCACATTGAACTGTGTATTTTCTGTCCTGATCCATTCCAGGGAACTGCATCCCTCAAAAGTACTTAATTCAACAGTCTCACTATATCCTCGCGGAAAAATAAGTGTTTTCAGCATGGAACAGTTCTGGAATACATAAGAGCCCATACTATTCAGGGATCCGTTCCCGGTGCTGGCAAGGTTGACTGATTCCAACGACCAACACCCCTTAAACGCGCCGTCTCCAATGCTTGTCACATTGATTGGCAGTGTGAATTCCGTGAGCCCCTGGCAGTCCTTAAATGCATATGCCCCAATGGTCTTGATATTACATTCATCCGGCAGGTTGATTTGAGTCATGTTTCGGCAGTTATCGAAAGCGTGATTTCCGATGGTGTTCAGACCGTTTTCCAGCGTGATGCTTTTCAGTGCCGTACATCCGTAAAAGGCATAGTCACCGATTCCGGACAAATTAGAACCTACAATCAATGTTCCGATATTACCGTTGCTCTGGAAAATACCCTGTTCAGGAGATGTAATAATACCGTTAGTATTGACATCTGTATTTATTTGCCAACCGCCGGTCTTGGTTTTCAGATATTGATTACCGATATAGATTACTTCAGCATCCTTTATTCTACCATATTGTCCGTCTGGCGCAGCTACAGCCGGCGATACTGTGCTAAATCCGGTTTCTGCATTCCCCTGCGGTTTGTAATCACTCGTTGCATAGTAGTAAAGATTTACAGCATTCTCCCACTCACTTATTTTACTGTAGTTGCAGGGAGCATAATAAGTATATGATGTTACGGTAACTGTTTCCATGGCATTTGCCTGTGTGTACTGACCCTGCTGCAAATTCTGGTCAATCCATGTCTGGGGAACTGCTTCTCCATATGCATTTCCGCTGTTATAGTAGGGGCTGTTTGAATCTGTTACTGTAATAATGTATAGTAAATTTCCTGTTGCATCCTTTTTTTGCACTTCTTCTGTCGTATCGGTCTTTGTATAATACTGCGTCGGCGTATCCGTCTGATAGAACAGATAATTTCCGGATTTTCCAACCGCAACAAATCCGGTGGCTGTACCATCGTTTTCATTATAGTTCAGATAGGCATCCATGGTATTTGGTATGGTAAGGGTACCGTTTGGAAGGCTTCCGATATGATTATAACCCAGAATCACTGCAAATTTAGTACCCGAGCCATTCTCATCACCGGTAGAATCCACATAAGCGAACTGAAAGTCACCATCACCTGTGGAATAGATAGTGGTATTCGTTTTGCAGATTGGTATATCAGAAGACACACCGATATTGGGTAGCGTTACAGATTCGTTTTTCGTATTGAGGAACACACTTTTTGCGGTGGCAGTTGTCGATATCGGATACTTCTCACTGTGTACAGAACTATCCCCATCATGATAGCCGGAGTTTACCACATGCGTATAAGATTTGACGCCATTCGCATCCGTTGATACAGCAGCCTGTGTATTACCACCCTCTATACTGTCCGTCGGGATTGCCGCCACCACAAGTGCCGATACAAGAAAAAGAGCTCCCAGCGTTTTTCTTACCTGCTTTTTCAATCTTCTGGATTTCTTCTTTTTTACAGCCATTTTGCCCTCCACTACCTTATCTGTCCTCTTCAATTCTTTTCGCCACAACAACAAATCTTCCGTTTGTCTCCTGATAGTCACAGGTGGAAAGTGTCAGCAGCCTGTCTCCGTACTCTGCCGTCACACCTGTATCATACAGTGACATTTCAGCCATTTCCTTCATATAAGACGAAAATTCCTGCTCTCCGTTTGCGTCAATGAACTGATAATATTTAAAAACGATTTCATCTTCTCTGTATACCCGCGACCGGAATACATACATCACCTGATAAAGACCCTTCTCATAAATGGTATCAAACTGTATGTAAGGATGGTCTTTATAGTAGGATTCTTTTTCATAATCGTCCAGATTTCCAAACATCTGGCCACTCCGCATATGATGTCCGTAAATAATAAAGTTTGTGCTCGGTTTCAGTACATCACAATCCTTGTCCATAAATATGGATCCGTTTTTGTCATATTCCTGATTCAGATTATGGTCAAGATAATACTCGTTGTCCGAGGTCTGCATAACCGGATAATCTATATTTGTATCGTCAATTTTTATCCATCCGATTAGCTTTTTGTTCTTATTTAATAAATTTTTATATTCCTCAAGTACCTCTTTCTCTTCCTGCTTTTTGTCCAGCGTATACTGAGGGGTAGGTACAGGTGCCTTAGATGCACTCACCGGCTTTTCCTTTAAATTGCTGAGTTCCTCATAGCTATTACTTGTCCTCTGGTTAAACCAGGAATAGATTCCCACATATCCCAGGCAGATTACTGCTCCCAGGCTGCACAGGACAATTACCAGCCTTCTGCGCTTTTCCTGCTTTTTCAGTTCCTCACGGACGTAAGATTCCATCCGGCTCTTTTTCAACAGTTCTTCCACTTCTTCGCGGAAATCCTTACCAAGCAATGTATAAAAATGGTATTTCCCGTTTTGCAGATCCCTGTTCAGCCGTTCCAAAGCTGCTTTGTTCTGCATATTTGTTGTCTGTTTTATCTTATCTATGGAAGCCTTGTCACGAAGGGCTCTTGTATATTCCGCCCTGCTTTCAAAATGTCTTCCGTTAACCTCAAAATCGTTCTGAGTCATTTCATTTCCCTTATAACTATAAATACAGCAATATTATCATATACTATATCTCTATTCTAACTACATATAGGAATTAATGCAAGTCTTTTATCCAGATATAGTACCTTTTTCTCTTTTCAAAAAAATCTTTCATGCAAGAAACATTGACAGGCTAACCTGCATAGAATAAACCATAAATAACCCCTTGGAGGCAATATTATGAGCGATTTAACTGCTACTAACTGTGGATGCTCTAACGATTGTGGATGTGTAGACAGCCGTAGAAACAATGGATGTGGATGTAACAGCTGGATTTGGATTATTATCCTGCTTTTCTTCTGCAACAATAATAACGGATGCGACTGCGACTGCAATCACGGATGCGGATGCGGAAACGGCATTCTCGGCGGAAATGACAGTTGCTGCTGGATTATCTGGATTCTCCTGATTTCCTGCTTCTGCGGCAATGGCTTCGGCTGCTAATCGGACTGTAATTCATCTGATGCAGGCTCCTTCGGGAGCCTGTTTTCAAGAGAACGCATTGTACATGTCTTTTTCACTGCACATAACCATATAATAAACGACATAAGATAGTTACACATATCGGCCGTGCAGGACTTATGCTCAAAACCGGAAAGGTGGTACTTAAAATGGAGGAAAAGGGGACCGGACTTATTGCGGCATTTGATTCCCTCTATACAACAAATAAAATTCAAATGCTGAAAATACTGCTCAACCGACTGTCTCCTGCAAGCCAGGGTAATTTTGCTGTTTATATCAAGTTTTTGGAACTTCAGTATACAATGCAATTTACCCGGACCCATTCCTGCGTAAAAATTCCGGGTCAGGGAAAGCCTCTTTCCATTAATCTTTTGAGCGGAGACAATGCCGATACATTGGAACTGTTGGACGAATTAATTCCCTACAGCAGTACTGATGAACGAAAAAAAATAGAAAACATAAAAAATCTGCTTCTGAACATTAATCGCATGAAAGAAATGATGGAAATGATGCAGATGATGCAGGATCTGTTTCCGGATGGTTTTAACAGTGATGGAAACCCTGCAGATATTCTCTCCGGGCTGTCAGGAATGGGAGGCATGGATATGTCCTCTCTTTTTCAGATGTTCGGAGAATCCAAAACCTGAAAGGAGCTAATATGAAACCAAATCAATCAACGCCGGCCTGGATGACAGACCCCTTAGTTAGGGATATTCCCGAAAAAAAGCTTTTGTTTCTGGGACAGATGTTCTCGGAAGGACAAGGAAAGAATCAAAAAGAAATGATGTCATTTCTGATGCCCATGCTAAAGAAGGCAAAACAGGAAAATCTGACCTTCACACCTCAGGAAATGAGTGCCGCCATAGCAGCAATCAAAAAGCACAGCACTGAAGAAGAATTAAAACAGATTGATAAAATACTGGAGAAAAGCAAAAAGGGCGGTCATTAACCGCCCTCTCTCACTTAATTTAAGGTTTTACTACAATATTGACAATCCGACCGGGTACATAAATCTCTTTTACAATGGTGCCGGTGAGTTTATCTCCCAGTGCCTCTTTGGCTGCTGCAATCACTGCATCCTTATCCATATCCTTCGGTACGGAAACAGTCACACGCATCTTCCCGTTTACCTGAACACCGATTTCCACTTGCGCTTCCACTGTCTTTGCCTCATCATACTCAGGCCAGGAAGTCTGATAAACTCTTCCCTCATAGCCGGCAGACTGCCAAAGTTCCTCAGTGATATGGGGAGCAACGGGATTTAGCAAGGTAAGGAATGTCTTATATTCTCCTCTCGTTACCTCGTTCTTCTTGTAGAACTCATTAATCAGGGACATCATGGCAGCAATCGCCGTGTTGTACTTCATGCTCTCAAAGTCAGAAGATACTTTCTTGATGGTCTGGTGCATCTTTGTCTCCAAATCTGCACTGTAGCCTTCATCGTCTGTCAGAATATCCTGCAGCTTCCATACTCTCTCCAGGAATCTTCGGCAGCCCTTCACACCGTCTTCGCTCCAGGAAGCACTAAGGTCAAAGGCACCGATAAACATTTCATAGGTACGAAGCGTATCTGCACCATATTCTCTTACAATATCATCCGGATTTACCACATTTCCTCTTGATTTGGACATCTTCTCACCATTGGAACCGAGAATCATGCCGTGGCTTGTTCTCTTCTGGTAAGGTTCCGGACAGGGAACCACACCATTGTCATAAAGGAATCTGTGCCAGAATCTGGAGTATAACAGATGCAGCGTTGTATGTTCCATACCACCGTTATACCAGTCAACAGGCAGCCAATACTTTAAGGCTTCTTCGCTTGCCAGCGCTTCCTTATTATGAGGGTCAGTATAGCGCAGGAAATACCAGGACGATCCTGCCCACTGCGGCATGGTATCCGTCTCACGTTTTGCCGGACCTCCACAGCAGGGACAGGTTGTATTTACCCAATCATCCATAGCCGCCAGAGGTGACTCTCCGTTATCGGTGGGCTCATAGGATTCCACCTCGGGAAGCATCAGCGGAAGTTCGCTCTCATCCAGAGGCACGAAGCCACATTTCTCACACTTTACAATCGGAATCGGTTCTCCCCAGTAACGTTGTCTGGAGAATACCCAGTCACGAAGCTTAAAGTTTGTCTTGCTGTGACCGATTCCCTTTTCCTCCAGATATGCAATTATTTTTTTCTTTGCTTCTTCGACAGAAAGACCATTTAAGAAATCAGAATTTACCAGTGTTCCCGTTGCCACATCCGTGAATACCTGCTCCTGCACGCTGACAGGGCTTCCGGCAACCACTTCAACAATGGGAAGTCCAAACTTCTTTGCAAAATCCCAGTCTCTCTCATCATGTGCAGGGACTGCCATAATGGCACCTGTCCCATAGGTCATCAATACATAGTCGGAAATCCAGATGGGAATTTCCTTGCCGTTTACCGGATTTGTAGCCGTCAATCCCTGAATCTGTACACCCGTCTTATCCTTTGCAAGCTCAGTACGCTCAAAATCTGATTTTTTTGCGGCCTGCTCTCTGTATGCAACTAACTCGTCGTAATTGCCGATTTCATCCTTATATTTCTCAATCATAGGATGTTCGGGTGAAACCACCATATAGGTAGCACCAAACAAAGTGTCCGGTCTGGTTGTATAAATGCGCAACTTATCTTCTTTTCCCGTCAGAGAGAAATCCACCTCTGCACCGGTAGATTTTCCAATCCAGTTTTTCTGTGAAACTTTGACACGCTCAATATAATCCACAGAATCAAGCCCCTGAATCAGTTTATCGGCATACTCAGTTATCTTTAACATCCACTGACTCTTTACCTTGCGAACTACTTCCGAACCGCATCGTTCACAGACACCGTTTACAACTTCCTCGTTTGCAAGGCCTACTTTACAGGACGTACACCAGTTAATCGGCATCTCTGTCTTGTATGCCAGTCCTGCCTTGAAAAGCTTCAGGAAAATCCACTGTGTCCATTTATAGTACTCCGGATCGGTAGTGTTAATTTCTCTGTCCCAGTCAAAAGAATAGCCCAGGGAATGAAGCTGGTTCTTAAAACGTGCCACATTGTTTTTGGTTACAATTTTCGGATGGATATGATTCTTGATGGCGTAGTTCTCGGTAGGAAGTCCGAATGCATCCCAGCCCATGGGATACAGCACATTATAGCCCTGCATTCTTCTCTTTCTTGCCACAATATCCAGTGCAGTATAGGGACGGGGATGTCCCACATGAAGTCCCTGTCCCGAAGGGTAAGGGAACTCTACCAGTGCATAATATTTCGGCTTGGAATAATCGTCGGAAGTCTTGAAGGCTTTCTCTTCATCCCAAATCGTCTGCCATTTTTCTTCCACCTCATGATGGTTGTACGGTGCTGCCATTTTGTTTTCCTCCTAAACATAAGAATAGCCCTCTCGTCTTTATAGAGACGAAAGGGCTTTATTCCGTGGTACCACTCTACTTCATGTGTATTCTTTCAGGTTGTGAAAAGGGACGGAATCCTCTCGCCTTCTAAAGTACACATGCACTTTGGGATTGATAACGGTATCAGCCGCCTCCCCATACACACGTCTTACACGCTTCCGGGAAGGAACTCCGAGGCCAGTTGGGAATATCTCGCTGCCGTCTCGCACCACCCGACGGTTCTCTGAAAGTCCGATATTCTTAATACTCCTCATCAGCGTTGGTTTTCTTTTGAAACTAACGCCTATTTTAGCCTGTTTTTCAGATACTGTCAAGCACTATTCCTCAACATTGTTCTCCGCAACTTTTGCTGCTCTCGCCGCCACTTCCTTTTCCTGAACATCGGAAGGTGCCTGCTCATAGCGTGCAAATTCATAGGAGTATTCTCCTCTGCCGCCCGTCATGGAACGCAAATCGGTACAATAACCGAAGAGACTGCTCATGGGAATATCTGCCTCGATAATCTGTTTTCCTCCTGCTGTCGGATTCATGCCGAGCACACGACCTCTTCTCTTATTCAGGTCCCCCATAATATCACCGGTATAAGAATCCGGCACCGTCACCTTCAGGTTTACAATGGGCTCCAGCAAAACAGGTTGTGCCTCCATAAAGCCCTTTTTGAATGCCTGAATGGTAGCCATCTTGAATGCCTGCTCGGAAGAGTCCACCGGATGATAGGAGCCATCGTAAAGAACTGCTTTTACACCGACCACCGGATATGCGGCAAGAGGACCTCTTCCAACCGATTCCTGTAATCCCTTTTCCACCGCAGGGAAGAAGTTTTTGGGAACTGCTCCGCCGACAACCTCCTGTTCAAAGACATACGGCTTTTCCAAATCTCCGGAAGGGCCGAAACGCATCTTTACATGACCATATTGTCCATGTCCACCGGACTGTTTCTTATATTTATATTCCACATCGGACTGTTTCTTGATCGTCTCTCTGTAGGCCACCTTGGGCTGGGACAATTCCACTTCCACCTTGTATTCATTCAGCAAACGGCTGACAATAATTTCCAGATGCTGATCGCCCATGCCGTACAACAGTGTCTGACGGTTTTCTGCATCATTGACAGTCTTCATTGTCAAATCTTCGTGACCGATTTTCTGCAGTGCCTGGGAAATCTTATCCACATCCGCCTTGTTCTTGGGCTTGTAGCGCATGTATGTATACGGTGTAGATATTTCAAATTTGCCAAACTTAATGGTTGTCGCCTTGGTGGACAAACTGTTTCCGGTTCTCGCCGCAGTCAGCTTAGCCAATGCACCGATATCTCCCGCATGTAGTTCCGGCACCTCTATGGGCTTGTTGCCCTGAAGGACATAGAGCTTACCAATCTTTTCTTCAATATCACGGTCTATGTTATAAATCATGTCGTCCGTCTTCAATACACCGGAATTCACCTTAATCAGTGAGTACTTGCCGATGAAGGGATCCACAATCGTCTTCCAGATATACGCAGACTTTGCTTTTGAGAAATCATAGTCCGCGTTGTAAATCTCATTCGTTTTCATGTTGATACCGGCACATGTGCGATTCTCCGGGCTGGGGAAATATTTTACAATATCGTCCAGAAGCGTATACACACCCTGGCAGAGGAGATTGGAACCCATGGTCATAGGGAAAATACTGCAGTCACACACATTCGTACGAAGTGCAGCTCTGATTTCCGCTTCGGAGAAGGTCTCTCCACCGAAATACCGCTCCATCATTTCCTCACTGGTTTCCGCAACCGCCTCCATCAGTGTATCACGACAGATTTGTAGATTTGCTTTATTGTATTCGGGCACATCACAGGGAACAACTTCCTTTCCCTGCCAACGGTTTCCTGTCTCTGTAATCACATTCACATAACCTACGAACTTCTCACTTTCACGTATAGGCAGATTAAAGGGTGCCATCTTCTTTCCGTACAGGTTTGTCATATCCTCCACAACCTGGCGGAAGGAAGCATTGTCCACGTCCATATTGGACACATAGACAATTCTCGGCAATTTATACTTTTCACATAACTCCCATGCTTTCTGCGTGCCAACTTCAATACCGGATTTCCCGTTAACAACAATAACAGCAGCTCCGGCTGCACTTATCGCCTCTTCCACTTCTCCAACAAAATCAAAATAACCGGGAGTATCAATCACATTTATTTTGACATCTCCCCACTCAATCGGAATTACGGAGGTATTAATGGAAAACTGACGTTTCTGTTCTTCCTTGCTGTAATCGCTCAGGGTATTGCCGTCTGTAACCTTTCCCATTCTGGATGTAATGCCTGATAAATAAGCCATGGCTTCCACCAGACTGGTTTTTCCGCTGCCACCATGTCCAAGCAGTACCACATTGCGGATTTTGTCAGTTGTGTAAACTTTCATATGTCGTTCCTCCAATAGAATATTTTTGGGTATTTTGATATATCCATACCGGATTTTTAAACTCCCATATGGTTATTTTACTAAACAATTTATCTTTTTACAAGCTATTGTTGTTATTTATTCATAAATTATTTGTCAATTTCTTTTTTTCAATATTACTATTGTGTTTCGCGCGTTAAAGTGTTATAGTGAAACAGAATCAACTGAAGAAACGAGGTAACGTTATGTCCCATCTCACCTGCGGCTTTATTGGCCTTGGTCTGATTGGCGGTTCCATTGCCAGAGCCCTGAAGGAATACGATTTTCACAGCCGGATTATTGCCTATGACATCAACCGTGAAGCAATTGTCCTTGCAAAATCGGAGCATATTGTCGATGTTGCTGCAAATGCCATTGATGAAAATTTTTCTGATTGTGATTATCTATTTCTATGTGCACCGGTACAAAAAAATGACAGCAATCTGGCTGCCGTCAAAAATGTAATTTCTCCAAACTGTATCCTGACAGATGTGGGAAGTGTCAAAACTGCCATCCATGAGGCTGTCAAAACCGCCGGACTGGAGCACTGCTTCATCGGAGGTCATCCCATGGCAGGCAGTGAGCGTGTGGGTTTTGTTAACTCCAAGGCTTCTTTGTTGGAAAACGCCTACTATATTCTGACACCGACGACTTCCGTTCCTTCTGAAAAAGTAATTGCGTTCCGTGAACTGGTAGCGGAGCTTGGTGCGATTCCACTGATTCTGGACTACCGGAAACATGATTATGTGACAGCTGCCATAAGCCATCTTCCCCATGTGGTCGCCTCTTCTCTCGTCAACCTTGTCCGGGAAAACGACTCTGCAGACGGCATCATGAAAATGGTAGCGGCTGGGGGGTTTAAGGATATTACCCGCATTGCCTCCTCTTCCGCTGTCATGTGGCAGCAGATTTGTCTGACAAACACAGACAATATTCTGGCTCTGCTGGACCTCTATATCCAGTCACTTAACAAAATCCGAGGAAGCATTGCCAACCAGGATGCGGATGCTGTCTATGGCTTTTTCGACAGCGCACGAATTTACCGGGACTCTTTCATAAACGCCTCCAGCGGACCCATAAAGCGTGCCTTTTCCATTACTGTGGAAATTGCCGACAAAGCCGGTGCTCTCGCCCATATTGTGACTCTGCTGGCAGAGCACAGTATCAGTATCAAAAACATCGGCATCACTCATAACAGAGAATCTGAGGACGGTGTCCTTCGTATGGAGTTCTATGAAGATGAAGCGATGCAAAATGCTGTTGCACTTCTGCAGGATGCCGGGTACATCATTCATATTCTTTCCTGAAAATGCGTTGCGAATTGTAAAAAAGGAGCGGCATGATTTATTTATCATGTCGCTCTTTTCGTCTTATTTTATGGATTTTATTCACCACAGCCAGACACAAAAGCATTCCAAAAACACCGCCGCAGGTGTCCAGACAGACATCCGCAAAACTCGCGTATCTTCCCGGTACAAAATACTGGTGGAATTCATCCGCTGCTGCGGACAAAAAAACCCATAGAACCGATAACAGATACAACTTACGGCATTTGTCCATCCACTGGCTCAATATCAGATAGACAAGAAAGCCCATACATGCATACTCTGAAAAATGAGCAAGTTTTCTGATTGGATGTTCAAAATACTCTGCCAGATTATCCATGAACACCCTGCTCCAATGCTTACCTGAAATTGAATTCATAAACTCTACGCATTTTTCCGAAATCAATTGGCTTAAGGAACCGGATTGCGCTCCATCCTGTGTGGAAAATCCGAATATAAGTACATAAAGTGCCAGCAGCAGGATTGCCGCCGGCACTGTTATTTGAAACTTCTTATACTTACTCTGCATTTTCACTGACTGTCTGATACGTCTCTATTCTGGCAGAATCCATTTCCGGCATTCCAATGAAAATAGCACCGTAGGAATATCCGCCATTCTTTAACTCAATTCTTACAATCTGCAGGAAAGCATGGATGACTTCCTTCGTCCAGATTGTCAGAAAGGCCTCATAAACCTCCCCTATCTGCAACGGTTCTGTACATTCAAATCCGATTCCGGTTTTGGATACATCCACAATCTCAATCATAACTTCCTTACCGCTAACACTTCCATCCAGCTTTTTCATCACAATTCTGGAGGATAAACCGCTTCTCTTATTTTTTCTTCTTTCTTCCATTTTCTCTACCCGTGCCTTTCCCGTATCAGCCTTCCCCTGTGGCAATCACCACGAAATAATTATACCATTTCCTTTTTCCTCTCACAAGGGTATTTTTTTCTACTTGATAAACATGGCATCACCAAAACTGAAGAAACGATATTTTTCCCGAATTGCCTCTTCATAAGCAGCCAGTACTTTCTCTCTTCCTGCCAACGCCGAAACAAGCATTACCAAAGTAGATTCCGGTAAATGAAAATTTGTAATCAGTGCGTCCAAAACCTTAAAACGATAGCCCGGATAAATAAAGATCTCTGTATCACCGCTTCCGGGTATCACGATACCGTTCTCATTCGCTGCGCTCTCAATCGTCCGACAGCTTGTTGTTCCAACACAAATGACGCGTCCGCCTTTTTGTTTTGTACTGTTTATGCAGTCAGCAGCCTCCTGTGATACCTGGTAAAATTCCGAGTGCATATGATGTTCCAGCACATTTTCTTCTTTTACAGGGCGAAATGTGCCAAGACCAACATGTAATGTCACATAGGCAATCCGAACTCCTTTATTTTCAATTTTCGAAAGAAGTTCTTTCGTGAAATGCAGTCCGGCTGTGGGCGCTGCTGCAGAACCTTCGTATTTTGCATATACTGTCTGGTAACGGTTTTTGTCCTGAAGCTTGTGCGTGATATACGGGGGCAGAGGCATTTCTCCCAGTCTGTCAAGTACTTCTTCCCAGATACCTTCATATTCAAAACGAATGAGACGGTTTCCTTCCTCCACTGTTTCCAGCACCTCGGCGCGAAGCAGACCGTCACCGAAGACCAGTCTCGTTCCGGGTCTGCATTTTTTCCCCGGCTTCACCAGTGTCTCCCATACATCCGCCTGATGCCGCTTCAAAAGCAGCACCTCCACATGGGCTCCCGTTCCTTCCCGTTCTCCGAGAAGCCTTGCTGGGATGACCTTGGTATTGTTCAGTACCAGACAGTCTCCCGGGTTCAGATAATCTGTAATTTCCCGGAACACATGATGTGATACAGCACCGCTTTCCTTGTCAAGCACAAGAAGTCTGGAGGAAGAGCGATCCTCCAGAGGATCCTGCGCAATCAATTCCTGGGGTAGTTCAAAATAAAAATCCGATTTTTTCAATTCCATTTATAGTGAAGCTCCTTCTGCAAAAGCAATGTATCCGCGATACGCTTCATAAATGTCAGCCTTGCTGGTTGCTTCCCAGGGTGCATGCATATTCAACACAGGCACACCGCTGTCAATCACGTTCATACCGTATAAAGCAAGAATATAGGCAATGGTTCCGCCTCCGCCCACATCTACTTTTCCAAGTTCCGCAGTCTGGTATGCGACACCGTTATCTTCCATGATTTTTCGCAGATGAGCCATATATTCTGCGTTGGCATCATTGGAACCGGATTTTCCTCTGGAGCCCGTAAATTTATTGAATACCATTCCGGCTCCAAGCCATGCTGCATTCCTCAGTTCAAAGCAATTGCGGTAGCTGGGGTCAAATGCAGCACTCACATCGGAAGAAAGCATACAGCTTCTTGCCAGACATCTTCTTACATTCAGTTCACTGTATTCTCCGGTGAGATTCATCAGTTCTGCCAGTGCATTTTCGAAGAAATGAGAACGCATGCCGGTAGCTCCCACAGAGCCGATTTCTTCTTTATCCACCAGAATACAGCAGACGGTTCTGTCTGTTTTTTTCAAATCCAGCATAGCACGCAGAGAAGTAAATGCACAAACTCTGTCATCCTGACCGTAAGCAAGAATCATACTGCGGTCAAAACCGGATTCTCTTGCCTTTCCCGCAGGAACAACCTCAAGTTCTGCGGAAAGGAAATCCTCTTCCTCAATATCGTAGGTTTGCTTCAGAATATCAAGCACACCGGACTTCACGATATTCTTTGCCTTTTCCTTGGCATCATCGCTGTCCTTCTCTTCCTCTTTGATGATAAGAGGCTTCGTACCGGCAATCAGATCCAGAGCTTCCCCCTCAATCACCTTCGCCGCCTTTTTTTCCAGCTGTTCCCCGGCCAGATGAACCAGCAGGTCGGAAATAAAGAAAACAGGATCGTCTTCGTTCTCACCGATATTCAGTTCCACACAGGTTCCATCCTTTTTTACCACCACACCGTGAATGGCCAAAGGCAGTGTCACCCACTGATACTTTTTGACACCGCCGTAATAGTGGGTATCCATATAGGCAAAGGTATGGTCGCTATCCTCATAAAAAGGATTCTGTTTCACATCCAGTCTGGGGCTGTCAATATGAGCTCCCAGAATGTTAATTCCCTCTTCCAAAGGCTTCTTTCCCAACTGGAACATCACAATGGATTTATTCATCCACACGCTGTACACCCTGTCGCCCTTTACCGGTTTCTTTCCACTTTTTATCAGACTTTCCAGTTCCTGATAGCCTTCCGCTTCGATTGTATTTACGATTGTGTCGATACACTCACGCTCTGTTTTGCCGTTGTCCAGAAATTCCCGGTACTCCTTGCTCAGCTTTTCAAGCTGTTTCAATTGCTTTTCATCATAATTTTCCCAAGCATACTTTTTTAACATAATTTGTCTCTCCTTTCTCATAAAATCGCCGATGTTTCTATCTCGGGTCTCTCATGTCTGCTTATATCTACTCCAACCCGTTTGTGCATGCTCTCATCTGGTCAAATTAGCTTCTCAGTTCGATATCCAACTGGTTCTTCAGGTTTTTCAGAATCTTATTCACATATTTATCTACGGAATCCGCTTCAAAAGCCTGCTCCTTCGGTCTGAATGCAATGGAAAATGCCATACTCTTTTTATCAGCAGGAATCTGCTCTCCCTCATATACATCAAAGAGCCTGATGTCATTCACGTAGGCACATGCATTTTTTATCACCTTTTCCACCTGTCCGCAGGAAATTTCCTTATTCATCACAAGTGACAGGTCACGGCTTTCCTCCGGGAATTTTGATAACGGTGTGAAGGATGCTTTTCTGTCATACCACTGAGAAAGCAGCTTCATATCAATTTCCATGAGATAAGCATCTCCTCTGAAATCCAGGGGCTCAGCGACTTCATATGCCACCTTTCCCAGATAACCCATTTCAACTCCCTCACAGGTAATTGCAGCAGTCTGATAAGGATGTAACCATGGTCTTGAAGACGGCTGGTAATCAAAGGAAAGGAACAGAGTTTCCGCAACCTTTTCTGCGATTCCCTTCATGGTAAAAAAGCTTTCCTTGCCGCCAAAGATTCCGACACAAAGTGTGTCTCTCTCATCAGGATAATCGGTAAGAGGAAGTTCTTCCGGAATAAACTTCTTTCCAAGTTCAAACAGTCTTCCCTCCGAGTTGCCCTTCTTATAATTTCTCGCGATGGCATTCAGCATGGAAGGTGCCAGCGTCGTTCTCATAAGAGACAGTTCCTCATTAATCGGATTCAAAATGCGGATTGCTCTGCGCTCAGGTGCATCCTCAGGCAGGCGAAGCAAATCCAGATCCGAGGGTGAGAAGAAGGAATAGTGAATACATTCATAAGCACCGATACTGCATAGTGTCTTCTTTAATTTCAATTCCTTTTTCTGCTTTCTGTTCAAGCCACCCATGGTAACTTTCGCCTCCGGCATAAAGGTGGGAACCACATGATCATAACCGTACATACGGATAACTTCCTCTGCCACGTCAGGATAATCTTCCATATCCTCACGATAGGCAGGAACTTGTAATGTCAGCTCATCCCCGGTAATGGAGGGAGCAAACTGCAGATTCTTCATAATTCTCAGGATCTCGTTCTCAGGGACTTCAATTCCCAGCACATCATTTACACGGCAAATACTGACCTTCATCTCTCTGGGGTCAATAGAATTACCTGTATTTATGTCAACATGAGTTGCGGAAACCTTACCGCATCCCAGTTCCTCTATCAGATGCAGTGCACGTTTCATTGCATTTACAGTAGAATATTCATCCACACCCTTCTCGTACTTCGCACTGGCGTCTGTTCTCTTTCCAAGCGAACGGGAAGTTTTGCGAATATTGTCTCTCGCAAACTTTGCAGACTCAAACATAACTTCATTTGTGGTATCACGTATTTCCGAATTCAAGCCTCCCATAACACCGGCCAAAGCCACAGGTTTTACGCCATCACAGATAACAAGATTATTGGAATTCAATGTATATTCCTGAGAATCCAGCGTCACGATCTTTTCATCCTCGCCTGCACGTCTTACCTGAATCGCATTTCCTTCCAGATAATCACAGTCAAAAGCATGCATCGGCTGTCCCATCTCCAGCATCACATAGTTTGTAATATCAACAATATTGGAAATTGCATCCTGTCCAACCAGAGCAAGCCTGCGCTTCATCCAGAGCGGAGATTCCCCAATCTTTACATCATATACATAATGCGCAATGTATCTCGGGCAAAGATCTTGGGCATCCACAGACACATGAAAATCCTTCTTTTCAAAACCTGTTGTATGATAATCCAAAGAGGGCATTTTCAGTTCTTTGCCAAGAGCCGCAGCCACTTCTCTTGCAATTCCGAGAATGCTCTGACAGTCAGGTCTGTTTGCTGTAATGGATACATCAAAAATCCAGTCATCCAGGCCAAGCATCGGTTTTACATCTGCTCCAATCTCGGCATCTTCCGGAAGAACAAGAAGCCCGTTATAGCCTGCGCCGGGGAACATATTCTCACTTACACCAAGTTCAACGCCGGAACAGAGCATACCTTCGGAATCATATCCGCGAAGCTTCCCCTTTTTAATCGTCATTGTGCCTTCTACTGTCTTATGATCCTTTGCTGTCATATAGACACTTGCACCAACCAGAGCAACAGGGAACTTTCCGCCTGCCTTCACATTGTCTGCACCACAGCAGATTTGAAAACTGCCGTGAGAACCGGCATTCACTTTACATACATGGAGATGTGTCTCGGGTATAGGATCACATTCTTCAACAAGACCGACTACAACACCGTTTACATCCTTCCCTACTTCAATCAGTTCCTCCACCTCAAATCCACAGGAAAACAGTTTCTTCTCCAGTTCCTGCGGGGTGATATCAATCTCTACATATTCTTTCAACCAACTCAAAGGTACTAACATTTTTATCCTCCATTCCGACACTTAGTTGTCATCAATCTGTTTCAAAACACGCAGGTCAGACTCATAAAACATTTTGATATTATTAATGCCATATTTCAACATGGTAGCACGTTCCAGTCCGATACCGAATGCCAGACCACTGTATTCATTGGAATCAATTCCGCAGTTTTCCAACACTTTCTTATTGACAATTCCTGCTCCGAGGATCTCAATCCACCCCGTACCCTTACAGAGTTTGCAGCCCTTGCCGCCGCATTCAAAACAGCTTACATCCACCTCTACGGAAGGCTCTGTAAACGGGAAATAAGAGGGGCGAAGCCTGGTTGTGGTACCCTCTCCGTAAATTTTCTGCACAAACATATCCAGCATACCTTTTAGATCGCAGAGCGTAATCTTTTTGTCTACAACAAGCCCTTCCATCTGATGGAACATAGGGGAATGGGTCGCATCATCATCGGAACGGAATACCTTTCCCGGAGATAATATCTTAATGGGCGGTTTTTTGCTCTCCATCGTATGAATCTGAGCCGCAGAAGTCTGCGTTGCAAGCAAAAACTCAGGAGACAGATAAAACGTGTCCTGCATGTCTCTTGCGGGATGATCCTTCGGTGTATTCAGCGCCGTAAAATTATAGTAATCATTTTCAATTTCCCTGTTTTCAAAGACTTCAAACCCCATGCCCGCAAATACATCTATCAGCTGGTTTCTCATCTGTGTAATGGGATGCAGTTTTCCTGTTTCCATCACTTCCGCAGGCATTGTCACATCAATTTTCTCCATTTCATAGCGGAGTGTAAGCTCTTTTTCCTTCATCTTTTCGTCCAGCTCTGTAAATTTCTGCTGAGCCCACTCCTTCAATTCATTGACACCTTTTCCGAAGTTCGCGCGCTCCTCCGGTGCAATATTTTTCATTTCCTTCATCATCTGGCCGATTTTACCGGTTTTGGAGTCCAGGAACTGCTTCCTAAGTTCAAAAGCGGCTGCTCTTGACTGGGCACGCTGTTCCATACCTTCCAGGATTTCCTGTTTGATACTCTCAAATCTGTCGTTCATGAAAAAACCTCCATTCTTTGTTCTGTTATTTTCAGATAATGCCGCGTCGGCTCTTTGCCCACGCACAAAAAAGTCCCATGCACTCTCACAGTGCATGGGACGAATTGACTTTTCTCCGCGGTACCACCCAATTTCTTCGTTCAAACGAAGCTCTCATTCACGCTTAACGCACGTCAGACGTCCTGAACTACTTCTCATCCATCTAAAAGTACTGTTTTCATCCAGGCAGCTCCGGTGGGAAATTCAAGGCATCATCTGAACCTAAGGAAGCTTGCAGCCGGTGACTTCCTCTCTCTGTAAGAAAATGAGCCTCTACTGTGCACCATCAATGCATTTTACTAACTAATTTCATATCTTAACGATTTTTAACGGGAATGTCAAGAAGAAGTTTATTTCAACGCCTTTTTCTTCCAGCTTCCCCTCATGTAAAAGATGGTAGTGATCAATGCCCCTATCAGCCAGGAACACAGAAGGGAGATAAATACACATTCCTGTCTTCCACCGGGAAATTCGGGGCTTCTGGTCATCCAGGCTATCCCATATGCTACAGGCACTCGTACAACGACTGTAGTAAAAAGGGAAATCCACATTGGTGTCATGGTATCTCCGGCTCCACGCATTACTCCTGACAGGCTCTGGGTCACAGCCATGGCAATATAACCGGCAGCAATGATGCCCATCATCCTTCTGCTTAGTTCCACCAATTCAACCGTCTCTGTAAAAATACCCATCAGTTGCTTTCCGAAAATCAAGATAAGTCCTGTTAAAGTAGTGGTCGTTAATACCGCAATCAGTGTTCCCTGCTTCGCTCCTTTGGTTACTCTGTCATAGGCTTTTGCACCTACATTTTGACCTGCATAGGTCGTCATTGCTGTTCCGAAAGAGAAATTCGGCAGCATTGCAAAACCATCTACACGCATGACAATCACGTTAGCAGCAATAAATGCTTCACCGAAGCTGTTTGTCAGAGACTGTACAATTACCATCGCCATAGAAAAAATAGCCTGTGTCAAACCTGATGGCAGACCAAGCTTGACAATATTGCTTACATATTCCCCATGGGGCTTTATGAAATGAATTTTAAAATCAAAAACCTCTGTCATTCTTGCAAGTTTAAGAACACACAGCAAGGCTGACACTGCCTGGGCAATTACGGTTGCCAGAGCGACTCCGCTGACGCCCATATTGAAATTAGCTACAAAAAGAATATCAAGCACGATATTCAATACTGTAGACACCAAAAGATATACCAACGCAGAAAAAGCATCCCCCAGTCCTCTCAGGACACCGCTTAAAATATTATAATAGGCACATCCTACACTGCCAAGGAACATAATCATCAGATAGGAATTACACCATTCAAGGATACTTTCCGGCGTCTTCAGGAGTACCAGCAGCGGGCGTACAACTATTAGGGAAAGTGCCATGATAATGACCACAGCTACTGCTGTCAGGAAAAAACAATTCCCTATTGTATATGAAAGTTCTTCTCTCTGTTTTGCACCAAAATACTGTGACACCATAATACTGGCACCCATGCTGATGCCAACGAACAATACCAGAAGAAGATTTAAGATAGGTCCTGCACTGCCCACTGCAGCCAGCGCATTATCTCCCACATATCTTCCTACCACAATGCTGTCCACTGTATTATATAGCTGCTGTGCAATGTTGCCAATCAACATGGGAACGGTAAACAGTACAATCTGTTTCCAGGGTTCTCCCACTGTCATGTCTGTTGCTTGAAATAATTTCTTTATCGAATTCATTGTATTTCTCCGTTCTTGCGTTAATAATTATTCACTGCCTGCTTCTGGCATTTACCAGTACTTTATTCACCGGACTGAAATACCGGTTCAAATAAGCTCCCACCATGATAATGTACATACAGAAATACATCCATAACAATATTATGATGATAATTGAAAGACTTCCGTAAACACCATATGTATTGCTGTATGTCACATACAGGGAAAAGCCCCAGGAAAACACACTCCAGACAACAGCCGAGAAAGCTGCACCGGGAATCTGCTCCTTAAACCTAAGCTTTATATCCGGGACATAGGCATAGATTGCGGCAAACAGCAAAGTCAAGACCACCCAGACAACCAGGAATCGAAAATTCATAATAAAGGATACCAGTCTTTCAAGGGGCGGTAACCTGTGTAAAATCAGAGAAACCAGCTGATTACCGAACACATTTATAAAAAGCCCCAGAATGACAATTACCAGCATCACTATTGTATAGAAACTGGCAATTGCCCGAACTACGAAATAATTTCGCTTTTCTTCCACGCCATTGATGGCATTCAGCCCTCTCATCAGCGCCATGACACCCTTTGCAGCTGACCATATGGTAGCGATAATCGCAATTGATATGATTCCGGCAGACTTATCATATACATCAGAAATCAGGCTGATTGCCAGAGGATCCACCTTGTCCGGAACCACTTCCGTTATTGCCTCCACCAGATTTTCCTCCGTCAGCGGCGTATACGGAATAATCGCACAGATCATCATCAACATCGGGACGATGGACAGGAAAAAGAAAAATGCAATACTTGCTGCATATGCGCTGATATTCTGCTTTCTCATCTGTTCCGAAAAATTTTTATAAATCAGATATAGCTTATGAACCACTTTTTCTCTCCTACTTACTCATAAATACTGACCAATTTACAGCTTTCATAGAAATATATCAGTATTTCTTCGGCACTGTAACCACTCTCAGCCATATGACGCGCCCCGTTCTGACTCATACCGACACCGTGTCCGAAACCGCCACCGCTTATGGTATATCCTACCACATCCTGTTCCTCTTTGCCAGTTGAAATGACAAAAAAGCCACTGGGAAGAAGATAGTTGCTGGCAACTTTGCTTCCGTCCTGTCTGCATATCTTGCTTTCTCCGTTATTCAGCACATAGCGGATATTATGTTCTGAGATTACTTTATATGTATCTTCCTCTGTCTCAATGATGAGTTCATCTGCCACGCCGCCGGCACCTCTTTTTTCAATCCGGATTTCTCTCACATGATGAAATTTTCCGATTTCACGGCTTACATATTCTCCATCCTGCAATGTAAGTATGAGTTTATTGTTTGCTGCGTAACGCTTTTGCAAAATCTCCCGAATATGTCCCACGTCAAGTTCTTCCACCTCATATGTCCAACGGTACCAGCCTTCCGAAGCTTCAAAATCATCTTTGTTTTTGTTACTGATAAACTCAGCAAATGCTTCTTCCTCCCGAAGTTCCTCTCCTTTTGCAGAATTCTCCTGTTTCATGGCAGTTCGACTTATCTCTTTTGCATGCAAATAAGTAATCTGTTTTGCCTCTTCCGTTTTCCAGACGTTGGCATCGCTCCCTATTCCGCATGAAGTGGAATAATAATATGTTCCCGCCAATTCCCCGGTTTCCGTAAACAGCAACTGTCCATATGTCTCCTTAACTGACGTTGTTGTGCTTTCCTGTTCCAGAATATTATTGTAAACCTGATAAGAGGTACTGTCATCCACATGGGCGCCATACTGAGGATAACCGGCATGTTCCATATGTCCATATGCGTAGGTTCTTGCGCATACAGCCTGTGCCTTCAAAGCTTCCATTGGGTACCCCGCAGGCATTTCACTGGGCACCACACTGTAAAGATATTCTTCCAACAGTACTTCGTTTACAATAATGATTCCGCTTTCCGTAAGCAGCAGCTCCAGCTTCCCTCTGTAAGAAGGAGCTCCCTGACTTCTTCTTAATCCGGCAATACACGTTTTTCCAGTCAATACATCCGGTACAATGTATACCCTGTCGCTCTCAAAGTAGTTGCTGCCCATCTCAAATTCCAGCTTTTCTCCGGCGCTGTGCTTTTCTGTTTTCAGATTGTCATATTCCCCGTAAACCACTGTAAAATCCGTATCCGATGTAATCACGGTATTTTCATGAAAAATGCCGGAAAGATCATCTGCTTTTATCAACACCCTGATATATTGCATTGCCTCTTCTTTTACCATAAGTATTCCGCAGATTTTACCGTCTTCCAGACAAAAATCCGTAAAGCTATATCCAAAACAGATATCTGATGCCGTACACATTTCCAGACTGTCATACAATCGATAACCTTTGTAGTTCTCTGCGAGAGGGATTTTACCATAACCTTCTATCTCAATTCCCTCTTCATCCGCTCTCAGCACTTTGCCATTTACTTTATTCTTCTTCAGAACGATGTTTGTAACCTCTCCATCCTTAAGGATAATATCTGCCACCTGTTCCCTGACAGATTTCTCCGGGCGATATCGCATCTTCTCCTGCGATGCTGTCGCATCTCTCTTCTCATCCATCTCCCCGGACAATTCCCCCCATAGATACCGCTCTCTTTCTCCATCCCTGAAAATCAGGATTCCACTGTCATCTTCTTCCAGGATCCAAACATTGGAAAGCTTTTGAATCACAGGTATATGGGGTTTTGGCAGTTCAGGTTCTTCTTCCTCTTTATGCATCAGCGTTACAATCAGTTTTCCAACCACCAGGATGATAAGAAGTAATGCTCCAAGGACACAGATAAATGCTTTCAGCTGCATACGTTGTGATTTACTAAATCCATTTCTGTCCAATCATTCTCTCCCCAAGTTTCAAAATCTTAAAAGAGCAGCCCCAAAGGACTGCTCTCTTTTCTTTCGTATAATATATTTACTGTCTCCCCAAAATGCCGCCTCCTGTTTTTTGACTCCTAGCAATGCTAGGTGGGTTACCGCAACCAAAGCTTTTGCCTTCCCTTCCGATCCTCCTCATAGGAGTGAGGGCCTGACAGCTACCTGGCAATATAGGAATCCCGTTTAAAGTAAATGTAGGTTCAAAAATGAACAGGAGTTATCGTGCATCTCAGGTTACTTTTATTATATCGAATCACATCGCAGAATACAACAGTAATTTCTGGAAAACGACGATAATTTATTTCTGAGGACCTGCAGCAACAAGTGCCTTTCCGGCATCGTTTGTCTCGTATTTTGCAAAGTTCTTTACAAATCTGTCTGCAAGGTCTTTTGCCTTTGTCTCCCATTCGGATGCATCAGCATAAGTGTCGCGAGGATCCAGAATACCTGTGTCAACTCCGGGAAGTTCGGTAGGAACCTCGAAGTTGAAGTAAGGAATCTTCTTTGTAGGAGCCTTGTTGATATCACCATTTAAGATAGCGTCAATGATTCCGCGGGTATCCTTGATGGAGATACGCTTGCCGGTTCCGTTCCAGCCGGTATTTACCAGATATGCCTTTGCGCCGCTCTGTTCCATCTTCTTAACCAGCTCTTCAGCATACTTTGTAGGATGCAGCTCCAGGAATGCCTGACCGAAGCAAGCGGAGAAGGTAGGTGTAGGCTCAGTAATTCCGCGCTCTGTACCAGCCAGCTTAGCTGTGAAACCAGACAGGAAGTAGTACTGTGTCTGCTCAGGTGTCAGAATAGATACGGGAGGCAGCACGCCGAAAGCATCTGCGGACAGGAAGATTACATTCTTTGCAGCAGGTGCGGAAGAAACGGGACGTACAATGTTCTCGATATGATTAATGGGATAAGAAACACGAGTATTCTCGGTTACGCTCTTATCAGCGAAATCAATCTTGCCTTCTGCATCAACGGTAACGTTCTCCAACAGAGCGTCACGTCTGATGGCATTGTAAATGTCGGGCTCGGAATCCTTGTCAAGGTTGATAACCTTAGCATAGCAGCCGCCCTCGAAGTTAAATACGCCGTTGTCATCCCAGCCGTGCTCATCATCACCGATCAGCAGACGCTTGGGATCGGTGGACAGGGTGGTCTTACCTGTTCCGGAAAGTCCGAAGAAGATTGCGGTATTCTCACCGTTCATATCTGTATTTGCGGAGCAGTGCATGGAAGCAATGCCCTTCAAAGGCAGATAGTAGTTCATCATGGAGAACATACCCTTCTTCATCTCTCCGCCGTACCATGTATTGACGATAACCTGCTCACGGCTTGTAATGTTGAATGCCACACAGGTTTCGGAATTCAGTCCAAGCTCCTTGTAGTTCTCAACTTTTGCCTTTGAAGCATTGTATACAACGAAATCAGGCTCGAAGGAATTCAGCTCTTCCTCGGTAGGCTGGATGAACATATTCTTGATGAAATGTGCCTGCCATGCAACTTCAACGATGAAACGAACTGCCATGCGGGTATCCTTGTTGGCACCGCAGAATGCATCTACAACGAACAGTCTCTTTCCGGAAAGCTCCTTCTTTGCGATTTCTTTTACAGCTGCCCAGGTTTCCTCTGTCATAGGATGATTATCGTTCTTATATTCATCGGTGGTCCACCATACAGTGTCCTTGGAGTTTTCATCCATAACAATGTACTTGTCTTTGGGGGAACGTCCTGTATAGATACCTGTCATTACGTTAACCGCACCAAGCTCAGTTTCCTGCCCTACCTCGTAACCTTCCAGATCGGGCTTTGTCTCTTCTTCAAACAACATCTCATAAGAAGGATTG
This sequence comes from uncultured Lachnospiraceae bacterium, assembly GCA_945913255.1. Taxonomy (GTDB): domain Bacteria; phylum Bacillota; class Clostridia; order Lachnospirales; family Lachnospiraceae; genus Acetatifactor. The sequence continues at coordinate 57,762 of CAMEDC010000007.1, forward strand.
TGCACGATTTCTGTGGTACCGGTAATGCCGTACTTGCTTAAATTGATTTCTGCCATCTTACTTTACCTCTTTCCTTATGTTTATATGTGCTTATCTTCTGTCACATCGGTTGTATTATCTCAAAGACGAACCAAAAAGTCAATAAATGCCACAAATTTTATGACGTTTTATAAATATTTTACAAACGAAAGGTACCTTCGTTCAACCCTTCTTTCAAAAAAATGGTATTGTCGACTTTTGTCTCTTTTCTGAGCCACTCCTTTTCCTCTTCATTCAGGTAAGGAGATATCTTTTCATATACCTGCTTCTGGTAAGCATACAGCTGAGCCCTCTGCTCTTCCGTCAGGAATCTCTCGTCAATCGCCTCCATGTCAATGGGAACCCAGGTCAATGTCTTAAAGTGCATAAACTGACCATATTCATTTTTCACATCATTCTCCGCCACCATAACATTTTCAATACGAATACCGTGGCTTCCCTCAATATAGACACCGGGTTCGTTGGTAATGTCCATACCGGCCTCCAGTACTGCATCCACAGCCCCTTCCACGAAACGCCATCTTAGTCCCTGAGGTCCCTCATGCACATTCAGAATATAACCGACACCATGCCCCGTACCACATTTATAATCTATCCCGATATTCCAGAGGGGCTGACGCGCCAGAATATCCAGGTTTCTTCCCGTGCAGCCGTAAATCCAGCGTGCATTGGTCAGCTGCAGCATTCCTGCGGCAACCAGCGTATAATGCATCTTCATCTCCTCGGTAAGGGCTCCCAGCACAATGGTTCTTGTCACATCGGTGGTTCCTCCGAGATACTGTCCGCCGGAATCAATCAGATATAAGCCTTCCGGTTTTAAAACCGCGTAGTTATCGGGCGTCGGCTCATAATGCATCATTGCCGCATTAGCTCCGTATGCGGAAATAGACGGGAAGGAAAGATCGATACATTCGGGAATCTCTCTGCGGAGCTCTTCCAGTTTGTCCGCTGCCGATATTTCAGTAATTTCCTGCTTTCCGATATTCGTCTTCAGCCAATAGATAAATTTTGTCAGGGCAACGCTGTCCTTTAAGTAGATTTCCTCCATGTTAGCAAGCTCTGTTTCATTCTTGATTGCCTTCAGTACCTCTGTAGGATTATTCTTTTCCACAACAGTCTGCTTCTCGCTCAGTATCTTGTAGATACAGAAACTGCAATGGCGGATATCCAGCATCACCTTTCTTCCGGCGGACAGATTTTTTAAATATTCTGTTACCGTACTATATTCCTCAATCCTTATTCCCTTCGCCAGAAGATATCTCGTCACACTTTCATCCAGCGCGCTCTTTCCGATAAACAGCACCGCTTCCTTTTCACTCAGATAGGCATAAGACATGGCGACAGGATTACATTCAACATCGCAGCCTCTGATATTGAAAAGCCACATGATATCGTCCAGTTTCGTCAGAAGCAGGTCCTCTGCTCCCTGCTCGTGAACCTTATTTCTCACTTCGGCACACTTATCCTCAAAACTCTTTCCGGCGATTTTTTCCTCCAAAACGCTTACCTTACCTGCCGGGAAATCCGGTCTGTCCTTCCAGATGGTTTCGGCAAGATCCTTCTCATAGGCAAAATGAATTGCCTTATCCGCAAGCTTTTCTTCATATTCCTTACCCTGTCTGGTAGAAATGACCCTTCCGTCAAAGCCAAGCGTCTGTCCCTGTTTCATATTCTGCTGCAAAAACTCTGTTATGGTAGGGACACCCTCATCCTGCATGCGGAACAGAGTAACCGTGGTTCCCCCCAGTTCCTTTTCCGCCTGAATGAAATATCTGCCGTCCGTCCAGAGTCCAGCACCTTCCTGCCAGACCAGAAGGGTACCGTTAGAACCGGTAAAATTACAGAAATATTCTCTCACCTTAAAATAATCGTTTACATACTCGGAATTATGGAAATCTGCCGTGGGCATCATATAAAAATCAATGCCTTCTTCCTTCATAACCGTTCTCAGCGCTGCCAGGCGCTCCTGAATCACCTTGTTTTCCATACTGTTATGTCCTTCCTCTATCTTTACCCTGTCTGAAATTTTTCTAATTCTGTTTTTCATTGCTTTACGAAATCATTTTTATCAGATTCTTAGTATCCGCTTGTTTCCTGACCCTTGCACAATCCCACTGCCCTTGAGGTTCCTATACGATCACATCCCAGTTCCAAAAACATTTTCAGATCGTCCAGTGTGGAGACACCGCCTGCAGCCTTGATTTTTACCCCGGGACCGATATGCTTTTTAAAAAGTTCCACGTCCTCTTTCGTGGCACCACCCGTTCCGAAACCGGTAGAAGTCTTGATATAATCCGCTCCGGCATTTGTAACAGCTTTACACATCGCAATCTTTTCTTCTTCCGTCAGATAGCAGGTCTCGATAATAACCTTCAGGATATGCTCTCCGCATTCTGCCTTCAGCGCGCGGATTTCTTCTTCCACTTTATCAAATAACCCGTTTTTAACATCGCTGATATTGACTACCATATCAATCTCATTGCAGCCGTCTGCAAGTGCCTGCCTGATTTCCGCTGCCTTTGCCTCCGTCACGCTGTAACCCAGAGGGAAGCCTACCACTGTGCAGATATTCACCTTATCTCCATAGGTATCATGAATTCTCTTAATGTAAGTCGGCGGTACGCAGACACTTGCGGTTCTGTACTCTACCTCTTCATCGCAAAGTTTTACAATGTCATCCCAGGTGGCAAATGCCTTTAGCTGGGTATGGTCTACATGGCTTAACATTTCCTGTATTGTCATATTTCCTCTCATTCTGCTGTTGTAACAGCCCTCGTCTATAATGATTACTTTTCACGCTTCAAAAGAGCGCCCTAGGGACGCTCTTTTCATAAAGTCCTAAATATGCAAAAATTCCTTTACGGTATCCTTCATTTTGTCCACATCACACTGAACATCGTGTACCACAGGTGCTGTACGGATTTCCTCTATTGCCTTCGGAACCGCTACATTTGCAATTCTTGACAGCTCATCTACCAGTTCGAAATCTCCCATCGCATCGTACTTCCTGTCAATGGCGTTCATAACGCTTCTGGTAAACTTAAAAGGGCTTGCCGTGGAAGCAATAACCGTCTTTGTCTTATCCCCGGTTTCCTCCACATATTTCCTGTAAACAGCAGAAGCAACCGATGTATGCGTATCAATCACATATCCGCAGTCCTCATAGAGACGTTTGATTTCTGCCGCAGTTTCCTCTTCACTTGCAAAATTTCCATAAAAATCAGCAAGTTCAGCCTTCATCTTCTCTGTGATTTCATATCTGCCCTTTCCGGTAAGCGCTGCCATCAGTTCCCTGTTTTTATCTGCATCATTTCCGGCAATGCGGTAAATTAATCTTTCCAGATTACTGGAAATCAGAATATCCATGGAAGGTGAAGTGGTCAGGACAAATTCTCTGTTTTTGTCGTAAGTTCCCGTACGGAAGAAGTCATACAGTACCTTGTTGTCATTGGAAGCACAAATCAGTTTTCCAATAGGAAGTCCCATGTTCTTTGCATAAAAAGCCGCGAGTATGTTTCCGAAGTTACCTGTGGGTACAACTACGTTGATTTTCTCTCCGTCACTGATTTTCCCTTCTTTTAAGAGAGTCGCATACGCATATACATAATAGCAAATCTGCGGTACCAGACGGCCGATATTAATGGAATTTGCTGAGGAAAACTGAAATCCCTTCTCATTCATCTCAGCCGCCAGTTCTTTATCAGAGAAAATTTTCTTCACTCCGGTCTGGGCATCATCAAAGTTTCCATGGATACCAACCACCAGCGTATTGGCACCTTTCTGAGTTACCATCTGTTTCTCCTGAATAGGACTGACACCATTTTTCGGATAGAACACAATGATTCTAGTTCCCTCCACATCTGCAAAACCTGCCAGTGCTGCCTTACCGGTATCCCCGGAAGTAGCTGTCAGAATCACGATTTCATTTTTAATACGGTTTTTGCGCGCAGACGTAATCATCAGATGCGGAAGAATGGATAAAGCCATATCCTTAAAAGCAATTGTGGAGCCATGGAACAGTTCCAGATAGTAAGCACCTTCTGCCTCAACAAGAGGAGCAATCACTTCTGTATCAAATTTGGAATCATAGGCTCTCTCAATACAGGTTTTCAATTCCTCTTCCGAAAAATCCGTGAGATACAGCTTCATTACCTCATAAGCCACCTGTTGGTAAGTCATTTCCGACAGTTCTTTCAAGCTCTTATCCAGAGCCGGAATATGATCCGGTACAAAAAGTCCTCCATCGTCGGACAATCCCTTTAAAATTGCTTCCGAAGCCTTTACTGGATTCCCCTTACTTCTTGTGCTGTTGTAGAATACTTCCATTTTTTCATTCTCCTCTTATCTTTTTCATCCATATATGTAATGCCCTTAGAGCAACTTAGTTCCCGGCAGCCTGCTTACTTTTGCTGAGTTCCAAGAGCTTGTCTCTCATCTCATTTTCCAGCCTCTGAAGCTCCACCTCGGCATTTCTACGCTTTTCACGACCTTCTTCCTGAATCTTCAGCACTTCATCCAGTGTGTTGATTAAGGTCTGGTTAGTCGTCTGGAGCGTCTCGATATCCACGATACCGCGTTCGCTTTCTTTTGCCGTTTCCAATGTTGCTACCTTCAGATTTTCTGCATTTTTCTTCAGCAGCTCGTTTGTCATATCGCTGACTTCTCTCTGTGCTTTGGCTGCATCGGTGGAATGATTCAGTCCAATGGCTATCACCATCTGACTTTTCCAAAGGGGAATGGTATTGACAAGTGTGGATTGAATCTTATCACTCATCACCGTATCATTATTCTGTATCAGTCTTATCTGAGGTGCCATCTGCAATGCAACCATTCTTGTCAGTTCCAGATCATGAATTTTTTTCTCAAACCGGTTGCACATTTCCGAGAAATCTCTTGCCGCCTGTGTATCTTCCGGCAGATTACTCTTTTCTGCTTTTGCTACCAGTTCAGGAAGTTCTACCTCAACAGCTTCCTTCAGCTTCTTCTTTCCTGCAAGAATATACATGGACAATTCCTTGAAATAATTTAAATTCAAATCATACATTTTGTCCAGCATGGCCACATCCTTCAGCAACGTAATCTGATGCGCCTCCAGTGCTTCGCTGATTTTATTGACATTGACTTCCGCCTTGTCATACTTTGCCTTCATATTGGCCAGTTTATTGGCATTCTTTTTAAACATGCCAAAAAATCCTTTGCTTTCCTCCTCATCCTCGATGCTTCGAAGTTCCGCAACCACCTGAGTCAGCATTTCACCGACTTCGCCCATATCCTTTGTGCGTACATTGCTCAGTGCTGACTCGGAAAAATCAGCAATCTTTTTCTGACAGCCTGCACCATATTGTAAAATTGCCTGGGTGTTTTTAATGTCAATCTGCGCGGCAAAATCATCCACCATCTTCTGTTCTTCCGGTGTCAGCTGTACCTCCATAGTCTCTTCTGCATTTCCCATCGCCGGCTTCTCCGCCTTTACCGCCTCCGCCGGGACCTGCGGTTCTGTATCTGGAAGCGGCTCAAAAGTAAGCGTCGGTGCTTCTTTCAACAATTCATCAATATCGTTCATTCCTGTATCCTCCTGCCTCATGGCATTTTATTGTACGTTAACAAATTCTTTCTGTTTTGTCAGTCCTTCCTTTGCCAGCATGGTCTGCAAAACCTGCGCATCCGCAGTCACATCAAATGCAGTATCACGGAACATTCTGTTCAACAGTTCCTCAAAAGCACTGTTTATGGAATCCAAGGTTTTTTCAATTTCTGCCTTTGCTTCAGCGATCTCTTCCCCCTGCGCACTCAAATCATCAAATTCCTCATAAGCGCTCACCAGTTTCAAAGTTGTGGGAAGATAGTAATTCATAAACTTCCGCATCTGCGGCAGTTGTTCGGGATGTTCCCGAAGTCCCTCAAAAATCTCTTTCAACAGGTTCTCAAGCCGAAACAGTTTTGCTGAAATCTCTTCTCCGGGAATATTATCGTTCATCTCGCGGAGCCTTTTAATGCAATCCTGCCCTTCGGCAATTACCTCTTCCAGACCGTTGTCCTCAGCAGGCTGCTTGGGCTTCTCAACAGTCTTTTGCTGTTCCTTTTCCTTCTGCTCCCGTTCCTGAATTTTTCTCTGTTTCTCCAGTTCCAGATATTCTCTGTAAATCTTATCATCCAGCATCAGGCAGGTTTCCTGCATATCCAGATGTCCTTCCGGGAAGAAACCCTTATCCAGCATCTTTTTGATATCTTTTAAAACAAACTTCTTTGTTTTTCCGGTATGAAGGGACAGATTCTCCACATTGCTGTAATGATTATGTCCGCATAGTTCCAGATATTTCTGGGCACGTTTCAGACGGGTTTTCTGGCTGCATCCGACATTTATCATGCCGATAAAGACAAAAAGCAACAGTATAAAGACAAAGAAAGCAGTCCACCATCCGTTTCCATTCAAACATGCAATTCCCAAAAAAGTGGCTGAAAGGATTGCCATAATTCCCGTTCCGATACCGCCGAATATCTGATACAGCGTTCCCGATACCTTACCGATCTTCACAAAAGGTGCACGCAATCTGGACACAGCTGTGACACGCTCCCGTTCTTTTCTCTCTCTTTCCGCCTGTGCACGTTTCCGTTCTCTGGTCGCATTTTCCATCTGTTCCGTGTAATTGAAGGTTCCATTGATTCCATCCGATACAACCTGTCCTACCTTCACAGAAACATCCTTCACGGTTCCCGTAACAACATCTCCAAGATCACGGAAATTTCCAGTGCGCAGTGCATCTTCCACCGCTCCGCGGATTTCTTCTCCTATATTGCTCCACGATTTATCTTCGCTCATTACTGTATTCCTTTTGTTTATATCTGAAATTCTTTCAAAATAATGTTTCCATATTAACTCTCAAACCAATACTTCGTGCTTATTATCCCATAAATGCCACTCCATGGCAAGAATTTATTTAAAGAACTCATGCCCACCATGTTGAAAAAGGAAAGTCAGGTTATTGTCAAACCACTTCATCTTTTCACTGTCTGCATATTTTCTTGCTGCAAAATAAAGAGCCCCTTCAGAAATGTCCTCTCCCATCAGTGCACGACCAACCGCATTTACCGTCTCTTCACTGATTCGTACTTTATAATAGCTTCCGTTTGAAACAGGTGAAAACTGTGTCACCCCTTTTTCCTGCTGAAACACAACTTCTGTCACCGTTTCCGGGAACTGTGCACTGTTCACACGATTCAAAACTACATTTGCCACAAGAAGCTTTCCGTCCTCATCCTCACATCCCGCTTCTGCTTCCACAATCCGAAGCAATACTTCTAACTCAGAATCGTTCAAATCATACAGAAGCTTCTGTTCTACCACCTGATAATCTACCACGCGCTGTCCTGAAACTGCCACATCCGCTATTCCAAGTCCACTGCTCTCACTGCTTTCTTTCTGACAGTCTTCTTCCACAGATGCCTGCTTCTCCCTGTTTCTTGCCTTTTCCTCCAGTTCCTCCAATTCAAGATGAAGCATCCTGACCGGCTGGGAAGCAATCCTTTCCGCCTCAGATTCCCTGACACAGACAAAGCCAAGAATAAAAATCAGATTTCCCAAAACCAACAGGCTCACTGCCTTTTTATACATACATTTTTCAGTCCTTTCCGATTTATCAGACGTATTACGCCTGTCCGATATATCAGTATATGAGAGGAGTTTGAAAAATATATCCGAAAATGATATACTTGCAATAAAGTAAAATGAAGTGAGGATTTCCTGTGGCAAACTCCCGTAATATATCCAATCAGGAGAATACCCATTTTGAGGGTGTCTTCCCCGCCGTCAAAAAAAACGGCGAGGCTTATTTTCGTGCCTCTTTGACTTATCGCAGAAAACACATCAGTCTTGGCAGTTTTTCCACTGCAGAACTTGCCCACGCTGCTTACAGAGAAGGTCGTCGCCTATTGACTGATTTCACCTGCACACCCGATACATACAGCATTTCTTCTCCTCTTTCTTTTGAAAAATGGATTTGCCTGATCAATTTTCGGGACAACGGTCTTTATTTTGGTACACCGATTTATGTTGGCAGAAAGCTTTTCTATTACTATCTCTCTCCCGGAAAAATACTGAAATTTGACCCGGATGACCTCTTTTATTATTCCTCTCACAAAATCATGTGTCGGGGAAATCACTATTTTGTTGCCGATTACGGGATGCAAATCAGTATTGTAACCAGATACGGCATTAAACCCTATGCGAGAGAAGGACGGGATTTTCGCTTTATCAACGGCGATTCCACTGATTTCCGACGTGAAAATCTGGAAATTTTGAATTGTTACCATGGTGTGAGCCACGAACACAAAAACGGCCGCATTCTATATGTTACCCGTATCCATATCAGAGGAAATTATCTTGTGGGCCGCTATTCAGATGAACTGGAAGCCGCCATCGCATATAATAAAGCTATCGATATACTGAAAAAGAATGGTATTACACGCAATTACACTCCCAATGAAATCTTTGGTATTTCACCCAGCCGATATGCTGAAATCTATACCGGAATTCATATCTCACCAAAAATAACAGCCTGCAGGCCACAATAGTCTGCAAGCTGTTATTCTACTTTTCGGAATAATCAATAAAACTGATATTCATATTGGCATAACCGGCAATGCCATCCACGGAACCCTCAAGACTGTATTGCCACATTGTATATTGATAAGGATAATCGGGGATATCCTTCTGCTGCGACAGCCATACATCATAATCTGTCAGTTTTGACATATCAATTTCCTTTATCAGCCACTCCTTATTACCGTAAATCAGGGGTTTATACCCTGCCGTTTGGATGGTATCCAGAAACGCTTTCGTAATTTCCGTTCTCTCCGATCTGCTCAGGGTATCTGTGCGCGCTGTATCGTTTTCAATCTTTTCCATGTCAAAGGCAACCGGATAGGATATTTTGTAATCTCCCAGGTTTTCAATCACCATATTGGCTTCTTCTATTGCTTCTTCCTTCGTTATTGCCTGAGAAAAGAAATAGACACCCACCTCAAGACCTGCATCTGTAGCACGTTTCAGATTATCCGCAAAATAATCATCCAGTATCAATTGTCCTGATCCATAGCCTCTTGCTCCCACGCGTAGCATTACAAACTGAATGCCCGCCTTCTTTACCTTCACAAAATCTACATAATCCTGCAATTTTGAAATATCTGTACCAACATAGGAAACCTGTTTCCCGTCTTCATAATATTTCATGAGATTGGACTGACAGACCAGTTTCGTGAAATCATATTCATTTTTCGGCAGATAGGGACTGATTAAAACCCACTCCTCTTCTCCATTCGCGTACTGAATCAGTGTATGCTTTCCGTCTGTCGCGGGATCATTCTCAACCGCTTCTTGTGGTCTTTCCGGAGATGGTTCCGGTGACACGGTTTCCTCCGGCGGATACATATCCCAGAAATCAAGGTCATCCGGTGTCAGTTTACTCCCATTTGAAATACTGTCAGCGTTCTCCTCAATAATCGGCGAGGAGGACGCAATACTCTGCTTATCTGTCGTCTGCCGGTTTCGGCTGTTTTTATTATCATTCATCAAAAGAACTACCATCAGAATAACTGCCACAAGTAAGGTGACAGCAATAATGCTCATCACCACAACTGGCGACATTCCTGAATGTTCCTCGTAATCTTCCGGTAACTTCAATATTATAACCTCACGATTGCTTTCTTGGGACATTTCTCCATACAGGTACCGCAGCCGGTACATTTCTCCTGGTCTATCACCGCATGAAAATCAGACACGCTGACTGCCTGCGAAGGACAGTTCTTTGTACAGATGCCGCAGCCGATACATCCTGTCTGACAGGCCTTCATGGTAACCGGTCCCTTATCGGTAGAACTGCAGGCAACTGCCATCCCGGCCTTATAAGGCACCAGAGAAATCAGATGTTTCGGACATACCGCAATACATTTTCCGCACGCCTTACATGCTTCTCTATCCACTTTAGCCACACCGTTTTCCACGTGGATGGCATCGAAGGGACAAACACTGGCACAGGTTCCAAAACCAAGGCAGCCGCTGTTGCATGACTTTGGACCGCCGCCTGGTACAAAGCTCATCATCCGGCAATCTTCAATGCCATAATAATCATAGTCTTTTCCTGCTTTGTCACAATCACCCTGGCAAGCTACAAATGCGACCTTTCTCTCCGTTTCTTCCGCTTCCACTCCCATAATTGCCGCCACTTTTTTCCCAACAGCTTCGCCTCCGACAGGACAGGCATTCACAGGGGCTTCACCCTTTGCGATTGCCGCCGCAAGACCGGAGCAACCTGCAAATCCGCATCCTCCGCAGTTATTACCGGGCAGCACGCTAAGCACTGCCTCCTCCTTTTCGTCCACCTGCACTTTAAACCGAATACCTGCTATTCCAAGGAAGATGCCGACAAAGATACCCACAACTCCCACAACTGCTGTTGCAGTCAGAATTCCTGTTACACTCATAGTCATCCTCCTTCTACAGAAGCCCCGAAAATCCCACAAAGGCAATCGCCATCAGGCCTGCTGTCAGCAGTACAATCGGCATTCCCCGGAACGCTTTCGGCACATCATTATACTCAATTTTTTCACGGATACCGGCCAGTATAACAATTGCAACGGTAAATCCGACCGCTGTCGCAAACCCGTTGACAACACCAGTCAGGATGCCGTATTCTGCCTGCTCATTGTTGATTGCCACTCCAAGCACCGCACAATTTGTGGTAATCAGCGGAAGATATACCCCAAGAGCTTCATACAGTGCCGGCATTGTTTTCCTCAAAAACATTTCCACAAACTGTACCAGCGCTGCAATAACCAGAATAAAAACAATCGTATCTAGATACTGCACCTGAAACCGAATCAGTACATATTGATTGATAAATCCGGCCACTGCACTGGCAAGTGTAATGACAAAGATAACCGCAACGCCCATACCACCGGCAGTCTTTACCTTTTTTGATACTCCCAGAAAAGGACACAGTCCAAGGAACTGGCTTAAGACCACATTACTTACAAGAGAGGAGCTGATTAAAATGACAAGTAATTCTTTTACGTTCTCCATTTATTTCTCCTCCTTTTCCAAATTCAGAATTTCCAAATCCGCGGATTTCTCTTGTTCCGTTTTTTCCTCCGCCGGTTTTTCCTCTTTCCGGCTATCTCCTGCATCTGCATCATAAAAACGTCTGGAGCAGCCTTTATCGGAACAGTTCATGCAGTCTTCACTGCATCCGGATCCTATTTTTTCATAGGACTTACCTGCCTTTTTGCGTTTTTCCTTTATCAAATTCTGAAGCGCCACAAGCATCGCCAATACAAAGAATGCCCCCGGTGCCTGCCCGAATATGCGGATAGGGACAAAGGAATCCGGCATGACAGAACAGCCAAATACTTTGCCTGTTCCCAACAATTCCCTGACTGCACCAATGCAGGTCAGTGCAAAGGAAAAGCCAAGTCCCATACCAATGCCGTCAAACAGTGACGGTATCGGCGGATTGGAATAAGCGTATGCCTCTGCCCGCCCTAAAATAATACAGTTTACAACAATCAGCGGAATATAAACACCCAGCGACTTATTCAGCTGCGGCAGATAAGCTTCCAATAGCAGCTGAACTATGGTTACAAAGGATGCGATAATCACAATAAATGCCGGAATGCGAACTCTTGCCGGAATCACCTTCCTCAGAAGGGATATAAACAGATTGCTCAATGCAAGAACCGCCATGGTAGTGAGTCCCATGCCAAGTCCGTTCATAGCTGATGTTGTCACAGCCAGAGTGGGGCACATTCCAAGCATCAATACAAAGGTAGGGTTTTCCTTTACAATACCGTTATACAGTCTTTCTCCTGCCTTATTCATTGAAAGCACCTCCCTCCAGTAACTCAGATGCAATTCTCAGCCCGCCGTTTACAGCTTCCGTTACTGCCTTTGTGGTGATTGTGGCTGAGGTAATGGCATCCACTTCATTGCTGTCCGGCTTTGCTCCCGTTTTCGTATAAACAAAGCTATCTACTTTTTTACCTACAAACTGCGGAACCAGAACATTCGGGGCCTCCATACCAAGTCCCGCTGTCTCATTCAGCTCCAGAATGGATACACCGTTTACAGTTCCATCTTCTCCCACGCCGACATAAAGTACAATGTCACCACCGTATCCTTCTGTCGAAGTTGCTTCCACAACAACTCCATAAAAAGAGTTATCTGTCTTTGTGTATGCTTTATAGACCGCACCGGGTTCCACATGCATCTCTGCCAGTTCACTCTGAAGGCTCTCTGAAGGTACAGCGTCCAACTGCTCAAAAGTAAGTTCTATCCCCTGCTCCTTTGCCTTGGGGAATACGGCGATGCACGCCTCCTGAACAGCTTTTTCCTGCTGCAGCTGTCTTGGCTCTTTTGTCAATTCGAACACAAATCCCAGTAGGAGCCCGGCAATCAATGTGATGCAGAACAGAATTCCCGCTTCTTTCAGCATCACTTTTCTGTCACTTTGCTTATTCATGATGCTTTCCTCCCTTTCCATAACCGAAGGCAACTGGTTTTGTTACCTTTTCAATCAGAGGCACAAGGAGATTTCCAAGAATAATTGCATAGGAAACCCCTTCTGAACCCGGTCCGAAGATACGAAAGATTCCTGTCATTATTCCCAGAAAAATTCCAAACAGATACTGACCTTTTACCGTAATTGGTCTCGTCACATAATCTGTCGCCATAAAGAAAGCACCCAGCATCAGTCCTCCGCCTGCCAGCTGTGCAGTCAGAAAAGCCGGGTCAAAACCATGTCCGCCGAAAATACCGACAAACAGTACAAATGTCACTATGTAGCTTCCGGGAATCCGAAGGTCAATCACCCCGATTAAAATTAAGAAGCATGCACCTATAATAATTGCAATTACCGAAGTCTCTCCGATGGTACCAGCCGTTCTCCCCAGCACCATTTCCATGATGTTCACCTGCTCTCCTGCTTTCAGAGCAGCCAGAGGTGTAGCACCTGTATATGCATCACAATCAAACGCTGTCATAGCCGTAGGGAAAGAAATCAGCAGAAAACATCTTGCCGCCAAAGCAGGATTCATGAAATTCTGTCCCAGGCCTCCGAACAGCATCTTTACGACAAGAATGGAAAATATACCACCAAGTGCCGCCATCCACAACGGAATTGTCACCGGTAGATTCAAGGCAAGCAGCAGTCCCGTCACCACTGCAGACAGATCGGTGATTGTCATTTTTTTTCGATACAGCCCAAACAGAAATTCTGTCAGTACAGTGCTGGCAACAGTTACTAAAATGACAGCAAGCGCTCTGGGACCAAAATTGAATATTCCGAAACCGGTGGCCGGCATCAATGCAATGATTACTGACATCATAATGCCATTTGTGGTCACCTTGGAACGAATATGAGGATTAGACGATACTTTATACAATTCGCTCATGGGTTCCTCCTACTTTTTTCTCTTAGCCAGTTGTATTTTACGCATGGATTTTATTTCCTGGGTTAACGGTCTCTTGGCCGGACAGATAAAGCTACAGCATCCGCATTCACAGCATTCCATACCGTGATTTTCAAGAAAGGCTTCCTCCTGAAAATGCTCTGCATAATCAGCCAGTCTGCTTGGGATAACTCTTCCCGGACATACTTCAACGCACCTTCCGCAGTTAATGCATGGTCCCGGTTCCATAGCTGCTACATCATCCCTTGAGAGCGCCAGTAATGCGGTTGACGTTTTGGTAGTCGGCACGTTCAGGTCAAACATGCCAAATCCCATCATCGGTCCGCCGCAAATGATTTTTTCCGGCTTCACTCTAAAACCACCTGCTTCTTCCAGCAGCTCCTGATAGCTCGTGCCAATACGCACCCTGAAATTTCTGGGCTGTGCCACGGCATCCCCTGTGACGGTTACAATTCGTTCCATCAATGGTCGTCCCTCAACAACTGCACGATATATGGCTACGATTGTATCCACATTATTGACCACACACCCGACATCTGCAGGAAGCATAGTTGAATTGATTTTTCTTCCTGTAGTAGCGTAAATCAGCGCTCTCTCTCCGCCCTGTGGATATTTTGTTTTTAACGCCTTTACACTGATTCTCGGTTCATCCTTTGTAAGTTGGCGCAAAAGAGAAATACAGTCCGATTTATTATCTTCTACCGCCAGAATTCCCTGGGCATTTTCAAAAAGCCGAAGAATAATTTTCAAGCCTCCAATCAGCTTTTCCGGTTCTTCCAGCATTCTCCTGTAATCGGAGGTCAGATAGGGTTCACATTCCGCACAATTCGCAATCACATATTCAATCTTCTCAGGTTCCTTTGGTGACAGCTTTACATGGGTCGGAAAACCTGCGCCGCCCATACCGACAATACCTGCTTCTCTGATAATATCCAATATTTCTTCCCGGCTTAACTTATCCAAAGGTGCAGTGGGATAAAACCCTGTATCTTCATACAGACAGTCGTTTTCCACTACAATGCTCATAATGAGATCTCCGGTCACAACACGTCTCGGTTCTATTGCCTTCACGGTTCCTGACACGGAAGCATAAATCGGAGCTGACACAAAACCGCCGCTCTCCGCTATTTTTTGCCCCATCAATACCCGATCACCCTTCGCCACAATCGCCTTGGCAGGTGCTCCGATATGCTGAGACAACGGATATACCAGTTCTCCCTTAGGCAGGACATCCTGAATCGGCATATCTTTAGACAAATCCTTTCCATCATATGGATGGATACCGCCCACAAACGTCAACTTTGCCATACTTTTTTCTGTCCTTTCTCTTAATGTGCATCTTAAATATACTATTTTTTTCACTAAAATACTACTGTAAAACGCATTTTTATGGTAAAATAATTTTGGCCTAAATATTATTTTTTGGAGGTTATCATGAAAATTTCCGAGGAAACAATGGAGAACTTTTCTATTTCCTATCCTTTAAACAGAATTGCGCCTATCGAGCGCATTCTCTTTATTGATATTGAGACCACAGGATTTACAGCTCGTTCTTCCTATCTCTACTTAATCGGCTGCGCCTATTTTCTTGCCGGTAAATGGAGAACCATTCAATGGATGGCTGAAGATTACAGTCAGGAAGCCGACATCCTGAAAGCCTTTTTTGAGTTTGCTAAGCTATACCGCTATCTGATTCATTTTAACGGCAATAACTTTGACTTACCGTTCATCACCCAGAAATGCGAACAGCTTTCTCTGCCCTACAGTTTTGATAACTTTAAGGGAATCGACTTATACAAACGAATTGCGCCCTACAAATTCTTTCTGAAATTACCGAATTGCAAGCAAAAGACTCTTGAGCAGTTTCTTGGCATTGACAGAAAAGATGTTTTTTCCGGTGGTGAGCTGATTGGCATCTACCATGATTATGTCAAAAATCCTACGGAATTTTCCGAGAATGCCTTATTTCTCCACAATGCGGATGACTTAAGAGGTATGCTTGAAACACTGCCCATGCTTTCCTATTATGATTTGTTTAATCTTCCTGTCAAAGCAAAAAAGGTACAGGCAAATTCCTATCGCGATGTAAACGGCGGGAAACGAAAAGAACTGATTATCACCCTGAGTCTGGAGCAACCTCTTCCCAAACCGGTTACTGCTTCCGTTTCCAATTGCTATTTTAAGGGAGACGGTGCAGAAGCAGCTCTAAAAATACCAATTTATGAGGAAGAATTAAAATATTTCTACTCTAATTATCATGATTATTACTATCTGCCTGCCGAAGATGTTGCTCTCCACAAATCGGTTGCAGGATTTGTAGATAAGGAACATCGTGTCGCTGCAACCGCCGCGACCTGCTATACCAGGAAATTTGCAAGTTATCTGCCCCAGTGGGATATTTTATTTGAGCCGTTTTTCAAAAGAGATTACAGAAGCAAAGAACTTTTCTTTGAATTGACGAACGATATGAAAAAAGACCGCCAGGCATTCTGCAAATATGCCTCTCACGTACTCACCATGATGGCATCCACTTATTAAATTGCATAAGTTTCTTAGGATACAACTATCAAAAAAAGGAACTCCAATGGAGTTCCTTTTTTATGGCTTCTGATAAAAGAACGAATTCTTTCTCTCATACCCGATTTCTTTATAATTGATAATCTGTTCCGTACTTCCGATAAAGAGTACCCCACCGCTTTTCAGTGACTTATAGTACTTGCGGAACACCTCATCCTTCGCTTCCTCGGTAAAATAAATCAGGACGTTCCTGCAGACAATCAAATTACAGTCTGTAGGATAAGCATCGCGCAGAAGATTGTGTTCCTTAAATTCCACTCGTGCTTTGATTTCATCTGAAATCTTATAGGATGGCCCCACCTGAGTAAAATACTTCTTCTTCAGGTCATCCGGAACCGATATAATACTTTTCTCCGAATACAGTCCAACCTTCGCCTTTGCTATGACCTGTTTGTCCAAATCAGTGGCAAATATCTTGATATTACTCAAAGGAAGATGTTTCGACAATGCCATAACCAGGGAATAGGGCTCATCCCCTGTAGAGCAGGCAGCACTCCAGATTTTCAGGTTTTTACCGAATTTCTGTATCAGTTCAGGAATAATCTGCTCGTCCATCAGCTTCCACTGTTCCGGATTTCTGTAGAATTCAGAAACATTTATCGTGATATAGTTGACAAACTCTTCAAACAGTGCTTTGTCTGTTTTCAGTCCCTGTACATACTTGTCATAGCCCTCAATCTTATTTTTGGAAATCAAAGTATCAATACGGCGTTTCATCTGCTTTTCTTTATAGCAGTTCAAATCAATAGCTGTTAACGCCAGTACTTCTTTCTTTAGGTACTCATAATCATATGCCATGTATGCACCATCCCGGTTCTCTTTATCTTAATGTATTACAGGATCATCACACAAATTACTGCTCGTCCTCTTCCTGCGCTGCAATCACTGCATCGATATCAACAGGGACAACATCTGCATCAGCATCCTCTTCCTCTTCCGCAGGTTCAGGAGCAAACATTGCCTTAATGCTCAGAGAAATCTTTTTATCATCCTCGTTAAAGTCGACAACCTTTGCAGTTACCTCTTCTCCAACGCTCAGAACATCAGCAGGTTTCTCAATATGTTCCTTTGCAATCTGAGAAACATGAAGAAGTGCATCCACACCGGGCTCCAGTTCTATAAATGCGCCGAAATCCGTCATTCGTGCAACCTTACCGGTTACCACATTACCTACCGCATATTTGGAAGCAGCATCCTTCCAGGGATTTGCATCATCAAACTTTAAGGAAAGTGCAATCTTATTTCCGCTGATTTCCTTAATCAGAACCTTCAGCTTATCACCAACCTTAAATACCTTTTTGGGATGCTCAACACGTCCCCAGGACATCTCAGAGATATGAAGCAGACCATCTGCACCGCCCAGGTCGACAAATGCACCAAAATCGGTAACATTCTTAACAACACCTTCAACAATATCTCCTTCATGGATTCTCGCAAACAGTTCCTTCTGCAATTCAGCCTTCTGCGCTGCCACAAGCTGTCTGCGGTCTCCGATGTATCTTCTTCTCTTGGGATTGTACTCGCTGATTACAAACTCAATTTCCTGTCCTGCATACTTGGATAAATCCTTTTCGTAAGTATCGGAAACAAGACTTGCCGGGATGAAAATTCTGACTTCATCAACCACAACACTCAGGCCGCCTTCCAGCACCTGTGCAACGGTTGCTTTCAGTACCTCTTTATTATTGTATGCTTCCTCAATTCTCTTGTTGCCTCTGTCTGCCGCAAGACGCTTATAGGTCAGAACAACCTGTCCTTCTCCGTCATTTACCTTCAATACTTTTACTTCCATGGTGTCGCCAACCTTCACTACATCGCGCAGGTCTACGCTGGAATCATTGGTATATTCATTTTTGGTAAGAATACCATCGGATTTATATCCAATGTTCAATACGATTTCATCCGATTTTACATCGATGACTGTACCTTCGACTACCTCTCCTGCATGTATTGTCTTAATTGAATCTTCCAACATTTGTTCAAAAGTTAATTCTGACATAATTTTGAACCTCCTCGATTAATTTATTTGGGGTGGAAGCCCCCGCTGTAATACCCACCAGGCGGACAGCTTTAGGTAGTTCTAAATGCAAGTCATCCAGTGTCTGTATAAAATAGGTATTTGCACATTCCTCGCTGCAAATATCGTACAGCTTACGCGTGTTGGAGCTGTGCTTCCCGCCTATTACAATCATAACGTCAGCCTCCGCTGCAAGCGCTCTTGCGGCCCGCTGGCGTTCCTCCGTTGCGTTACATATAGTGTTCACAACACTAACATTGTAACCTTTTTTTTGAAAAATTTCAACTATATAATGAAATTTATTGTAGTTAAATGTCGTTTGGGATACAATGCAAAGCTTTTTCCCCTCCGGCGCAATAAACTTTTCCGCTTCTTCCGGTTCTTCCAGCACCACTGCCGGTCCCTTGCACCATCCCAGAATTCCTTCCACTTCAGGATGCCCCGGATTTCCGATAATTACGATAAAATTTCCTTCTCTGCTCTCCTGCTCCACGATTTTGTGAATCCGTTTTACAAAAGGACAAGTGGCATCAATGCACTCCAAACCTTTTTCTTCCAGAATACGGTATATCTCTTCGGGTACACCGTGAGCACGAATAATAACCGCGGCATTTTCCTCATTCCCGCAGAGTTTCAGCTCTTCCAGTGCCCTTCTTGTTTCCAGAACTCTGACACCCTTTTCCGCCATTTCCTTTACCACTTCCTCATTGTGTACGATGGGGCCATAGGTATAAATAGTTTTCCCCTTTTCCAGATGTTCATACACTGTGTCTACTGCACGCTTCACTCCAAAGCAGAAGCCCGCGCATTCCGCAAGTCTGATTTCCATAGTTTACCTTTCACAAAAAGAACTGATTTTTTCGATTACTTGCTCTATACTCATATCGGAGGTATCTACCAGAATCGCATCCGGTGCCTGCTTTAAGGGGGAAAGTTCTCTGTGCATATCACGATAATCCCGTTCCTCGATATCTGCCTTGATTTGATTCAGATCACAGCTTACTCCTTTTGCAGACAGTTCATCATATCTGCGTTTTGCTCTGACCTCACTGCTTGCCGTCAGATAAATTTTGACCTGTGCCTCAGGGAGAACGCAGGTACCGATATCACGTCCATCCATAATACAATCACTTTCTGACGCCAGCTTTCGCTGTAATTCCACAAGCTTTTTTCTTACCTCAGGAATTGGGCTGATAGTTGAGGCAGCATTGCCGACCTCCTCTGTACGCAAAAATGCGTTCACGTTCTCTCCATTTAGCAGCACAACCTGAACACCGTCCTCGTAACGTATGGTGACATCCGCTTCCCCGCATTTTTTTATAATGGATTCTGTATCCTGCAAATCAACCTTTTCCCGTAGCATAAACAATGCAAGAGCCCGGTACATGGATCCTGTATCCACATAAATCAGTTTCATCTTTTTTGCCACTGCCTTTGCAATGGTGCTCTTCCCTGCCCCTGCAGGTCCGTCGATTGCGATATTGTAACTCATATCTATATCCTCCGTCTCAAATGAATAAATGTTAACATCCACCCTGGCTTTCTCCCGCCAAATGCCCTGTAGACCAGGCAATCTGAAGATTAAAGCCTCCGGTCAATGCATCCACATCCAGCATCTCGCCGGCAAAATAGAGTCCTTTTACCTTCTTTGACTCCATGGTAGAAGGATTAACATCCTTTACCGTAACTCCGCCTTTCGTAATGATTGCCTCGGCAAAACTTCTGGTTCCGGTCACCGTCAACGGCAGCTTTTTTATCAGTTCAAGGAAGCGTTTTCGCTCCTCCCTGGTAATCTCATTTACTTTCTTATCCGGATGAATACCTGATAATTCCACCATTACGGGAATCAGTTTCACGGGGAAAAGTCCTCCCAGCGCATTCTTAAATTGCCTGTTTTTATTTTCCTCAAAGTCCCGCAAAATTCTCTTATCAAGCTGTTCCGTCTCGATTGCCGGTTTTAAATCAATCAACAGTTCTGCTTCAGAACCCGGTAAATAATAACTGCTTGCAGATAAAATCAACGGGCTGCTGACTCCGAAATGTGTGAAAAGCATTTCACCGAAGCCCTCATACACTTTTTTCTTCCCACATATCAGCTGAACAGTCACATTTTTCAGCGAAAGTCCCATCAACTGTCCGCACCAGGCTTCCTTGACCTGAAACGGCACCAGTGCCGGGTATACCTCAGTGACCTTATGTCCTGTCTTTTCCGCAAAACGATATCCATCCCCTGTAGAACCCGTAGACGGATAAGAAACCCCTCCCGTACATACAATGACACTGTCCGCTTCCACTTGATTTCCGCCGGACAATCTGACTCCCAGGACACAGCCATCCTTGATAAGCAGATCTGCAACTTCCGTGTTCAGATGAATTTCCACGTTTCTTTTCTTCAACTCTCTCTGAAAAGCGGCAATCACATCGGAAGAATGATCGGAAACAGGAAATACTCTTTCACCGCGTTCTGTTTTTAATGCACAGCCCGCTTTCTCCAGGAAATCCATTACTGCATAATTATCAAATCCGTACAGCGCGCTATACATAAATCTGGGATTTGTGCAGATATTTGCAAACAAAGTGTCCATATCTGCCCCATTCGTAACATTACAGCGCCCTTTTCCCGTTATAAAAAGCTTTTTCCCCAGCTTTTCGTTTTTTTCCAGCAGCACTACATTTGCACCGGTATCCGCAGCTGCCACCGCAGCCATCATGCCGGCAGCACCGCCGCCAATCACAATCACCCGCCTCATCTCTCCATTTCCTCCCGGCGCAGTGAATAATTCAACATCGGCTCATCGTTGATAAAATTGATTTCATCATTCAAATATACCTGGTAATTGTTCCATGTCTCTTCCAGCCGTTCCAGATTCTTTTTAACCTCCTGCGGACATTTCAGGCAAAGAGCAACAACAAGTGCATTGATTACACTTAACGGTGCCACCAGGGAATCCACAATGGAAACCATGTCGCTTCGTGCCAGCAGATTACAGGAGGAATACAAGCTCATGGGAGAATTAACAGAATCCGTTATGGCGATAACCTTTGCGTTCATATCACTGGCAAATTCCATCGCCTTCAGGGTTCGCATGGAATATCTGGGAAAACTGATTCCGATAAAACAATCTTTCTCACTGATTCGTATCATCTGTTCAAAGGTTTCGCTGACACTGGTTGTCTTCAGCAAGACCACATTACCCCGTATCATATTCAGGTAAAAATGCAGGAATTCGGCAAGCGGCTCATTGCTTCGCAGCCCCATAATATAAATATTCTCTGCTTCCAGGATAGTATTCACAGCCGATTCAAAAGCTGCTGGGTCAAGATTTTCTATCGTATGCTGCAATTTTTCAATATCTGCCGTCAGAACGGAAGTCAGCACCTCGGACTGGGAACTTCTTCCATACTTTGCATCCATACGCTGCATACTGCTTAGCTTTCCCTTCACACACTCCTCAAGTGCCTTCTGAAACTCCGGATACCCTTCATAGCCGATGCCCGATGCAAAGCGTACTACTGTCGACTCGCTGACACCCAGAGTCTCCCCTAGCTTTGCCGCCGTCATGAAAACCGCCTGGTCATAATGCTCGGATATGAACTTCGCAATTGCCTTATGGCTTTTGCTCATTTTTTCATAGCGTTCTGATATTCTGCTCAAAATATCGTATTGTTTCTCCATCGCCGCCGACTCCTGTTATCTGTTGTTCCCTGATGCGAAATCACGGTAGCAATTCTCCAGCAATTCCTGTGTCTGGACATCCGTCAAGTCATAATCACCTGTCAGTGACATGCAGGCCGCACCATGGATGAAAATCCACATCTTCATAAACAAATCCTGAGGTTCCTCACACCCTGCCGCCTTTGCCAGATTAATTTCATAAACCACATTTCCTTCTTTTCCGTTCAACAGCTCATACATACTCTTTTTTCCGATTCCGCTTCCTTCATTTACAAAGAGCAGTTCAAAAAGATGCTTTTCTTCTCTTGCAAAAGCAATATATGCCATTCCCAAATTTGTAAACGGTGCCTTTCCCATCCTGGGATACAGACTGTAGTAATCCTGAAAAAACGATGCAGCTTTTTCGTAAACTGCATTCCAAAGCTCGTCCATATTTTTATATACACGAAAAATAGGCTGCGTTGAACATCCCGCTTTTGCCGCAACCTTTCTGGCTGTCACATTTGAAAATCCTTCCTCTCTTGTCATTGCAAACGCTGTTTCCAGAATCATTTCAATCGTTATTGTTTCTTTACGAGCCATCTCTTTTATCCCCCCACATTATTCAGTGCATTAACAAGTTTTTTCCGCACTGTTCCTGCGTTCCATATAACACTTGTTATTTTACAAGCATCCCGGTCGCCTTGTCAAGTACTACATCTTGTGTCCAAAGCCATGCTTTCACTATCCACAGAAAGTATACTGCTATTGTCGACGGATGTGCACCAAAAAAACAGACCGTCCAATAGGGACGGTCTGCCTGTCAGTAACTTTACATTATACGGGATAAGCACCGTTTTTGGTATCAGCCTGGGTCATATCAACCTTTTCCTGCTGTGCCTGACGGTATTTGAAGAAATCGGTAGCAACCTGAGGGAACAGTGCATAAGAAAGCACATCCTCATCCTGCTGCTTCCATTCTTTCATCTCACCTTCCAGTTTATCCATCTCGCTGGGAAGTGTATCCGCAAAACGGCAGGTAATTCTCTCTTCACCGGGAATAACCTTGTCGATGATTTCCTGGTTCATAGGCTTTACAGTCTGACCATATTCACCGCGGAGAACTGCCTTTGTCTCCTTTGTTGCCATTTTGTATCTCTCACCCATCAATACATTAAACACAGCCTGTGTTCCGACAATCTGAGAAGAAGGTGTAACAAGAGGGGGTTCACCAAGATCCTTACGAACCTCAGGAATTTCCTTCAGCACATCGTAGTATCTGTCTTCTGCGTTCTGCTCCTTCAGCTGGCTCACCATGTTGGAAAGCATACCGCCGGGAACCTGATACAGCAGAGTCTTGATATCCACGCCCATAACCTTAGGATTCAGCAAACCATTAGCAAGGCACTCATCTCTGTAAGGACGGAAGTAATCTGCAATCTCAGCCAGCAGATTCTGATCAAATCCCGTATCATAAGGGGTTCCCTTAAAGGTCTCAACCATAACCTCAGTAGCAGGCTGTGAGGTACCCATTGCGAAGGGACTCATTGCAGTATCAATCACATCGACACCTGCCTCCACTGCCTTCAGATAAGTCATGCTTGCCACACCGGAGGTGTAATGGGTATGCAGCTGGATAGGAAGCTTTGTGTTCTCCTTCATGGCTGCAATCAGTTCAGATGCCTTGTAAGGAACAAGAAGGCCTGCCATGTCCTTGATACAGATGGAATCCGCACCCATCTCCTCAATCTTCTTTGCCATATCAGCCCAGTATTCCAGGGTATAGGCATCTCCAAGAGTATAGGACAGTGCTACCTGAGCATGTCCTCTGCCTTCCTGTTGTTTCATCTTGTTGGTTGCATTTACTGCCTCCTGCAGATTACGCAGGTCATTCAGACAGTCAAAAATACGGATGATATCAATACCGTTTGCGATGGACTTCTGTACAAAAGCATCTACCACGTCATCGGCATAAGGTCTGTAACCAAGTATATTTTGTCCACGGAACAGCATCTGCAGCTTTGTGTTCTTAAATCCGTCACGCAGCTTACGTAATCTGTCCCAAGGATCTTCCTTCAGGAAACGAAGAGATGCATCAAAGGTTGCGCCTCCCCAGCACTCTACAGAGTGGTATCCGACCTTATCCATTTTATCAACGATAGGGAGCATAAACTCGGTAGGCATTCTGGTTGCAATCAGAGACTGATGTGCATCACGCAGTATCGTTTCCGTAATTTTTATCGGTTTCTTTTCAATTTCTGACATTACGAATTTCCTCCATGTTTTGTTTTATATAAATATTAGCTTAGAATACTCCGAAGATGGCCATGAATGTACCTGCCGCTACGGCTGTTCCGATAACACCGGCAACATTAGGTCCCATTGCATGCATCAGCAGGAAGTTGGTAGGATCTGCCTCTGCACCTACCTTCTGGGAAACGCGGGCGGCCATGGGTACGGCGGACACACCTGCGGAACCAATCAAAGGATTTACCTTGCCATGTGTCAGTACACACATCAATTTACCGAACAGCACACCGGCCGCAGTACCAAACATGAATGCAATCAGACCCAGTACAACAATCTTCAGTGTATCCGCATTCAGGAATGCCTCGGCGCTGGTGGTTGCACCAACGGAAGTACCCAGCAGGATAACAACGATATACATCAGTGCATTGGATGCCGTCTCTGTCAGCTGTCTCACCACGCCAGACTCTCTGAACAGGTTGCCGAGCATCAGCATACCAACCAGAGGAGCGGTTGTGGGAAGAATCAGACATACTACGATTGTTACAACGATGGGGAACAGAATCTTCTCCAATTTACTTACGGGACGAAGCTGTGCCATCTTGATCTTTCTTTCCTTCTCTGTCGTGAAAAGCTTCATGATAGGCGGCTGGATAATCGGCACCAGTGACATATAGGAATAAGCAGCCACCGCAATGGGACCCAGAATCGCCGTCTGCCCCAGTTTACCTGCAAGGAAGATAGAGGTAGGGCCGTCTGCCCCACCGATGATGGAGATGGCAGCTGCAGCCTTATCGTTGAAGCCAAGGAAGATTGCGCCGAAATAAGCGGCGAAAATACCAAACTGTGCCGCTGCGCCCAGCAAAAAGCTCTTGGGATTAGCAATCAGCGGACCAAAGTCTGTCATTGCACCTACACCAAGGAAAATCAGAGAAGGCAGAATTGCCAGCTCATCTAATTTGTAAAAGTAATACAGCAAACCGCCAACACCATTGGCTGCGTCTTCTGCATGAAGCATGATATCGGGATAGATATTTACCAACAACATGCCGAAGGCTATCGGAGTTAAAAGCAGAGGCTCAAACTCATGACGGATAGCCAGGTAAAGGAAAAAGCATGCAACCGCTATCATAACGTAATTTCCCCATGTCAGGTTGAAAAACGCCGTCTGATGAAGCAGGTTGTTCAGCGTAGAACCTATGTATTCCATTTGTTGACCTCCTGTTGTCTTTCTACCAAAGTAATATACATCAAATCACTCGCGCGACCTGTATGTATGGCATGAAATCTTAGTTCAAGGTTGCAAGAACTGCACCTGCTTCAACAGCATCGCCAACAGCTACATCAACACTTGCAACAGTGCCATCCTGAGGTGCAACAACAGGGATTTCCATCTTCATTGCTTCGATGATTACAACTGCATCACCCTTCTTGACTGCATCTCCGACCTTCTTCTCCAGCTTAAATACCTTTCCTGCTGCACCTGCCTCAATCTTTACGCTTCCTGCGCCGCCGGCTGCCTTAGGTGCTGCTGCGGGTGCAGCCTTGGGAGCTGCCTTGGGAGCTGCGGGAGCCTTTGCTGCTACAGGTGCTCCGGAAGAAGCGCCCTCTTCTACGGTTACATCATATACGTTTCCATTTACGGTAATGGTATAATTTTTCATCTTATTTTCCTCCATTCATTAAACTCGTCTTCTGATAGAACGAACTACAAATCCATCTGTGGAAGCAGAACCTTCATATGCAGCAACAGCAGCCGCAATGACAGCAACCAGCTCAAGGTCATCTGTTTCCTCTGTAACTTCCTCCTGCGCGGTAATCTGTGCCACCGCATTGTCAATACCGTCACTCTTGGCAGCTTTCTTTGCTTCTTTTCTCGCCGCTGCCTTCGCCTGAATCTTGGGAATAAATCCGAAGCAGGAAATAATCAGGCTGATCAGTATCAATACAACAAAAACGGTACCCATACCAATCAGAGTGTTCAGTGCCGCCTTACCCATCAGTTCACCCATGGATGCTTTCGGATTCAGGGACGCAGACTCCATTGTAAAAAATCTGTCATTCGAGAAAATGACTTCTGCAGCTGCACTTTTCTTTGTACCGGTCACTTCAACCTGTACAATAATCTGCTTGCCGTCAATCTCGGCATCTGCAGAATCAATACTCTGAATCTCACCAACATCCTTCTTTGCGGAATGGAAAGAATCAATAGCCTTTACTACCGCATAACCGTCAACATTCATGCTATACTGGCTGTTGAACAGATAAGCAATTTCATCCAATGTGTACTCATCATAAAGTTTTGCATTTTCATCATCCATGAAATCCGCAAACATGGGTACTACATTGGTGGTTGCAAGCTGTTTGGCAACTTCCAGTTTTTGCTGTTCATACTCAGTCAGGGTTTCCTCGCTTCCGCAGGCGGTCAGTCCGAAGATACAGGTAATCATACATATCAAAGCCAAAAATTTCTTCTTCATTTTACTGTAATCACCCTTTCTATACTGTTCCGTGCTTTTTTGCGGGACGATCTTCGCTCTTGGTAAAAAGCATCTCGAAAGCACCGATAACATACTTTCTTGTATCAGCAGCTTCCACGATCTGATCCACATATCCTCTCCGGGCAGCACTTACTGCAGAAAGCTGCAGTGCCTCATACTCAGCTGCCTTCTCATTGATAACCTCAGCACCCTGGCCTTCGTACATAATCTTTGCTGCCAGTTTGCTTTCCATAGTACCGATTTCCACATTCGGCCAAGCCATGGTAATATCAGCACCGATTGCCTTGGAATTCATGGCGATTGCCGCTGTTCCAAGTGCCTTGCCGATTACAACATTAACCTTCGGAACAGTTGCGTTTGCAAATGCATATGTAAGTTTTGCGGCTGCTTTTGCAATGCCTTTCTCAGAGCACATGGTCGCCTTATAACCCTTTACATTCGTAAGAGTCAGTACCGGAATATCAAACGCATCACAGAAATTTACGAAATCAGCCGCCTTTTCACAGCCCTGCTTGGACAGAACCGCATCCAGCTTCTCAGCAACCTTTCCTTCTTCATCGCAAACCTCACTGCGATTTGCAACTGCGCCAACGGTCACACCATCCAGTTTCATAAAGCCAACTACCATATCTTTTGCATAGTTTGCTTTCACCTCAAAGAAATCATTGTTATCTGCCAGAATGGACAAAGCAATGGATGTATCTCCGACGCAATTAGCAAGCTCTGCATTCACACGGTTCAAATCATCGGTGCATTCAACAATATCGCTGCCCTCGCTGTTATTTGCAGGTAAAAATGCAACCAGATCGCGGATTTTGGAAAGAACAGTTGCTTCATCGGCAACAACATCCACGATACCGCTTTCCTCAGACTGGAATGCCGCGGAAGAAGAATCACATTTCGTAATGACATTGCCATCCAATGCATTCGGCGCATTTACAAACAGCTTTGCATTTTTCTCTTCCATGAACGTGAAATCCGTCAGTGTGGGAAACAGGGCAAGTCCACCGCCGCAGGCACCCAGAATAGCTGTAATCTGTGGGATTACACCTGATGCATTTGCCTGCTTCATGTAGATTTCACCAAATGCATTCAATGCGTCTGTTGACTCCTGTAGTCTCAGTCCGGCAGAATCAATCAGTCCGATGACAGGGGAGCCTGTCTTCATTGCCAGATCATAAAGGTTAGAAATTTTCTTTGCATGCATCTCACCGATCGTTCCGTTCATAACGGATGCATCCTGGCTGTACACATACACGGGCTTACCACCAATTACTCCATAGCCGGTAATACATCCGTCAGAAGGAGTTTCATTGGGTTTCATGTTGAAATCTGTCGCTCTTGCAGATACAAGCGCACCAATTTCAACGAAACTGTTGTCGTCGAGTAAAGCTGCTATTCTTTGACTCGCTTTTGAAGTAGTACTCATGCTTTCAGTCCTCCATTTATAATAAATAAGTACAAACAATTTAACGAAGGCGCAAATGCCCCCGATTATTGTCTGTAACAGTATAACATAAAAAAAGCAACTCGCAAAGAACGAATTGCATTTTTTTCAAATTTTTTACTTTATTAAAAAATATCGGCACAAAATCTCTTCCAAACACCATAAATAGTCTATTTTTTCGATGCTGTCCACTGTGACAATTTTTTCCCGCAGGTATACTGCACCATCCACGCTGTATTCGATGCTGCCAACCTCCCTGCCGCTTTCCACCGGTGCTTCCAGTATTTTCTGCACCTGATACTCTACGCAGATTTCTTCGTCTTCTCTCAGGAGGATTCCCTCCCTGTTCCTCTGATCAGTTCCAACAGCCACAATATCCATGCCACCATCTTCCGAATTCCTCCTGCCTTTTATCTCAATATCAGTATATGCTGTTTCTCCTAAAATATTCGTCCTGCCGTTCTTCACCGGAATTGCTTTCAGACAGTTTTCATCAAAAGCAGTTCCCTTTTCCGAAAAACTTCTGTAAAAAAAATTATCAATGCCGTACTGCATCAATTCTTTTGTATCACTCCACTTCCATGTCTTATTGTTCGGCCACCCGCAGGCCAGCAGTGTCACCACAAAGGTTCTTCCGTCGCGTTCCAGCGCTCCCACATAGCAATAACCCGCTTTATTGGTAAAACCTGTTTTCCCGCTGAGAGCTCCATCCATCATATTCAAAAAAGCATTGTGGTTTGAACAGGCAAAGTTTCTCCCATTTGCCGAGAAGCAATAGTTTGCTGTTCCTGTAATTTCGAGAAAGTTTTCCCTTGCCGGCGACTCTCCGATGCAATATGCCATAATCCGCGCCAGTTCCGAGGCAGTTGTGCAATGCTCCTTCCTGATTACCGTACCGTCCTGTAAAGTAAACTCCTGTGTTGCATCCAACCCATTCGGCGTGATAAACCAGGTATGCTCGCATCCCAGTTCCACAGCCTTTTCATTCATCAGTTTCGCAAAAGCTGACACCGCCTGTCTGCTTTCTTCTGTTGTATACTGCTCTGTCGGTTTATTTTTTAGTTCATCGGAGAGAAACTGTTTTCCCACATACTCTGCCAATGCCACTGCCGAATCATTGTGAGATTCGAGCATCAAAGAATAAAGCAGATCACGGACAGTATACTGCTCCCCTTTTTTCAAACAGAGTTTAACCTTCGGCATACCGGACGCATATTCCGAGACCGTCAGCACATCATCCGGAGACGTTCTTTCCAATAGGATAATACAAGTCATTATCTTAGTGGTACTTGCCATTGCCATCGGTTGATCTGCATTTTTTCCGTAAAGTACTCTTCCCGAATCAGCATCCATTAACACCGCTGCTGTAGCATGCAGAGACATATCAACCGCCGGACCCGTATTCTCTTCTGCGTAGGTCGTCAGCATGGGGAGAAGCAGAAAAAGGATACAGAAAAAGCCCCTTATTATTTTTTTCATCCGTA
The DNA here is from genome assembly GCA_945913255.1 of uncultured Lachnospiraceae bacterium. Classification (GTDB taxonomy): domain Bacteria; phylum Bacillota; class Clostridia; order Lachnospirales; family Lachnospiraceae; genus Acetatifactor. The sequence goes on from CAMEDC010000007.1 coordinate 87,190, forward strand.
TTTCCCTGCCTTGAAAATCTGGATTCTTAAATAATATATGAGGCTTTTTCCCTTTTATACGTTTCTATATCCGGTACAGTCGTTATACTATACTTCCAGCTGAAGCTGCACCTCTGCTTCTGCCTGTTGTTTGAACTCTTCCAGCTGTACAGGATTGAGTTCAGGAAGTTCATCCAGACTTCCCACACCGAAGCAGCGCAGGAATTGCTCCGTTGTTCCGAACAGTAACGGTCTGCCCGGTGCATCCAGCCTTCCCAGTTCCGTAATCAGGTCATATTCCAGCAATTTGTTAATGGCATGGTCACAGCTGACACCTCTGACCCTTTCCACCTCTACCCGTGTAACGGGCTGCTTGTACGCAATGATGGATAATGTTTCCAGCACAGTATCCGTCAGAGTCATCTTCCTTGGCGCTTTCGCTATTTTAATCAGGTACTCGTACATATCCGACTTGGTACAAAGCTGTACGGAATTATCAAACTGTGTCAGGGCAATTCCTCTGTCTTCCTCTTCATAGCGCGTCGCCATATCTTTCAGAATAGACTTTGTTGTTTTCACATCCTCTTCTATCACATCTGCAAGTCTGCTGATTTCGACAGACTCACCCATGGTAAATAACACGGCCTCAATCACCGCTTCTGCCTTGGTTCTTTCCATCCTCTTTTCCCTCCACACCCGATGAATTAACTATTTCGCATCTGATTTCATTTCGAGGTTATCACGATGTCATCAAAAATATTTTCCTGGCTGATTGTAATTTTACCGGTCTTCATTAATTCCAGAATAATCAGAAAAGTCACAATAATTTCCATCTTGCTGGACTGTTTCTCCAAAAGCTTTCGGAAGCTGAATGTTTTATGCTCTTTTGCATAAGCCTCGACATACAGCATCTTGGCATCCATGTCAATCTCTTCCTTCTCAATATTTCCGTATTGGCTTCGGATAGGGTCAATCTTGTCTTCCTGCTTTTTCACCATGGATTTAAAAATCTCATGGAGCTTATTCAGTGTCATATCCCCTACCAGTTCTTCATAGTTAATGGGCGGTTTGTATGCAGCCACTTCTTCCGGCAACTTCTGGTCACGGTACATATTCTTTGCAGCATCCACCTGTCTGTCCCTGAGCTCAAAGGACATATACTTATACATCTTGTATTCCAGCAATTTCTGCACCAATTCTGCTCTGGGGTCCTCTTCCTCCCCCTCCTCGTTTACTTCCTTGGGAAGCAGCATACGGCACTTTATGTCAATCAGAGTGGCCGCCATCAGCAAAAATTCACTCATGACATTCATATCTTCTGTTTCCATCTGTTTGATATAATCCAGATACTGTTCCGTAATTTCCACGATGGGGATATCATAGATATCTACTTTGTTCTTGTCAATCAGATGAAGCAGAAGGTCCAGCGGGCCTTCAAACACTTCAAGCTTAACCTGTATTGCCATAATTCCCTCATATTTTCCAGTTTTTTCACATATCGTTCATTGTAACTTTTTTTCCTGCCTATTGCAAGGTTGAACATACATTCTAATCCTTTTTGAAATCTATTACCCAGAGTTCAGCAGGATTAAACAGCCTCACCGGGATTGTGTGCATGCCTAGTCCACGGCTTAAAATCATGACAGCCTGTCCCTCCCGGAAAACACCGCCGTCATATTTCGGGAAAAATCTCAGTCCCGGAGAAATCATCCCTTTTCCCCAGAAGGGAACTCTCGCAACTCCGCCGTGTACATGACCGGAAAGCACCAAATCTGCCCCCCAACCGGCATACTGTGGAAAGTAATCCGGATTATGTGCCAGGAGAACTGTATACAGTTCTTTATCCGGTTTGCCCAAAATACTCTCCATATACTCATTTGACATCTGCGGAATCCGAAAGCGTTTATAATAAAACTTGTCAATCTCCGAACCATAGATTGCGATTCCGCTATCCTGTAAGACACAATGCTGATTCACCAGTGGCTCTATTTTCAATTCCTGCAGAGCCTGTCCGTATCTCTCCCCCATATCTCCATATGTTTCCGGGTATAATTTCAATCTATGTTCGTGATTTCCATTTCCGTAATAAATCGGATAGTCTTTCGCCAGCTCACTCAAGAATTCCAGCGCAGGTTCCAAAGGCTTACCGGGGCTCGCGGTCAGAATGTCCCCCGCAATCAGAATCATATCCGGTTTTTGCTCCCTGATTGCCTCCAAGAGCCTCTCATTTTTTCTGCCATATTTCTTATTATGTAAATCCGTCAGCACAACTGCTCTGACATTTTTCCGTATTTTTACATCCGATACCGTATATCTTTTTATCACAAAACGGTTACTGTCATAAAGCATCACCCATACAAGGATAATTCCCACGCAAACCAATACCGTAATCAAAACATCCATCCTCTGATTCTCCCATACTGCAATAGCAGGCATTCACTCTTATCCACAGAATATAGTAATCTTACCATATTTTCTTTCCTTATAAAAGGAAAAATCCAAATACTTTCTTAAAGTAATCCGTATATCCTGCCTTTTCAACACTTTCCGCAAAGAGAATCGGAACGCTGCCTATTTCCGCTCCATCCAACAAATATTTCGCTCTTCCCACCTGCATTCCTTCTTCCACAGGTGCCTGCACCTTCTCCGGCAGTTCCACAACCTTTTCCACCGTATTCAGATTGCTTCCCATCAAATCAAGATAACGGAATTCTCCCTCATATTTCAAAGCCGCCTCATCCAAAACACCTCTTTCCACGGCCAGCTTCGGAAGGGCATCCTGATTTTCATCCAAATACAGGCTGCATACGCCAAAGCCATAAGTAAGCAGTGTCTGCGCATCTCCGAATCTGGTTTTATAATCAGGCGCACCCATTACAACGGCAATCAGATCGATTCCATCCTTACTTGCTGTAGCGGAAATGCAATATTTTGCTTTACTTGTGGAACCTGTTTTCAAACCTGTTGTATACTGGTATTGCTTCAGCAGCTTATTTGTACTGTTCAGTGTAAACTTTGATGTTCCCTGCCTTGTTTCATGGGTAATATCTTCCATCCAGATGGTTGTATACTCAAAAATCTGAGGATGCTTTACCGTCAGCTCCCTGGACATAATTGCAACGTCTTTTGCAGTGGAATAATGGTTATCGGAATCCGTCAGTCCGCAGCAGTCTTCAAAATGCGTATCCGCCATCCCCAGTTCCGCCGCTCTCTCGTTCATCAAATCCACAAATGCCTGTTCACTTCCTGCAATATGTTCCGCCACAGCGACACTTGCATCATTGCCCGAAGACACGGCAATACATTTTATCATAGTGTCCAGGCTCTGAACTTCCCCTTCTGCCAGATATACCTGAGAACCTCCCATGGAACTTGCATATTCGCTTACAATGACATCATCCGTCAGCTTCACTTTCCCCGCATCAAGTGCCTCAAAGGTAAGAAGCAGCGTCATAATTTTCGTGATGCTTGCCGGACTTCTTCGTTCCGAAGCATTGACTTCGTATATGACCTGTCCTGTAGAGCTTTCAATCAGAATAACAGAAGGAGCAGTTACCGCAACATTTGCCTGCACAGGCAACACGAATTCAACCCATAGCACTGCCATAATCAACAAGGAAGAAAGAAATCTCTTTTTTTGCATAAACACCACATCCCGGAACTTCTTCGAATTTCGAAGACATTTTATACCATATACATATGTGAGTACCGGTTAACATAGAACGAAAAAATCCTGTCTGTGGCTATTTCACTTCACAATAAGGTGCACCATGATGATCAAAACAGAAAACCCCCGGCGTTATCGCCGAGGGTCTGCTCACGTTTTTAGTTATATTTACGCTTTCTTGCTGCTTCAGACTTCTTCTTACGTCTTACGCTAGGCTTCTCGTAATGCTCACGCTTACGAATCTCCTGCTGGATACCCGCCTTAGCACAGCTTCTCTTGAAGCGACGCAGTGCGCTGTCCAAAGTCTCGTTCTCTTTTACGATTACGTTTGACATCTCTACCCGACCTCCCTTCAGTCCCTCAAGTAACATGACTGATTGGGTTAATATTATGCATTATGGCGTTTCCTGCCGCATACACAATAGATATTATAGCATAAAATCTATCGCCGTCAACAGTTTTTTTTATTTTTTTAGTTCAGCTCTTTAATTCAGCTGTCCTTCCAGCACCTTTGCAGCCTCTGTGATTGCTGCGGGAATTCCTGCCGGATTCTTACCGCCTGCCTGTGCCATACCGGGGCGTCCGCCACCGCCGCCTCCTACCAGTGCTGCAATTCCCTTAATCAGATTACCGGCATGAGCACCCTTTCCCTGAGCACCGTCTGTTGCCATTGCAATCATATTAACCTTACCATCCTGCTCGGAGAGAAGGACTATAACACCTTCACCCAGCTTTTCCTTAAGCTGGTCTCCCAAATCGCGCAAGCCATTCATATCCACGCCTGCAACACTTGTTGCAAGAAGCTTTACGCCCTTTATCTCCTGCACCTGATCCATAACATCTCCAAGCGCATCCTTAGCTGCCTTGGCCTTCAAAGATTCCAGTTCAGAGCTCAAGGCCTTCATCTCATGCATGACATGTTCGCATTTCTCTACCAGAGTTGCGGGGGTTGCCTTCAACGCCTTGCTTGCTGCCTCCACCGTTTTCTCCAGATTCTTATAGTAATTCATAACGCCATTGCCCGTCAGCGCTTCAATACGGCGTACGCCGGCAGCCACACCGTTTTCAGACAGAATTTTTAGGGAACCGATGGCACCGGTATTTGACACATGGGTACCACCACAGAATTCCACAGAGAAATCTCCCATTCTCACCACGCGGACAGTTTCACCGTACTTTTCTCCAAACAAAGCCATAGCGCCTGTCTTCTTGGCATCCTCAAGGCTCATAACCTCTGTCACAACAGAAAGATTTTCTGCAATCTTCTCATTGACAAGTGCTTCCACCTTGTCCAGTTCTTCCTGTGTCATCGGAGCAAAATGGCTGAAGTCAAATCTCAGTCTCTCGCCATCCACATAAGATCCGGACTGTTCCACATGGCTTCCCAGCACCTCACGGAGCGCTTTCTGAAGCAGATGGGTTGCGCTGTGATTTTTACAGGTGTCAGCACGTTTTCCGGCATCCACAGTCAGGGTTGCCACATCGCCAACCTTAATCATACCTCTCGTAACAGTTCCGATATGTCCTACCTTACCGCCGAGCAGCTTTATGGTATCCGTTACCCGGAAGCTGCCGTCCGCAGTGGTAATCACACCGGTATCCGCATTCTGTCCGCCCATGGTGGCATAGAAAGGAGTCTCTTCCACAATAATGGTTCCGACCTGTCCGTCCGTCAGGGCTTCCACAAGCTCAGTCTCCGTTGTAAGAACCGTAATTTTTGAATTATGCTGCAATCTGTCATATCCCACAAACTGGGTGGTAATAGCAGGATCAATGGACTCATACACCGTCACATCGGCACCCATGTAGTTTGTAACCTTACGAGCCTTACGAGCCTTTTCCTTCTGCTGCTGCATGCAGACACCAAATCCTGCTTCGTCGAGACTTAAGCCCTTTTCTGCAAGGATTTCTTCCGTAAGGTCAATGGGAAAGCCGTAAGTATCATACAGTTTAAAGGCATTTTCACCGGAAAGTTCGGTCTTGCCGGAAGCTTTCATCTCTTCTTCCATCTGCGTCAGAATGCTTAAGCCCTGGTCGATGGTCTTATCGAATTTATCCTCTTCCTGGGTCAGAACATTCAGGATAAATGCCTTCTTCTCCTCCAGTTCAGGATATCCGTCTTTACATTCATTGATTACGGTTTCGCTTAAGTTCGCCATGAACTTTCCGTTGATTCCCAGTAATCTGCCATGTCTTGCAGCACGGCGAATCAGACGACGGAGTACATAGCCGCGCCCCTCATTGGAAGGCATAATGCCGTCACTGATCATAAAGGTAGTGGAACGGATATGGTCGGTTATCAGACGGATGGATACATCGGTTGCCTCATCTTTCTGGTACTCCACACCCGCAATCTCACAGATACGGTCACGAATTGCCTTCATGGTATCAATATCGAAAACAGAATCCACATCCTGTACAACCACTGCAAGACGCTCCAGTCCCATACCGGTATCAATATTTTTCTGGGAAAGCTCTGTATAGTTTCCATGGCCATCGTTATCAAACTGTGTAAACACATTGTTCCAGACTTCCATGAATCTGTCGCAATCACAGCCTACCTTACAGTCGGGCTTGCCGCAGCCGTACTTGATACCTCTGTCGTAATAAATTTCGGAACAAGGACCGCAGGGACCTGCGCCGTGCTCCCAGAAGTTGTCACAGTCACCGTTCTCATCGCGATAGAAACGGGTAATCTTCTCCCCGGGCACACCGATTTCCTTTGTCCAGATATCGTATGCCTCATCATCCTCACAATAGATGGAAGGATAGAGTCTGTCGGGATCCATTCCCACGACTTTTGTCAGGAACTCCCAGCTCCATGCAATCGCCTCATGCTTGAAATAGTCACCAAAGGAGAAATTCCCCAGCATCTCAAAGAAGGTCAGATGGCGAGCTGTCTTACCTACGTTTTCAATATCACCGGTACGCACACACTTCTGGCAGGTTGTCACTCTCCGTCTCGGAGGGATTTCCTGTCCGGTAAAGTAAGGCTTTAAGGGAGCCATACCGGAATTGATAATCAAAAGGCTGTTGTCGTTATGCGGCACCAGCGAAAAACTCTTCATTTTCAAATGTCCCTTGCTCTCGAAAAAGTCGAGATACATTCTTCTTAATTCGTTTACACCATAAGCTTTCATGGTCTTTTCCTTCCTATTCTCTAAATGACAGTGCCGCAAAAATCGCAGCCGCGTATATCGTATCACTTTTTTTTGCGTTTGTATAGTCAAAAATAATTTGTCCTGTAAACAGACAAAACTATGCTGCTTTATTCGTCCTCTTCCTCCAGCACATCGTTCAGGGCATCACGGCTCTCTATGATTTCGTCATGGTCTCCTTTCTTCAGTGCTGCCTCAAAGGCGGTTATATAGCGATCCAGTTTTTTTCTCCTGTCACCCAGGGCTTCCTCATACATTCTCTCCGCCCGCAGAAGCACAAGCCTGTTTTCCTCGTAGTCTCTCGGCTGGATTTTCAGATACGACAATTCCTCCATGCGTTTCTGAATCTCCTCATCAGTCATTTGGTTATCCTGCCCCTTAATAATCATCTTCCGACTTTCACCCGTAGAGACTACGGTAATCTCGACCTCCAGAAGCGAATTAATATCGTAGGTATAGGTCACGTCAACCGATTCCTGTCCTTTTGGTCCCTTCGGTACCTCAATCTCCAGTTCCCCCAGATAAAGATTGTTTCTGGCAAATCGGCTTTCTCCCTGAAGCACTTTTACGCGTACCGATGTCTGATTGTCCCTCGCCGTATAAAGCCGTTCCGTATGACTTGCAGGAATCACCGTATTCCGCTCAATGATGGGGCAAAATCTCCCATCTTCTAACTTCCCTTCATCATATTCCACAACAACCTCGGTTCCCAGTGTAAATGAGCAGACATCCGTCAGGATGACTTCTTTTACCTCTTCCCGCCGTTCTTTCATGGCTGCCTGCACCGCTGTGCCCAACGCCACTGCCTCATCGGGATTCATTTTCGTATCCGGGAATTTACGGAACAATCGTATCAGGAAGTCACGCACGATGGAAAGTCTTGTTGCACCGCCAATCAGCAGAACCTCGTCAATATCCCCCAGCTTTAGCCCTGCATCCGAAAGACTCTTTTTCACCGGTTCCCTGATTTTCATCAACAGTTCTTCGCAGGCCTCTTCATATTCCTTATAGGAAATGGCCTCTTCCAAAGTCTCCTCTTTGTACAGGAAGGTCATTGTAACTTCCGTATTATCGCTGATAGCACACTTTGCCTTTTCGGCCTGACGGTAAAGCCTTACCTGCTCCTTTTCCGTAAGGCCGGAAATCTGCAGTTTTGCTTTCTGCAAAAAAAGCTTTGCCATTACTTCTGTAAAGTCTTCACCGCCAAGGTAGTTGTCTCCTGCCACTGCTCGAACCTCAAGAATGTTGTGATACAATTCCAGTATGGAGACATCAAAGGTACCACCGCCAAGGTCAAACACCAGAAATCTGGTATCCTGCGTTTTATCATAAAGTCCGTACGCCACAGCTGCCGCAGTAGGCTCCGAAATCATTCTGTCTACCTTCAGTCCTGCCAGCTCGCCGGCGCGCTTGGTTGCCTTTCTGCGTTTGTCGTCAAAATAGGCAGGTACGCTGATAACCGCCTCTGTAATCTCCTCTCCGAGGTAACTCTCCGCATCTTCCTTCAGGGAACGCAGCACCATACTGGAAAGCTCCTCCGGTTTAAAATGTCTTCCGCTTAAGACATACTCCCGCTCCGTTCCCATACTGCGTTTAAAGGTCTGTGCCACAGAGTCCGGATAAAGGCTCATGCGCTCCTTCGCCGTCTCCCCCACATAGACATTTCCTTCTTCATCCACACTGACAACAGAAGGTGTCAGATTCTTACCCAGTCTGTTGGGGATAATTTTAGGTCCATCCTCGGTAAAACAGGCAATCAGACTATTTGTTGTGCCTAAATCAATTCCTACTATCATTGATATCCTCTTTCTTTTTTCAGCCCATTCCATTCAGGATCACTGCCGGTTCATGTCTCCGTCACCTCATCCTGTTTTTTATATTCATTCGCCGAATATGGTATGTTTTATGGCAAGCATATACTCATCCGCAGCCTGGATTTCCAAATTGCGTTCCAGACGTTCCTTCGCTTCCTCTCTCTTTTTCTGACGGAGCAGAAAAAGAATGCGAATCCCTTCAATTTCCCGGCAGACTGCGCTGGTACAATGATAGCAGATTCCGCAGACTTCTTCCTTGTCAAGCAGTGTCCGGATTACTTCATCGGAAGCGGTGTACCATACCGCCAATATTTCTATCTGCAAATGGGACTTTCCGCTGTTAAAATATCTGTCCCTTTCCGCATATTTTTCCTCAGTCAGAAATTTTTTCAGTCTTGCCGCATATCTTGCACCTTTTCTATCGTTTCCACAGACAATGCAGGCAAATACCGCATCCGCAATCTTGCCTTCCATATTTTCATCGGAACCGCTTTTCACCGCCTTATGGAATGCCTTCACAGCCGCCTTCGGTTTTCCGAAGACAAGTTCCATCCATCCTCTGCTGCTGTAATGCTCCAGAATATCCTTTTTGGAACCTGCCAAGTTCTTTTCCCGCAATTGCAATTCTTCCGAAAGCTTATCCTCTTGTCCTGATTTTAAATACAAGTCCGACAGTTTTTCGCTTCGTTTTTTCTCATCCTTTTCATAGGTTGTCCTGTAAATTTTCTCTGCTTTATCATACTCCCCTGCATTCAGAAAAGCGTCAGCCAGACTGTCTCCAAACCAGGTTCCGATCTTCTCCCCATTGCCCTTTTCCTGCATTATTCTCTCATACTGCCTGTATGCAGCAACAGCACGTTCATAATCTCCCAGCAACATATAGATATCAGCCATATCCGTATAAATTGTCGGAGACATGTCCTTATCCATATACAGTATTGCTTTTTTGATACAGACCAGCGCATTTTCATAATCTCCCATATATTTATAAGTAAAGCTCAGTCCATTAAATGCATATGGATTGGAAGGGCTTAAGGAAAGTGCCTTTTCAAAACATTCTTTTGCCTCTTCATAATGATGCGCTGCTCTGTGAAATATAGCAAGTTCCACCAGCATATAACTGTCCGGATAGTTGTATACATATTCCAGCAGTCTGGGGAGTCCCTGCTCATAAAAAGGAAGTTTTCCCTTCTCCACCTGTTTGCGGAAATCCTCACGAAAAGTCTTCAGCTTTCCGTTCAACCGGTCAACATCCATTGGCTTATGCGTACTCAGATAGCGATAGGCATCCAGAATCACGCTTTTGACATCATTTTTCTTTGCATCTTCCAACACCTTCTCCAGGTCATCCGGTCGTTGCAGATCAAGGTATACTTTTGCCACATACTCATACGCTCTGGCATACCCCGGGAAATTCCGAATACATTGTGTAGCACTTCTCACAACACCGCCGGCATCAAGCTGCCTGCGGTAAACTTCAAGAGAATTTGCATAGGCAGCAAAAACCTGATATTCATTTACCAGCCTGTCAGCCAGTTCCAGACTCTTTTCATACTCCTTCAGTTCCGTATACAGCTGAGACAATTCCAACAGTACACCTATATCTTTCATGGAACCGTCAAGGATACTTTCTCCTTCTCTGACAGCCTTTGTCCAATTTTCCGTTTCCCGAAAGCCAAGATTGTGATAGCATTGCATGCGAATCAAGTGTGCCTGCCTGATGCGATCTAAATCCTTATCCTTCTCTTCGCCTTCCTCACAGATGATTTTCTTCTCCAGAGCAGCCTGCCAGCTCTCAGTCATAAGAATGGAATCCTCGTATTCAGCTTCCTCTACATAAAGCTTTGCCATCAGCCCCGCCCATTCCGCCTCTTTCTCAGGAGGCAGCTGTTTTTCCAGAGTTACTGCAAGCCGAATTCCTTTTGCTATCTTACCGTCCTGCAGATAGCACCAGCAGAGCTCCAAAGCAGTTTCCCAGCCATGCTTCTCCCGATACTCTCTTTCCAGATCTTTCTCAATTTTTGCATTTACTTTGGTCAAAAGCTTTAGGAACGCATCATCTCCACCAGCAGCCAGTACTTTCTCTGCGCATTTTTTGGCCTCCTTGTATTCTCCCTGTTCATAGTGCCACTCCGTCAGTCGCAGATTTGCCATATAGTGAGAATCGTTTTCCGCCTTCAGTTCCTGATATATTTGCGATGCTCTTGCTCGATAATCTGTCCTCTTTTCGGAATTTCTCCAGAGTAATTCCGCCGCATTGTAACAAATCATGGAATCCTTCGGATATCTTGAACGCAGTTTTTCCAGATGTTCTACCGCTTCTTCTGTCTTGCCCTGCTTTTCATATAAATCCGCACGGCAGATTTCCATCACCGGATGATAAATATGTAATTGATCTGCCTGCCGTATGCAGTCAGCTGCCTGTTCCAGATTGCCTTCCTGCATTGCCTGCCAGCACCGATCGTAATACTGCAGGAACAAATCATAAGGTGCATCCTCTGCTCCCTCAAACTGTTCAAACTCCACATCCTCGCCACGTTCGCACTTATTTACAATAAAACGGATAAAATCTGCCGGAAAATGTTCCCGCAAATCTTTTGCACCTTTTACAATACCCAGCTTTTCATCCAAAAGCTTCCATATCGCGGTGGGAAGCTTAAAATGTGACATCAGAAACACAAGCAGTTTTTCTCTGCAGTTTTCCTCATCTTCCAGGGACACGAAACAGTCGTCCTCAAAAAGTTTCTTCCAAAGAGCTACATCTTGCCTGCAACGGATATTACCATAAATTTCAGCTGCTCTTTCCACCCAGCGGCCGGAGGGAGTCTCGTCTTTCTTTTGCTCTTCCTGCTCTGACTCTTCCGGTTGTTTTGCCAGCCTGCAAGCCTCTTCATAAGCCGCGCGTAGCCGTTTAAACCCTTCAGGATTGTCCTCCGGGTTTGTCACTGCCAGTTTTTCACGATAAGCATTCTTGATCAGATGTTCGTCCTTTGTATATTCAATTCCCAATATCTGAAATATTTCTATCTTGTCCACAGATTTCCGCTCCCCGTAATGCACTCAGGTATCTAAAAGGAGCAGAAGAATTCTTCTGCTCCTTTGGTCAGCTTTCATTACTAAAAGGTAAACTTGTCAGCAAAGTAAGCATCCAACTGATCAATTGCCACTCTCTCCTGTTCCATGGAGTCTCTGAAACGAACCGTCACGCATCCGTCTGTCTCAGACTCAAAGTCATAAGTCACACAGAAGGGCGTACCGATTTCGTCCTGACGACGGTATCTCTTACCTATATTTCCTCTGTCATCGAACTCACAGTTATATTTTTTCGAAAGGGAGGCATAAATCTTTTCAGCGCCCTCATTCAGCTTCTTTGAAAGAGGCAGAACACCAATCTTGACAGGTGCAAGCGCAGGATGGAAACGAAGCACCGTACGCATGTCGCCGCCTTCCAGTTCCTCTTCATCGTATGCCGCACAGAGGAAAGCAAGAACAACGCGGTCTGCTCCGAGAGAAGGCTCAATCACATAAGGTATGTATTTCTCCTTCTTTTCATCATCAAAATAGGTCATATCCTCTCCGGAGGTATTGGCATGCTGAGTCAGGTCATAATCCGTTCTGTCAGCAATACCCCACAGTTCGCCCCAGCCGAAGGGGAACAGGAATTCAATATCTGTGGTTCCCTTACTGTAGAAGCAAAGTTCCTCCGGGCTGTGATCGCGCAGTCGCATTTCATCCTCTTTTATGCCAAGTGAAAGCAGCCAGTCACGGCAGAATGCCCTCCAATACTGGAACCACTCCAGATCCGTTCCGGGCTCACAGAAGAATTCCAGCTCCATCTGCTCAAACTCTCTGGTACGGAAGGTAAAGTTTCCGGGTGTGATTTCATTTCTGAAAGATTTTCCAATCTGACCGATACCAAAAGGAATTTTCTTACGGGAAGTTCTCTGTACATTCTTGAAGTTTACAAAAATACCCTGTGCTGTCTCGGGACGAAGATATACAACACTCTTTGCATCCTCTGTAACACCCTGAAAAGTCTTGAACATCAGGTTGAACTGACGAATATCTGTAAAGTTGTGTTTACCGCAGGAAGGACAGGGAATATTGTGCTCCTCGATGAAATTCTTCATCTGCTCCTGACTCCAGGCATCAACACTCTCCGCCAGCTCAATATTGTTCTCCGCGCAGAAATCTTCAATCAGTTTATCCGCCCGGAAACGCTCATGGCATTCCTTACAATCCATCAGTGGATCTGAAAATCCGCCCAAATGACCGCTGGCCACCCAGGTCTGCGGATTCATCAGTATTGCGCAGTCAACACCAACGTTGTAGGGATTTTCCTGCACAAATTTCTGCCACCATGCCTTTTTTACATTGTTTTTCAGTTCAACACCAAGATTGCCGTAATCCCATGTGTTGGCAAGTCCGCCGTATATCTCGGAGCCGGGATATACGAATCCCCTCGCTTTTGCCAGTGCTACGATTTTGTCCATTGTTTTTTCCATGATTTTCCTCACAATCTGCCGGATTAACGGCTCTTATTTCATTAAAATATAGACAAGCCCATCCGCCTGAGCGGCGGCTACACTTCCATCCTCATTGACAGCAGCCCCTTCGCTGATATAGATTACCTTTCCCGGGCAATAAATATCCGCATCTGCGTCCGTGATAATCATCTTTCTGTCACCATCCTGTTTTAGCTGTTCTTCCGTCATTGTCGAACCATCCCTGACGCTCTTTAGGGTGGCTCCCGAAAGATACCCTTCTTCCGCTGCCTCATTTACTGTACCGAAAAAAAGTTTTCCCTCATTGAATTCCGTGTAGGTTTCCCAGGAATCAAATTGATAGGTCAGTTTAATCCGTGAATTGTCTAACAGTTCCGCCTGCTCTACGACTACCGGTTTTTCATCCGAAGACAGTTTTGATGAATTAAACTCTTCCGCTTCTTCCTTTGCCATAGTCATCAATTCGGACATATCATAATAGGTTTTATCAAAGTCCGCTACCAAATGTGCTGTTATCTTTCCTTTTTCTGTCACAACAACGGTTGATGTCTCTATCGCTTCCGGCGCTTTAGCAGCACCACACCCTGTCAGGCAGATTACTGCCATACAGCCCAAGGCTGCCAGCTGTTTTCTTTTTTTCATCTCTTTACCACGCCTTTCCCGGATCAGGTCTGAAAAGCTCCCGTCACAGTCTTTTCGGTTTCCAGACAGCTATGCCAAGTTATTGTATCAAAAACACTCTCCTTTTTCAACAGAGAGTTTGCAGAACTTCCAGACTTTTAAAAGGATGTCCAACATATTTCTTCATATACTCCGATGCCACCTGCTTCATCTCATCAAGCACTTCATCCGTTACCGTGAAAGTATAAAGCTTTTCAATCGGGCTTGCCGCTATGTACTGCAGGGCATAAACAGTTGATTCCTGCAGCGCCCTTCCGGCAGGAGGTCCCGGAAATTCTCCGTTTACGGCAATTGCTTTACATTCAAAAATGCATCGCACGAGAGGATTCGGCAAAGAATCCGCGCAGAGTGCTCTCAAGGACTGATATAGCAGTTTCATCATTTCCCGCTCATCATTATTTTCTCTGGTATAGTAATCTGCAATCTCTGCAAAATACATGCCATAACATGCCCCTATATAATCCGTCCGAAGTACCTCAAAATAATTCTGAATATCCGCTTCCGCAACGGTATATGAGCTTTTTCCTTCATATAATTTGAACGTTCCGAAGGAAAAAGGATTTGTAGCTGCCGCTAACCGGTTTCCCGGCTTCCTTGCCCCCCTGGCAAAAGCAGATATTTTACCTCGCTCCTTCGTCAAAATAACCGCTAACCGGTCGTATTCTCCCACCGGAGACTGTTTCAATATAATTCCCGTTACAATGATATTCTCCTGCATGGTCGTTCGTCCCTGCCGCCTCCTTCTCCCGTTCGGCGCTGGATACAAAAGACAGATAATCCTCAATTTTTCCGCTGTTTTCAAACTTCTTCCAGTACTTTGAAACCATTCCCGCATCCCCCTGATTCGTGTCAATTTACATACACTAGGGTCTGCATTTTTACTTTTTCTATTCGCCTATTTTTCTCCCATGGAAAGATCTTTGGGATTGTAACCGAAATTTTTTAAGAGGAAATCACTGTCGCGCCAGTCCTTTTTCACCTTTACCCAAAGTTGCAAATTTACCTGCATTTCCAGTAAATCTTCTATTTCCGGACGTGCCGCGGAACCGATTTTTTTCAGCATCTGACCGCCCTTGCCGATGATAATTCCCTTGTGGGATTCTCTCTCGCAGACGATGGTTGCCTCAATGTGACAAATCTTTCCTTTATCCTTCATGCATTCAATACTGACGGCAATCCCGTGCGGTATCTCATCTTCCAGCAGTCGGAGCGCCTTCTCCCGTATCAGTTCTGCCACGATTTGTCGCATGGGCTGGTCGGTGACAGTGTCTTCATCGTAAAAAGCCGGACCGTAGGGAAGATATTTCAAAATACATTTCACCAGTTCATCCGTGTTCTCACCCTTCAGAGCCGACACCGGCACGATTTCCTGAAAATCAAGTTCTTTCCGATAGGTATCAATAAAAGACAGGATTGCTTCCTTATTTACGGTATCTGTCTTGTTGATAACAAGGATTATCGGCGTTTTTGTCTTTTTCAACTGTTCGATTATATGCTTTTCACCGGCACCAATATAATCTGTAGGCTCCACAAGCCAGAGAATGACGTCAACCTCCTCCAGCGTACGCTCCGCCACATTCACCATATAGTCGCCCAGCTTGTTTTTTGCTTTATGAATCCCGGGTGTATCCAAAAAGACAATCTGCCCTTCTTCCATTGTCAGAACCGTCTGGATACGGTTTCTGGTCGTCTGCGGTTTGTTGGAAGTTATCGCAATCTTCTGCCCGATCAGGCGGTTCATCAACGTTGATTTTCCCACATTCGGTCTGCCGATTAATGTCACAAAACCTGATTTAAAGGATGGATTTTCGTTCATTTCAATTCCTCCGTAGTATGTGAATTCATATATCCGTCTCCAATTGTTCCAACTCTTTCTTTTTTCTTCTTGTTTTACATAATTAGCCTTTAAAATCTATTTATTGGGCTCTCCTGCCATATTTCCAGAAATCAATCGTCTCTTTCAAATCTGTTTCATCACGGAACAATTTCAATTCCTTAGCCACCTCAATTGCAAAATCAACATAGGCATTGGCTCTGGCCGTAATCACCTTATCATCGTTTGCATATTCCACCGAATCATCCGAATGAGTAGAACGAATGCCTTCCAGCACACCAGCCATATCCAGCAGTTCCACTCCCGCACAGATACCGTTTATCAACACTTTTCCTGTCCGTAGCCTTCTCAAGATATTTCTGACTTCTTCGTTATCTGCTAAAGTATAGTTACCACCAGGTACCGTAAAGCTTCGTACCTGACCGAAATTCAAATCAGAAAGTGCCATATCCGCGTTGACCGAATACCCTTCCATGGTTCGTACCGGTTTTCCGTCCTGAGAGCACATCACCACTTCACACCCTGTATATGCTAAAAAATAATTCAATATAACAATTTCATAAAAGCAACATGTATCATAAATCAGGAAAACGTCCTTCATGCGCACTCCCCCTCGAAATAATATCTTTAATTATAACTGTACGTGAAGTTTTGTCAAATTGAAGTTTACCTCGCGAGGGACGTCGCCGGGGTTCACCTACTGCCGTCGAGGTTGGCGTATCATGTTCCTTCTTCGACTCGTTTTCACTCGGGGGCGCGACGTAG
>CAMEDC010000008.1 GCA_945913255.1 uncultured Lachnospiraceae bacterium
AGACAGCTGACAACGAAAAAGAACACGCAAAGATGTGGTTCAAGGAATTGAATGGCTTAGGCGATACACCTGCAAACTTAAAAGCAGCAGCTGATGGTGAAAACTATGAGTGGACAGATATGTATGAAGATTTTGCCAAAACAGCTGAAGCGGAAGGATTCACAGCTCTTGCAGCAAAATTCCGTATGGTAGCCGCAATCGAAAAACATCATGAGGAAAGATATCGCGCACTTCTTAAGAATATCGAGATGGCACAGGTATTTGAAAAGAGTGAAGTGAAGGTATGGGAGTGCCGTAACTGTGGTCATATCGTAGTTGGCATAAAGGCACCTGAAGTTTGTCCTGTATGTGCACACCCACAGTCATACTTTGAAGTGAATGTAGAGAATTACTAGGAGGAAATGCAAATGAGATTTTTTGTTTGTGAGCATTGTGGAAATATCGTAGAAATGGTTAAAGATAAGGGTGTGCCTGTAATGTGTTGCGGTCAGAAAATGACAGAGCTTATTCCTGGCACATCCGACGGTGCAGCAGAAAAGCATGTGCCTGTTGTTAAAGTTGATGGTAACAGAGTTAGTGTGATAGTAGGAGAAGTAGAACATCCAATGGTAGATGCCCATTATATTGAATGGATTGCAATAGAGACATCAAAAGGTGTTCAGAGAAAGAAATTAAAACCGGAACAGGCTCCAAAAGCTGAGTTTATGCTAACGGATGGTGAATCTGTAGAGGCTGTGTATGCATATTGTAACTTACATGGTTTGTGGAAAGCATAAGAGCAGAAGTACATTTAGAATTTCGGAAGAAGATGGCAAAACAGGGACGAGAGAATTTTATCTCGCCCCTGTTTTTGTCAGGTGGAGAAGTAAAGGATCGAAATTATGATTATTCAAATAAATAGCTCTTTTTGGAAAGAAATATATGTTGGATAGGAATCTAAATTATGCATTGGAAGAGTCGAAAAGAGTGTGGGAGTAAAATAGAGCAAATAATGGTCAAAAAACCATCGACATCCGACCTCATGCACGATATAATATAGGTAACCTAAGGTACAATAGCACCAGGTCTGTGGAAGACCTTTCTCGATTCTTTTATTTTGTGCCCATTCAAATTTCTTCTCTATATCCGCTGATTTTGAGAGAGGATGTTCCTGGGAAAACTTTATTGCTTCTTCTCCCAAATTGTGCTTTTCCATACTCGAAATAAATCTAAGTGCATGTGGATTATCGTTTTTTGCCATAGACTTTCTCCTTTTTCTCTAATGTGATACTTGTTTCCTGATGTAATGATATCACGTTTTTGATTTTCTTTCATTAGGGACCTAATGAAACCTCTTTTGTTTGTAGCTGCTATTTGTTTTTGGATATCTGCCTTGCCTCTGTAGGAGAATCTCAAGCTGCCAATTGGGAAAATGTTGATCGGGGAATTATTTGTGATAGAAACAGTTGATAGAATATGCTATATTGAATTTAATAGTAAAAGGAACAGGAGATCATGAGATGAGAATTTTTCAAATGAGGAGCAGGAAAATGAGTAAAAATCAACTTTCAAAAGCAAACCCGGAGTCATCCGCACATTTTATCTTTCGTAACATTTGTGCAGTTGTAACTGTTTTCATCGCAATCTATTTTCTATATCAGTTTTTAGCAATAGACATGCAGTCACATAATCAGGATCAGTTTACTAATAGTATTGCAGATGCGTATGCTTCCGATTATTTCGCACAGGGATTTGAGGAAGTGATGATGGAAGATTATGGTATTCAAATACCTTCCTTTGATGTCCCAAATATCTTCAACATTCTTTTGTTTCTTTTGTGTGTGGTAGCCTGTGTGCTTTCGAATGTTGTAAACGGTCATCTTGTCAGACCTTTTTACAGAACTTCTGTTATTTCAACTGCAATTGTTATTGTGATACAGTGCATTTCTGCAACTCCGCTCAAGATATATATTCCAATTTTGTTGGCTACAATTATTCAGGGAACCGACGGGGACCTAGCAGCCATTGAACATATTAACCGGGAACTCCCTCGTTCTCTTATTTATGTATGTACCCTGGTTATCGCATTTCTTTTGGCTTTTATTCCTGCTTCAATTGCACGAAAGAAAAATCATTCTTATGTAGGGTATTTCATATTTGGTTATTTATTTTTTCTTCCGGCGTTGGCGATATCCCTTTGTATTGGAGATAAATACAATGACGAGAGAATCAATGGCAGGGGCATATTAGTTGTACTTGGTATTGTTATTACCTTTTATCTGACAAAGGTTTTTATTATGCCAATTGATATTTTTTCTTCGTATTTGTCGAATAAGTACTATCCGCAGCTTATGGAAAGTGAAGGAATTACAGGTATGCTTCTTGCTGTTTTGGCATTGGAGTTTGCCGTTGCCTTTATCCTTGCTCTTCTTGTAGCGCTGATAGTTACCAAGCTTCTGAAAAAGCCTGTCAATGCCATTGCTGTTTCGTTAAAAGTCGGTAAGAAAAAAGCCGGTTCTTCAAATTACACCGGGAAAAATGCCAATTATGTCTGCCAACTTTCTCGTGCTTTACCGATAGCAAAGAAGTATGAACGTTTTTTCAACAGACGTGATAAACTGGCGCGATATAAGAAATTAGATATTGATAATGTCATGGCAATGGCTTTGCCAATCACGCTTATTTTTGCGATATTTATTGAATTTGTTTACAAAAATATTAGTATTTATATCCCGCTTCCGTGGGATCAAAATGTATTTCCATGGAGAGTATATGGTTATGTTGTTCTTGGTATTTTTGTATTGACTTGTATTTTTGCCAAGCCGATTGCAATGCTAAAATGTAAAAAAGCACAGAAGCTTGATGCCATTAGCGAACAAAAGGGATATCTGCAAGCCATTCGTAATGAGTTGCCGGATTTTCATGAATTGCCGGATGAGGATATTCGCTATAAAACACTGCGTGATATGCGTATCATCTTCCGTTTTGGAGCAGACCATATGGCAATTAAAGATGCACTGGGCTTTGCTTCACTTACAAAAGAAGGTGTGGCAATGGCTAAAATTATTGCAACGGCTGCTGTACCAATTGTATTAGCAAAAGTTGTCAATGATTGTGTAGACAGCTCTTCTGATACATAGTTCCGGGTTACCCCTGTGGTAATCGAGAGTGCAAGGCTGCTCCTGCACAGTGATTTGACAGACAGAATTCAGGATGGCATGATCTGAATCGGTAAGAGGTGAAGGTGCCTTCTATTTCTTTTGAACAGCGATTTTAATTATACTTTACGGGCATACCAGGTTATGTTTTTATGCTTTTGGGGAAATTACAATAGTAAATTTGCGGAAATATTAGAGGGTGTTGCAACATCCTTCCCTCAGACAGAAAAATCATAGAAAATGGAATAGTTTCCGATATGACGGCTACCGATGTGTAAAAGATTTTAAACCTGAAACATGCATGGGAGTTTATTCTGGACCGTGATGTAGTCGCCAGCCGTTCCGACTACTATATGCTCAGCCATATTGCAAGGCTTGTAAATGAAGGTTTTTTTGCAGAAGGGCTCAGGCAGATAATGGTAATATGATAGCAGTCAAAAAAAACATCGACATCTGACCTTATACACGGTATGATATACATGAATTGATAAAGGCTAATAGTTTATACTATTTATGTCTTATAAAAGAGAATATTATGAATTTGGGGGGATCGAGACATGTCAGAAGAAATATTGGAAAAACCTGAATTAACCATTAACTTTTTATGTATTGACAAGTGGAAAAAGAAGCAGACACTTTCTGTCTTTGATTTTTCCAGTTTGCAGGGTACGGTATCATCGGTATTATTGATTGCTGTAATTGCCCTTCTTGTGAAATATATCAAGCTTAAAAAACGTCAATGATTTATTTGGCGGAATCATTTATAGGGCTGTTTAGACAGTCCTTTTTTGAAAGAGAATACATGATTGTCTGAAAGAAACAATGAGGTTATCGTTTCCTGTTTGCATCAAATGGCAGGGAAATAGCAGAACGAAAATCGAGGAGAAAGACAGAAAATGAGTGAAAAGATATATTCCGTAGATGCATATGCAAAGACGGCAAGAGCGGCTGTTGCGGAGGGCTGCGTTCTTCTACGAAACGAAGGTGCGGTATTACCTCTGGAGGCAGGTACGAGGATTGCCCTGTTTGGAAGGAGTCAGTTCTGTTATTTTAAAAGCGGAACCGGCTCGGGTGGAATGGTAAATACCGCTTATGTGACAGGGATTAAGGAAGCGTTAGAGAGTGATACACGTTTTGCATTAAATAAAGATCTGACGGCACAGTATGAGGAGTGGCTGAAAAGCCATCCATTTGATGTGGGCGCCGGCTGGGCGCAGGAGCCGTGGTTTCAGGAGGAAATGCCCATTACAAAGGAGATTGTCGAAAAGGCACGCACACAGTCGGATGTGGCTATTGTGATGATCGGACGAACCGCCGGGGAAGACAAAGATAATAAGATGGAGGCCGGCAGTTATCTTCTGACCAAAGAAGAGGAAGATATGTTGGAAAACGTTTGTGCCGACTTTGAAAAGACCATTGTTCTTCTGAATGTTGGCAATATCATTGATATGGCCTGGGTGGACAAGTATCAGCCGAAAGCCGTGATGTATGTTTGGCAGGGCGGTCAGGAAGGTGGCAATGGTGTTTTGGATTTGTTGAGCGGAGATGTTTCACCCTCCGGCAAGCTTTCGGACACCATCGCTTATAACATAAAGGATTATCCGTCCACGGAGAATTTCGGAGATGAAAAGCAAAACATTTATGCAGAGGACATCTATGTAGGCTATCGATATTTCTCCACTTTTGCACCACATTGTGTACGCTATCCCTTTGGATATGGTCTTTCTTATACGACCTTTGAAACCACAGGTGAAGTTACGGTTGATCTTTCAGGGAAGCTTCCAACTGTAACGGTAAAGAGTGTGGTAAAGAATACGGGAAATGTTGCAGGAAAAGAAGTGGTGATGGTATTTGCCGAGGCTCCTCAGGGAAGGCTGGGAAAGGCAACACGGGTACTTTGCGGATACGCTAAGACTACCTGCTTACAGCCGGGGGAAGATCAGACCATTACCATTGAGGTACCGGCAAAGTATTTTGTTTCCTATGATGACAGCGGTGTTACCGGCCATAAATCCTGCTATGTGTTAGAGGCGGGGGAATATCGTTTTTATGTTGGCGATAATGCAAGGGATGCCGGATGCGTAGGTAGCTTTACCTTAAAGGAGCTTTTGATTACCGAGGAATTGGAGGAGGCTATGGCTCCGACGGTTGCCTTCCGCCGTTTGACCACAGGCGCAAAGAAAGCGGATGACACCTATGAAGTAGCAAAGCAGGAAGTACCTCTCCGCACTGTGGACATGTGGATGAGAAGAAGAGAGCGCATGCCCAAGTGCAATCAGTATACCGGCGACAGGGGATATCGTTTATCGGATGTGGAGTCAGGAAAGGTCACTATGGATGAATTTCTTGCCCAGATGACGGAGGAAGAACTTGTTTGTATTGTCCGGGGAGAAGGGATGTGTTCTCCGAAGGTAACAGCGGGAACGGCAGCAGCCTTTGGCGGTGTGACAAAGCGTTTGCAGGAGCTTGGGCTTCCGGTGGCCTGCTGTGCCGATGGACCCAGCGGAATCCGTATGGACTGCGGAACCATCGCTTTTGCAATGCCGAACGGAACCTGTCTGGCTTGTTCCTTCAATGATGAGCTGGTGGGCGAGCTTTATGAGTGGGAAGGAATGGAGCTTCGCAAGAATCAGGTGGATACTCTGTTGGGACCCGGTATGAATATACATAGAAATCCTTTGAACGGAAGAAACTTTGAGTATTTTTCCGAAGATCCGTTTTTGACCGGTAAGATGGCTGCTGTTCAGCTTCGTGCCATGCATAAGTACGGCGTGACCGGAACCATCAAGCATTTTGCCTGCAATAATCAGGAGCTTTCCAGACATTTTGCCATGGGTATTGTGTCAGAGCGTGCGTTAAGAGAAATATACCTGAAGGGGTATGAGATTGCGGTGAAAGAAGGGCAGGCGCGTTCGATCATGTCCACCTATGGTCCCGTCAATGGTCTGTGGACTGCCGGAAACTATGATCTTTTGACCACTATTTTACGAAGAGAATGGGGCTATACCGGAATCGTCATGACGGACTGGTGGGCGAAAATCAACGATGAGGGCAAGGAAGCCACCATTCAGAATACAGCAGCCATGGTTCGTGCACAGAATGATCTGTATATGGTCACCGGGGATTCTTTGGGCAATACGAATCAGGACAATTCAGAAGAAGAATTAAAAAAGGGTACTGTGAGAAGAGAAGAGTTTGTTCGCTGCGCGGCAAACATCTGTAGATTCTTACTGCAGTCTTATGCATACGAAAGATTGATGGGACGTATGACCGCCCTGGATGAGCAGCTTCAAAGGATTGCGGAAGAGGAAAGTGCAGTCAGCGGTAAGGTATATAATATTGAAATGACGGAAGCCGAAGCGTCTATCAATCCGGCATGGATTAACACAGAGAAGGGACGCTCTACGGTATTCCAGGTGACAGTAAAGGAGCGGGGCTTGTATCATATGGAACTGACCTATCGCGCATCGGCAGACAGCACCGATTTGGCACAGATTCCACTTTCCGTCTTTCAGGATAAGCAGCTGGCAGAGATGATTTCCCTTGCCGGTTCTCAAAAAGAGTGGAAGACCAGCATTATCAAGTTCCCGAACTTTTTAATGAGCTATACTTTCTATGCAAAGTTATTCTTTGGTATGGGCGGTATGGAAATTAAGGAATGCAAGATTGTCATGAGCAAGTCCTACGAGGAAGAAATCTTACAGGGAAGACAGAAAGAATTACAGTAACAAGTTTGCATAAAGCGATTTTGAAATAAGAGCAAAAATAGTCGAGTAAATTCCCATCACATGATTGTAAAATGTTTGTGTAACTACAAATAACAATCGAACCAATGACAGTTAGGTCAAAGAATATGTGAATGGGGGATATGAAATGGTACACGACTTAATGAATGATATAGGAAAAGAACGGCCGGTAGGCACGAAGAACAATACGGATATTCTTCACTATTTAGAAGAGTTACTGGTGAAAATGGGTTATGAAACAGAGAAGCTGCCTTTTTCGTGTAAAACATGGGAAACAGGTGAATCCTGTTTATTTCTGGATGACAGGAAAATTGAAATCCAGGCAAGTCCTTTTTCACAGGCGTTTGAGGGTTCCGGAAGACTGGTGTTTGTCAAGAGTGCGGATGAACTGGAAGCGGTAGATTGTCAGGATTGTATTTTGGTTGTTGGTGGAAAATTAGCAGAAGAGCCCTTACAACCAAAAGACTATCCTTTCTATTATCCGGACGAACACAGGTATTTGATTGAATTACTTGAGAGGAAACAACCTGCTGTAATTATCGCTGCGACAGGAAAACATGCCCTGTGCGGATTACAGCCATATCCGCTTTTCGAGGATGGGAATTTCCTGATTCCTTCCGCCTATGTACCGGAGATGATGTTTGAGGAATTACAAGGTAATGAGAAGGAAGGAATGACCCGGGTATCTATTTTGTCAAAGAATCAACAGCAAAACAGCTATCAGCTCGTGGCGAAGAAAAGGAACAAAGGCAATCACGGCAAAATCGTTGTATGTGCTCATATGGACACGAAGTATCATACAAGAGGAGCGCTTGATAATGCGGTTGGGGTCGCTGTGCTAATGGAAGTAGCCGAAAAGCTTGCAAGCTCTGATTATGATATTGATATTGTTCCCTTTAATGGAGAGGAATACTACGGAGCCAGCGGCGAAGTGGAATATCTGAAGTACATTCGTTCCGGCCGGGATACGGTTTCTTTGGTAGTCAATATTGATTCTCCTTGCCATGTCGGCTCTCAAATAGCGGTATCACTATACAATTTTGGTGATTCTGCAAAAGAGGCTGTTGACCGTTTGATGCAAACACAAAATGAAGTGGTTTATGGCTCGGAATGGTATGCAGGCGATCATGCTGCCTTTGCATTCCGGGGAATCCCCTGTATGGTATTGAGTTCTTCTGACTTATTTGAAGGTGGCTTAGATGATACACATACGATGCGGGATACACCGGATAAAGTTGATCTCAGTCAGGTAAAACCTGCTGCTGACTTTATCATGCAATATATCCAACGATAACAATAATACCTATTACATTTTTCCTAAGAGATATTTGGCGATTTCTCCGGAGGCTATTGTGTTTTCTACCCACAGTTTCAAAGAATCGATGGTTAGCGACATATTGTCCAGATAATCTTTTATTCTCAAAAAGTCTGAAATTTCATCTTCTGTCACTTTACCGTCGGCTGCGATATCGATCATTCGATCTTTTTCCTTGGAAAGAGTGTTTAAAGTTGAGAGCATTTCAAGGGTTATCATCGAGAGATCTTTCGCGGTAACTTCCGACCCATTTCGATTCTCCTTTGCCAAAGCAATTTATGCATTCGGATTACTGTATAGAAGCCAAATGGTATAAAGTTTCGCAGAAGTCAAAAGGTATAAAATTTCTCTTGCCAAATGAATGAAATAAGATATAATGTATACATGTATATAATAAATATGCAATTATGTGTATATTTTAAGGAGGAGAAATTATGAAAAAGAAATTGTTTGCGGTTCTGATGTCTGTATGCATGGTTGCAGCTTTTGCGGGCTGCGGAAAATCCGAAGATGCGTCTGCGAATGCTTCCGGAGTAGAGACTGTTTCCAAGGGAAAGCTGACTGTTGCTACCAGCCCTGACTTTGCACCTTATGAATTTTATGCGATCGGTGAGGACGGAACTCCTGCCCTGGCAGGTTTTGATATGGCTCTTGCCAAATACATTGCAGATTATATGGGACTTGAGCTTGAGGTTGTTCCCATGGACTTCGACGGTGTGCTCTCTGAGTTGGCAACCGGAAACGTAGATCTGGGTCTTGCAGGCCTGTCTCCCGATCCTGCCCGTGCAGATGCCATGGATTTCTCAGATATTTATTACATGGGCGGTCAGTCACTGGTTACTGTAGCTGACAAGGCAGATTCCATTAAGAGCTTTGATGATGTAAACAAACCGGAAGTTTCTGTTGGTGCCCAGATTGGTTCCATTCAGATGGATCTGGCAAATGAGAATACTCCCAATGCTGACATCGTTGCACTGCCCAAGGTTACTGATTTGATCAGTGAGTTGGTTGGTGGTAAGATGGATGCGGCTTTCATTGAGACCGCTGTAGCAGAGAGCTACAAGACGAACTACCCGGAGCTTACACTGGTTCTTGATGTTCCTTATGATGTTGAGGGTTCTGCAGTCGGTATTAAGAAGGGCAATGAAGCTCTGAAGGATGCTGTCAATGCAGCAATCGCTGCAGCCATTGCAGACGGATCTATGGATAAATTCGTTGCAGAGGCAAATGAACAGGCTTCCGGAAATACCTATGAAGGTCTTTTGGATGAGAACGGAAACGTTCAGCAGTAATTCTGGGAATACTTTGGATTTGGTAAGTGGATTCCTCCCCGGAAACGGGGAGGATTTTAACTATTTGAAGAGTTAACTATTTGAAGAGTTAACTATTTGAAGAGATAGAACAAATCGTACAAGAAAAAGGAGGGTACTAATGGATCAATTTATTAAATGGTCAAATTTCTCCAAGATTGCACCTTATGCAGAATTATTCAAACAGGGACTTCTGGTAACTGTATTACTTTCACTGTTTACGGTGGCGATTGGATTTTGCCTGGCGCTAGTGTTGGCACTCATGAGAATGTCAAATGTTCGGCCGTTCCGCTCTCTGGGAATTGATAAGAACGGTCATCAGAGAGAGAAGGGGTTTTTGGCTGTGATCAGCAAATTCAATCCTCTTTCTTTTCTTGCAACGGCTTATGTCGAAATTTTGAGATCCACACCTGTCATCGTACAGATTTTCATTATCTATTTCGGTGTTTTTGGAATGATTAAGCTTCCATCTTTTGACATGTTCGGATTTATTAAATTCAATCGTTTCTTCCCCGGCGTAGTGGCATTGGGAATGAATTCCGGTGCATATCTGTGCGAAATTATCCGGTCAGGTATTCAGTCGATTGACGGTGGTCAGACGGAAGCGGCGCGTTCATTGGGACTTTCTCAGGGACAAAATCTGCGATATATAATAATGCCCCAGGCACTGAAGAATATTTTGCCGGCAATCGCAAATGAGTTCGTTGTAATTATCAAGGAGTCGGCAATCACCTATACCATCGGAGTTCAGGATATCATGTCTGCGGTAAATGCGGTGAAGGGTGCTACATTTATCATCATTGAGCCTCTGCTGGTGGCAACGGCGATTTATTTCTGCCTGTGCTTCCCGACTTCCAAGTTAATTGCTTACTTTGAAAGGAGAATGAGCCATGGCGATAAGAGATAACCTGATTGAAGTAAAAGATTTAAAGAAACATTATCACGGCGGTGCCATCAAAGCATTGGACGGAGTTACCACAGACATTCATCCCGGCGATGTATGTGTGGTGATTGGACCTTCGGGATCCGGAAAATCTACGTTTCTGCGCAGCTTAAATCTCCTGGAGGAGCCCACCGGCGGCAGTATTGTATTCGAAGGAACGGATATTACCAAGAAAAAGTACAAGGATGAAAACGGAAAAACGGTTCGCCTTGATGTGGATGAACTGCGTCAGAAGATGGGGATGGTATTTCAGCATTTTAATCTTTTCCCGCATATGACCATTTTGGAAAATATGACGCTTGCTCCCATAAAAGTAAAAGGTATGAGTAAGGAAGAAGCGGAGAAAAAGGCACTGGAACTTCTGGATCGTGTGGGATTGAAGGATCGTGCCGATGCTTATCCCATTCAATTGTCCGGCGGACAAAAACAACGTGTGGCGATTGTCCGTGCCCTGGCTATGGAACCGGATGTGATGCTTTTCGACGAACCTACTTCCGCATTGGATCCCGAGATGGTCGGTGAGGTTCTGGATGTTATGAAAAAACTGGCAGAAGAAGGTATGACGATGGTGGTTGTGACCCATGAGATGGGATTCGCCAGGGAGGTTGGCAACCGGGTGTTGTTCATGGCAGACGGAGTACTGATTGAAGAAGGCACCCCCGAGGATATCTTCGAACATCCGAAGAGTGCCAGACTGCAGGATTTTCTGTCAAAGGTATTGTAGGAGAGGTGGTTAGGATGACGAAAGAAAAGCAAATCGTAATCGATGAGATTGACCGAAAAATTCCCTTGATTACGGATACAGCGGATCATATATGGGAGTTTTCCGAGCTTTCGCTGCAGGAATTTAAGTCCGCCGCTTTCTATTGTGAGGTTTTGGAGCAGGAGGGGTTTGAGGTCCGGAAGGGAATTGCAGGTATTGAAACAGCATTCTCTGCAAGCTTTGGCATCGGCAGACCTGTTATCGGGATTCTTGCTGAATACGATGCCCTTTCCGGTCTGTCCCAGAAGTGCGGCGCCTTGGAACAGGAAGAGGTGATTGCAGGCGGGAACGGTCATGGATGCGGACATAATCTTCTGGGTGCGGGAGCCATGGCAGCTGCAATCGGTGTGAAAGCATTTTTGCAGGAGACAAAGAGTCCCGGAACCGTGATTCTCTACGGATGTCCCGGAGAAGAGGGCGGTGCCGCCAAAGCATTTATGGCCAGGGACGGTATCTGGAAGGATTTGGATGCGGCGCTAACCTGGCATCCGGATGACAGCAACGAGGTTGTGACCGGGTCTACCAATTCCTGTATTCAGGTACAGTACAAGTTTACAGGGATTGCTTCCCATGCGTCCGGTGCCCCGGAAAAAGGGAGAAGTGCGCTGGATGCTGTTGAACTGATGAATATCGGAGTGCAGTTCCTGCGGGAGCATATGAGTGACCGTGCGAGAGTTCACTACGCCATTACGGATGCGGGAGGCGTCAGCGCCAATGTGGTACAGCCCAAGGCATCGGTTCTTTATATGGTGCGCTCCAATCATGTGGCGGAAGCCGTAGAATTACAGGCAAGGGTCGATAAGATCGCAGAGGGTGCCGCACTGATGACGGAGACCTCTTATGAACGTAAATTTATCGATGGATGTGCGGATACCGTGACCAATCATGTATTGGAAAAGGTGATGTATGAGAATTTCGAACTGCTGGGTGTTCCGACTTATACGGAGGAGGAGCTTCGTTATGCGGATGCTCTTGCAAAAACCTATTCCGGCAGTGATGCGGTACCCGGGATAGGCGCAGCAAATGATGCACAGATACGGTTGGAGGTAGCAAAAAAGCGGCAGGAATTCGGACATTCCATGAATCAGTTTTTATTGCCTCTGTATCAGGGAGACGCTTTTGAGCCCGGTTCCACCGATGTAGGTGATGTCAGTTGGCTGACTCCTACGGTGCAGATTCACGTGGCATCCTGGCCAAACGGGTGTCCCGGACACAGCTGGCAGAACGTATCCTGTGATCGTACTGAAATTGGTCATAAGGCAGCGATATATGCGGGAAAGGTGCTTGCGATGGGGGCCGTTGATCTGTTTCAGAAGCCGGACCTGCTTGCAGAGGCAAGGGCGGAATTTGATATGCGTACTGCAGAAGGATTTGTATGTCCGATTCCCCATGATGCAAAGCCGGTCATTCCGGATTAAGTTCTATTTTACCGGATCTGACACATCCCACAATTGAGGGAATAGAACGTATTGCAGATAGATGGAATCAATTTATGATGAAAAAGGCGCTACTTGACAGATGACAAGCAGCGCTTTTATTATGAAAGAAAGAACTCTATGTTTGTGGGAAGGGAGAAAAATGATATGATTTATCATGTTTCAAAATCAGGAAGTTTACATGCGCCGGGAACGGAGAAAGAGCCGTTTTTGACGGTGCAGCAGGCAGCAGACATTATGCGGGCCGGAGATTGTGTTATCGTACACGAAGGTGTGTACAGAGAATGGGTGCGTCCGGCAAACGGGGGTATCTCTGAAAGTAAGAGAATTACATATATGGCGGCACCCGGGGAACACGTGGAAATCACAGGAGCGGAGGTCATTACCGATTGGGAGCATGCAGAGGGCAGTATCTATAAGACAGTGATTTCCAATGAACTGTTTGGCACCTATAACCCATACAGTACAAGGGTTTACGGAGACTGGTGGTGCGGTCCCTTTGACTATGAGGTACATGCAGGAGATGTGTATCTGGATGGTGTTTCCGCTTATGAAGCGACATCAAAAGAGGCTGTATTTCATCCGGTCATGAGAACGGAGTATGTGTTTGACCCGAACTGTAAAGGGGTGGCGCTTCCATATCCTGAGCAGACACTTTATCAATGGTTTGCGGAAGTAAACGATGAGACAACAACGATATTTGTCAATTTCAATGATAAGAAACCGGAATCCACAGACGTAAAAATCAATGTGCGTCCTCACGTATTTTATCCTGAAAAAACAGGACTGGATTTTATAACGGTAAAAGGCTTTGAATTGTCCTGTGCGGCGACCTGGTATGCACCGCCCACCGGAGATCAGGGAGGTCTGATTGGACCGCACTGGGCAAAAAAATGGATTATTGAAGACTGTGATATTCATGATTCCAAGTGTTCTGCAGTTTCACTGGGAAAAGAAATTTCCACGGGTGATAATCTTTGTACAAAAACCGGAAGAAAACCCGGATATACATACCAGATGGAGGCGGTTTTCAAGGCAAGAAATATCGGCTGGAGCAAGGAACGCATCGGCTCCCATATTGTCAGAAATAATGTGATTCATGACTGCGGGCAAAATGGTATTGTGGGACATATGGGCTGTGTATTCTCGCAGGTTTACGGAAACGAGATTTATAACATTGCTCAGAAGGATGAGTGGTACGGGTATGAAATAGCGGCAATCAAATTCCATGTGGCAATCGATGTGCAGATTCATGATAACTATATTCATAATTGCTCCCGCGGAAGCTGGATGGACTGGCAGGCACAGGGAACTCATATTTACCGGAATATTTACGAAAATAACCTGGAAGATATCATGGTGGAGGTTTCCCATGGCCCGTATCTGATTGAAAATAATATTCTGACATCAAAGAAAGCACTGGAAAACGCTTCTCAGGGCGGTGCATTTGTGCATAACCTGATTATGGGCGGTATGGTATGGTGGAATTCTCCCGACAGAGGAACCCCTTATCATCTTCCCCATTCGACCGAAGTTCTTGGTGTGGTTCCGGTTTATCAGTGTGATGACCGGTTCTATCAGAATATCTTTTTCAAGCCGGCAGATGCGGATGAGGGTGAGAAAACACAAAATGGTACAGCCTGCTACAATGGATGTCCCACTTCTTTGGAAGAGTATGTGGAACTGGTGCGCAAGGCGGGACATGGCGATCTGGAAATGTTTCATTTAGTAAAGCAGCCTGCCTACATCAACAACAATGTCTATTTAAACGGAGCAGATGTTTTTGAAAAGGAACAGTGTTTCACGAATACAACCGGAGCAGGTGCAGAGCTGATTCATCAGGGCAGGGAAGTTTTCCTGAAAATTACAATGCCGGAGGGTTCCCTTCAGGGATTGCAGACAGAAAAGATAGGTACCCATAACCTGGAAATGACCAGACTTTCCGAAGAAGGCTACGAGAATCCCGACGGAACACCGCTTATGATTGACAGAGATTTCCTTTTCAATGAAATCGGCGAAAATCCGGTTCCCGGGCCGTTACAGTGCCTGAAAGAAGGCGAAAACCTGATTAAAATCTGGGGCTGATAACTACATAACAATTATTCTTTGAAGAGGCGGGGTGATACTCCGCCTTTTTGTTGTGGCTCATATTACCTGCATTTTACATACAATTTATATTGATGTGATAGATAGAAAAGAGGATTTCCATTACAATAATTGGTAATGTGTAGTTTACTGATTAACGGCGATGGGAAGAAAAATTTTGGAATACTGATTATATTCAAAATATCAATCAGTCCATGGGTAATCTGAATATTTTTGCCTTTGTCGCAGCCTTCGTTGGAATAAATGCGATATTTGAAATGATTGTGAGTTGCTTAGCGGGTGGCACTATCGCTAAAATCTTGTCTCATGTTGTAAGCAGGCAGGCGTAATCAGAAAGGAATTTATATGACATATAAAGAAATTAAAAAAAATGAAGAAATAAAGGCACTAATTGCAAAGGGGAATGCAAATCTCGGAAGTTTGGGCTACACGGATCATTCTGAGGCACACTGTACTTTGGTAGCGGAGAGGGCTGCCTATGTATTACAACAGTTCGGTTATGCGGAGCATGAGATAGAATTAGCAAAGATTGCCGGATTTATGCATGATATCGGAAATGCCGTAAACAGAAAAAATCATGCGGAATACGGAGCATTACTTGCGAATGAAATCTTAAAGAAAACAGATTTATCAATAGAGGACAGGATAACAATTGTTTCTGCCATAGGCAATCATGATGAATCGACGGGCGGTGCGGTAGATGTTGTCTCGGCTGCCCTGATTATTGCCGACAAGACAGATGTGAGGAGAAATCGTGTCAGAACAAAGGATAAATCTGCTTATGATATCCATGACAGAGTAAATTTTGCCGTTACAGAGGCTAATCTGAAAATTAACCTGGAGAAAAAACAGATCGCATTAAACTTACAGATTGATGAGAGCATTTGTACAATGTATGAGTATTTTGATATTTTCCTGGGCAGGATGCAGATGTGCCGGCATGCCGCAGAAATTCTCGGAGCCAGATTTAAGCTGACTGCCAATGGAAGCAAGGTTTTATAATCAGTATTCAGAGCCACGGAAGTGGTTCTTTTTTTACAGACAAAAATAAAAAAACAGTATTATGGTGGAAATACAGAAAACGTTCGCCTTGAAAAAAAGAGAACAGACAATATAATAAAATCAGATAACGGCAAGAAATCCGATGAGGAGGATATTATTTTGAAAACTGGTTTAAAGCTTGGTATGCAGCCTTTCTGGTTCTGGAACGGTGATATGCGGAAAGAGGAAATTGTCAGGCAGATTCAGGAGATGAAGGCAAAGGGAATCCCGGGGTTTATGATTCATCCCAGGCAGGGAATGGAAGTACCCTATATGTCCAGAGAATTTTTCGACCGGGTGAAGACGGCAGTGCAGGTTGCAAAAGAAAACGACATGGAGGTCTGGCTCTATGATGAGTATCCTTACCCCAGTGGAATCTGCGGCGGTGAAGTCATTCTGGAGCATCCGGAATTTTGTAATAAACATCTGGAAAAGAGGGTTGAGACAGCAGAAGGCGGCAAGGAAGTAAAGCTGTCTGCACCCTGGGGAAAAGTGCTGTTGGCCAGAGCATATCGGATACAGAACGGAAAATACAATCTGGATGATTATATTGATTTGCAGGATTACGTCGGAACAGGCTATCAGCAGGAAATCTTCCAGTACAGCGGTTTAACGGAGTATAATAAAAAAAGATATTTTACCGGCGATCAGGTCAAATTCTTAGATTGGCAGGCTCCCGAGGGAACCTGGAAGATTTACTTTGTAACGGAAATAGTGACAAAGCATTTTAAGTATTTTGAAAATTTTATCGATACGCTAAATCCGGATGCGATTCGTTATTTTATTAAACTGACTCATGAACGCTATAAGAAAGAAATCGGAGAAGAGTTCGGAAAGACAGTAAAGGGAATTTTTACGGATGAGATAACGGCATTTCCGGATACTCAACCCTGGTCATCTTTGCTTCCCGGAGAGGTAAAGAAAAGATGCGGAATTGATTTGATTTCCATGCTTCCTGCACTTTGGGAGGACTTTGGAGAAATCTCCGCAAAGGTCAGATATGCTTACTGGAATACTGCAACGGACTGTTTTATTGAAGCATATGACAAGCAGGTTCACGAGTGGTGTCGGCAAAACAATCTGTTTTATATAGGGGAAAAGCCGATTCTCCGCAGTAAACAGTTGCAGCATTTTGATATATCCGGTATTGATGCCGGACATCAGAAGGTTGGAAGCACGGCAAAAATGTTTATCGGAAAATATCGTGCAAACGGTAAAATGGTGGCTTCTGCGGCACATTTTTATGACAAGCCAGCGGCTTTGTGCGAGGTAGGGCACAGTATCGGCTGGGGAATGACCATGCAGGACATGAAGTGGATGTTCGATTACCTCGGTGTTCTGGGCATTGATTTTTTTGTGATTCACGGCTTTTTCTATACAGCCGACGGTTTAAAGAAGCATGATGCACCGCCGTCCGCATTTTATCAGATGCCATGGTGGGAAGATGCTTCTGTTCTTACAAAATATGCAGTTGATTTGGGAAGGTTTCTGCAGAGCACAAAACGCCGGGTAAGGATTCTGACGATGGATCCCGTTACCTCTGCCTGGACCTCTGACCGTGAAATTCAGACAAGGCTGAAGGATGATTTTGCAGATTTGCAGACTCAGCTGATGTACCATGGATTGGATTACTATATTATTGACCCGGAGCTTTTTGCGCAGGGTGAAGTGATATGTAAGGACGGGAAAACAGAATTTTTGATTCATGGGGAAACCTATGAGGTTCTGATACTGCCACCTGTCAGAAATCTGGAAAAGGAAGCCTGTGCAAAGCTGCTGGAGTTTGCTCACAAAGGTGGAAAAGTCTGCAGCCTGCATACAATTCCCTTTGAGGAAATCCAGGACGGATGCAATGTTGGTGAATTTGAGACAATTTTTCAATCAGATTCACATGCTCTCTGGGAGGCATATTGCAGTGGAAGAACCTCTGCTTCAAGGGAGGTGGGTAATTGTTATTTTGCAGGAACAATTAAGGATGCGATTGAATGGTTGTCTGTCCGGGTAGAGCAGAAATGGAAAATAGAGGCTTTGGATGGACTTGGCAGGGAAGAACTTCCGGTAATGTGCGGCACGGATGAGGACGGACAGGAAAAACTGTTTGTGGTCAATACCTCCAGGAAGGCACGTCGGCTTGCAATTACAGATCCTTTTGGCAGAGTACAGCAGATTGCTCTGACAGAGTATGAATCCCGGATTCTGGATTACAGGGAACCGGCGGAGGAAGAGATAATGGTATGGGCGGAATTGGATCTAAACAGAGAAATGCCGTATACTTTGACAAACCTAAATGGAATCCGTCTTGGTTTCTGGGAACTTTCTCTTCCTGACGGCCAGAAAGCAGTGGTAGAGACAGCACCTTTGATTGATCAGCTGGAGACAGGAAAATTATCATATCCCGTGACATTGAAAAACTATTTCGGATGCCCGAAGGAACTGGATTTCAAGGGAATGCAAGTAAGCTATCGCATCATATTCTATTGTTCCGATGGTGTGGAGAAGAAAGATCCTGTTTATCTGGTATTTGAGCCGGGAACCTTTTTGGGGGAGTGGAAGCTGAAAATAAACGGGAACCTCATACAGGAGAAAGAGTTTGTCCGGAAAAAGATTTATCTGGAAACAAATCTGACCGCAGAAGTTGGAAAATATCTTGCTCCCGGTGAGAATGAAATAGTGGTAGAGATGCAGATCAAAGAATCCTTTGGCGGAATGAGAAATCCCCTTTATCTTTTCGGAGAATTTGGAGTGGAGAAGCAGGAAGAAAACTGGTATCTTGTGCCTTTGAAGAGTTGTGGAAAAATGGAGGATTTCTGTTCCCTTGGACTGCCATTCTATTATGGTGAGGCAGTTTTTACAGGAGAACTTTCCGTTCAGAAGAATTCGGAAGAATTTGTTTTTGTCAGAATGAATGCAGAGTGGCTGACGGATTCTGTTCGGCTTAAAACAGGGGATTATGAAACTGCTCCCTGTGCATGGAAACCTTATGTTTTTCAAATTCCGGCAAAATATCTGGTGAAAGGAAGCAATACCGTAAAAATTAAGGTGAGAAATACTGCGTTGGGACTCTATGAGGGACAGAGGTTCAACAGAGAAAAACATGCATACGAGGAAGTGTAGGGACTCTTGTAACAAAAAAGTATTTATGATAGAATGACTGTGCTCAGAGCAGAAATCTTGTTTTTTTGCTGTAAAATATTTCTGGGAAGAGGAGGAGTCATTATGAATCTTGTAATTACCATGAGCCGCAGGTTCGGTACAGGCGCCAGTATGATTGCGGAGGAGCTCTCTGAAAAGCTGGGAATTCCCGTGTATGACAAAGCCTACATAGAAAATGAGCTGCATGATAACAATTTTGCAAACGAAGCAGAGGTGATTAAGGGACTTGCAGAGCATTCCTGTATCATTCTCGGTCGGTGTGCTTCCGAGATTTTAAAGGATCAGCCAAACGTATTTAATATCTATGTCTGTGCTGACAAGGAAGACCGTATTCATCGGATCATGAAAAAGGAAATGCTTTCCTATGAAGACGCAAAATTGATGTTGGAAGAAAATGACAGAAAGAGAGCGGACTATTATCATGAGCATACCGGCAAGGTCTGGGGAGATGTAAATAATTATCACATGATTCTGGACACCTCAAAGCTGGGGGCAGAAAACTGCGCGGATATTCTGATTAAGTATTTTGAAAGAATCGAGATCATATAAACGAAGGGGGACAACTATCCGTTGTCCTCTTATCTATGAAGGGCGTTAAAATGTTTATTGTATATTTTTTGTTGTGGATTATATTTAATGGAAGCTTTACATTGGAAATCTGTATTTTTGGAATTGTGATTGCAGCAGTGATGTTTTTGTTTAGCTGTAAATTTATGGACTATTCCGTGGCAAAAGAACTGCATAATTATAAGAAACTTTTTCTCTTTGTCAGATATCTGGTTTTTCTGATAAAGGAAATTTTCAAGGCAAATCAAAACGTGATTCACATGATTCTTACGCAAAAGGAAGAGATTCAACCGGAGTTGGTAACCTTTCACATCGATGTAAAGACTCCGGCAGGAAAAGCTTTTCTTGCAAATGCCATTACACTCACGCCGGGAACGATCACGGTATCTCTGGAGGATTCCAAATATACGGTGCATTGTCTGGATGAAAGCATGTCGGAAGGTCTTAAGGGAAGTGAGTTTGAACAATACATCAAAAAACTTGAAAGCTGATGGGCTGTAGAAACAGCTATACAGGAGCGGACATGGAGGAGTAAAAATGGGAAAAGGAATTCAGGGGCTGGAACAGGCTTACGAGATTTTTTTTATAGCAGTATTGATTGTTTTGGCCATATTGTTGGTTTTATGTCTGGTACGTGCCATCATTGGCCCCAGAATAGCGGATAGAATTGTGGCAGTAAATATGATGGGTACCATGGTCATTGTCATGATTGCAGTGCTGGCGCTGATGCTGAGTGAAGGTTACCTGATAGATATCTGCATTATTTATGCAATGATCAGTTTTCTTGCCGTTATTGTATTGACGAAGGTATATATGGGTGTTTATATCGAGAAAAAAGAGGGGGAGAAGGAGGCGCACAATGACAGTGATTGAGTGGATTCGTTTTCTGATTGGGGCGGTATTGTTATTGACAGGACTGGCTATATTTGTTCTTGAAATAATCGGTGTGTTCCGTTTTCGCTATGTGCTGAACAGAATGCATGCTGCAGCGATGGGAGATACCCTTGGAATAGGCTTTTCTCTTTTAGGTCTTATCGTTATGAATGGACTGAATTTTACTTCCCTGAAAATGTTTCTGGTGATTCTTTTTTTATGGTTTTCCTCTCCTGTTTCTTCTCATCTGATTGCGAGACTGGAAGTAACTACCGACGAGGAGAAGGAAAAGCATTACAAAATAAAGTCGCTGGATGAAAAGGAGGATTTGTCATGACAGTATTTACCTGTATATTACTGGGATTTCTTGTGGTATGCGCCATTGCTGCCAGTCTGTCTAAAAATCTTCTGAATACGATACTGATTTTTATGTCCTACAGCCTCGTGATGTCCGTAATCTGGATTCTTCTGGAATCCCCGGATCTTGCAATCACGGAGGCGGCGGTGGGAGCGGGAGTAACCACTGTGCTGTTTTTGGTGACTCTGAAAAAAATTCATGCCATTATGAAGAAGGATGACAGGGAAGAGGAGGACGGCAATGAGTAAGAAGGTTCCGGAGGAACAGTATCAAAAAACTTTTTCCTATAAATTCAAGCAGTGGCTGGACGGTACAAAGGATCCCTTTCTGGATACAGTTGAGATGAAGCGCCAGGAAACTTTTCTGGAGAATAAAGAGGTTTTACAGCAAAGAGAAGAAGAAAAAGAGCGGCTGCTTCAAAAGGCCTGTGACCTGGAGCGCAATGCCGAATTCAGGATTTTTCGAAAGATTTACAGAGTATTCAGCGTGCTTTTCTGTGTGTCTCTTGTGATAATGCTTTTGACTGCGGTATCGAATCTGCCTACCTTTGGAAAAGCGGATAATCCGGTCAACAATGAAGTTTCTGCCCGCTATATAGAGAAAGGACTTCAGGAGACCGGCGCGGTAAATATTGTGACAGGTATGATTCTGGATTACAGAGCGTTTGATACCCTGGGGGAATCGCATGTGCTGTTTGTTGCCACGTGCGCAGTATTGATTCTGCTGCGTGTGGACAAAAAGGACGACAGGGATCTTTATCAGACAAACGACAGAAAATATGAACCAAAAAATGATGTGATTCTGCAGACGGTGGCTCGCATTCTGGTACCTCCTATCTTCATCTTCGGAATCTACATCATTCTGGCGGGGCATCTGGGACCGGGCGGTGGTTTTTCCGGCGGTGCCGTTATCGGTGCAGGTCTGATTTTATATTTGAATGCTTTCGGTTTTGCAAAGACAGAAAAGTTCTTTACGGCCAAAACATACCGGATTATGAGTTTTGGTGCGCTTGCCTGCTACAGTCTTGCAAAGAGCTATTCCTTTTATACCGGAGCTAACGATATTGAGAGTATCATTCCTCTGGGAACTCCGGGAGCAATCTTAAGCAGCGGATTGATTTTGCTGTTGAATATCTGTGTGGGCATTGTCGTGGCGGGAACGATGTACACATTTTACTGCATGTTCCGAAAAGGAGGCTATTAAGATGAATTTTGCTAATCTTTTGAATAATTATGCGGAAGCAGTAGCTATGATTCTTTTTGGAATCGGATTTTCCAATTTATTGTTGCAGAAGAATCTGATGAAGAAGATTATCGGATTAAATATCATGGATACAGCCACATATTTGTTTCTGGCATTGAAGGGCTACATAGAAGGAAGAAAAGCGCCTGTGGTGGTAGATGGCATTCAAAGTGTAGAGGCATATGTGAATCCCATTCCCAGTGGTCTGGTGTTGACGGGAATTGTCGTGTCCGTATCTGTTACGGCACTGATGTTGTCACTGACAATCCGACTTTACAGAAGATATCATACACTTGACCTGGACGAGATATCCACACGTTTAAAAAAGGAGGGTAAATAATGGATTTTATTCAGAATTTTCCCTTCATGTCCATTATCTTGTCTCTGTTTTCCGGACCGCTTTCCTCCATATTGAACGGAAAATGGGCAAAAAGGGTTAATATGGCGGTCATTACCGTGATTGGATTGATGTCGGGGAGTGTGCTGGCATATGTGTTGGGCACCGGTCAGGGATTTGTGTACCGCATGGGTCATTTTTCAGCACCGTGGGGAAACGAGATTCGTGTGGGCGTATTGGAAGCCTTTATGGCACTCTTTTTCTGCGTTATTATGCTGCTCTGCATGTTGGGCGGTGTTGCGGAGAGAGAGAAAGAAATTGAGGTGAGTAAACAGAATTTATATTATATCATGGTAAACCTTTTGCTTTGTTCTCTGCTTGCCCTGATTTATACCAATGATTTGTTTACTGCTTATGTTTTTGTGGAAATAAACACCATTTCTGCCTGCGGACTTATCATGATTAAGCAGAACGGACGAACCATTGAGGCGGCTACCAGATATATGATTATGAGTCTGTTGGGTTCAGGATTATTACTGCTGGGAATTTGCTTTTTATATGACCTGACAGGACATCTGCTCATGAGCAATATCAAAGAGCAGGTTCAGATGCTCGCTGCAACGGGACAGTATCATATTCCTCTGGTGGTTTCGCTGGGATTGATGTCTGTTGGACTTGCAATCAAGAGTGCACTGTATCCTTTCCATGCATGGCTACCGGATGCCTACGGATATTCGACGCTTTCCTCTGCGGCAATTTTATCTTCCCTGGTTTCCAAAGGATATATTTTCCTCCTGGTCAAAATTTTTTACAGGGTAATTGGTTTCAACGTAATCTGTGAGAGCAAGGTAATCCATGTGCTGTTTGTATTTGGCATTCTGGGTATGATTATGGGGTCTGTCAGTGCGATTCAGGAGAGAGATATCAGAAGAATGATTGCCTATTCCTCTGTGGCACAGATTGGCTATATCTACATGGGCTTCGGACTTGGCACAGAGATTGGTGTAGTCGCAAGTATCTATCATATTTTGTCTCACGCGGCGACAAAGTCTTTGCTTTTTGTGGCGGCTTCCGGTATTACGGATGCTTCCGGCGGCAGCAGACAGTTCCGTGATCTCACAGGTGCGGGTTTTCGAAACAAACTGGCAGGAATAGCCTTTACAGTGGGCTCTCTGTCCATGGTTGGCATGCCTATGTTCTCCGGCTTTATTTCCAAATTGCTCTTCGGTCAGGCAGCCATGGGGCATACGCATAAGATGCTGCCTACGCTGATTGCTTTGGCGGTCAGTACGGTTTTGAATGCCATTTATTTTATGAAAACGGTAATCCGGCTTTACGCTCCGGGCTCCGGGGAGGAAGCAATGGTGGAAGGACGAGTGATTCATATAAAAGAGCAGCCTGCAAAATCGGTGGCGCTTGTTTTCTTTATTTTGTTGAATCTGATTCTGGGTCTGAACTCTGAGCCTGTTATCCGGCTCATCGAGTCCGGGTTGCAAATGTTTGATTAAAGTGAGGAAGAAAATTATGGATGGAATGTTGCTGGTTTCCATAGCACTGCCCATATTAGCGGGCGTCATATTGTTAATTGCTTCCTTTTCGGAGCATCTGAGGCAGGCGGAAACCCTTGGAAAGAAAAAGACCGGTGTCAGGAAAGAACAGTCGGAAGGAATGAAAGGACTTCATATCTATGTGGGATTGGTGCTTGTGGCCTCGGTTGCATTAACCCTGACGACAGCCTGGACGGGAGAAAGAAGTCTTACCCTGTTTACCCTGCTGGATGAGATACCTGTTTTCTTCCAAATTGACGATATTGGCAGATTATTTGCAACGATTGTCAGTATCGTGTGGCTGGCAGCAGGTTTTTATGCTTTTGTTTACATGAAGCATGAAGGAAACGAGAAGAGATATTTCGGCTTTTATCTTCTTCTGTATGGTGTACTGACAGGATTGGATTTCTCCGGCAATTTGATTACCATGTATCTGTTTTATGAATTGATGACGTTAACTTCTATGCCGTTAGTACTGCACAACGGAACAAGAGAGGCAACTATGGCGGCGCTGAAATATCTGTTTTATTCCATGTGCGGCGCCTATGCGGGTCTGTTTGGGATATTTTTTCTGTACCGGTACTGTGATTCCCTCATTTTTACGGCAGGAGGAACTTTAAATGCAGTGACTGCATCCGGTCACGGAGGGCTTCTTCTGACAGCGGTGTTTGTCATGATTGTGGGGTTTGGTGCAAAAGCGGGTATGTTTCCTTTGCATGCCTGGCTGCCTGCGGCTCATCCGGTTGCACCCTCTCCGGCATCTGCGGTTTTGTCCGGTATTATCGTCAAGTCCGGAGTGCTCGCCGTTGTCCGAGTCATCTATTATATTGTCGGACCTGAATTCATCCGTGGTACCTGGGTGCAATACACCTGGATGGCATTGACGCTGCTTACCGTGTTTATGGGTTCCATGCTTGCTTTTCGTGAAAAGATTTTCAAAAAGCGTCTGGCATATTCCACAGTCAGCCAGATTTCCTATATTTTGTTTGGGCTGTCTTTGCTGAACGAAACAGCTTTTACAGGAGCAATGCTCCATACAGTGACCCATGCTTTTGTCAAGTGCGGTCTGTTTTTGACAGCGGGTGTGTTCCTTTCTTATTTTGGTTATACGAAAGTAGATCAGTTGGATGGATTAGGGAAAAAGATGCCGGT
Source organism: uncultured Lachnospiraceae bacterium (assembly GCA_945913255.1). Taxonomy (GTDB): domain Bacteria; phylum Bacillota; class Clostridia; order Lachnospirales; family Lachnospiraceae; genus Acetatifactor. Next base: position 25,027 of record CAMEDC010000008.1, read on the forward strand.
AACCATGTGGTGCTATACCATTTTTTCGCTGGCTCTTGTGGGAATTCCTCCGACAGGCGGTTTTATCAGTAAATGGTATCTGGCAGAAGGTTCCCTGGAGTCCGGTATCGGTGTCTTCTCCTGGCTGGGACCGGTGGTGCTGCTGGTCAGTGCACTGCTGACAGCCGGATATCTGCTGCCCATTACGATGAAAGGGTTCTTCCCGGGAGGTGAGAACAAGGCTGTCAGTAAAAAGGAACCGTCCCTGTTTATGCTGGTTCCGCTGATTGTTCTGGCTGCTTTAGCTGTTCTTTTGGGAATGATTCCAAATCCGATGATCCAGTATGTCAGTGATATTGCACTGACATTGCTGCAGTAAGAAAGGAGGAGCGACGATGGATGAAAAATTTATGCTGCTTGCAGTGGTGCTTCCTCTTATCACAGGTGTCCTGATTCCGGCACTCCCTTTTAAAAACAGAAAGCAGATGTGTATTTTTATGGAGACGGGAGTATTGCTTACTTCTGTCTTGGTAATTCTTCTGCTTCTGAACCCGCCGTCCGATACATTGACGGTATTCCGCTTTACGGGAAATCTGAGTATTACTTTTCGGATAGACGGAGCAGGAAGTATTTTTGCCTGTATGGCTGCTGTGCTGTGGCCTCTGGCGATGCTCTATTCGTTTGAATACATGAAGCATGAGCAAAACGAGAAAGCATTCTTTTTGTTTTATGTAATCACCTATGGAGTTACATTGGGGGTTGCATTGTCTGAGAATATACTGACCATGTACTTTTTCTTTGAAATGATGAGCCTGGTGACTTTGCCTCTTGTCATGCATACCAGAACCAGAGATGCCATCCTTGCCAGCAGAACGTATCTGTACTATATGTTAGGTGGTGCGGCATTTGCCTTTATCGGTATGATTTTTATACTGACCTATGGCACTACCTCTTCCTTTGTGGCGGGAGGTGTTCTGGATCTGACAAAGATTGGCGGAAGAACAAACATGATACTGGTTATCTATGTGCTCTGCTTTTGTGGGTTTGCAGTGAAAACAGCCATGTGGCCCTTTTCTACATGGCTGCCGAAGGCAGGTGTGGCTCCTACTCCCGTGACGGCACTTCTCCATGCAGTGGCTGTGGTCAATACCGGTGCTTTTGCAGTTCTGCGAATTACCTATTTTAGTTTTGGTGCAGATGTAATCCGGGGTACCTGGGCACAGAATGCCCTTATGGGGCTGGTGATATTCACCATCGTCTACGGCTGCAGCCGGGCTTTGAAAGAGACGCATATCAAAAGGAGGCTTGCATGGTCAACTGTCAGCAACCTGTCTTATATCCTGTTTGGTATTGTTCTTATGACACCTCTGGGAATGACCGGTGCTCTTTCACATATGGTGTTCCATTCCTTTATGAAGATTTGCTCCTTTTTCTGTGCCGGTGCCGTGATATATAAAACGGGAAGAAATTATGTTCATGAGTTGGATGGTTTCGGATGGAAGATGCCAAAAGTTTTTGTTTCTTTCACAATAGCATCCTTTGCGTTGATGGGAGTGCCGGGGCTGTGCGGTTTTGTCAGCAAGTGGAATCTTGCGAAGGCGGCAGTGGAAAGCGGTAACGGGATGGCTTATGCAGGCGTGGTGGCATTGATGATATCGGCATTGCTGACGGCAGTTTATATGCTCAGTATTGTAGTGAGAGCTTTCTTTCCGGGCAAGGATTTTGATTATGGGACAATCCGTGATGTAGAGGATCCGAACTGGATGATGATTGTACCGCTTGTTGTATTTATTGTGGTCATGTTTGTGTTTGGTCTGCATTCCGGACCGATTATCCGGCTGCTGCAAACGATTGCCGCAGCTGCCGCATAGAAGGGAGGTTTTGGTATGGAAACGGAATATATGCTTGCATTTCTTGTGGTCTTTCCTTTTGCAGCGGGTTCTGCGGCTTTTTTTGCGGGAAAGAAAAGGGATGTGGTTGCTGCTTTTTCCACAGTGATTGAATTTGCAGTTATGGTATATCTTGCCATGACATATTTTGCATTGTCAAAGACCGGAATGTCAGCTATTGTCCTGTCGATTTCCGAATTTTGCGGATTTGGCCTGAACTTTCAGATGGATGGTTTTCGGCTTGTCTATGGATGTGTGGCATCGCTTATGTGGATGATGACTGCTATTCTTTCCGGAGAATATTTCAGACATCATGAGCATGTGAACCGGTTTTATCTGTTTTTACTCTGGACACTGGGAGCTACCATGGGAGTGTTCCTGTCCGCAGATTTGTATACAACCTTTATCTTCTTTGAGATAATGTCCTTCACCTCTTATGTATGGGTGGCACAGGAGGAGAACCGTCCGTCACTGCGTGCGGCGGAGACTTATCTTGCCGTGGCTGTGATTGGCGGTCTGGTAATGCTGATGGGAATCTTCATTCTGTACCGTATTGAGGCGGTGTATCTGCCGGGATCGGCGCTTCGTTTTGAAGAGCTAAAAGGGCTTTATCAGGCAGTTCAGGCATCAGGCGCAGAGGGAGAGACGGCGATTCGGTGGCTTTGGATTGCAGGTTGTTGTATGTTGTTCGGCTTTGGCGCCAAGGCGGGTGCGTTCCCCCTGCACATCTGGCTGCCGAAGGCACATCCGGTGGCTCCGGCCCCCGCATCGGCGCTGCTCTCCGGTATACTGACAAAGACGGGTATTTTCGGAATTTTAATTTTAAGCTGTAATCTGTTTCTTCATGATGCTGCGTGGGGCAAGCTGATTCTTGTCATCGGTGTGATTACAATGTTCGGCGGGGCGTTGCTGGCGGTTTTTTCCATCGATTTAAAGCGCACGCTGGCCTGTTCTTCCATGTCTCAGATTGGGTTTATCCTGGTAGGCATCGGTATGCAGGGGCTCTTAGGAGAGGAGAATGCTCTGGCAGTTCACGGTACGTTACTGCACATGGTTAATCATTCCCTGATTAAGCTGGTGCTTTTCATGGCAGCAGGCGTTGTCTACATGAACGCTCACGCGCTTGATTTAAATGAGATTCGTGGGTTTGGAAGGAAGAAACCGTTACTGAAGGGAATCTTCCTGGTGGGAGCACTTGCTATCGGCGGCATTCCTCTGTTTAGTGGTTATGTGAGCAAAACGCTGCTTCACGAAGCGATTGTGGAGTACGGCGGAGGTGTTTCCATGGCAGCTGTGGAGTGGATTTTCCTGTTTTCAGGCGGTCTCACGGTTGCCTATATGACAAAGCTCTTTATTGCTGTTTTTGTAGAGAAGAATCGGGATAACGCCGTTCAGGAAAAGTACGACAGCATGAAAAAATATATGAATGCCGGAAGTACCTTTGCCTTGACATGCAGTGCACTGATTCTGTTCATCTGGGGGCTGTTCCCTCATGGAATGATGGACAGGATTGCCGTATTATCCCAGGATTTTATGCGGCTGGAAGAAGCGGGACATACCGTACAGTATTTCAGCCCGGAAAATCTCAAGGGTGGGCTGATTTCCATCGGTATCGGTGTTTTGGTGTACCTGCTCTTCATTCGTAGGGTATTATTGAAAAGGCCTGCTGAAGGGATTGCGACGGAAGAAGTTGTATCCGAAAGCGCAAACTCGCAGGCAGGAATGGGCGATACAAAGGTTTATGTCAATTTGTGGCCGGAATGGCTGGACCTGGAGAATCTCCTATACAGACCTTTGCTGCTTACAATTCTGCCCACAATCTGCGGAGTTCTTTGCCGTGTGTTTGACTGCTTCGCGGATACAGTGGTGGTATTGCTCAGAAAGACGATTTATCGTGACAGTCCTCTGCCCCATGAGAGACCAGAAGGGAATGCCTTTACGGAATTTGTCGGTAAAATATTGAATCATCTGGAAGATATGGGAAACCGTCTCTGGAACAGGAAACATCCGAAAACAGTCGACTATATCCATCTTCTGGCTGTTAAGAATGAAGAAATGAAGGAGAACAGTAAGATTATCCAGCGCAGTCTTTCCTTTGGCCTGCTGTTGTTCGGTATAGGTCTTTGCCTGACATTGTTCTACATTATCTGGTGGTAAGAAATGATTCTCCATACCCCTCGAAAAACTGAAGTGAGGGTACAGAAAGAAAAAGTGCGTTCCATACCCTTCGAAAAATAGGAGCGAGGGTACAGAAGCCAAGAATTGCTATAACGGGGAGATGAGCAAAATCGATTATCATGAACATATCCAAAAAGATCTTGATTATTACGCTATTCATTCCCATAAAAATACCCGCCCATTATCAAAAATGGACGGGCATTCTTTTGCTAAAATCTTAACTAAAATGACATTGATCCGTTTAGGCCTACTTAATTCTATGTGTATTTATTATGCCTGTTTTTTCTTACGTCCGGAAACCATGAAGCAGCTGATGAGCAGGGAAACAATATATAATACAATGGTCAGGTACAGTACAGCCTGGTAACCTGTAGGATTGATAGAGTATTCATGTCCTTCAATGATAATATCGGTGGAGTTACCAACTTTATTGACAATAAGAGTAGCTACCTGATTACCGGTAAGTCCTGCAAATGCCCATGCGGAAAGGGTAATTCCGTGAATTGCGCTGATATTTTGCATTCCGAAATGATCGGAAAGAAGGGTGGGCACATTGCTGAAGCCACCGCCGTATCCGGCATTTACTACAAACAGAAGAACCAATACCAGAATGGTAAGCAGCATACTGGTTGAAGAACCGTTAATGATATTTTCACCCTGCTTTGCAATTCCCTGAGTTACAATCACAAGTGCCGTAGCAACGATGGAAAGGACAAAAATTATCTTGTAAATGGTATTTCTATCCTTCATTTTGTCTGCCCAGGCAGAGAAGCCGAGGCGTCCGCCTGCATTGAAAACAGCAGTAATGGAGGAAAGAACACCTGCCATAGCGCCGAGGCCGATACATTTGATAATCATTTTCTCCTGGGAAATCAGAGCCAGACCGCAGGTAATGTTCAAGTAGAACATCAACCAGATACCGATAAATACAACGGGCTTTGTCTTGATAACATCGATAGGTCTTGCACCCTTTTCCTGAGTGGCGGGTTCATGCCATCCGGCAGGCTTTGCAAGAAGCAAGTGACCTACAAACATCATAATGAAGTAAACACAAGCCAGAATCAGGAACATCTTATAGATGCCGCCGTCTCCGAGTGATTTCAAAAGTGCCTGCATAATAGGGCTTGCGATAGCCTTTGCCGCACCGAAGCCTGCAACGGCAAGTCCGGTTGCAAGACCCTTACGGTCTTCAAACCAGAGCATTAGGGTGTTGACAGGAGAGAGATAACCGATACCGAGACCGATACCCATGATAAAGCCGTAACATATGTAAATACCAATCAGAGAAATGAGGCTGCCCTGATGTGCACCGCCGTACCAGATAAAGAAACCGGTTCCGGCCATACCTGTGGCGAAGCAGATAGCGGCAATCAGAGAAGAACGGTGAATGTCTTTTTCAACAACGTTTCCGAGAAAAGCAGCAGACATGCCGAGAAAGAAAATGGCGAAGCTGAAAGCCCATTCGGTTGCACTCTTGGAAAAACCGATATAGTCGGCAATCTCCTGGCTGAAAATAGACCAACAGTAAACAGTGCCAATGCTGCAGTGAAGCAGTAGTGCAGGAATAGCTGCGCGTATCTATTTGTTCTGGATTTTCATAATTTGAATCCCCCATATGTATAATATAGTATGAAGTTGCTTTATTCATCATACTCCTCTTTTTGACAAAAAGCAAGATTGCGGACGATACACAAGTATGTTAAGATAGCATCATTAACCCTGTGAATGTGCAGCCCGGTTCCGATAAACAATGCCGGGAGACGTAAAAAAGGAGGATTATCATGCACTCACCCTTGGAAATTGCAAGAAACTTTGTGGAAATCGGAATTCATAAGGTAAAGCTTTCTGCGTGGAAAATGTTGATTCTGGGAATGTTTGCGGGTGCCTTTATCGGTTTTGCGGGAATTGCCTCTACTACGGCATCGGCTACTGTGGAAAATGCATCTGTGGCCAGACTTCTCAGTGCCTGCGTGTTTCCTGCGGGAATGGCTATGGTACTGGTGGCGGGCAGCGAACTTTTTACCGGAAATAATCTGATTATTATCAGTGTGTTGGAGAAAAAAGTCAAAGTACGTGAGATGCTGAAGAACTGGCTGTTTGTATTTTTGGGAAATTTTTTGGGTGCAGCGTTTGTGGCTGTAATGATTGTATATGGACATATTCCTGATTTATACGGCGGAAGACTGGCGGAAAAGATTGTGGCAGCAGGCGTGGTACGCGTGGAACAGACCTTTACGGAAGCCTTTATCAAGGGAGTTCTCTGCAATATCCTGGTCTGCATTGCCGTCTGGGCTGCCTTTGCGGCCAAGAAGGTATCCGGAAAGCTGATGATGAGCTTCTGGCCGGTTATGATATTCGTACTCTGCGGGTTCGAGCACAGCATTGCTGATATCTATTTTTGCATTGCGGGCATTCTGACTTCTTCGGAATATGGAATTGCGGCAGAAAATCTGCACTGGGCAAGTTTTCTGCTGAAAAATCTTCTGCCTGTCACTCTGGGAAATATTTTCGGAGGTGCAGGTATTATGGCAGTGGGATATTGGCTGGTATATCTCCGACATACTCCTTATTACGAAATGTCTATTGAAGATGAGCAGGAGGAGATTGACATCGCCGAGGAATATTAAAAATAACACTGTGCTTTTGATTAAAATAAATCAATATATAGAAAAACAAAATCATTGATTATGGCTTATAATATGGTAAGATTAGTAAAATCAAATTATAAATAATCAAAAAGGATGATAAATTTATGATGAAAAGCACAGTAATCAAGGAAAAATACGGAAAGACATATCATATGCCACCTGAAGTGACCTATGACTGGGTGAAAAAGGATTGTATTGAGAAAGCACCCATCTGGTGCAGTGTTGATTTGCGGGATGGCAACCAGGCACTGATTGATCCCATGAGCCTGGAGGATAAACTGGAGTTTTTCAAACTGCTTGTGGATATCGGCTTCAAGGAGATTGAGGTGGGATTCCCGGCCTCCTCGGATACGGAATATAATTTTATCAGAGCCTTGATTGAAAGAAATATGATTCCGAAGGATGTGACCATTCAGGTACTGACACAGGCAAGAGAACATATTATCCGAAAGACCTTTGATGCAGTGAAGGGCGCACCTCATGCGGTGGTGCATCTCTATAACTCTACATCGGTAGAGCAGAGGGAGCAGGTATTTAAAAAAGATAAGGAAGCAATCAAAAAGCTGGCGGTAGATGGCGCAGAACTTTTGAAGAAAATGGCAGATGAAACAGAAGGAAACTTTACCTTCGAGTACAGTCCGGAAAGCTTTTCCCAGACAGAAGTAGATTATGCCTTGGAAGTCTGTAATGCGGTGCTGGATGTATGGCAGCCGACGAAAGATAATAAGGCAATTATCAATTTGCCTACTACGGTACAGGTGGCAATGCCCCATGTATTTGCCGGACAGGTAGAATATATGCATAAGCATCTGAAATACCGGGAAAATGTTGTATTGAGCGTGCATCCCCACAACGACAGAGGCTGCGGTGTCAGTGATGCGGAGTTTGGTATTCTGGCGGGTGCGGACAGAGTGGAAGGTACTCTTTTCGGCAATGGTGAGCGTACCGGAAATGTGGATATTATCACGGTTGCATTAAATATGATGTGCCATGGTGTGGACAGCGGCCTGGATTTTTCCGGCATTATGAAGATAAGGGAAGCTTATGAGCGGTTTACGGGAATGAAGGTTCACGAGAGAACACCTTATGCGGGAGACCTTGTGTTTACGGCATTTTCAGGTTCCCATCAGGATGCCATCAGCAAGGGTATGAACTGGCTGAAGGAAGGAAAGAGCGGAAAGCGTTGGGATGTGCCTTATCTGCCCATTGACCCGGCAGATGTGGGAAGAGAGTATGAGTCGGACGTAATTCGTATCAACAGTGTGTCCGGCAAGGGCGGTGTGGCATTTGTCTTAAAGCAGAAATTCGGTTTTTCTCTGCCTGCTGCAATGAAAGAAGAAGTGGGATACTTGATAAAGGGTGTATCCGACAAACGACATCAGGAGCTGCTTCCTGCGGAAATATACGCTATTTTTGAGGAAAATTACATTAATCCCCGCAGCGTGTTCCGTATTCCGGAGTGCCATTTTAAGCAGGAACGTGGTATTCAGGCAGAAGTAACGATTGAACAGAATGGCGGGACAAGAGTCATCAGGACCTCCGGTAACGGGCGTCTTGACGCAGTGAGTAATGCGATAAAAACATATTTTGGCATCAATTACGAATTGTCGGTATACGAGGAACATGCGATTTCCAAAGGTTCCAGCTCCAAAGCGGCAGCATATGTGGGTGTGATGCATGATGGCAGATTTTACTGGGGAGTTGGAGTGGATGAGGATATTATTAAGGCTTCCATAGCCGCACTTACTTCCGCAGCGAACAAACTGGCGGCAGAGCAGCACATTACGGCGGGAAGAGAAGACAGAGTTGTGGAAATCATCAACTTTATCCAGAATGATTATAAAAATGTAACTTTGGAAACACTTTCGGAAGAGTTTCATCTGTCAAAGCCTTATCTTTCCAAATATATCAAGGAGAAAGCGGGAGCCACCTTCCAGGAGGTTGTAAAGGAAGAGCGCATGAAAAAAGCCCGTATGCTGCTCCGGGAGACAAACCAGACAGTAGAGACGGTTGCCTCTGAAGTCGGTTATGAAAATGTGGAGCATTTTAACAGGCTTTTTAAAAGGAGCTATGGGATTACGCCGGTACAGTACAGAAAACAAGGATAAATTTATTTCTCTGGATAAAGCCAGCCTGCGTATTCCATAATGGACTGGTTTTCCATTCTTTTATCGGATTTCTGCATCTGTTTCCGGTAATCGCGGGGAGACATCTGCATGATTTTGATAAAATAGCGGTTAAAGCTGGAGACGGAATGAAATCCCACGGTTTCCGAAATATTCAGAATGGAATCCTCAGTGCTTCTCAGCAGATTGCAGGCCTTTGTAATCCGGGTATTGTTTACAAAATCCAGAGGAGAGGTGCCCATGATGTCGTGGAATACGCGGCGAAAATGGGTCGGACTCCAATGGCATAGGTCAGCCAGATATTCTATGGAAAACTGGCTGCTGTAATTTTCTTCAATATAGTCTAAGGCAGGGGCAATGACAAGGGCGTTGTCCTTGTCTTCTTCCTGGCTCGGAGCAGCCTCGGCGGCTCCGGTATCCGAATTGCCATCCTCATTTTTCTCCAGTGTTTCAATTCGCAAAAGTTCAATGTATAAAGACAGCAAAAGACCTTTGGCACTCAGCTGATAGCTGGGTTTCTGCTCTTCCAGTTCCCGTATGACGGACAGGACAAGCTCATAAACCTGCGGATGATCGGTTCGGTTTAAAATAGGCAGGAAACCATGGGAAGAGTAAATCGAAAAATCGAAATTTTTCCATGTGGCAGGCAGCATATTGCGAAACAGCTCCTGCGGATCAAAATAAATATAAGACCAGTGGCTCTCCGTACCGGGTGTACTATATGTAGTGTGCGGAACGTTTTTGGGAATCACGGTGACATCCCCTGCCTTGAAGGATAGGGGTTCTCCGAAAAATTCAATGCATCCGCTGTCTGAGTGGCAGATACCGATTTCCAGACAGTTATGGAAATGCAGTCGTCCGCTGGGAACATCCGATATTTTCCAGTAATCTCCGGACAGAAGCAGCACGGGAAAATGCATGGGCAGATAGTAACTTCTGTATTCCGTGACAACACCTTTCTGTTTTGCCATAATAATCTTCCTTTCATTATCTTTACATACTGTAACTATTCAGAGCCCATTCGCAAAATCGCCTCTTCGAGGCTTTCCTTTTGCTCATGTTGGGCTTCTCACCATATAAATTTTCAAAAATATGTTCATTCATGCAAGCATGATTCACATATTTATTGAAAATTTGCATGGCTCTGAATAGTTACTACATACTATATATAGCAATCAAATCGAATAAAATCAACCATAACTTTGTGTAACCACATCTCTTTTCGTTCATAATTCGGTTACATTTTCTTTAAAATAAATCCACAAACAAACAAAACCCACATCAAATTGCCCACGAATATCACTTCAAAAAAGGGAAAAATAGGCAAAAACACTACCTACCGAAAAACGAACATTTTCTATAATGTTCGATTTTGCATAGTTTTTTGAGCGTATTGCTTAGAAAAAGTCGTCGACATGTATGATAATATGCTTATAAAGTTACAAAAACTGTACAAATTGACGATGATTTTACAGTGTGCATTGGAGGAGGTCAGATATGGCAAAAAAGAGTGATGCCAATAAGGTAGCAGTTAGGACCAAAACCACCTGGAAACACGCCTTCAAAAGAGACTGGCAGTTGTATCTGCTTTTGTTGTTCCCGCTGGTGATGGTGTTCCTTTTCAACTATGCTTCTTATCCCGGTTTGAGAATCGCATTTATGGATTATAAGCCTGCTAAGGGATATTCAGGCAGCGAATGGGTCGGATGGGCCACCTTCCAGAAGATTTTCAAGGATCCGGATTTTATCCGTGCACTGAGAAACTCATTGATATTCAATATAGCAGATTTGCTGGTGAGCTTCCCGATGCCGATTATCCTGGCACTGATTTTAAATGAACTCCGTTATCCCAAGTTCAAAAAGGTTTCGCAGACGATACTGTATCTGCCGCACTTCCTTTCCTGGGCAATCATCGGAAGCGTGGCGCTGACCATGTTCAAGCCTTCCAGCGGTCTGGTGAATATCGCACTGATGAATGCAGGAATTATAGAAGAAGGTATTCCTTTCCTGAATGAGCCGTATCACTGGGCAGTGACTTATCTGCTGATTGGCGTATGGCAGGGCATGGGATGGGGAACCATCCTGTATCTGGCAGCAATCACCGGAATCAGCGGAGAACTTTACGAAGCGGCGATGATTGACGGTGCGGGAAGATGGAAACGTATGTGGTACATCACACTTCCCGGTATCAAGAGTACGATAGTAACACTGCTGATTATGAACCTTGGTCGTGTCATGGGAAGTAATCTGGAGCGTCTGACAGCTCTCGGAAATACCCAGGTCAAGGAATTCCAGTATCAGCTGGCAGTTTACATATATGCAAAAGGTATCGGAAACAACAAGTTCAGTATGGCGACAGCCGTTGGTTTGTTCCAGTCACTGGTAGGTCTGATACTGGTACTCCTGTCTGACAAGATTGCCAAGAAACTCGGCGAAGACGGATTACTGTAGGAGGTGAGCAGAGTGAGTAAGAAAGATAAAAATACTTCAGAAATGACAACCTCCGCAGGCGGAGCACGTGCCATCAATAAATTTCGTATCGGTGATGTAATTATGATGGCTGTCATCATAATCCTCTGTGCGACCTGTGTACTTCCGTTTATTCACGTAGCGGCAAAATCCATTTCGGGCAACACTGCAGTTATGTCAAAGTCCGTTTACTTCTGGCCGAAGGATATTACGTTTGATGCGTTCAAGCGTGTGTTCGGAGATGAATCCATGATGTATTCCATGGGCTTTTCCGCAATCGTTACCCTGGTATTTACCATTCTCGGTATGCTGGTATGTACCTGTGCCGCGTATCCTCTTTCCAAAAAGAGATTAAAAGGAAGAAAAGTACTGACCTTCCTGCTGATGGTACCCATGTATTTTAATGCAGGTGTCATTCCCGCTTATCTGCTGTATCAGGATTTGCATGTTCTGGATACCGTGTGGGTATTGATTCTGCCTTTGATTTACTCTTCCTACAATATGCTGATTATGAAGAACTTTTTCATGAGTACCATTCCGGATAGTTTGGAAGAATCCGCATTTCTGGATGGAGCAACCAATTTCCAGATACTCTGGAAGATAGTACTTCCGTTGTCAAAACCGATTTTGGCGACATTGTCCCTGTTCTATGCGGTAGGCCGTTGGAATTCCTACGCCGATAACATGTACTTTACCAGAGATGCCAAACTGAAGATGATTCAGTATAAGTTGTATCAGCTGGTAGCATCTGCTACAGAAGCACAGACGGCATCCCTTGCAGATACAGGCGGTGTCAGCCAGTCCACACCTGAGGTATTGCAGGCGGCAAGCATTATGTTTGTTACGATTCCGATTATCATTATTTATCCGTTCCTGCAGAAGTATTTCGTACAGGGAACCATGATTGGAGCCGTCAAAGGCTAAAAAAGAACTTAGAAGCTCTAAGCATGCAAAGGACGCATGCCAAGACCTTCTAAGTTCTTCGAAGAATCGCAAGCGATTCTTCCGGTATGAAGCAAGTTTAATATATGGTAGTTTCCCGGATGGCCGGGTATCAATAAACTATACACCTATATTTATTAAGGAGGATTTCATTATGAAGAAGAATACTCTTCAGAAGCTTCTTGCCACAGCACTTGTTGGTACTATGGTAATGAGCATGACCGCCTGCGGTGAAAAGGAGACCACAACCGAGACTCCTTCCAGCAGCGAAACAAAGACTGAGAGCAGCGCAGCAGCTTCCAGCGATGCAGCACCTGCTGAAACCGTTGCAGGCATTGAAGGCTTTGAGCCTTTTGCAGAGAATGTTACTCTGCAGGTTCCTGTTTACGACCGTGGTGATTCCAGTAACGGATGTTCCGATGTTGAGAACAACTACTGGACCAACTGGGTACAGGAGAACTTTGGTGACAAGTACAACATTACCGTAGAGTATGTTGGAATTACCCGTAGCGCAGTTATGAATGACTATGCTATGTTGGCAGCAGGTCAGGATCTGCCCACCATGTGTGTAGAGTATGACTATGATAAGCTGGCAAGCTGGCAGGCAGAGGGTTATCTGCAGCCCTACGACATCGAGCAGTTTAAGACCATCGCTCCTACCTACTGGCAGAATATGGTTGACAACGGTCTGGATGCAAAGACCCAGCTGGGTGGTGAGGACTACCTTGTTGTTGGTACAAGACCTTACGGTCAGACAACTTACACTTTCTTAACCTGGTATCGTGAGGACTGGCTGAAGGAAGCCGGATTTACAGAGTATCCTCAGACCAACACAGAGCTGCTTGAGCTGTATGAAAAGCTGGTTCAGAACGGACATGAGGCTCCGCTGAGCGGCTCCAAGGTATCCGGTGCCGGCGCTGACCAGAACTATGGTTTCAGAAGCTATCCTCAGGATGAGATTACCTGGGCTACTACCGGTGACTACCAGATTCCCGCTCTGTCCACAGATGCACAGAAGAACTTCTTAAAATGGCAGAACACTCTGTACAACAAGGGTTATCTGAATCAGGAGTACTATCTGAGAGATGCTTCCGAAGTTGAAGCAGATTTCATCAACGGCAAGGCATTTACCTGGTCCGGTTATGTATCTTCTACCATGAACGTACTGAGCTCCTTCTATGAGGCAAATCCCGATGGTGACCTTGGTGTTATCAAGTGCAGCGGTGAGTTTACCTATGATGAAGCTTGGGGATCTTCCAACTCTTACAGACCCGGCGGCCCTATGGGTGCATATGTTTCTTTCGCAAACGATGCAACCGAGGATGAGGTTAAGGCTGCTATGATGTACCTTGAGTGGATGGCTCAGCCCGAGAACCTGTTCACCATGCAGTGGGGTATCGAAGGTGTGAACTTCAACTACAACGAAGCAGGCGATCCTGTTGCAGTCGGCGACCAGAAGGGTCTTGCTGAGCAGCAGGGACACAACAACAACGTTGACTACTGGATGGTTGTTACCGCTATCAAGTCTCTCGGCGATATCGAAAAAGACGTAGCTGCTATCGCTCCTCAGGGACTTCCTGAAGACTTCACACAGGATATTTTGGACAACTACTATGGTCAGTTGAAGCTGTATCAGTCCGGTTACGCAAATGTTGACTGTCTGTTCGCATCTGCAATTGACGCTGTAAATGAGTACGGTACTTCCCTGAAAGAGGAAATTTATCCTGAGTATCGTGACAAGCTGACCATGTGCAAACCTGAAGAGTTCGATGCACTGTATGATGAGCTGAGCCAGAAGTATCTGGATGCAGGTTACCAGGCAGTTATCGACGGCAGAAAGGAAGCTTTTGACGCCGGTAAGACAACTCGTCTTCAGTAATTCATGAAATATCCAGCAGCACAGACTGATTGGAATTATATGGCCCCCCGGCAGTGTCTGGGGGGCTGTGTTTTAACAAAAGCTGTAATCTTTTCCCATGAATTTAATACAGGGATAATCATTTTTTTCCCTTAACTTGACACGAAATTCAGCGGTCAATACATTAAAATCATGGGAAAATATTATAGCATCCAGAAGCTATGGAACGGAGGAGTTTATGTTAAAACTGGAATACGACAAAAAGCAGATTGAAGAGGTAATTGACAAGATTGTCAGAAAGACAATGAACATGGATCTGACCTGGGACTGGCCCTGCGGTGTTGCTTATTATGGCATCAGTGAGGCCTATGAAAAAACAGGCAAAGAAGAATATCTGAAGCTGCTGAAGGACAGAGTGGATGAGTTGATTGATTTGGGTCTGCCGAAGGTCTGGACGGTCAATGCCTGCGCAATGGGTCATTGCCTGATAACTCTTTACAAGGCTACAAACGATAAAAAATATTATGATATCCTGATGAGCAAGGTAGAATATTTGACAAAGGATGCGCTTCGTTTCGGAGATAATGTGCTGCAGCATACCGTTTCCGCAAACAATGATTTCCCGGAACAGGCATGGTGCGATACTCTGTTTATGGCAGCCTTCCTGTTGCTTCGTGTCGGAGTCATGAACAAGGATGAAGCCATGATTGATGACGCATTGAATCAGTACTACTGGCACATCAAATACTTGCAGAATCCCAGCAGTGGATTTTATTATCACGGCTATGACAATATTGCAGGAAATCATATGTCCGGCATCTATTGGGGAAGAGCAAATGCCTGGGCAGCCTTCACAATGGCACAGGTGGGAGGAATTTTGCCACAGTGCTACCTCTATCCGAAATATATTGATGTGGCCGGTTCTCTGAATGAACAGCTGGCTGCACTTAAGACAGTTCAGACAGAAAACGGTCTGTGGAGAACAGTTCTGGATGATCCGGAATCTTATGAAGAGATTTCCGCATCCGCCGGTATTGCAGCAGCAATGCTTACCAGAGGAAATCCTCTGCATTCCAAATATATCAACAAGTCCATCAAAGGCTTGCTTGCCAATGTCAGCGAGGACGGAAAAGTGATGAACGTTTCCGGCGGTACAGCAGTGATGAGAGACAAGGAAGGTTACAGAGGGATTCCGAATGCATATATTCAGGGATGGGGACAGGGACTTGCTCTTGCATTTTTCTCCACGCTGCTTGTTTCAGATGAGATCGAAAAGGATGGTGCACTTTAAAAATGTTTCGCAGGAATTTCCTGTTCGGTGTAGATTCCGATACGGCTAATGTAATCGGTGTGACTGCTTCGGACATTTACCAGCCCGGAAAGGGCTATGGATTTGTAACAGAACAGAATAGACGGGAACAGGAACTCCTGAAGATTTCAGAGCTGAATTCAGGTTTTGATACGGTTTACTGGTATCAGGATGAAAATCTGACGCACCTGCAGAATGATGAATCGGGTTGTTTTCTGGATTCCGATGCGGAGATTTCGCTTCTGGAAAAAAAGAACGGTGAGGTACAGGAAGGAGAGCACAGAAGAATTCCTCTTTCCTTTAAAGTAGATGTGCCCCGACAGGGAAACTATAAGGTGACAATCACAATTCGCACGGGAGAACCGATGAAAAACGTGTTGATTTTTACCGGCAGACGTCGCCTCGGATTTTTGGGAGACATTCCGGGAAATTCCGTGTTTACGCATGCCATGATGGTAAATGTATGTGATATCGTTCCCAGAGGTCAGACTAGGATTTATACGGATAAAACCTTGGATATTACAGTGGTGGCCGATAAACCCAGAATCAGTGAAATCAACATTTTGGAGACAGTGTGCCCTACCATTTATATTGCGGGGGATTCTACTGTTACCGATCAGAGTGCGGATTACCCCTATGCACCGGGAACCAGTTATTCCGGATGGGGGCAGATGATAACAGCTTACATGAATGACAAAATCGCTGTTTCCAACCATGCCCATTCGGGATTGACAACGGACAGCTTCCGCAAAGAAGGACATTATGCGGTAATCGACCAATACAGCAAGCCAAGAGACTTTTTCTTTTATCAGTTCGGACACAATGACCAGAAACTGGAGGATTTAAAGGCAAGGGGCGGCTATCAGACAAATCTGTTGCGCTATATCAGTGAGTGCCGGGATAAGGGTGCTTATCCGGTAATTGTGACACCGATTGCGAGAAATACCTGGAAAGGTAACGATGGCAGCTATAATGATTTGCTTGCTGAGTATGCCGAGAGCTGCAAGGAGGTAGGAAGACTTGCAGAGGTTCCGGTGATTGATTTGCACAAATGCAGCATGGACTTTGTCATGAAGATGGGTTTGGAAGCCTCCAAGGCTTACTTTTTCCCCAATGACTATACCCACAGCAATGATTATGGTGCCTATTTTATGGCGGGACTTGTGGCAAAGGAAATTGTCAGAGTCTGCGGGCATCATCAGGAGCCGGGATATCGTTTCCTTGCAAAGTGTGTAACGGAAGGGTTCGGTGCATGGCCTCCTGCGGAAAAAATTGTTTTGCCGGTAAAGCCGAAGCGGTATGAGAATGTAACAAATCCGGCAGAAGGGGCAAAGCTTCTTTCTGAAATAGAAAATCTGAATCAGCCTGCGGACAGAGTGGCTGTTCTTGATATGATTATCAAGACGGCGCGGTTTTTTCCGACGAATGTATATAATGATATGTTTACGGATGTGGTGGGGCATGAATGGTATGCAGGTACCGTCGAATGTGCTTACCAGAATGGTATGATAGATGCCGGTCTTGTGGAAAACGGTTGTTTTCATCCTGAAAAGGCAGTTACTCTGGAAGAATTTCTTGTATTCGCCATGAATGGATATAAGAGCAGAAAGGCGTTGCCGAAAGAGACAGCCTGTGCCTATGACGACAAATGCAGAGATTTTACAAGAGCTTATGTAAGAGCGGCTTGTGCAATCGGATTGGTTCCTTCGGATGGAAGTACGGATTTGCAACATATTGTGACAAGAGGGGAAGCAGTCGATCTTTGCCGGAAACTGAATGTGTGAATCAAAAGCGCGAACGTGCGAATTTTAATAAAGAATAATTCGTAAAAAAATAAAGAATGAAGAAAGTGCAGGGAGGAGAGAAGATGTCAAAACAAAAGGGAGGGTTTACGCTTCCGGGAGAATCCGGATATGAAGCATTAACCTTGAAGATGGCAGAAAAGTGGGGAGCTGATGTAATCAGAGACAGTGACGGTACAGTGCTTTCCGATGAAATCGTACATGCCGGATATGGTATCTATTCTACGATTTGCATTATCCGGGATCATAATGAGTGGGCAAAGAAGAATCAGGATAAGCTGCAGCAGACATTTCTTTGTACACCGCCTGTGGTTGCAGAGAGCAGTGAAGTTACCGTTGCATTGATGGAGAGCTTTTTTGCGGAGCAGTTCCGAATCAATGACAGTGAAAGAGCATTTAAATACTGGGAAGTATACGACAGAACTTCCAATGAAAAGGTAGATTCGTCAAAATGGACCTATGATAAGGAAAACGGAACTGTTACGATAAAGGGTATTACACCTTTTCATAAGTATACAGTAAGCTTCCTTGCATATCGTATCTGGGAAGAGATTTCCATGTATAACCACACAACAAACAATTGGGATAAAGAGCATCTGATGCAGATTGATCCCAGATATCCGGAAACGCAGGAATATATGCTTGGCTGGATGAAAAACTGGTGTGAAACACATCCCGATACCACAGTAGTTCGCTTTACCTCCATGTTTTATAATTTTGTATGGATCTGGGGAAGTGATGAGAGAAACCGCAATCTGTTCTCCGACTGGGGTTCCTATGATTACACGGTTAGTGATATTGCCCTCGATGAATTTGCGGAAAAATACGGATATTCCATGACAGCAGAGGATTTTATTAATAAGGGACAGCTGCATGTGACTCATATGCCTGGAACCCAAAGAAAAGCCGACTGGATGGCATTTGTCAATGATTTTGTAATTTCCTTCGGTAAAAAGCTGATTGATATGGTGCATTCTTATGGAAAGAAAGCATATGTCTTTTATGACGACAGCTGGGTTGGTGTGGAACCGTATAACGGCAGATTCCAGGAGTTTGGATTTGATGGCCTGATTAAATGCGTCTTTTCCGGGTACGAGGCAAGACTTTGTGCCGGTGTGGATGTGCCTACCCATGAACTTCGTCTGCATCCGTACCTCTTCCCTGTGGGACTGGGCGGGGCGCCTACTTTTACCGAAGGCGGAGACCCGACTTTGGATGCAAAGAAATACTGGAACAGTGTAAGACGTGCGCTGCTTCGTGCAAAGATTGACAGAATCGGACTTGGAGGATATCTGCATCTGGTAGAAGGATTCCCTGATTTCTGTGATTATATTGAAAAGGTTTCCGATGAGTTCCGGCTGATCCGTTCCTTCCATGATGCCGGAAAGCCCTTTACAATCAAGACAAAGGTAGCAGTTCTCCACAGTTGGGGGGCCCTTCGCTCCTGGACGCTGTCAGGGCATTTCCATGAGACCTACATGCATGACCTGATTCATATTAACGAAGCTTTGTCCGGTTTGCCGGTGGATGTGAAATTTATCTCCTTTGAGGATGTGAAAAACGGTGCATTGAAGGATGTGGATGTGGTTATCAACGCAGGTTATGCAGGAAGTGCATGGAGTGGCGGAGATAACTGGAAAGATGATGAGCTGGTTACTCTGCTTACGGAGTGGGTACATAACGGAGGAACTTTCCTTGGTGTAAACGAGCCTTCCGCAGTGGAAGGATACGATACTTTCTTCCGCATGGCTCATGTTCTGGGTATTGATGAGGATACCGGAGCGAAAGTCTGTCATGGAAAATGGAGCTTTGAGGCAGATGATACAGAGGAGATTTTGCCGGAGGGTGCTACAGTGGAGCCGAAGGAACACCTTTATCTGACGGATGGAAAAGCGAAAGTTCTTATGGCAGATGATGACAGGCCTCTGGTTACGGTGAATGAATTTGGCAAAGGAAAGGGCATTTATCTGGCATCCTTCCAGGTGGATCAGGAAAATACCCGTATGCTGTATCAACTGATTCGCTATGCCGGCGGTGAGGGCATGAGCGGCTTGTATATGACAGATAATCTTTACACAGAATGTGCTTATTATCCCGAAAGCAAAAAGCTGGTTGTGATTAATAACAGCGATGTGGAGCAGACAACAACGATTCCTACCGAGAAGGGTGACAGGACAGTGACCATTGCTCCCTATGATACGACTTTTATGGAACTGTAAGAAAGGAAAACTCCGCCACATGTTTGTGGCGGAGTTTAATTATCATATGCAGGAACCCTATGTATATCAGTCCGTTACATCCCCTGATTTTCGGGTGTCTCATACTGTCCGTTAAAACCCTCAAAACCTGGTTCAACCGGAGTATGATCAACCTTGTTATACCGAAGCTGCAGGAACTGTGCTCTATCCTTGTTGAACAGCTTCTTTAAATCATCGGAATAGCCCACGATAACCCAGGGGAACATTTCATTTACTTTTGTCAGTATCTCCTGTGCAGTGGCTTCATTGGGAACGCTTACGTTGAAAGCACTTTTGTAACCATCCACAAAAAACATTACACTGTAGGTTGTTCCGGTTTTGATGCCGTTGGTACGGTGTGTGGTGGTATTCTGGTAAGCCCACATGATTTTTTTGTTCGGGATTGCCCGGGGAGAAGTGCTGCCCAGGTCATAGTAGGTAAAGAGGCGTCCGATTTTGATTTTGTCCTTTTTTGCATAGGAAAAAGCGCTGTTTAAATCGGATTCCACACTGACTTCGGTACAGCCGATGGTAGCAATATCCTGACGGAAGCCCTTCAGATAAGCGCCTTTAGAACCTTTTATGATGCGGACGATACCCCAGATAATCAAAGCAATGCCGAACAGGAATATGAAAATGTACAGACCGTTCTGACTTCCTTTACTGTCGTAAGCATTTATATAGTAAGGAAGCGTCATCTCTTCGATTTCATCGTCGGAAAAACCCATCTCTTGCCAAAATTCAACGAAATACCCGTATTCTTCATCGCTCAGCTTCTGGATTTTTCCGGAGAAGGATATGGGGTCGGACAGAATACCATTGTAGGTATTTTCGGTCATATCATCCATTTTGTTTCCGCAGCTGGCGGGAACTTTAATCGTCATAAACTTGTAGTCTGTTTCCAGGTCGTCGCTGGCACCGGTATAGATCACATAATAATAGTCAGTCGTTCTTGTGGTGTGGGTTTTGGTATTTTCCTCATACTCTTCAATGTACCAGCCGAAGTTTTCCACTAAATTCACATCTACCAGCTGATTTTTGATTTCATCCGGTTTCAGGGTCTCAAACTGTACATAACCGGCAGTGGCAAAGAAAGCGTCTTTGGCGAAGATGATTACCAGAGCAAGGCCGGTAATCAACAGAATAACGGACAGAAGCAGGGAGCTTTTAAAGCTTTTTTTCTTTAGTTCCTCTAACATATTCAATTTCCTCCAAACTCATAAGTAAATAGTACCTTTTCAACTTTACCATTTGCAAATGTATTGCGCAAGATGAAGATGGGGATATATTTACAGATTTGTTGGAATCATGTACAATGAAATGCAGAGCAGCGCCGTTTACGGCGCAGAAAAGAGGATGGAATATGAAATTTAGTGAGATGCCTTACGAGCGTGTGGATTTTGAGCAGGTGGAAAAGGATTTGAAGAGCCTGATGGAGGAGTTTGACAGGGCGAAAAACGGAGAGGAGCAGTTTGCCGTACACGAAAAGTTTTATCAGTTGGATGACAAGGTAAGTACATTATACACAATTGCGCATATCCGATTTGACATTGATACTTCCAATCAGTTTTATGAGGAAGAAAAGAAGTATTATGATGAAAAACTTCCGGTATACAGCAATTTAGTGCTTGCTTATAAAAAGAAATTGTATGAATCTCCCTACAGAGCTTATCTGGAGAGTAAAATCGGTCCTGTTGCATTTAAAAACATGGAAATAGCGCAGAAGGCCATGGATGAAAAGCTGATTCCCCTGATGCAGGAGGAGAATAATCTGACCACGGAATATGACAAGCTGATTGCCGGTGCAAAGATTCATTTTGATGGCAAGGAATTAAATCTTTCCCTGCTTCGTCCTTACATGGTAAATCAGGACAGAAACGTGCGAGCAGCAGCCTGGAAGGAATTCAGCGGCTTTTTTGAAGCTAATGCAGAGAAGCTGGATGAAATTTACGACAAGCTGGTGAAGAATCGTACGGAGCAGGCAAAGATGATGGGTTATGAAAACTATCTTGAGCTTGGGTATTACCGTATGGGCCGCAACAGTTATGGAAAGGATGAGGTTGAGGCGTACCGCAATCAGGTGAAGAAGGATTTTGTGCCTTTTGCGGAGAGTCTGCATGAGCGCAGGAGACAGAGACTGGGTCTGGATAAGCTGAGCTATATTGATAATGCGGTATATTTTAAGGAGGGAAATCCCGCACCCTTCGGTACGCCGGATGAAATACTGGAAGCAGGAAGAAAAATGTACAGTGAACTTTCTCCCGAAACGAAGGAATTTTACGACTTCATGATGGAAAATGAGCTGTTTGATGTACTGGGGCGCAAAACCAAGCGTGCAGGCGGCTATATGACTTATATGCCGGTGTATAATTCTCCCTTCGTGTTTGCAAACTTTAACGGAACCAGCGGAGACGTGGATGTCATAACCCATGAGTGTGGTCATGCGTTCCAGGGCTATCTGTCCGGGAAAGATCCCATCAGAGAGCATTCGGAAATCGGTATGGAGACGGCTGAAATTCATTCCATGTCCATGGAATTCTTTACCCAGCAGTGGATGCCTCTGTTCTTTGGTGACAGGGCACAGGATTATATTGAGATGCATCTGGAGGACGCTGCTGCCTTTATTCCCTACGGATGTATGGTAGATGAATTCCAGCATATTGTCTATGAAAATCCTGATATGACACCTGCAGAGAGACATGCGGCATGGTTAAAGCTGGAAAAAGAGTACAGACCGCATATGGATTACGGAGATGACAAATTCTTCGGTAAGGGTGGTTTCTGGCAGAGACAGGCACACATTTATGATTCTCCTTTCTACTATATTGATTACTGTCTGGCACAGACTTGTGCACTGCAGTATAAGGTAAAAATGGATGAAAATTACGAGGCTGCCTGGGACAGCTACCTGAAGCTCTGTAAGCTGTCCGCAAGTGATTTCTTTACCAATATGATAAAAGAGGTAGGTCTGGACAGTCCTTTCGAGCCCGGATGTATGAAAAAAATTGTTGAAAAACTTGAAAAATATGTGAAATGACTTGCGTTTGCATTGAGCCGTGCGGTATAATTTGTGGGCAGATGCGCGTGAGCTTGCTCACAGAGCAGCTGAGCCGCAAATTATACCATAGGGCGAAAGCCCGACATGAAATAAAATGTCGTAAGACATTTTATGAATGGAGCACGGCGAAAGAGAGCAGTGCAGGAGCACGGCGAAAGAGAGCAGTGCAGGAGCACGTCGGAATGCGGCTATTTTTAGGAAGGAGACATTTTATCATGTCTAATAAGGAAGTACAGAACACAGAAGAAAAAAAGATTGTAACGAAATATGATCTGAAAATGCAAAGGCGAGAAGAGGAAAAGGCGAAAGCAAAGAGAGAACAGAGAGTCAGTCTGGTTACCGGTATTGTGGTAGTTGTGGCACTCTTTTGTTTTGTTGCATCATTTCCGATTCGCAGCTGGCTTACCGTTAACGGCACATATATCAAAGTAGGAGGCGAAAAAGTAACCCGTCTGGAATTTGATTATTATTACCATACGTCGTTAAACAATTATGCAAATACGTACGGAAGCTATTTGTCCTATATGGGAATCGATTTGACCGGAGATTTGTCAAAGCAGATGTATTCCGCGGATCTTTCTTTTAAAGATTATTTTGAGGAGATGGCGGTAGAAAATCTGACACAGAACAAGGCACTTCTGGCAGAGGCAAAGGCAGCCGGTTTCACATATGATGCTACTGCAGAGTATGAGGAATATGTGACTTCCCTGAAGGAAGCTGTTGCAGAAACAAATTTAAATGAGAGCGAATTTATCAAGGACAATTTCGGCCCTTATGCAACACTTCCCCGCGTAAAGAAATTTATTCTTGAAAGCCTGGAAGCGACTGCTTATTACAATACCGTGGTGGAAGCAAAGACGCCTTCGGATGAAGAGGCAAGGGCCTATTACGAGGAAAATAAAGACACGTATGATTCTGTAGATTATCGGGTAACCTTAGTACAGGCAGAACTGCCTACGGAGCCTACCGATTTGGCTGACCCTGTGGAGGAGAAAACCGCAGAAGGCTCTGCAGAAGCTTCTTCCGATACGGCTTCGGAAGCATATGAGCCTTCCGAGGCAGAAATTGAATTTGCCATGAAGAATGCAAAGGCAGATGCAGACGGCGTATTAAAGACAATTAAAACAGAGGGTGCGCTTCAGGAAAATCAGCAGAAATCCGATGTTTCCAGCAAAATTAGCGATTGGCTGTTCGACAGCGAAAGAAAAGCAGGCGATACCACTATTATTGAAGATAATACAAATTATGTTTATTATGTGCTTGCCTTTGAAAAGCGTTATCTGGATGAGACACCCACCGTTGACGTTCGTGCGGTTCTGTTGAATGATGTTGACGGCGAGACAGTCTTGGAAGAGTGGAAGAGCGGTGCTGCTACCGAAGACAGCTTTGCAGAGTTAGCGGACAAGTATAACAAACCGGAACTTACTGCGGCAGAGGGCGGTTTCTATGATGCCCTGATGACAGATTCCATCCCTTCGGAACTGGCAGACTGGTTACTGGACAGCAGCCGTGTATACGGAGATACAACAGTCATAGCTCCGGAAGGAGATGAGTGCACTTATGTTCTTTACTATATCGGTACAGATAAGCCCCAATGGATGATGTCCGCGAAGAGTACAATGCTTAGTGATATCATGGCAGATTATCTGGTGGAAATTGCAGTTCCTTATGAGGTAACGGATCCGAAAAAAAATCTCAATTATCTGCAGGTATATGCGGCACAGGAATCCGCAGCAGCAGAGAGTGAAGCAGCTGAGCAGAACAGTGAGACACAAAGTTCGGAAGAAGCAGGCAGCGAGACAGGTTCTTCTGCACAGTAAATGCTAAAAATGGATGGCGGTGGGGATTTCCTCACCGCTTTTTTGAAAGAGAGAAGTATTATGGAGAAAAAAGCCCTGGTGCTGGATATTGATGGCACGCTTACAAATTCGAAGAAGGAAATTACAAAAGCCACAAAAGAAGCCATACAGGATATTATGAAGCGGGGACACAAGGTAATTCTGGCATCCGGCAGACCGACTGCAGGTATGCGCCGGTATGAAAAGGAACTGGAACTGGAAAAATATGATGGCTATCTGCTCTCTTTCAATGGAGCAAGAGTGATTGACTGCCATACCGGAGAGGTGGTTTACCAGCGTCTTCTGCCGCTGACCCTTTTGCCGGGATTGTATGGATACGCAAAAAAGAATGGCTGTGGTCTTGTCACTTATCTGGGAGAGCAGGTTATTTCGGCGTTTCCCATAGATAAATACGTGGAAACAGAGGCGAGAATCAATGGACTTCCTGTAAAAGAGGTGGAGGATTTTACGGGTTTTGTGGATTTTGACATCAATAAATGTCTGATGACGGCCGATCCGGAAAAGGCAGCTGTTTTTGTGGAGGAACTACGTGGGAAATATGAGAAGGTAGCGAGTATCTTCCGGTCGGAGCCGTATTTTATAGAAATTATGCCGCAAAATGTAGACAAGGCTGCCTCATTGGAGAGAATGCTTTTGTCCATCGGCATGAAGCGGGAGGATACAGTCTGCTGTGGAGATGGTTTCAATGATATTTCCATGATTCAGTACGCAGGAGTAGGTGTGGCAATGGGGAATGCACAGGACGCGGTAAAGGAAGTGGCGGACTATATTACGGCAACCAATGATGAGGACGGATTGGTGCAGGTTATCGATAAATTTTTCCGGTAAAAGAGTTTTGCCGGCGAAGGAGACGCATGGACAGAAATATCAGGATAACAATTCCGGAGAAGGCAAAGTATATCATAGATACAATTACGGCAGCAGGGTTTGAAGCATATGTGGTTGGCGGCTGCGTACGGGATTCTATTCTGGGCAGAAAACCGCAGGATTGGGATATCACCACATCTGCAAGACCAGAGCAGGTAAAGGCATTGTTTCCCCGTACCATTGACACCGGCCTGCAGCATGGAACCGTGACAGTGATACGGGAAAGAGAAGGGTTTGAAGTAACGACTTACCGCATTGACGGAGAATATGAGGACAGCAGACATCCCAGAGAAGTGATTTTTACGCCCAATCTGGAGGAAGATTTAAAACGCCGGGATTTTACCATCAATGCCATGGCGTATAATGATGAAGCGGGTCTGATCGATATTTTCGGTGGGATGGAGGATATGGAAGCCGGTGTTATCCGCTGTGTGGGAAATCCTCTGGAGCGTTTTCGGGAGGATGCCTTGCGAATGCTCAGAGCCATTCGTTTTTCCGCACAGCTGGGCTTTCAAATTGATCCTTCCACCAGAGATGCCGTCAGAGAGCTTGCACCTACACTGCAGAAAATCAGTGCCGAGAGGATACAGATGGAACTGGTGAAGCTGGTGACTTCACCGCATCCGGATTACCTCAGAGAGGCATATGCGCTTGGTGTCACAAAGGTGTTTTTTCCGGAATTTGATGCAGCCATGGAGACAGAACAGAATCATCCGCATCATATGTATTCTGTAGGGGAACATATTTTGCACAGTCTGAGTTTTACAGAGCCGGAAAAGGTACTTCGGCTTACCATGTTGCTGCATGATATCGGCAAACCGGAAGCTCTGAGCGTAGATGATAACGGCGTGACGCATTTTTATGGTCATGCGGCAATCAGTGCGGAAATGGCAAAAAAAATTCTGCGCAGACTGAAATTTGATAATGATACCATCTACATGGTAGGCAAGCTGGTAAACTACCATGATTACGGAAATGGTGTGGAACCGGATCTCAGAACCGTGCGCAGAGCGGTTCATAAGGTAGGGGAGGATGCATTTCCTGCTTTGTTTCATGTAAAAAGGGCGGATATTCTTGCTCAGAGCATTTACCAAAGGGAAGAAAAGCTGGAGAGAGTGTCAAAGTGGCAGCAGTTATATGAGGAGATAAAGGAGAAAAAACAGTGTATTTCATTAAGGGAGCTGGCTATAACAGGTTCTGATCTGATTGCTGCGGGCATAACGCCCGGCAAGGAGATTGGAGAGATCCTGCAGCAGCTTCTGGAACAGGTTCTGGAAAATCCCGAATTGAATACGCGGGAACAGCTTCTTTCAACCGTTCAGAAATATGTAATCAGAGGTTAGTTCTGAACAATTCACCCCGTTCATAAGATAGGTTAGAAAGACGGACTATCAGGAGGGCGGTCAGTGAACGACAGGGCAGTGGAATTACTGGAACAATATGAGATAGAGGTACTTCGTACCAGGAAGGGAAGAGGTGCCATAATATGTGATACCAATCAGGGATGCCTGATTTTGAAAGAATATACGGGAACCGGTGAAAGAATAGAGCTGCAGAACAGACTGCTGCGGGAGATTGCTACCGGAGGACTGCTGCGGGCAGAACAGATTATTCCAAGCAGGGAAGGTGCGTTGACAGTAAAAGACAATGATGGTATCTCTTATGTGCTGAAAACGTGGCTTGACGGAAGAGAGTTCAATCTTTATGATAAATCGGAATGTCTGGAAGCGGTTAGATTACTGGCAAAGCTTCACGGATGCATGAAACTGCCATCGGACACGCCGGGAATTCCGGCACCTTTTTCTCCCCGGAAGGAATATGAAAAACACAATCGGGAACTGAAGCGGGTGCGGAGATATCTCCAGCAGAAGGGACAGAAGACCTGGTTTGAAATCAGTCTGCTGAATACGTTTGATTATTTTCTGGAACAGGCAATTGATATTTCCGGTGAATGGGCGGAATACTGTGATTCCCGGGGTTATTGGCAGCAGGAGAGCGACCTGCGGGAAACAATTTCTTTTTGTCATGGTGATTATCAGTATCATAATATTATCAGAGGCAGTGACGGATGGTTTTTGATCAACTTTGAGAAGTGCCTGCCGGACAATCCGATCAGGGATCTGTATCTTCTGCTCAGAAAGCTTTTGGAGAAGAGCAACTGGTCTGTCGCTCTGGGAAATTCTCTGATGGAGGCATATGAGACAGTCAGACCGATTGATGCTATGAGCAGAATCGATTTATACTACCGTCTGGCATATCCGGAAAAGTTCTGGAAAATTGCCAATTTTTATTACAATTCCGGAAAGGCATGGATTCCCGGAAAAAATCAGGAAAAGCTGGAGAAGCTGATTTCTCAGGAAAAGGAAAAACAGCATTTTCTGGATGAGATGTTTCGTGATGTGGCACATTTGCGGAAGTAGATTAGGAGTAAAAAAGTGACAGTCGGGAAGAACGAAAGAGAATGGAAGCGAAAAGTGAAGAATCTGGGACTTGCGCTGTTGTCGGCAGCAGTGCTGACAGCCTGTACAAATCCTTTTTCCGGAGAGGAGAAGCAGGAAACAGAGGCTGCACAAACTCAGGAACGGGTGGATACCGGATTTGTTGTGACGGGACCTGAAAGCTATGACTCAGCGGATACGGCAGTTTTGGTGAATCGGGATGAGGAGAAGGGAACCCTTACCTTTCTGAATCTGGATTTGGGGAAAAGATATACACTTTCCATAGATGGAACGACAAGACTTTATGATAAATACGGAGAAAGTATTTCCGCCAGTCAGCTGCAGAAAGGTGATATTGTAGATATTACTTTTCTGAAGTCAAAAAAGCATCTTACAACGTTACGATTTGCGGCAGAAAGCTGGAGCTGTACAGGTGTGGAGCGCTATGAGATAAATACGGTTCGCGGCGAAGTATCCATCGGCGGGGAAACTTACAAGCTGACGGAAAACACGCAATATCTTTCCGAGGGCAGAAATGTGGAATGCATGGATTTGAATCCTGCCGATATCCTGAGCTTTTACGGAATCGGAACACAGGTATTGACCGTGCGGGTGGATAAGGGTCATGGATATCTGCGGCTGGCAAATGATGAGAATTTTGTGGGCGGATGGATTGAAGTCGGACAGTCTGTGATACAGCGGATTACGGAAGACATGTGCCTGCTTGTTCCGGAGGGCAGTTATCAGGTAAACATCAGCAATAAAGGCGGCGGAGGCATAAAACAGGTGACAATCGCCCGCAATGAAGAGACAACATTGGATATTGGCGATTTGGAAATACCGGAGCCCCAGTACGGAATGGTTTTATTTTCCGTGGAGCCTTCCTCTGCGGATATTTATATTGACGGCTCCCAGGCAGATATTTCGGGACCTGTTTCTCTGGAGTATGGTCTGCATCAGTTGATTGCAAGAGCGGACGGATATCAGTCCATCACGCAGTATATCCGGGTGGGACAGGAGTCTGCGGGCATTAACGTTGTGCTGGAGTCCAATACAGCTGAGGAAGAGGAAGAAAGCAGCAGGGAATCTTCTTCTGTTACAGATACAACTACTGACTATTATAAAGTACATATTGATGCTCCGGAAGGGGCGGAGGTATATCTGGATGGAAATTATGTGGGGATTTCTCCCTGTTCTTTTAAAAAGACAACCGGTTCTCATGTAGTGACACTGCGCAAGTCGGGATATGTTACAAGGAGTTATACTGTACAAATAGACAGCGAGGAAAAGGATATTTCTTATTCTTTTGCGGAGCTTGTGACAGACAATTCCATGTCTGCGGAAATTTCGTTGGCCGATTCTGAATAAACAGGCAGCAAAGAAAACAGAGTAAGGTTGCAAAAAAGCCGTAAATATAAGGAAAATGCCTTGACAACCCCTGAAAAAACAGGTATATATATTTATAGACGTTTCACAAGAAGCATCTACGAAAATACAAACAAGAAAATCCATTATAGGAGGAGTTCAATATGAACAAGACAGAATTAGTTGCAGCTATGGCTGAGCAGGCTGGTGTATCCAAGAAGGATGCTGAGAAGACTTTAAAGGCTTTCACAGATGTTGTTGCAGATGAGTTGAAGAAGGGCGGAAAAGTTCAGCTGGTTGGCTTCGGTACCTTCGAAGTATCCGAGAGAGCAGCAAGAGACGGCAGAAATCCTCAGACCGGTAAGGTTATGAAGATTGCAGCTTCCAAGGCTCCCAAGTTCAAGGCTGGTAAGGCTCTGAAGGATATGCTGAACGCTTAATTTTGTATAAGTGATAAGAAGCCCGGTTGGATACTTGCGTGAAAAGTATTCAGTCGGGCTTTTCGTATGGATAGCCGTCGGGGACGGTGGAATGAGAGGCAAAATGAGACTGGATAAATATTTAAAAGTATCAAGACTGATAAAGCGCCGCACAGTGGCAAATGAGGCCTGTGACAGTGGGCGCGTGTTGATTAACGATAAGCCGGCAAAGGCTTCTGCCAATGTAAAGGAAGGGGATATAATCACTATTTCTTTTGGCAATAAGGAAGTGAAGGTGGAAGTTCTGGATGTTCAGGAAACCGTAAAGAAAGAGGAGGCGAAGGAATTATTTCGCTATCTCTAATTTACAGGTATGGTGGGAAGATGCCCTGCATATGCTTTATTGGTAGGAAATGCGGAAGGAATTTCGGAAGAGATTTCGGCAGAAGGGAGAAGCCTATGGAGGATTTAAACAGCAGTACCCGTACCCATAAAATCATCATGACGAATAGAAAGAACTGTACGATAAACGGTGTAAAGGATGTACTGACTTTTGATATGCATGAGATTCTTCTTGAGACAGAACAGGGAATGCTGATGATTAAGGGTGACGACTTGCATGTGAACAGACTCTCTCTGGAAAAAGGAGAAGTGGATGTAGACGGCAGAATAGACAGTTTGACCTATTCTGATGCTGCAGGTACAGGACATAAAAATGAATCCTTTCTGAGCAAGCTTTTTCGGTAGAGAATGGTAAACGAAAATGAAGTTCTTCTGCATGCCCTGATGATGGGGGTTTTCATTACCTTTATTTATGATATGTTTAGAATTTTTCGCAGAGTAATTCCGCACAGAGATTTTTTTGTATCCCTGGAAGATTTATGCTTTTGGATTTATTGCGGTGGAGAGGTGTTTCTGTTGATGTATCATGAAAGCAACGGAACGCTGCGCTGGTTTGCCGTACTTGGCGCATTGACGGGAATGATGCTGTACAGGAAGCTGGTGAGTCCGTGGTTTGTAAAATATGTTGCCATGTTCATCAAAAAAGGAATGGAAATAATTACCGGAACACTCAGATGGATTTGCAGCCCATTGATAATACTTCGCAAAAAAGCGGGTATTCGGGCAGGACGACTGAAGGCAGGAACCGGCTGCCTGCTTCGACGTATAGGAAGAATCCTGAAAAACAAGTTGACGTATTTCCTGAAAGTGCTTAAAATTACTGTAAAGACAAAGTAATGCAGTAATTTTTACGGCGGAAGAAAGGAGTGCCTATGGCGAGAGCAAGACGCAGAGTAGCATATCGAAAAAGAAATCAGAATCGCTTCAGTATGTTTCTGGTAATGCTGGTTGTGTTGATGATCATGATTGTCGTTGCGGTAAAAAGCGTGGAATTGCAGGGTAAAATAGATGCCAAGGCAATGGAAGAGGAGCAGCTTGATAAACAGATTACTGCCGAGAAGGACCGAACCGAGGAGATAGAAGAGTTCGGCAAAGAAGTACAGACAAAGGGTTACATTGAGGATGTTGCCCGGGAAAAGCTTGGCCTGATGTATGAAGATGAGATTCTATTTAAAGAGGATAATTAAAAAGCAGGAGCAGGAGCGAAAAACCGCCCTGCTTTTTTTGTCGCAAAACTTTAAGGGGAAGGACACCTGTTTTTGACAAAAAATGTATCCTGCCAAACCTACAATAAACTCTGCTGCGAAATGTGCAGCGGAAAGGTATGGGAGGATAGATGACAACAGGATTTATGACAAGGGAAAAAGATTTGCAGACAGCACAGGTATCGGATTTATGCAGGAGAAGACTATTAAATTATGCGGATACCTTTTATGAGCTTGCCAGAAGCTATACAAGGGAATTTCAACCTGAGCAGCAGAAAGACAGGCAAAGTCTGCTGACGGAGAGAAGACTCTGGGAGAACAGGCAGGTGATACGGTGCCATCTGACAGAGATGGCGCGAATTATGACGGAGGTGGCATGTGAGGTTATGTGCTACAGGCCCATGGAGGAAAGGAAAAAACGTTTGATTGTCCAGGCGATGCGCCAGGAGGGAATCCGGGTGGAAAACCCCTGTTATGCATCCGGGGAGGATGGCAGAACGGAGATTGTTCTTACCATGAGTGCCATTAAAAAGAATGGAATATCTGCGGAAGAAGTAGCGGATATGATTTCCGTTCTGCTGGACAGGCGATTGAAACTTTCGATTTCAAGCCCGTATGTCGTGGAAAAAGAACCGCACAGCTTTGTGCTGGAGGAGGAGACAAAATACCTTGTGCTGACAGGTTTTTCCAGAGCAGTTAAGGAGAATGAGACAATATCGGGGGATAATTATGTAGTAATGGAAACGGAGAAAGGAAAGCTGACAGTAATACTTTCCGATGGTACCGGTTCCGGAGAGAAGGCGGGAAAGGACAGTGAACGGGTTCTGGATCTGATGGAGAAAATGTTGGAAGCGGGATACAGTGATGACACTGCCATTGATATGGTAAATACAGCTCTGTTCGCTGCGGGAGATGACCAGAACCATCCCACTCTGGATATTTGTGAAATTGATTTGTATCGCGGAAGCTGTGAGCTGAGAAAGGTGGGAGGAGCGGTTACCTTTCTGAAGAGAGCCGGTGATGTG
Organism: uncultured Lachnospiraceae bacterium; assembly: GCA_945913255.1. GTDB lineage: Bacteria > Bacillota > Clostridia > Lachnospirales > Lachnospiraceae > Acetatifactor. Next base: position 57,102 of record CAMEDC010000008.1, read on the forward strand.
GAGTCCCTGACAGCAGGCAGCCTTCCTCTTGGGATATTTCAGCAGGTTGATGCAGTTCCCATTCAGAAAAAGCTTCAGGATGGAGATTATCTGATTATGGTTTCCGATGGTGTAGTGGATGCATTCGGTGAGGAGGATTATCGTACCCTGTGCGATTTTTTGGCAGGTATCAAGGAACAGAATCCCGGTGAAATTGCCGAAAAGCTGCTTCGAGCAGCTCTTTGTGCCGGAGGCGGCAGAATCCAGGACGATATGACAGTGGGGGCTATCGGCATCTGGAAAACAATGGATAAGGATATTTGACTTTTTGCCGGGAATGAGATACCATTTTTGTTATGAAAACAGGACAGAAAACGGAAGAAAAGGTGTTTTCCTATATTGAGGAGCATGGCATATTGCAGGCAGGAGACCGTATCGTTGCAGGCATCTCAGGAGGGGCAGACTCAGTCTGCCTTCTGCTTCTGTTGCAGGAATACAGGAAACGCGTTCCCCTGGAACTTTCGGTGGTGCATGTGAATCACGGTATCCGTCCAGATGCGGGAGAGGATGCTGCTTATGTAGAGACGCTATGTCAAAGAGAAGGGATTCCTTTTTATTTACGGACAGGAAATGTCAAAAAGCTCGCAGAGGAAGAGAAGTGTTCTGAAGAGGATGCCGGAAGAAGAATTCGATACCGTGCCTTTGAGGAAATAGCCGTAAAGACAGATTCCAATAAGATTGCAGTGGCGCATAACAGCAATGACAGGGCGGAAACCATGCTGTTTCATCTTTTCCGGGGAAGCGGATTAAAAGGACTTCGCGGAATTCTTCCCGTTCGGAATCATATTATTCGGCCCGTTCTCTGCCTGGACAGGCAGGAAATTGAGGAATATTTAAGAGAAAGAGAAGTACAGTGGTGTACGGACAGTACCAACGCGGGAGATGATTATGCCCGGAACCGGATCAGACATCATATTCTGCCTTATGCAGAGCAGGAAATTGTTCCCGGTACGGTGGAGCATATGGGCAGAACGGCGGATCTGCTGGCAGAGACGGAAGAGTATCTGGAGGAGCAGACGGAATCTGCTTTGGAAAAATGTATTGTCGACCGGGAAAAAACAGCATCATCAGAAGAGTTTCCGGAAAATGGGTTCAATCGGGTGGAACTGGATGTGGAGAAGTTTCTGACCTTTCATCCGGTGATAGAGAAGAGGATGCTGCTTATGCTCTCGGAAAAGCTTTCGCCTACCGGCAAGGATATCGAGGCTGTTCACATCCGGGATATGCTGACTTTGTTTACCCGGGAGGGAAACCGGAAAATAAGTCTGCCCATGAATCTTACCGCGTATCGGCAATATGGGAAAGTAGTATTGGAAAAGGGTAATCAGGTGCTGCCGGGAGAAGCAGTGCTTCCGGAGATGGAATTTTCCGAGTTTTTTATGAAAAACAGGCAGGAAGTTCCCAGAAATCAGTATACGAAATGGTTTGACTATGATAAAATGAAAGAATCGCCGGTGATTCGGTTCAGGCAGACGGGAGATTTTTTGACGATTGCAGACGGTGAGGGACGGATGTTTCATAAATCCCTGAAGGATTATATGATTACGGAAAAGATTCCGAAGGAGATGCGTGACAGAATCCCCGTACTGGCGGAAGGGAGCCATGTGCTCTGGCTGGTTGGATACCGAATCAGCGAATATTACAAAATAGACAGGAATACAAAACACGTTTTACAGGTAAAATTAAAGAGAGACTGCACGGACGAAGAAACGGAGGAAAAAAATGGCAGAACACATTAGAGTACTTTTATCGGAAGAAGAAGTAGACAAAAGGATTCAGGAGATAGGAGAACAGATCAGCAGAGATTATGCGGGAAAGCAGGTACATCTGGTATGTGTATTAAAGGGCGGCAGCTTTTTTATGTGTGAGCTGGCAAAGAGAATTACGGTTCCCGTATCTCTTGATTTTATGTCTGTTTCCAGCTACGGAAGTGATACCAAGTCCAGCGGCGTGGTAAAAATTGTGAAAGATCTGGATGAGTCCTTAAAGGATAAGGATGTTATTGTAGTGGAAGATATCGTAGACAGCGGAAGAACCCTGAGCTATCTGCTGGAAATGCTTCGTGACAGAGGACCGGCATCTCTGAGACTCTGCACTCTTCTGGACAAACCCGACAGGCGTGTGATTGATGTGAATGTAGATTATACCGGCTTCCAGATTCCTGACGAGTTCGTAGTAGGTTACGGCCTGGATTATGATCAGAGATATCGTAATCTGCCCTACATCGGCGTAGTGGAATTCGATAACCAGGAGGTTTAAGAGTTGAAGCAGGAAAGAAGATTTAATTCATATTTTTTGTTTATTGTTATTTTGATGGGAATGATTTTCATTGCTGTTGCCATAGGCATGAAAAACGAGGAAGAGGATTATACCCGCGCTGAGTTCATTGCGGATATGCAGGCGGGTAAGGTTGTCTATGTTGAAATCACTCCGAACAGTGAAACCCCTACCGGCTATCTGGAAATTCAACTGCAGGACGGCACCGGAAAGAAACTTTACGTGACTGATATTGTAGAAATGGAGCAGATTGTCAGGGACTATGGTTTTGACCCGATGGTGAAGGATGTTCCCAGAGAAGGCTGGGTTCTGACGACACTGCTGCCTATGCTGATTGTCCTTGCTGTGGGTGTTTTTCTGTTTATGATGATAAATGCCCAGAATGCTGCAGGTGGCGGAAATGCCAAAATGATGAATTTCGGCAAGAGTCGTGCCAGAATGACAACGGGTGATAAAAACATTAATTTTGAGCAGGTGGCAGGACTCAAGGAGGAAAAGGAAGAACTGGAAGAAATCGTTGATTTTCTGAAAGAGCCGGGAAAATATACCAAAGTCGGCGCCCGGATTCCAAAGGGTGTTCTTCTGGAGGGACCTCCCGGAACAGGTAAGACTTTGCTGGCAAAAGCCATTGCAGGAGAAGCAGGTGTTCCGTTTTTCAGTATTTCCGGATCCGATTTTGTAGAGATGTTCGTCGGCGTGGGTGCTTCCCGTGTCCGTGATTTGTTTGAAGAAGCGAAAAAAAATGCACCTTGTATTGTGTTTATTGATGAGATTGATGCCGTTGCAAGACGACGCGGTACCGGTATGGGCGGCGGACATGATGAGAGAGAGCAGACGTTGAACCAGCTGCTTGTTGAAATGGATGGATTTGGTGTCAATGAAGGAATCATCGTGATGGCGGCTACCAACAGAGTGGATATTCTGGATCCTGCCATTATGCGTCCCGGACGTTTTGACAGAAAGGTGGCAGTGGGAACGCCCGATATCAGCGGCAGAGAAGATATTTTAAAGGTACATGCAAAGAATAAGCCTCTTGCAGAGGATGTGGATTTAAAACAGGTAGCACAAACCACAGCCGGATTTACGGGAGCAGATTTGGAAAACCTGTTGAATGAAGCTGCGATTAACGCGGCAAAGCGCGGTAAAAGTTATGTGGCCCAGGAAGATATTAAAAAGGCATTTGTCAAGGTTGGTATCGGAGCAGAAAAGAAAAGCCGCGTAATTTCAGACAAAGAAAAGAAGATTACGGCTTACCATGAAGCCGGTCATGCAATCCTGTTTCATGTGCTTCCCGATGTGGGTCCTGTCTATGCAGTTTCCATTATTCCGACAGGCATCGGTGCAGCCGGATATACCATGCCTCTTCCGGAGAAGGATGAGATGTTTATGACAAAGGGGCAGATGCAGCAGGAGATTATGGTATCTCTGGGTGGAAGAATTGCTGAGGAAATCATCTTTAAGGATATTACTACAGGTGCTTCCAGCGATATTAAGAAAGCAACGAAGGTTGCAAGAAGAATGGTTACCCGCTTTGGTATGTCCGACAATATCGGTGTTATCTGTTATGACGACGATGATGACGAGGTATTTATCGGACGTGATCTGGCACATGCCAAGGCACACAGTGAAGCTGTTTCCGGTGAGATCGATAAGGAAGTGAAAGCCATTATTGACGAGTGCTATGCAAAAGCCAAACAGATTATTTTGCAGCACGAAAAGGTATTGCACGACTGTGCAAAGCTTCTTCTGGAAAAGGAAAAAATCGGAAGAGAAGAATTTGAGGCATTGTTTGTGGCAGAAGGTTAGAAGCAGCCGTGGAGTTGCACAACCGCTTTCTGATTCTGTTGGTAGATTTTTACAAGACGCATTTGTAAAAAATAGACAAAAAATGGAGTGCGTATTTGTAATATTTGTGAATTTTGGGAATAGTCAAAAATAGTTAGGGATGCTATTATAATACTCGTAACCCCCCCCAATACATTATATAGTTTTTTGCTATACCCCATAAGAAAGAAATACCTTCTCTAAAAAGGACAGTCACCCCATGGCTGTCCTTTTTACTGTGCGTTTGTCGAAGCTGCAGTACATTCTTCAAGGCAGATTTGCGTAATATATATATTGAATTGCCGGTGATTTTTCAGTACAATTAAGAAGGTACGGTACTGTAGACCGGACAGTCGGGAGAAAATAACGTGGAAAACAGACTTGATTTGGAGAAAATAAAAAATCTGGAGAATAATCAACAGTATATTTCCAATATGCGCCCTGTATTTAACAGAAGGGCATTGTTTACGGATACAACAGCGGAATATGTTTCGCCTGCGGAACCGAAAAGCTATGATGAGTTAACGATTCGTTTCCGTACGGCTAAAAATAATATTGACCGTGTAAGCCTGGTATTGGAAGATACAAATTATATTATGACGAAAGTGGAATCGGATAAGCATTTCGATTTTTATGCATTGAAGCTTTCTCTGGATAACCGGAAGATTACCTACCATTTTGAAATACAGACAGGAAGGCTGAAATGCTTTTATGATACGAGAGGAGTGGTTCATGAGGTCAATCCGTATTACGACTTTGTGGTGATTCCCGGTTTTCAGACACCTGGGTGGGCAAAAGGTGCTGTTATGTACCAGATTTATGTAGATCGTTTTTGTAACGGTGACCCCTCCAATGATGTACAGACCAATGAGTATTGTTACATTGGTGAGCCGGTCCAGAAGGTGGAGGACTGGGGCCGTAATCCGGCGCAGATGGATGTGCGTGAATTTTATGGCGGCGATCTGCAGGGTGTGCTGGATAAAATGGATTATCTGCAGGATCTGGGTGTTGAGGTAATTTATTTTAATCCCCTGTTTGTTTCTCCGTCTAACCATAAGTATGATATTCAGGATTATGACTATATAGACCCGCATATTGGAAAAATTGTGGAAGATGGCGGTGAACTTCTGCCTCAGGGACAGAAGGAAAATCGTCTGGCGACAAAATATATCAACAGAGTTACCAATTATGCAAATCTGGAAGCCAGTAACCGGTTATTTATTCAATTGGTAGAGGAAGCGCACAGGCGCGGTATGCATGTGATTATAGACGGTGTATTTAATCACTGCGGTTCCTTTAACAAGTGGCTGGACAGAGAACGTATTTATGAAAATGCAGAAGGGTTTGAGAAGGGGGCATATGTCAGCGAAGACAGTCCCTACAGGAGTTATTTCGATTTTCATAATCAAAATGGATGGCCTTATAACAATTCCTACGATGGATGGTGGGGACATGATACACTGCCGAAGTTGAATTATGAGGGTTCCCGGGAACTATTTGACTATGTGCTTCGGATTGGAAGAAAATGGGTATCCCCGCCCTATAATGCAGATGGGTGGAGGCTGGATGTGGCAGCAGACCTGGGACACAGCCAGGATTTCAACCATCATTTCTGGCAGGAGTTCAGAAAAGCCGTTAAGGATGCGAATCCCAATGCCATTATCCTTGCCGAACATTATGGTAATACAAGGGACTGGCTGCAGGGAAACGAGTGGGATACGGTGATGAATTATGATGCCTTTATGGAGCCCATTACCTGGTTCCTGACGGGTATGGAGAAGCACAGTGACGATTACAGGGAAGACCTTTTGGGAAATGCAGAGAGCTTTTGGGGAGCCATGCGTCACCATTCAGCCAGTTTTCCCATGCCGAGCTGGCAGGTTGCCATGAACGAACTGTCCAACCATGACCATTCGAGATTTCTGACCCGTACCAATCATAAGGTTGGCAGGACGGGAACGCTTGGACCTCAGGCGGCTGAGCAGGGTATCAATAAGGCAGTTTTCCGGGAAGCTGTTGTGATGCAGATGACCTGGGTAGGGGCACCTACCATCTACTATGGCGATGAAGCAGGACTTTGCGGCTTTACGGATCCGGACAACAGACGTACCTATCCCTGGGGAAAAGAAGACAGGCAGATGATACAATTTCATAAGGATATCATACATCTGCGCAGGGAGCATGATGAATTGAGGAACGGATCCTTAAAATATGTGGACAGTGATTACAATTTCCTGGCATATGGCAGATTCCACCGGAAAGGGCAGAGTCTGATTCTGGTAAACAACAATGACCATGCCATTGAGAAACAATTGTTCGTCTGGGATTTGGGGACACCGAAACATGGGAGAATGAAGACTGTTTTTCGCACAGATGAGAGCGGTTATGCCCTGGAAGGCCAGGATTACGAAGTAATCGGCGGAAAAATCCGTGTGGAACTGCCGAAGACCTGTGCGGTGATCCTGAAGTATTTTGAGGAATAATGACAGGGCAATGGTTCGGTTAAGGAAAACCGTTGTACCAGATTGCAAGAATGATGCAATTGTGAGTTATACTGGCTTTACATGATAAATGTGAAGCCAGTTTTTCAGTGGAGCGTTTTAAAGGAGGAGGCTGTCGGTGAGTAAAAAATGGATAGCGGTCTTGCTGTCGGTATGCATTTGGGCCGTGTCTCTGCTGCCGGTACAGGCGGGTGAGATTTCAGATGCAGAGACACTGATACTACAGTACCAGGCTTATCAGGACAGCTTTGAGGCCATTGAGAAAAGAGCAGATGTCGAGAAAAACGGATATAGGGCAATTGAAAATCAAAGCTTTCCGGTAGTTCTGGAATCCTTTGGAGAGAAGGAGGTTACGTTCCTGCCCATCATGGATGAGAAATACAGCCGGTTGGCTCTGTTAATTCTGGATGAGCGAGGCAATGTTTTATTTAAAACCAATCAGCTCGAAACAAACAACAAATATAGAGGGCAGTTAAAGCAACCTACACGGGATATTGCTTCTGTGGCATTTCAGGATTTGAACGGAGACGGGCTGACAGATATTGTATTGATTACAAATTGCAAAAATGACACGGGATCATATGTGGGAAAGCCCTATAAGGTGGGAGATGTTCTGTTTCAGGGAGAGAAAAGCTTTTACCGGGACTGGCGGATTTCGGATAAGATAAACCGTTTCAGTATGAACAAAAGTGCGGAGTTTATTATTTCCTATGTGAGAGACGGAAATTCCACGGAAGCTCTGTATACGGCATCTACCCTGGAAGAACTGCTGGATAACGGTTTTACCGTGGTGGAAGAGCAGTGTTATTACAGAAATTTTGAAAAGCAGGGACTGTTGCAGGTGATACCGGGCAGTATCCGCATTGCAAACTATGATGTGTTTATGATTTATCTGGTGAATGAACAGGGATACATTGTCTGGAGCTTTCAGCCCATGGGAGATTACGATAATCTCTATGCCCTGAAGGGAATGACCTGCCGTGATATGGACGGAGACGGCATGAAAGATCTGGTAGTATTGGCAAGATACAGCTATGCGGGACCGGCGGATGAGCTTCTTGTGGATACCAAGTGTTCCATCTATTATCAGAGAACGGATGGTTTTGAGGAAGACAGGGAATTCAAGCGGTATCATCATTGTACGGAAGAAGATACGGTGGGAGGACTGGTGGAAATCATCAGGGAATATTGGGGGTGGACAAAAGAAGAATGATTAAGATATTGATTGTGGATGATGAAAAACCGATTTGTGATCTGATTGATATCAATCTAACGGCAGCAGGCTATGAGTGCAAATCCGTTCAGGACGGACTGAAGGCCATTGACTTGATTGAATCGGAACAGTTTGATCTGATTTTGCTGGATATCATGCTTCCGGGGGCGGATGGCTATGATATTATGGAATACATACGTCCCCTGAAGATACCTGTGATTTTTATTACGGCAAAACATGAGGTAAAGGACAGGGTAAAGGGATTGAAGCTTGGGGCAGAGGATTATCTGGTAAAGCCCTTTGACGTTGTGGAACTGGTGGCGAGAGTGGAGGTTGTACTTCGTCGTTATAATAAGACAGAGACTGTGCTGACTGTCGGAGATGTCCGGGTGGATGTGGAGGCAAGAAAGGTGACGAAGGGTGGCAGGCCCGTTGTACTGACCAACAAGGAGTATGGGCTTCTGGTGCTTTTTATCCGCAATAAAAATATTGCTCTGTTCAGGGAAAGCTTATATGAAAAAGTGTGGGGAGATGAGTATCTGGCGGACAGCCGTACCCTTGACCTTCATGTACAGAGACTGCGCCGGAAGATGGGCTGGGAGGATAACCTCGTAGCGGTATACAAAGTCGGTTATCGATTGGAAATTTAGTCCTGCGGGAGGAAGATCATGAAATTTTTGTATAAAATCCTGCTGTGGACGATTATCATTATGGCTGCAGCCTTTGGATTAAGCGGTTATTTATTTGTGAATTTCGTTTTTGAGACGGCGCTGGAACGGGAGGTAAACCAGGCACTGGATGACAACAGCATTTTGCAGTTTGCCTTCGAGACCGCGGCGCTGAATGTACCTGCAAAGTATGATGTACTGCAGGACAGTGCCCTGGAACAGATTGGCGCAAGACTGGAGAGCGGGGGTCAGGGTACGGGCCGTCTGCTGCGCCTGTCCAGTGAAGAGAAAAAAAGCCTGTATGTAAGTGATGGGTTTGTAGAGGACACTTCTCTTTTGGAAAGCATTACGGAAGGCACCAGAACCTGGCAGATTATTCAGAAGGATAATCACTACTATATCCGCACGGGAATTGTGGTAAATGCCCTGAACAGAAACCTTTATCTGGAAACCATGGAAGACGTGACGGAGGTTTTTGAGGAACGTGCCATGGGATTTTCCGTTTATCGTAAAGTAACGCTGGCGATGCTGGCGCTGAGCTTGGTCGTGATGTTTTTCATCTGTACATGGCTGACAAAGCCCATTCGTATCCTGACCAGTGCGACCAGAAAGATGGCGGAGGGAGATTACAGCCACCGGGCAAAGAGAGTCAGTTCCGATGAACTGGGTCAGTTGACTTCGGATTTCAACAGTATGGCAAATGTGCTGGAAGGCACGATTGGGGAATTGAAGGAAGAGGTTCGTGCGAGGGAGGATTTTATTGCAGCGTTCGCTCACGAATTGAAGACGCCGCTGACTGCCATTATCGGCTATGCGGATTTGCTCCGGTCCCGGAAGCTGGATGAAGAGAAGCATTTTCTTTCTGCCAATTATATTTATACCGAGGGAAAAAGGCTGGAGAATATGTCCCTTCGTCTGCTGGATATTATTGTCACCAAGAGGGAGCAGATTGAACCTCAGCCTGTGGCAGCGGAGCAATTATTCCGTTATCTGCAGGATATGTTTGCAGGAAACACAGAGCAGGAATTGATTGTTTCGTACGACGAAGGAACCGTTTATGCGGAGGGTAACCTGATTAAATCCGTACTGTTGAATCTGGTGGACAATGCGTTTAAAGCATCTTCTGAAGGCGGTGTGGTGGAACTCACGGGAAGAAAACTGCAGGATGGTTATGAGTTTCAAGTGAAAGACTATGGCGTAGGAATTCCGGCAGAAGAACTGAAAAAGGTAACGGAAGCTTTTTATATGGTGGATAAATCCCGCTCCCGCAGCAAAAACGGTGCCGGACTCGGCCTGGCACTCTGTGTGGAAATTTTGAGGCTTCATAACAGCGAGCTGAAAATGGAGAGTACATTAGGTGAAGGAACCTGTATCCGTTTCTGCCTGCCGGACAAGAAAAAGGAGGTGCCGCATGAGAAGGAAGAGAATTAGTCTGCTGCTTTTGCCCCTTGCGGCAGTCATCGTATTTTTTGCTGTCTGGGGACCGGAAACGCTGGCTGAATACAGGGATAAGGATGTGCTGGACAAGATAAATACGAAAGAGGTGGAGACGGATACGGAAGGGTATCGTTATTCTCTGAGCGGAAATGAAAAGCTGTTTATTCTGTCTAAATGTCTCAACAATCAGATCCTGCCGGAGAGCGAGCAAAATGCCATGACCCGGATGGACAGCGGGAATCTGGACTACCAGGAACTGACGGGAACTTATGCCATGGTAATTAACCGCAAGGATTCTGCCGGGCAGGAGGTGTCTTCCAAAAAGGGAATCGAACTCTGCAATCAGGGAGTGGAAGAGCTGAAGGAACTTGGTGTGCTGCCTGAGTCTATCAAGACACTGGCGGAGAGATCTTACAGTGCAGTACAGTACTCTGCCATCGATGTGCCGGAGCCGAGAAACAATGTACTGGTCTGGAAAATCAGTCTGAATACGGGAAAACAGAATGCCAACCGTGAAAACCGGCTGCTGGACGCTTATGTGGATGCCGACACGGGAAAAATCTACGAATTTTATGCCAGAACGGATATCACGAACTGGGAGGATGTGGATGCGGATTCCATGATTCAAATCTGGGCTGAATATATGGGGCTGGGGGAACCGGAGGAGTGTGCGGATGTAAATCCGCTTTCGGAGACAACACCTTATTTTAAAAAATATGTTTTCGGCGGCATGGAAGACGGCAATACCATAGTAACCATCGGATTTTACGAGGGCATCAATGAACTGTTTTTAAAGATTTCCCGGTGATTGCGGTCGGCTACACAGTTATGTATTATATGACGGAACGAATGATGCAATTTTTATGGAAAAAAGATGAAAATTGTATGCCGAAAGGATGATAATTTGATGACGCTCCTTTGTATGCTGTGGATAACAGTTGCGAAGGAGCGTTTGATATGTGGAAAATCAGAAGAATGATTATTGTGGCAGTAGCAATGCTGCTGGTGGTAGCAATCAGTGCGGCAGGGAGTTATTTTTTCTTTGTTTACCGCGAGGAAGCGTATGAATGCAGGGTAGAGGGTCAGCAGACGCCTGGCTCAGCTGATACATAGGGGAATGATAGAAAAAAGCGGAGCGCAGGACAGAGAACTGCGGGAAAGTGAAGAACTTTACGTAATCCGGGAGACTTCCATGCCGTCCTGCCTGATAGAAGGAGGCATGGGATGCCGTCTATGAAGTGACGGGTGTGGAGGTGCAGCTGTTCCGTTTCCCCGGAGGAAGCATCAATGCATATAATGAGGAGGTATATGAGGAGATTATTACAGAGATGACGGACAAGGGCTATATTTATTTTGACTGGAACGGAAGCCTGGAGGATGCCATGTCGAAAACAAGCCCGGAAAAGCTGATTGAAAATGCCAGAGAAAGCACTTTGGGACGACGTAAAGTAGTTATGCTGGCACATGATATTGTCTATAATACGACGCTCTGTCTGCAGGAACTGATTGACAGCTTCCCGGAATACAGAATGGAACCGCTGACACCGGAGGTGACGCCGATTCAGTTTTGAATACAGGAAAGCTGCGGGAAGTCCGGCTTGCACGGTCGACACGAAAAGAGTATAATACCTTCGGAAAACAAGGAAGCCAAGGAGGCATGTATGAATAAGGATTTGACTGTAGGCGACCCGCAGAAGGTCTTGTGGAGATTTTGTCTTCCGCTTTTCGGAAGTGTAATTTTTCAACAGCTGTATAATATTGCCGACAGCTTTGTGGTGGGAAAGTTTGTGGGTGAGAATGCACTGGCTGCAGTAGGAAACAGCTATGAGATTACTCTGATTTTCATTGCGTTTGCCTTTGGCTGCAACATAGGCTGTTCCGTTATCGTGTCCCGTCTGTTTGGCACGAAGGAGTACGGAGAGATGAAGACGGCAGTATATACCTCTCTGATTGCAACGGGAGTGCTGGCAGGAGTGCTGATGATCTTCGGAATGATCTGCAGTGGTACGCTTCTTCAGCTCATTCATACGCCGGAAGAAGTTTTTGCAGACTCCATGCTTTATCTGGATATTTATGTCTGGGGATTGCCGTTTCTGTTCTTTTATAATGTGTGTACCGGTATTTTTTCGGCGCTGGGAGATTCCAGGACGCCGTTTATTTTCCTGGCTATTTCATCCCTGTCCAATATTGCGGTGGACATTCTGTTTGTAAAGGGATTCGGAATGGGTGTAGCAGGTGTTGCATGGGCAACCTTCCTCTGTCAGGGAATCAGTTGTGTGCTTGCGATTGTTTTTGTGTTAAAGCGTCTGGCGGGGATGCATCTGGAGCAGAAGGCAGCCATTTTTTCCTGGAATCTGCTGGGCAAGATTGCAGTGATTGCCATTCCCAGTATTTTGCAGCAGAGCTTCGTCTCCGTGGGAAATATTATCCTGCAGAGTGTAATCAATGGTTTTGGCCCCAGTGTTATGGCAGGATATTCTGCTGCCGTGAAGTTGAATAATCTGGTCATTACCTCCATGACAACGCTGGGTAACGGAATTTCCAATTTTACTTCCCAGAATATCGGCGCAAAAAAGCTGTACCGTGTAAAGCAGGGGTTCCGGGCAGGCTGGAAAATTGTCTGGATGCTTTGTGTGCCTTTTGTGCTGTTGTATTTGACAGCGGGGCGCTATCTGGTCTATCTGTTTATGGAGGACATGGCGGGAACTGCCATTGAAACCGGAGTGAAGTTTTTGAGAATTGTTTCTCCTTTTTATTTTGTGATTTCCATCAAGCTGGTGGCAGACGGTATTTTGAGAGGATCCGGTCTGATGGGAAGATTTATGGTTTCCACGTTTACGGATTTGGTATTGCGAGTGGTGCTTGCCTTTCTGCTATCTGTTCCCTTCGGTGCAACAGGTATCTGGTATTCCTGGCCCATCGGATGGATACTTGGAATGTTACTTTCCGTTCTCTTTTATCGCAACGGACCATGGAAAACAGCAGAAGCTACTGAGTGATTCGAGTGAAAGAGGGTTCCTCAATACAAGGTGTTTTATAAGCAAAGCCGGTGGCAAGACCGCCTACGGTATGATACCAGTTTCCGGTAACTTCGTTGATGATATGAAGCGTGTTCTGTTTTTCTTCCATTTGGAAGAGCAGGATACGCTTTTTTGGATGGTCGTTCGGGCAGTGACAGGACATCATCAGCTGACCGTCAAATGTGTAAAACAGCATGGCATGTCCGCCGTCCAGAGCATATAAAGGGTCCGGATTCTGAATCCATGGTCCGAAGAGCGTCCCGGACTGGGAGCGTGCGTATCCGATGCAATAGCCGCCATTGTCTTCAAAATTTGACCAGAGCATAATCAGAGTGCCGTCCGGCATACGGTGGAGAAAAGGACCATCCGTCACATAACCCTGCCCGTTCTTTTCGATGATTTTTCTGCGCCATGGTGCTTCTGAGGCGCGGAACAGAATCGTGGGGTCACCGATGGCATGGCTTAAGTCATCGCTCAGTGGAACGGTGCATATCTGACCGTCTCCGACCTGCAGCCATTCGTGGCAGAACACCAGCCAGGGTTTGCCGTCTTCGTCTTCAAAAAGAGTGCCGTCAAGGCAGTGCCAGCCTTCGGGAGTCAGGGGTTCCCCCAACGGTGTAAAGGGACCTTCCGGATGATCTGCAACCAGACATTGACAGCGCCTGTAGGTTCCGGGAGCGCGGAAGGAGGAAATCAGATAATAGCGTCCTTTCCAGATATGTACCTCCGGTGCCCAATAGTCCAGGTCTGCCCAAAAATCACCCTTGCGGAAACAGATTGCAGGTTCACTCCAGTGAATCAGGTCAGGGCTTTTCAGTACATAAAAACATGCCTCCTCCGATACAAGCCGGGGAAAGCGCTCCGGATCAACGAATTGCACATAGGTGTAATAAAGCTTTGTGTTTTCATCGGCGAGGATAAAGGGGTCGCTGATGTGGACATCGCGGATATGATAAGGGTATTGTTCTGCCATAAGAAAGCACCTCTCGCTCTTTTTTTTATTGATTTGATAGACGGAAATCTTCTTATAAGCCCGCGCAAGTGT